>JABSRQ010000160.1 GCA_013215055.1 Pseudomonadales bacterium | reverse complement strand
ATCGCGCTGCGAATACGGTTTATGATGTGATTGAGAAAATCAAATCGGTAAGCTGTTCTGATTATATTAAATCGATGTTGGATATTTTCCGTAAAATGCAACAGGCCGAGCAACAATTAGCGAGCTTGGATTTATCCAAATTTATCGATTTAGAGCAGGCCTTAGATCAAGCTCAGCAAGAGCATAGTGAAACCGAACAAGCCGGTAAAGATTTACAACATGACCATGGCCGTTTATGCAGCGGCGTTGAAAAGCTGATTGATGAAATCAAACGCCTGGCTAACGATGTGGATAATATCCAGCTAGAGCAGGAAGAACACGAAAAGTCGGTATTGTCTATTAGCGGTGTTTATGTCGACTTTGATAGTGAAAAAGCGCTGGAAGAGGGTGAAGCCCAAGCTAAAAAAGCCATGGCTTCCCAGTGTTTTGATGATCAAATTCAGCAGCATTTAAAACAGATTGAAGAGCAGGAACGTCATCTATACCGTGTCGTGTCAGAACATAATCAACACTGCAATAGTTATAATACGATTGCTTATCTGATGGAGTTTCAGCAACGTCACGATGCCGGCTTCTTTAAATCTATTGTTGCAATAAAACGCGATATCGCGGGTGTTTATAATGGTTTAAAAAATAATGTGCTGGTGGATAAATTCGAAAAAATCAGCGCGTTAAAAGACAGTTTTAATACCGCCTTTGTGACTAATTTATGTCACTCGATTTACCAATCGATTAACGAAGGTAGACGAGTGCTTGATGATTTAAACAAGGAGTTGGAACACCACCGCTTTGGGGCCGACCAGGAACGTTTTTATTTTGGTTATAGCTGGTTGCCGGAATTCAAAGAATACCAACGCTTCTTCAAAGAAGTGATTGATATGCCAAATCTGGGTGATGGTTCGGGTTTATTTGATGCTGACCTCAGTGAGAAATCTTGTGAGGTCAGGGATAAATTATTATCCATGTTATTGGATAAAGATGAGCAGGTTGCGCAACGTGAATTAAGGCGTATCAGCGATTACCGTAATTATCGCGAATATGAAATCTATAAAGAGCCGCTAAATAAAGAGGCTATCGCGCTGAGCACCTATGGAACCGGCTCCGGTGGTCAGTTGGAAACCCCTGCCTATATTATTCGCTCAGCGGCTGTCACCTCGGCCTTTAAATTTAATGAAGGCACAACCCATTGCCGCATGGTGCTGGTTGATGAAGCATTCTCGAAGATGGATGAAACCCGCTCGCGTGAAGTGATCAGTTATCTAACTGAAACCTTAGGTTTGCAATTGCTGTTTATCATGCCTACCAGTAAATCCGGCCCATTTATGGATTTAATCAGCAATCAAACCATCTTCAGCAAATGCCCCACCGATAAAAAAATAGGCGAACTTAAAACACGTGTATTGGTTGATAGAAAAATCTGTAATCAGGATAAGATTAAAGAGTTATGGGCCAATCATCGCCATACCGTTAGACATCAAGGCATGTTAGATTTTATGCAAGAGTTTAATTGATGTTAGATTTTCTGGAGCATTATGATGAGTGATCAACAACCGAATTACCCCTTACATGGTATTACGCTGGAAACAGTGGTGACAAAATTACAGGATTATTATGGCTGGGAGGAACTGGCAGAGTTAATCAATATCAACTGCTTTAAAAAAGATCCTTCGGTTAAATCCAGTTTAAAGTTTTTACGTAAAACCCCCTGGGCCAGAGACAAGGTAGAAAAATTATATTTGCGTACGTTTTCTGACAAGAATCCCTGGCGTCATTAATAACCCCAGCCGGTTAATTGGGCTCGATTGATGTGGTGATGTTACTTTATAGATAAATTTTCGGATGTCATCCAATCCCTGACTATACTTGTGTGGCTATTGACATTTAGGGGTGTTTATTCTGGATCAAAGCATAGGCCATTTTGAGACCTTTAGGCGGGTTATTCGCCATGTTCTGCATGAATCGGAAAATTTACCCAGCCTGCCGTCAATTACATTTAGCATTCGTAAGGCTGTCGCCGATCCGGATACTTCGGCTTTGCATTTGGCCAGGCTGGTCAGCCAAGATCCTGGGCTAAGTGCTTTATTGATTAAATACAGTTCTTCGCCGTTATACCGCACCCAATTCCCGATCACAACACTGCAGGGGGCTATCAACCTGCTGGGCATGAATACCGTGAGTAATATCGTCATGGTACACAGTGTTAAAAGTATTTTCCCGATGAAGAATCGCCAATTCAGGTTGATCTTCGACCATTGCTGGAAACGTCAAATTGATAAAGCCACGATTGCGGTTTTTCTTGCCAGTCGATTAAATTATCATTCGGTGGATGAAGTTCTGATTGCCAGCTTAATGTCCGAAGTGGGTTCTCTGGCCATTTTGTCTGCCCTTAATGATGCAAACGAGATACCGGATGAAGAAGACTTTATTGATATCTGTCGGCATTACAGTAAAGATTTGGCGATGATTTTATTGACTAAATGGAGTATCGATCCACATATATTAAACATCGTTAGGCATAGTGGTGAATGGATGTTTTCTAACGATGGGGATATGGATGCATTGGATATTGTTAATCTTGCACTCTATTATAATGCTTCTTATTGCCGCAAAGCTTCGGGGTTACCCTCGATGAAAAGCTTGCCTGCTTATGCCAAAATTCCTGTTTCGTTAAATGCCTTATCAGAAGATGGAAAACAATTATTGCTGCTAAAAAATAACAGTGAAACATTGGCGGAAATTTCTCGCAGTTTATATTGATGGTAAGTGTTTGGGGCACTTGTTTCAGCCCCGCGAATAGTGAGTGAAGGGGGCTGTATTGACAGAAAGTGACTATGCATGACAAATAATGTCATCACCGCGAAGGTTTGTGTGATCCAGTTAACGTTTTAATGTACTGTTTCCACAACTTTAAAGGGTTGGCATGAGTTCTGATAGTTATCAACTAAGCTTATACAATAATAACGATAAAAATCAGCGGTGACGTTGCAAGCATGGCACTTATTAGGAAACCGAATTTATCGTTGTTATCGCCTTATAAATTCTGGGATACAGAATGCCAAAAAATAAAGATATTAATAAATTTATGGTTGTAAGCCATCGTATTATTCCGGATAGCTTACTTGAGGACCTAGAGACTCGACTTAAATCTGAGGTGCTGCTTATCACTCTGGCTGGCATCATGCTTATTTCAATGTGCCTCATACCGGTCTTGTTCTATTTCTTTGCAGAATCTCCCGCAATCAGAGACGGTGGCATCACGTTGATTGGCCTGTGTATGGCAAGTTATGTGGTTTCTCTTTTTATACTTAATCGTTTTGCAGCATTAAACACGGCGGGTAATATTACCCTGGCGGGTATTTTTATGGGTGCGGTTATTTCAAGCTGGGCTACGGGCGGAATTTATTCCCCATTGATGTACACCCTGTTAATACCACCTGTGTTTGCGTTTGTTTTCACCAATCTTCGCTCCGCTCTTTTCTGGTCGATGATTACCGTTGTTACATTTTTAGCGATATGGGGTATTGATGAATTAGCCTTCAGATATCCGGTCATGGAGCAATATGAATCGATGCAGGTGATTATTAATGCCGCTGATGTCACCGCGCTTAATATCATCATGCCGCTGGCAAGTCTGATTAGCATTTTATTGGTGGTTGCCAGCTACGAAGTCAGCAGCAAGCAAATGAAAAAATTGCTGACCCAAGAACGAAATATGTTTGCCTTCAAGGCCAGCCATGATTCTCTCACCGGTTTGGGGAATCGCGCTGAATTTGATACCCGCTTACAAATGTCTATCGATGCTGCCTGGCACTCAGATTATCCATTAGCTCTGATTTATATCGATCTAGATGGTTTTAAACCCATCAATGATACCCTGGGCCATCATGCCGGAGATGTTGTGTTAAGGATCATCGCGAAACGTTTAGCGGCTATTGTTCGTGGCACCGATATGGTGGCGAGACTTGGAGGTGATGAGTTTGCCATCATCCTGCAAGGTATAGGCGACAACGATAAAATGCAGCCTATTATGGAAAAAATTCTGTCTACTATTTCACAAGATATCACGTTGGATGACGGACAATCGGTGAATGTAAGTGGCAGCTTGGGAGTGGCTTATTATCCTGAAAATGCCGACACTGCTGACCGCTTATGCCGTTATGCCGATATGGCCATGTACCTGGCAAAAGAAGAAAAAAATACCTGGCGTTTTTATCAACAGGTGCCTCATCCTAGCACTAACTTGGCTGCTAACAATATGCATATAATAGGCAATACAAATATTCACTGAGCAGTAGGAATGAAAATAGCCACGGATAATCCACCACCTGATTGATTTTTGGCGGTGATATTCCCCCCCATTTTTTCTATCACCCGTTGTGCAATATTCAAACCTAAACCAAATCCTGCACTTTGATCCTCGCGATAAAAGGCTTTAAATAGATGCTTTAACTGCTCAGGCGCTATGCCTTTGCCATTATCGTTAATGCATATTTTAATGCCGTCTTTTACTTTCTCTGTGTTTATCACTATGCCGGTTTCAGTGCCACTGTGTTGGCAGGCATTACGTAATATATTCATGATGGCCATTTGAATATATTGTTCATCACCGTGTAAAAATAGGGCAGGGCTATCGTTTAGCTGTATCTTGTTATCGGGAAATTCAAATAGGCAGTCCTGCAGGCAGTGATTGAGTGTCGCCTGTATATCGATGTTTTGAGAAGACATGGCTATTTCATTTAAACGTGACAGATTTAAGATCTGATCAATCAATGCCGACATGAGCTCACATTCATGATTTAAACGTTCTAATAAAGGCTGCTCTTCAGGGGTTTTCTGTTCAATTAAGGCCGTTGCGGCCATTAGCCGCGCTAGTGGTGCTCTTAATTCATGGGATACATCGTGCAGCAGCTGCTGTTTATCATGCATAAGCCCGCGGATATTAGATTGCATAGCGTGTAATTCTCTGGCCAGGTCACCTATTTCATCGGGGCGACTTAATAGGTTTTTTTTGTGGGTATGGTTATCGCGCATGTTAGTGGTTAGATCAAAATGTCCTTCAGAAAAAGACTTATTTTGCTGTCCCAATAATATAAGAGGGCGGGTAATAAAACGGCTTAAAAAATAACTCACCAAGCCTGAAAAAATCAAAATGAAAATAAGCCGTAATATTAATAATCGATGAATATGTTGATATAAAAAATGTGAGGCTCTATCAACGGGGATTTCAATGGTATAAGTTTGGCCATTTTCGGCTTTATAAATATGTTTTTCTATTCGGGGATTTTTAGCCAGACGATGCGATTTTTTTAAGGTGTTAATCAGCACTTGGCCGTTATTATCGGTGATGCGAATTCTTTTACGGATCTTTTTAAGTTTCTTTTTATTATACAGTGCTGGGTTTTCCAAGGCAGGAATTAAAAACTCGCCTATACGTTCAATCATTTGCTGTTGATGAAACTGACGTTGACGATTTTCACTGCTTTGCAAGGTGATATAACTGGCGGAAACAAGTACCAGAATATTGGCCAACCAAAAAGCCAGGAATATTTTCCAGAATAAACTGCTTTGATTAAACTTCATGGCTGAAAAGGTATCCCTGGCCTCTTAAGGTTTTTATCGGATTTTCAGTGTTAAGTAACTGATCCAGTTTCTTTCGAATGCGGCTGACATGTACATCGATGCTGCGGTCATAGGCCGATAATTCACGCTGTAAAACGTCGCGACTCAGCTGCTCTTTGCTAACGGGCTCACCCGCCGATTGCATTAAGAGTTGTAATACACTGAATTCAACCGAGGTCAGTGCTAATGTTTGTTGATTGACGCTGACTTTTCTGGCCTTGGCATTCAGGCAGATACCGGCAATATTTAAAGGGGCATCCAGCAGCACCTTAGACGTGATGTCGATTTGGCTACGGCGTATAATGGCTTTTATTCTGGCTAACAATTCTCTTGGATTACAGGGTTTAGCCAAATAATCATCGGCGCCCATCTCCAAGCCCAATATTTTGTCGATATCATCACCGCGGCCCGTTACCATGATGATGGGTGTTTGCAGGGTTTTTCGTAGCTGCTGCAATACCTCAAGGCCATTGATCTTAGGCATCATAATATCCAGGACGATGGCCTGATATTGGCTGGGACTATGGATAGCCGCTAAGGCCTCTTCGCCGTTATAAAAACTATCCACCTGAAAACCCTCCTGCTGCAGATATTCGCTTAACATGGCGTTAAGTACTTTATCATCGTCGATCAATGCAATGGGAATGCGGGAATCGGGTGGTGTCTTTATTTTGTTCATGGTGAAAGTGTAATCAATATGGCGCTGCAAGCCACTACACTTTACGAAAGTTTACATTTCAACACCCAACTTTACAGAGCATTCAACCATACTGTGTGGGTCCAATTGATAAAAACAACCGAGGTTTACGATGAATGCAATGATGAAGAAGTCTTATTTGATAATAGCAGCAGCGATGTTTTTTTTGGCATCTTTTGCCTATGCGGGAGGTCACCAGGATGATCATCAGAAAGGGCATAAGAATGGGTGTCAGCAGGGGCATCATGCCAAGCTCAGTGATAAACGTATTGAAAAAATGCAAAAGAAGCTGGATTTAAACGAGCAGCAAGTTAGCGAATTGAAAGTGATTGCAAAGCAATACCCTGCGGATAAAAAGCATTCACGTAAACAGGCCTTTAAAGGTTTTCAGCAGCTTGATCCCAATGGCAAAAATTATCAACAAAAATTAACTGCCTTTGCAGATCAACGTGCAGCCGAAGTTAAAGCCAAGATCTTGCGCCATGGCAATATGCGAGCGGATATTTATAAGGTGTTAACGTCTGATCAGCAACAGAAGATGCAACAATGGATGAAGAAAAAGCATAAAAATAAAGCAGGCAAGTAGATCACTGCTTACAAACTTGCTGTAGATTTTCGCAGTTTTTCGTGCCCTATGTTTAGATGATATACATAGGGCGCAAAGCGTAAGAAACCGGTTTATTTTTAATAGATATATTCTGTTTTAGTGATGAAATTTACAATGCCATCACCACCTTTATCCTTGCGGATTTCAATGCGATTACCTTTATCATCCCAGAGATAATCTTCGGCTAGAAGTAATTGGCCATCTCCATTTGAATCATGGGTGTAGCGTAATAGTTGGCCCAAATCATCGTAGGTGTTTTTTGTGATTCGATTGGCTTGGCCATCGCCGTCAGAGTCCAGGTACTCTTCCAGTACATTGCCTGCGGCATCATTGATTTTTTGTTGGCTATAATCAACAGTACCATCAGCACCTTGATCACGGGTAAAGCCCGCTAGAAAGTTATTTTCATCATAGCTGAAATGAGAAATCGAATTTGGCGTGCCATCGGATTCAGTATCGTATATTTGCATCATTTTTTGGTTTAAATCATTATATTCAGTGGTGCGGGTTAAACCTGGTATGCCATTTTCTATACGAGAAAAGCTTAGTTCGTTATTACGGTTATCGTAGGTGCTGGTCGAGATTTTATCGAAGATGCCATCTCCATCATTGTCTACAGATGAGCTGGTAATGCTGTTTTTTTCATTGAAGGTTACAATATAGATATAGTCATATTTCCCATCCCCATCCCCATCCCCAACCCCCACATTATACTTGTATTATGAAAAACGGTTGTTTTTTTCATCATAGCTAAAAAGCTGTTTCGTTTGTAATACACCCTCGGCTGTACTTGTTGTACTGCTCAATATTGAACCGTAAAAGTTGTAAGTTACTGAGCTTATTGTATCGACGATACCATCATTATTGTTATCAGTATAAGTGATTAAAGGTTTACCATCGGCACTGACGTCGTATTGCCAACTCTGGTTAGCTTCCCAGATGCCATCAGATTCATTATCACGCTGGTAACTCAAGGTGTGGCCAAATTCATCGTATTTATAAATACGGATTGTATTGTTAAAGCCATCACCATCGGCGTCTGAAGTATAAGTGCTAGTGAGTTTATTACCTGCGTCATCATAGGTGTTAGTTTCATTAGTATTAATGATGCCATCACCATTGTTATCAGCCGTTTTAGTGAGTATGTCACCATAGTTGTTATAGCTTGTGATGGTTTGTGAGGTGAGTTTGTCATCACTGCTTGAATGCGTGCTTTCAGTGATTTTTTTGATGTATTCAAGCGTAAAGGGGGGGAGCGTGACGGCCTCATATATTTGGCCTTTAGCATCGCTGAGCTGATAAACGCAGTTGTTATAGTCGCCTTCGGGCAGGCCGTTTAAATAGAAATAATTATCGCCTTCTTGCAGTCTAAAACTCAGACCTTCACAATCGCCATAAAAATCCACTTTGGCCACGGTTTCAGAGGAGAGACTTAAAGAGGGAGTGTTAACAATTGATGACTTAAGTATCACGTCTTGTACTTCTATTTGTAAGGGCGGTGCATCAGTACTAACCGGGGCTTTTACCCCGGCTGTATTAGTTTCCGGTGTACGGTCATCAACTTCGTCTTTGATTTTTTCTTTACTATCGCTGCCACATGCGGATAAAAGGCTTAAGCTAAGGCTAATTAAAAAAATGCGGTACATAACAACGTCCTTTGTTACATAAAATGTATAAGTGGTTAATAGTTTAACGTAGTTAAGCTATAAAAAATTTCAAATGCGTCTAGATCTTCACATCTTTTTCCGATATTCAGAAAACCTGTTAGATATCTGTTCTCTATTAACTTGATGTACGATTTTAATACAACTTAGCCTTGTTAATTTGTGTTGCCGTGATATGTCAATTCAACTAACTGTTGTATCATGGTAAAACACTGTCTTTATAAATCTGATTATACGTCTTGCCTTACATGTCTGCTTTTTCTGATAAATCGTTAAGAAATACCTATTTAATTATTTTAATGTTGCTAGTGGTTAACCTCTTTTATGAGGCCACACTAGCCATTGGTTTGTTTACTATTATCAGGCATTTTATGGCGCATTTTTTTATTGTGACCAGCATTTATATTGTCTGTAAAACCCGCTCCTTTAGGCTTTTTCATGCACATGCACTCGAGTTAATAGGCCTGTTTATTCTGGTTTACGGCTTGAAGCTGCTGTGCTTTTATTTTGTGGGTATGAATTACAGCCCGCTGGCTCTTAGTGCTTTGGCAGTGGGCAGTTTACTGGAGTTACTGCCTCTGGTACTGCTGAGTTTAATCCCTAAACCCTATATCATCATTTATATCGCCTTGATTGTGGCTTTTGTTTGTTTAAATGCCTTTGATACCGCTTATTTTTATTATACGTTTTCCCATGTTGAATCGGTGCTGTTCGATAACCTCAATTGGAGCTCGATTAAAGGTGTTGTATCCCTGCCGTTAGTTGTCTTGGCTTTTTCCGGGGCGGGTTTATTATTTTTTCTGGTGAAGAAACAGGTAAAATTTAGCGATAAACGTTCAACAGCCAGACGTTTATTTTCAGCAAAAAATTATGCCTTTTTGCTGCTTATATGTCTGGTTTTTGATCTTGTTTTTAGTCGTCTAGACGCCTTTATGTTTCAGATAAACCCCCATGATATTCATATCGAGCGGACCAAAGAGGTGTATCGCTCAAAGGTCGCTCAGCCGGTATGGTTTAACTTGCTGGCAGTCACTTGGCAATATGTTAATGATGACGCCAATGACGTGAGTCTTAAAGAGTTTCAGGCTTATACGCCAGATGAGGCTGATTATTTACAACGTTTAGATATCATACCGGTACATCAATCCACGCCTATCAATAAGACCTATTCGAAAATCATATTTGTTGTATTTGAATCATTACCTATCGATTATATTCATTATTATAACGATCAAATTCCCGCCGAAATCACCCCTAACTTTGATAGGTTATTACAGAAATACCCTCATATTGATAACTTCTTTGCGGCCAATATGCCTACCAATAAAGGCTTAAATGCCATCATAAATTCTCAGCTGGATTATACGCCGGATTTTAGATCACGCTTTAATCTGCAAAACCTGTTTTCAATATTGCAGCATGATGGCTACGCCGGTTATTTCTTGCGTGGCGTCAGTAAGTTTTATTCTAATGAAATCATTACATTACCCAAGTTATTTAAGATGCAGCACTTTATAGCCAAAGAGGAGTTGGATAAAAAATACCCGGGTTCTATAGGATGGGGTTATAGCAACGATGTGATTTATACTGAAGCGATTGAGCTATTAAAGGCGCAGAAGCAAAAAGGTGAAAAGATTTTTTTGTTTATTAAAACCATCGATTTACATGATCCCGGCTTGCGCACAGGTTTTAGGGCTGAAGATCATCCTGCGCAAGTTGCTAAGCAGGAGATGTTGTTTAAAGCGCTATATTGGGCCGACACTCAATTGGGACTGTTAGAAGAAAAACTGATAAAAGATGATTTATTTGATGATGAGACCTTGTTGATTATTACCTCTGATCATAATCCCCACCCCGGTGGTGAATTTAAAACCATGGCTATGTCCGATGACTATCATCGGGTATCAAGGATTCCACTGATTTTTATGACAAAAGACGGGATGTTTTCGGCAATTAAGCCTGATAGTTTTGCCAGTCAGATTGATTTGGCGCCCACTTTATTGAGCCTGTTAGGTTTAGATGTGCCAGATTATTTTATGGGCAGAAATTTGTTACAAAAGCCCTATGAATATGCGCTGGGATTATATGATAAAGATGTCTATTTACACTCTGCTTCGGGTACAAAAAAAATCCCTTTAAATGAAGAAAACGTCGCATCTAGCGCTATGAAAAAATGGTTTAATAATATGAAAACGGCCAAGGTTCTGCCGTTACAATAATGATGTTAATTTATCTAGGCTTTGCTTTTATAGCTGATTAACCCATTTAAATAGTTTCTGTTTCCAGGGCGTAAAGGGGGCATAACGCAGAGGCACATCGGCGAAGAAGCTTCTATGCAGAATCGGCTTTAAATGGCTAAAGTATTGAAACCCCATTGGCCATGATATGAGCCCATGCCG
>JABSRQ010000159.1 GCA_013215055.1 Pseudomonadales bacterium | reverse complement strand
GGTATTAAGCACATCGATAAGCTGATGATCAGTCATCAGGATAACGATCATAGCGGAGGCTTACAGCCGTTGTTGGACTTATTCACCGTTGATCAGCTGCTGCTGCCGGATACCTTGTTGGCTCAATGGGAGGGAAGCAGGAAGAAATCGGATTCTGCTACTAAAGCCACCCTATGTGATTCCGATATTCACTGGTTTTGGGGGCAGGCAAAATTTACGGTTTTGCATCCTAGCCCGGTATTTAACAAGCGTGTTGGTTTTGCCAAAAAGAGCAATAATCAATCCTGTGTTGTACGCATTGAGGTGGCGGGTATCAGTATTTTATTAACCGGTGATATAGAGAGGGAAGTGGAGGCGCTTTTATTGCAGCAAGGTATTGAGGCGGCAGATATTTTATTGCTGCCTCATCATGGCAGTCGTACGTCATCCAGCGTTGCATTTGTTCAGCAGATAGACCCTCAATATGGATTGCTCTCGGCCGGGTTTTTAAATCGATATCACCATCCTCATCAGCATGTGTTAAGCCGTTATCAGCAATTGGGGGTGAAAATAATTAATACCGCAGAGGTCGGTGCCATTCATTTAAATGTATTTGCCGATGGCCAAATTTCTATAAAAACCGCGAGTGAAAATAATCTTTTTTATCACTAGGGCGAGACAGCTCACAGAACCGCAGCAAGCAGGCATTATGCAGTGCATATAAACCGACTAAACCTTGTGTATTACAGATGCTGTGACTATGATGGCGCGTTGATAATCATTCTAATTTTAAAGGGGTTTGCCGTGTACGAGTTTGTTGTAGCCGGTGGCTGGTTGATGCTGCCAATTCTTATTTGTTCCGTCGCTGCGGCAGCGATTTGTGTAGAGCGTTTTTGGAGTTTAAGTCCCAGTAAAATCGCACCCGCTAATTTAATCGCTCAGGTGTGGATCTGGTTAAAAAATGACGACTTCGATGCTAAACGCATGAAAGATTTAAAAATGTCATCACCTCTGGGTTATATCCTGGCGGCCGGTTTAACCAATTCCTCTCAACGTGACACCATGAAAGAAAGCATTGAAGAGGCGGCGAGTCATGTGATTCATGATTTAGAGCGTTATTTAAATGCATTAGGCACTATCGCTGCGGTGACGCCCTTATTAGGGTTGTTAGGTACCACGATTGGTATGATCAAGGTTTTTGCCGAGATTATGATTAAAGGCACAGGTGATGCGCAGGTGTTAGCCGGTGGTATTTCTGAAGCGTTGATCACAACCGCAACCGGGCTTTCGGTGGCGATTCCTGCATTGATTATGCACCGTTATTATACCCGTCGTATCGATGGCATCGTCATACAGTTAGAGCAGCAAAGTTTGAAACTGGTGGATGCGCTGCATTCAAATCGTCAGGTTGATATAAAAGAATAGGCGCTAAACGATGAAATTTAAACGCCAATCTAACGCTGCCGTAGATGTTAATTTAACACCCTTGATCGATGTCGTGTTTTTGTTATTGATCTTCTTTATGGTAACCACAACGTTCACCGATAAAACCGAGCTGGCGATCGATCTGCCTGATGCCAAGGGACAGTTGCAAATGCAAAGTCAGGGCGCGGTTGAAGTGGTTGTCACTCAGCGTGGTGAATATTCAGTTAACGGCAAGAAATTATTGAATACGCAATTTTCAACGTTGAAGTCTGCGATTGAAAAAATTTCTGAAGGAGATTTTAACAAACCCTTTATTATCACCGCCGATGCACAATCGCCTCATCAGGCCGTTGTATCTGTTATGGATGCCGCCGGTCAATTGGGTTTTACCAATTTAAGTATTACCTCTATTCAGCCTAACGAGTAAGTTTTGAAAAAAGATATGATCACCGCGGGTCAACAAACAGATTGGCAACTCTATAAACGCCTGCTTTCTTATGTTTGGCCGCTGCGCTGGGCTTTTGTATTAAGCTTTTTGGGTTTTGCCTTGTTTGCAGCGATGGATGTGTTGGCGGTGGATTTGCTGCAGTATTTAATTGATGCTTTGGGTGGTGAAAGCCCGGTACCTGTGCAGGAAAAAACCGGTATTATCAGTCGCGTTTTGCATCAGGTGATGGACTTTCGCCCCAACGATATGTCGCAGGTGCAAATTATTATTCCAGTGTTGATGATCTCGGTATCGTTAACCCGGGCCGTGGGTAATTTCACCGGCAGTTTTTTTATGAAATATGTCGGCAATAAAGTGGTTAATCAGCTGCGTCTGGATTTGTTTGCCCATATGGTGCGTCTGCCTATGGCGTATATTTCGGCTAAAAATAGCGGCCAGTTAATTTCACGTATCACCTTTAATGTTGAACAGGTAACCGGTGGTGTTACCAATGCGTTAACGATTATTTTTCGTGAAGGCATGATTGTTATTCTATTGCTCAGTTATCTGATTTGGATCAACTACCAGCTGATGTTAACGTTTTTGGTTGTGGCACCTTTTATTGGTGTGATCGTCAATGTGGTCAGTAAACGATTCAGGCGTATCAGTAGACGTATTCAAAGCTCCATGGGTGATATTACCCATGTGGTTTCTGAGGCCGTGAATGGTACACAAGATATGCGTATCTATGGTGGACAAGCCACCGATAACAAACGTTTTGAAGGTGTTTGTGAATACAGTTTAAAACAACGTCTTAAAATGGCCTTAACCGATTCTATTTTTTCACCCACGATACAGGTGTTATTAACCTGTGCTATATCGCTGCTAATCTATGTGGGAATTGACTCCAACTCGATTAAATCCATGTCACCAGGTTTGTTTATTACCTTCTTGGTTGCCGCAGGTACCATCGGTAAACCGATGAAACAATTAACCTCGGTGGTGGGTATTATTCAAAAAGCACTGGCTGCGGCGCAGGATATTTTTGCCCAACTTGATACGGCCATGGAAGAAGAACTGGGTGATAAAGACGCTAAAAATATTAAAGGTGAAGTGGTTTTTGAGAATGTCTCTTTTGCCTACCCTGGACAAAAGCATAACACCATAGATGGCATCTCTTTTACCGCCAAAGCCGGTGAGATGATTGCGCTAGTCGGTGCATCTGGTGGCGGTAAATCAACGCTGGCTGGGCTGATACCACGTTTTTACAATGTGGATAAAGGCCGGATTTTACTGGATGGTATCAATATCGATGAGTTTAGTCTGGCCAGTTTACGCAAACAGATTGCGTTAGTGAGTCAGCAAGTGGTGTTGATGAATGATACGGTAAGAAACAATATTGCCTACGGTGAAATGCAAGGCGCGGATATTGACGCTGTGAAAGATGCGGCTAAATTGGCCAATGCGCATGACTTTATTGAATCGTTAGAAAACGGTTACGATACGGTGATTGGAGATAACGGCAGTTTATTATCCGGTGGTCAGCGTCAGCGCTTAGCCATTGCTAGAGCGATGTTGAAAGATGCACCGCTATTAATTATGGATGAGGCAACGTCGGCATTGGATAATGAATCTGAACGCTTGATTCAAAAATCGTTAAGTAATGTAACGCGCGGTCGTACCACCTTTGTGATTGCCCACAGACTTTCAACGATAGAGAAGGCGGATAAAATTATTGTGCTGGATCACGGCCGGGTAGTAGAGCAGGGTACTCATCAAGAATTATTGGCCTTAAATGGGCGTTATGCCGATTTACAAAACGCCAATGAGTTTAATGCCTAACGGCTAGGTTTTTATCCTAACAGACAGCTAAGGTTTACTGTGATTACACATTGGGTAGAAGCACTTTGGTATAGGCATAAGCTGTTAGCGCTGCCGTTATTACCGCTGAGTTGGCTATTCAATGTTATAGCCGTAAGGCGCAAAAAAAAATTATTAGACCTACAACCATCAAATGACGATTCTTTAGCGCCTCCAGTCATTGTGGTGGGTAATATCACCGTGGGTGGTACGGGTAAAACCCCGCTTGTTATCGCGATTATTCAGTTCTTGCAACAACAAGGTTTTAAACCTGGGGTTATATCCCGAGGTTTTGGTGGTAAGGCCAAGTATCCTTATCAGCTAAATTCACACAGTACCACGCAGGAGTCGGGCGATGAGCCGCTGCTGATCTTTACCCGTTGTGCCTGTCCTGTTGTTGTCTCTCCCAAGCGTTGTGATGCGGTTCGCCATCTATTGGCTGATAATGATGTTGATATTATTATCTCAGATGACGGTTTACAGCATTATGCTTTAGCCAGAGATATTGAGATTTGTGTCGTTGATGGCCAACGTCAGTTGGGTAATGGCTATTGTCTGCCTGCAGGCCCGTTACGTGAACCTGCATCACGTTTAAATAGCGTCGATTTTATTGTGATGAACGGCCCACAAAATACCCTTGCGCCCAAAGTTGTTGATGTAGAATTTACTTCAATGAATTTAGCCACGCAGCCTTTAAAAGCGTTACCGGCAAGCCAGAATGTTGCAGTGCCAGCATCAACTGAGGTTGTACACGGTGTTGCGGCTATAGGTAATCCTCAGCGTTTTTTTGATACGCTTACGCAACAAGGTTTCACCGTAGAGACACATCGTTTTATCGACCATCATCACTATCAGGAGCATGAACTGCTTTTTAATGATCAGCATCCGGTGATCATGACCGAAAAAGATGCGGTTAAATGTTTAACGTTTTCAGGCTTAAAGCGTCATTTTTATCTGCCGGTAGAGGCTGTGTTAGCCGATGAATTTTGGCAGGCTTTATTAGCGAAAATAGAGAAAGTTAAAAAAAATAAGGACGAGTCATGAGTTTTATTGTTGTTATTCCTTCACGTTTTGCCTCTACCCGCCTACCGGGCAAGCCGTTATTGGATATTGCCGGTATACCTATGATTCAGCATGTCTGGTTGCAGGCATTAAAATCAGATGCTAGCGAGGTGATTATCGCTACCGATAATGCCGAGATAGAAAAAATCGCCATCGGATTTGGGGCGACCGTTTGCATGACGTCGACATCACATGAGTCGGGTACCGACAGATTACAAGAAGTGGTTCAGAAAATGGCTTTACCCGATGATCAAGTCATTATCAATGTGCAGGGTGATGAGCCGTTGATTCCCCCGGCCGTTATCAACCAGTTGGCCGTATTAATGCAGGATGAAAAGCAGGATATGGCGACCTTGTGTGAAGCGGTAGATAGTGTTGATCAATTATTTGATGCCAATGTGGTTAAGCTGGTTACTGATGAACAGGGTCAGGCGCTGTATTTTAGTCGTGCACCGATTCCGTGGGTAAGAGATGTTTTTGCTGAAGGTAAACCGGACGTTTTACCTAGCGGTGTAGCGTTTAAACGCCATATCGGTATCTATGGCTATAGGGCAAAATTATTGAATCAGTTTGTTCAGTGGCCCGTTGCGCCTTTGGAGGCCGCTGAAAAACTTGAACAATTACGGGCGATGGCGAATGGTGTCT
Organism: Pseudomonadales bacterium; assembly: GCA_013215055.1. GTDB lineage: Bacteria > Pseudomonadota > Gammaproteobacteria > Pseudomonadales > DT-91 > CAKMZU01. Next base: position 5,591 of record JABSRQ010000159.1, on the reverse strand, counting down.
CTATTGCTGTGGATGAGGCCTGTGAAACTATTCCGGGCGGGGTGGATACCGAGGCTGATCTGGCACTGGTAAGAGCAATTTTAACGCCTGCTTAGTGGCTTTAGTTATATGCCAAGAATTTGTAATAAAGCTATGGTAGATTATTTCTTCAACTCTCACAGAAGTAGTTATCGATGATGAGTAATGCAAGAGTGAATATCCTGTTTGTATGCCTTGGCAATATATGTCGGTCTCCGACCGCTCATGGCGTGTTTATTAAAAAGCTGCAGGATGCTGAATTATCCGATCTGATCCATGTGGATTCCTGTGGTACGGGCTCTTGGCATGTGGGGGCCGAACCCGATCAACGCACCCAAGCGGCCGCGATGGCCAGGGGTTATGATCTAAGTGATTTACGGGCCAGAAAATTTGAGGATCAAGATTTTGGCCAGTATGACTATATTCTCGCCATGGATGTGCGTAATTTAGCCGATGTGATCAAAGATGCACCTTATGACTATGATGGAAAGCTACAGCTGTTTTTGGATTATTCCGATGTGGAACATTTAAGCGAAGTGCCCGATCCTTATTATGGCGGTAGGGATGGTTTTGATCGCGTACTTTCATTAATAGAATCGGCTTCAGAAGGTCTGGTTAAGCATCTGCAACAGGATTTAATAGGCGAAACCGCATAAATGTCCGAATTATCTCAGTCTACTCTTTTGCCGCAGTTACAAACACAGGCTAATTTATTGAGCTTAAATACAATGGCACTGCCCGCAACGGCAGCATGGTTGTTTGAGTTGGATGATGTTTCGTATTTGTCTGAATTAATGGCTTTTATTGAGACCGAAAACCTGCCTTTTTGTGTGCTGGGTAGCGGCAGCAATACGTTATTTAATGTCTCTTATGATGGTTTGGTGATTTTGATGTCTAATAAAGGCATTGAAGTTGTTTGTGAAGATGAGGCCAAGGTTACCGTAAGCGTGCAGGCCGGTGAGATTTGGGATGATTTTTTACAGATTGCATTAAATAAAAACTGGTTTGGCCTGGAAAATTTGGCGATTATTCCGGGCACCGTGGGCGCAGCTCCGGTACAAAATATCGGTGCCTATGGTCAGGAAGTGGCGGATTGCATTAACGCCGTTTATTGTTTTGATACGCATAACGGCCGTGATACCCGTTTTGATAAGGAGGCTTGCCAGTTTTCCTACCGTGACAGTATTTTTAAAACCGAATATGCAGGGCGCTATATTATTACCGCTGTTGAATTTGTATTGCATAAAACCCTGCAAGCTAATATTGCATACAGGCCTCTGGCTGATGCATTAGAGGGGCAGGACATCAGTGCCAAAAATATACGACAGAGCGTGATTGCTATTCGTCAGTCAAAATTACCCGACCCCGCAGTGATTGCTAATACCGGCAGCTTTTTTAAAAACCCACGTGTATCTAGCGTACATTTTAATCAACTAAAACAACAGAATTCCGATATGCCTGGGTTTGAGGTGGAAGCAGAGGTGAAACTCGCTGCCGGTTGGTTGATTGAACAATGTGGCTGGAAGGGGCGCTCTTTAGGCCCTGTGGGCATGTATGAGAAGCAGGCATTGGTCCTGGTTAATCATGGTGGAGCTTGTTTTGCAGATGTTGATCGATTAGCAAAGCAAATCCAGCATGATGTACAGCAGCGCTTTGGGGTGACGCTGGAGCGTGAACCGGTTGTTATTGCTTGATTAATCAGGCAAAAGCATTGCATGTTTAAGCATTACGGCATCGCATCTTAGTCAAAAATTCGTATAATAAGCCCTACAAATAAGCTATTCAGTAACCACACTTGACGACTTCTTCTAAAGCCTTGTTAACAATTCAAAACCTAAGCTGTGAACGCGGCTTTAGGCAGCTTTTTCAGCAGCTGAATTTTGAATTATTTGCCGGTGAAGTGATACGCATTGCAGGTCCTAATGGGGCCGGGAAATCCACGTTGCTGAATGTGCTGGCAGGCATTTCGTCTGATTTTGATGGTGATATTCTTTATCAAAACCAGCCCATCAAAGATGTGAGTTATGAATACCGGGAAAACCTCTGTTATCTAGGTCATGCCAAAGCGGTTAAAACGCCATTAACTCCCAGAGAGAATTTGCAATGGTTTTGCTCCATGTATCCTACCCGCAGCGATACCAGTATCGATGCTGTATTGGAACAGGTGGGCTTAATGTATTTCAAGGATCAAATCTGTGCACAATTATCGGCCGGGCAGAAACAACGTGTGGCATTGGCAAGGTTAATCATCTCTGCCGCAAAAATCTGGATATTAGATGAGCCTTTTACTGCGATAGATCAAAGTGGTGTGCAGCAGTTTGAGACCCTTATCGCCGAGTTTGCGCAAGACGGTGGTGCCGTCTTGGTGACTACACATCATGCCTTAAATATTACCGGTAACTACCGCTGCCTGGACCTGGGGGATTATCTATGAGCGATGTATCTTCTGCTTCTTTAAGACGCCCTTCAATGGCAAAGGCCTGCTGGCAATTGTTTTTAGCTGAAAGCAAATTATTGATTCGCCGTCCCATGGATGTGTTTAATCCATTATTATTTGGTTTTCTTGTGACCCTGATGTTCCCGCTGGGGTTGGGGCCGGATCCTGCAACGTTGGCTAAACTGGCTCCGGGGCTGGTCTGGATAATTGCGTTATTATCCTGCTTATTAGCTACCGATCAGTTGTTTAGAGAAGACTTCGACGATGGCAGTTTGGCCTTGTGGTTGCTGAGTCCACAGCCTATGTACTTCTTGGTGATGACGCGGGTTTTTGTACACTGGTTGGCCAGTGGTTTTATTATCACCTTGGTTAGCCCGATTTTAGCGATTATGTTAAATATTCCCATGCAGGCGATTCCTGCGTTGTTCTTAAGTATATTAATTGGCTCTGTCAGCCTGATATTTATTGGCGCTATTGGGGCTGCGTTAACGGTAGGTTTAAAGAATTCCAGTATATTATTAACCCTGATTATTTTGCCTTTATATGTGCCTGTGCTGATTTTTGGTGCGGCCGGTGTTCAGGCTGCCACTATGGACATGGCAGCGGGGTCTTATTTAGCCATCTTGGCTGCATTTATGTTTCTTGCGGTCAGCCTGGCTCCGTTAGCGATCTATGGTGGTTTAAAGATTAATTTGGATGCTGGATAACATGTATTTCGTTATACTTTCATTGTTTATTGTTCGAGTTACCCATTCATGAAATCCCTTGTGCAATTTTTCTTTAAATTGGGTTCTCCCAACTGGTTTTATAAAGTCAGCAGCTATTTAGTGCCGGTCTTTGCGTTGTTATCGATAGGCTTGATGAGTTGGGGCTTAGTCGCCGGTTTGCTATATGCACCGATGGATTTTAAACAGGGTAATAGCTATCGCATTATCTATATCCATGTGCCCAGCTCCTTTATCGCGTTAAGTTGCTATTACATGATGGCTTTATTGGCCGCAGTCTATTTAATCTGGCGCACTAAAATGGCGGCGATTGTTCTACGCAGCTGTGCGGTGATCGGTGCGGCGATGACGTTTATTGCCCTGGTTACCGGCGCTATTTGGGGTAAACCGACTTGGGGTACATGGTGGGTGTGGGATGCCAGAGTGACATCGATGTTGGTGTTGTTTTTTATCTATATGGGCATCTTTGCTTTATCTAAAGCTTATGAACGTGAAGAGCTAGGCAGCAAGGCTGCGGCGATATTAGCCTTGGTTGGCACGGTGAATATCCCGATTATTTATTGGTCGGTAGACTGGTGGTTTGCATTACATCAAGGCGCAACGTTGAAATTAACGGAAAAATCGGCGATGGATTCGGCCATGTTATTCCCGTTATTAGTCATGATCGCGGCGACCTATTGTTTATACGTGCTGCTAATATTATTACATAGCCGTGCAGAAATTATCCGCAGCGAACAACGTAAGCAGTGGGTGAAGGATTTGGTGAAATAATGCAGTTTAATAGCTTACAAGAACTCTGGTTTATGGGTGGACATGGCAGCTATGTGTGGTCGGCCTTTGCGATTACTGCCACGGTGGTACTGGGTTTGGTGCTACAACCGATATTAAAACGGCGTAAAGTCTTTGCCGATATTAAACAGCGTAAACAATTTGAGGCTCAGCAATAATGGCGATGCATCCGAAAAGAAAACAGCGTTTATGGATGGTGCTGGCTATTGTTCTCAGTGCCACTGCTGCCTGCGGTTTATTGTTTTATGCGCTTAGCGATAATTTAAATTTGTTTTATCCACCTAGCGAAATCGTTCAGGGTAAGGCACCTGTAGGTCAGCGTATCCGCGCAGGCGGTATGGTTAAGGCAGGCTCTGTTATACGTCAGGCCGATGGATTAACGGTGGAATTTATCGTCACCGATTATGAAGCCGATGTCACCGTGCGTTATACCGGTATTTTACCGGATTTATTTGCCGAAAATGACGGTGTGGTAGTCGCAGGCATGCTTGATGAGATGGGTGTGATGCAGGCCGATGAAGTTTTAGCCAAGCATGATGAAAACTATATGCCCCCCGAAGTGGCTGATAGTTTAAAAAATCCCATGAAGGCAAATAAGGCAGCACCACCTGCTGTTCCAGCAAAGACATGGCAGGGTAAATAATGTTACCGGAAATTGCTCACTTTAGTTTAATTCTAGCCCTGTGCTTTTCTTTTTTATTGGCTACTGTGCCTATGGCGGGCACTTATTTACACGATAACCGCATGATGTTGACGGCCAAACCGTTTGCGTTAGTGGTGTGTGTATTTTGCACTGTGGGTTTTACTTTGCTTTGTGTCAGTTTTTTACAGGATGATTTTTCAGTTAAGCTGGTTGCATCCCATTCCAATATTGCGTTACCTGCGGTGTTTAAGTTCTCGGCTGTATGGGGCTCCCACGAAGGCTCATTATTATTGTGGGTCTGGGTCCTGTCACTGTGGATGGCGGCGGTGGCATTATTCAGTAAAGAGATTCCGTTAGATATGTCGGCCAGAGTGTTGGCGGTGATGGGCTTTATCGCGATAGGCCTGTGTTTATTTTTATTATTAACCTCCAACCCTTTTGAGCGTGTCCTGCCAACGATTCCGATGGATGGCAAAGATCTAAATCCGTTATTACAAGACTTTGGCATGGCGATTCATCCACCTATGTTATATATAGGTTATGTGGGTTTTTCGGTGGCTTTTGCCTTCGCCATTGCCGCGCTGTTAAGCGGTAAGCTGGATGTGGCCTGGTCGCGTTGGACGCGCCCTTGGACCAATGTCGCCTGGGCTTTCCTCAGCCTGGGTATCATGCTCGGCAGCTGGTGGGCTTACTACGAGCTCGGCTGGGGCGGCTGGTGGTTCTGGGACCCGGTGGAGAATGTCAGCTTCATGCCATGGCTGGCAGGGACAGCGCTCTTGCACTCGCCCCTGGTTGCACAGGCGCGTGGCAGTTTCATTCGCTGGACGCTCTTGCTGGCAATCACAACCTTCTCGCGCAGCCTGGTCGGGACTTTCATCGTTCGATCCGGCGTGCTGACCAGTGTTCACGCCTTTGCGGTCGATCCCGACCGAGGCATCTTCATTTTGGGGCTGTTGATCTTGTCGACCGGCGGCGCTTT
>JABSRQ010000016.1 GCA_013215055.1 Pseudomonadales bacterium | reverse complement strand
TTGATAAATATTGAAATTAAAATTCAACCGCTAACTGGAACGTCAGCGTATTGCGGGTATCACCTGTACCACCATCGCTGACGCCGTAGTCCTCAGATTGCAGATATTCCACTGCCAGATAGGTTTGTTTATAAACGGCCCAGTTTGCCCCAACCATATAACGTTGCTCTGGTGCACCCAAATCCAAGCTTTCGTCAGCACCTTGAATACCACCGGCAAGGGTTAATTCTTTACCTGCAACAATAAAGCTATAACCTAATTCAAGATTGTAAGTGCTTGGCTGTGCGCCCTCACCTTTAAAGCTTATATCGTTAACGTCATAAGATTCGGTAGCCGTGATATATTCAGCAATAACATTCCACCCGCCCACTCTAAATAAGGCATGCAGGGCAAGGCCGGCAACATTTTCTTGTACTGCGCTAGCGGTGAAATAGTCACTAAGGCCATCTGACTCGGATAGATTATTGATATAATCGATACCCAGATCCACGGTCATGCTCTCGCTTTCCAGCGCATAACCCAATTGCACACCATATTGTTTGATACCATCCGTTTCTCCGGCTTCGACGATATCGCCATTAAAGATATAGGCAGCAGTGTAAAAACCGGCCAGATCGTAGCCAGCGGTAATGGCTGTATCGTTCGTTTCTGCCATTTCCAGCGTTAGAGGATCGGAAATAAAGTGTGAATCAAAATGACCAAAAGGCAGGTATTGTCTACCTGCGGAAAATCTCACGGAGTCGAAATGCAGGTCGATAACCCCTTCGTCAACCACGATATCCTGAGGTTCTCCTTCTTCATGCAATAACAGTATGCGAGCATCCACATGTTGATTAATTTTTGCGCCGATGGCGAATTCCACTGTCGCCAGATTGATATCACTGAAGTTGGCACCGGGGCCATCGGTCTGAAAGGCTTCCACTTCAAGCAAGCCACTGAATACAATGCGATCAGTAAGCGCATCATCGGAGTTATGAATTTTGTCGGAAAGTTGACTTTCCAGGCGGCGAATACGTGATTCCAGTACGTCATCACTGAGCAGGGCAACGTGTTCAATGTCTTCTGCCAGAACGGCATTAACAGGCATGGCCAGCAGGATCAGACTGCTGATGGTGGCTAGTGTTTTGTAAGTTTTTCTCATGATATCCCCTAAACGCTATCATTTATAATGAACGTCACGCAGGGATAAACAGGAATGCACATGAAGTGTATGACTGTCCAATATCGCCCTCCGCAACATCGTAGTGGCTTTAGGCTGGTATCGGACTTAATTACACATTATTGTAATTTTACCGTTGCGGGGGCAGTGCTGGATTTTAACCAACTTCCCATTTCAATCTTCTGATCACTGCAAGCAGCGAAACTAAGATACCTTTAAGCGGGCTGGAATATACCTATGTGTTAAAAAGTGGTCAAGTTCATCATGACAATATTTTTTGTCAGTTTGAAGAGGGGCGCTTTGTAAAGATTTTTTCAGTAATAAGAAATTTAATTGCCTGAACACCTTTCACTTAAAAGTTAAAGGCGGGATAATCGCCACCATCAATATCTGTACACCGTTAAGTCGTAGGCCATCATATGAGTATTCTTGAACAACTTCCCGCCGATAGCGGTGTTTTAATCTGTGGTCACGGCAGCCGTGCAAAAATCGCCGAAGAAGAATTCAGTTTATTGGCCAAGGGCTTACGTGACAGACACCCGAGCTTAAAAGTGGAATACGGGTTTTTAGAATATTCTGCGCCCAATATTCATATGGCTTTAGATAGTTTATTGGCACAGGGTGTGAAAAAAATCTATGCGGTGCCCGGTATGTTATTTGCCGCCACCCACGCACAAAATGATATCCCCTCGGTACTGACTACCTATCAAGAAAAACATCAGGGTCTGGAAATCGAATATGGTCAGGAACTCGGCCTGCATGATGAAATGATACAAGCCTTTCAAACCCGAATTCTCGAAGCTTTAGGCTTGGATCATGTACACGCCGGCGATTTATACGACACCATGTTAGTTGTTGTGGGACGAGGCACCTCTGTTTCAGAAGCGAATGCTGAAGCCGCAAAACTGACTAGACTGGTTTGTGAAAATATGGGTTTTGGCTGGTCTGAAACCGTATACTCCGGCGTGACCTTTCCTTCGGTAGGTCAAGGTTTAGAAATGGCGGTTAAACTAGGCTTTAAAAAGATTGTTGTAGCCCCTTATTTCTTATTTGGCGGCAAGTTGATTGACCGCATCTATGCTTATACCGACAAGGTTGCTGCTGAAAATCCTGACATCAAATTTATGAAGGCACATTATTTACGTGATCAAGTACATGTCATCAATACCTTTACTCAGCGTATTGAAGAAACCATCGAAGGACCTGAACCTACGTTAAGTCTGATGCAAAGTTTTAAACAACGCTTGGCAAATGGTGAAGTGGATATCCATCATCATCATGCGGAGTTTCAACCTGATGAAAAGCATCAACCCGAAGAGAAGCTTCAAGCTGATGAAAAAGAGCATTCACACGATCATGGCCACTCTCACAGCCATGACCACGGTCACGGACACGGCCATTCACATGCGCCGTATAAACATATCGCCCATCCACAGGGCCCACGCACGATGATTAATGACAATGTTTGCTGCTGTTTTATGGGCCAGTTTCCACAAAACATCATCGATGAAGAAAAAGCCATTAAAGCCGAAAAACCTGGCACGCCAGTCTGTAAAAAGGGTTAAGACATTATGATTGATTTTGATACGCTAGCCACAGATAAAGATGTTCAACAACTGATTAATGACATTGACCACACCCGACGCCAGCATGACGCCAAGATGTTAGTGCAGCTACTAGAAAAAATCACCGGCCATAAAGCGGTGATTTGGGGTGATGACATTATTGGTTTTGGCCAATATAAATATGCCTATAAAACCGGCCGCACAGGTTTTTGGCCTACGCTGTCGTTTGCCTCTACCACAGAAAATATCAGTGTTAATGTGATGTTAGGTTTTGAAAATTACGAAAAGCTGCTGAACAAGATAGGCCGCGTCAAACACACCAACACCACGTTAATCTTGCACAAGCTTTCTGATATTCAGATGCCAGCATTAGAAGAACTGTTAACCGAGGTTTATGCAGATATGAAAAAAGCGCACAAGTGCGCTTGATCTTTCTTCCTCTAACTACAGCTAAGTACTAAGACTTAGCTGTAGGATGTGCCATCGCAGTTTCTACCGTTCGGGCTTTTTCTTGTTTCACTTTAGGGCGATAAACATGCGCCTTATCTTGATCGTATAGATAAGAATCTTTGAATTCATCCGTGCCTAAAACATGGCCAACCAAAATCAACGAGGTGCGGGTAAACTTCTTATCACGTACCTTCTGTACGATATCTTTAAGTGTACCCGTCACCTTATCCTGATCAGGCCAAGAAGTTCTATAACACACCGCCACTGGGCAATCTTCACCATAGTGAGGTATCAGGTCTTCCACAACCTTGTGAATACGTGTCACACCTAAATGAATCGCTAACGTAGCACCACTGGCTGCCAGCGCTGGTAAGCGCTCACGTTCAGGGAAAGGGGTCTTGCCTTCATAACGTGTCATGATAATGGTTTGCGACACACCAGAAAGCGTAAGTTCTTTTCCTAACCATGCTGCTGAAGCGGATGTTGCGGTTACGCCCGGGATAATTTCATAATCAATGCCCAGCTCTTGCAGGCGACGAATCTGCTCACCAATAGCACCGTATACAGAAGGGTCACCGGAATGTACACGTGCCACATCTTTGCCTTGTTTGATGGCTGCTGCCGTATGTCCGATGATTTCATCCAAATCAAGGGATGCGGTATCGATAATAGCTTCAGCAGACTCTTCTACTTCCGATAAAATTTCACGTGGCACTAAAGATCCTGCGTATAAAATCACCGGACATTGCTTGATTAAACGTAGGGCTTTAACCGTGATCAATTCTGGATCACCTGGGCCCGCGCCAATAAAATAGACTTTATTCATAGCTTCTTTTTGTAACCTCTTGGTGTGTAGATCCAGTCTTTGTCGCCGTTAATAATATGACGTGATTCGGAGTTACCAACCGAGACCATGGTAAACATATCGACATCGTCAGAATGTAATTTTTCTAAGGTGGTGATCGTGATGGATTCATCTTCACGGGTAAGCTGGCGTCCTAGTAATACAGGTGTATCTTTAGGACGATATTCCAACAAAATATCTCTGGCGGTATTGATCTGCCAATCACGTTTCTTGGAACGTGGATTGTAAAACGATACAACAAAGTCACCCTGACCACAGGCATGTAAACGCTTCTCTATCGTCTGCCACGGAGTTAATAAATCGGACAATGATATGGTACAGAAGTCATGGCCTAATATGGCTCCAACTTTAGCGGCTCCGGCCTGCATTGCAGAGATACCCGGTACAACTTCGATGTCTACATCTAACCATTTTTCTGAAAGCTCAGAACCGGTGTCTTTACCCTGTAACTGCAGATCCAGTAATTCAAACACCAGGGTCGCCATCGCATAAATACCGATATCGCCACTGGAAATTAATGCCGTGGTTTTTCCCTCAGCGGCCAAATCTAACGCCAGACGTGCCCGGCCAATTTCCTCACCTAACGGTAAATCATGATGTATTTTCCCATCACAAACCTCACCCAATAAATCCAGATATAAACCGTAAGCCACCAAATCGCTGCTGGCTTTTATGGCGGCGATGGCTTTAGGGGCAATCAGGTCTTTATCACCCGGACCAGTACCTACAACATATAACTTGGTCATACTTCTCACTTCATTTTTCTTGAATGGGATAACTTCTGGCAATGGCACAGGTGGCCTTTGCCGTTTTTTGTTTATTGAATACCAGCTCGGCGACTTCACCCGTCACTTCCTGGGCGGCTAACAAGGCTGCAGATTCTGCCACACCGTATACACCTACGGTTTTAAAAATATAATCAGACTTCGTGCTGAGCAAATGCTCTACCGTCGCCAGGGCGTTTTTATCAAAGGTTTGATACCTGAGATCTAAACTTTTCCCTAGCTCAATTAAACCGACTTCATCGGCCTTGATATCGATGCTATTAACGCTGCTGATCTGATTGAGTTCCAGCCCTTGCTCGGCCAGGCACTTCATCAACAAAGCGTTTAGCTCTTGCTCAGGGCAGTTTCTCTCACAGCCCATGCCTACGGTATAAACAGGTTTTAAATAGGGTTTAGCCGTAGTCATGACCAGCTGTGCATCTAACAATTTAGCAATATCATTTCCCCAGTCATTGGCACCACCTTCATGGCCGGAAATCAGCGGGATAACAAATTGCCCCAATTCATCCAGCACCAGAACCGGAGGATCCTGATGTTTATTGTTTAACACCGGCGCTAAGGTTCTAACCGCAATGCCTGTTGCACAAATCAGAATCAGGCTATCGCCTGCAGAAAAAAATTGCTGAACTTTTTCTGCAAATGGCTTGGGTTTAAACAAGACCTCGGCATGATCACTCTGCGCATTTAATTGTTCATTTAATTTCTGGGCCAAACGTAAACCGGCCTCGGTTAAAGCGATGATGCGAATCATGTTCTGTCTCTATCGCTTTTAATCACAACAAATAAAGAGAAGTAAGGCCCCGCCTCTCCCTGAAGGGAGTCAACATCGGTCTCTATAAGCTGCGCTTCCCGGCCAATATATTCCAGATAGTTCGCCTCATCGATTCGATCTGCCTCTCTTAAGGCCGATAAGATTTTTTCCCTAGAACGGCCGGCTTTCATGATCACTACCGAATCATGGGTTTTTAAGGTCTGTATCAAATAGTCGCTATCATGCCTGCCACTGACCACGGCAAAAGATTCTTTTAACATCGTCAACGGCAGTTGCAAGGCTGACGATGCCGCATGCACCGATGAAATGCCTGGCACAACCTCGGTAGTCACATCGCCGCGCAGACGTTCTAACAAATAGGCGAAGGATCCAAAAAACAATGGGTCTCCCTCACACAGGAAGACCACTTTTTTACCCGCATTAATAGCGGATTTAATCGCCTTGGCCGCAGCATCATAAGCCTGATTGGCCGGGGTTCGATCTTCAAACATGGGCATCATAACAGGGATTCTTTCCTGCCCCGGCTTAACATCCTGTAACACATCAATAGCAATCTGACAGGCCTGGGATTCACCGTCGGCATTGGCAATAAAACTGATGACATCGGCCTGCTGAATCAGACGTGCGGCTTTTAATGTAATCAGTTCCGGATCACCCGGGCCTACTCCCACACCGATAAATTGTGCGACCATTACAGACCACCTGTTTTTGTAAATTTAAAAATCTCTACCGGTAACTTGCCCTGCATCTCCAGCTCACCCTGCTCATTTAATGTGCCTCGTTTAACGGCCAGCTCCACACACTCTACTTGCTTAGCCGATAGTGTTAATGCAAAGTCCTGCAGCTGCTTCTTGGTGGACGCCATAACGGCGGAGGCAACCAACACGCCATTTTCAGGAAGCATCTGCCAAACCTGATTAAGCAAAGTGTTAAGTTCACCATCACTGCCACCAATAAAAACTTTATTGGGCAGAGGTAAATCGCCAAGGCAATCGGGGGCTCTACCTTGCACAATATGCAGATTACTCACCACCCCAAAGCGTTGACGATTTTGATTCAGGTAAGTTAAACGTTGTGAATGAAATTCTATCGCATGAACTGCTACTCGTTCATTCCAATACGCTAACTCTACGGCAACACCCCCACAGCCGGCACCGATATCCCAGATGACATCATCGTTGGCTGGTTGCATCAGTGACAGAATTTGCAGACGCACTTCACGTTTACTGATCATGCCTTTGCCGGGTACTTCACCGGTGATAAAATGCTGATCAGGTATTCCAGGGAAGTTAGGTAAGAAACCGCCCATACCCTTTGTTTCAATCAACGTAACGTGTAGTGCATCAAATTCAAATTCATCTTCTAATAATTCAACAACACTAAATTCTCTTATTTTTTCTTGTTGATAACCCAAATTTTCACAGACCCAAATCCTGGATTGCTCAAATCCCGCTAACCAACATTCTTCAGCCAAGTCTTCGGGTTGACTGTTTTTATCCGTCAATATGGCAAGCCGGCTATTCGATTTAAGCCGTGTGCGTATTTTATCCAGCGACCGACCATGCAGACTCAATACGTCTACATCTTGCAAAGACCAGCCTACAGAATGACAAGCGGCCTGCACACTGGACACAGCCGGATAGAAACTCAGATGTTCTGCTTCAAAGCTTTTTCCAAACCAGCGACCTATGCCGTAAAAAAGCGGATCGCCTGACGCCAATACAGCAATCTCTTTTTCAGCATGCTGCTCAATAAGCGCCTTTAACTGAGCCAGTTTTGGCAAGACCACAAACTCAACATCTGTCTTTTCAGAAAATAGACTTCTAACAACCTCTATTTGTCGCTGTGAACCTACTACTACAGATGAGCCTAACAAGGCTTCTTGGGCAGACGATGATAGCTCTGCTTTTTCTGAAACACCCAAGCCAATTATATGAATCATTTTCACCTTCAATAACATCAATACAACTCGCCACGGTTACAACGCAGCAAGGCATTGCAAGTGGCCGAAGAAACTGCAGACCCACCCTCACGGCCTAATAAGGTAATACACTCTATGCCTAAGTGCTTATGCAAATCCCATAGGGTTTGTTTGGATTCTGCCGCACCAACAAAACCTACCGGCATACCGATAATTAATGCAGGTTTTGCAGCACCAGTCTCCAGCTTTTCTAACAATCTAAACAAGGCCGTAGGCGCATTACCAATCACCACCACGCTGCCTGCAATATGATCCTGCCATAAATCCAGCGCGGCCATGGAGCGAGTTTCTGCACGCGCCTTGGCAAGCTCTGCAGTTTTTTCATTGTTCAAGAAACATAGAGGCTCTTTGTTAATCATGCGTTTGGTGATGCCCTGCTTGACCATCTCTACATCGCAGAGAATATTGCAGTTCTGCGCCAAGGCAGCCATTCCACTTTCACAAGCGTTATCACTGAAGCGTACTTGCTCGGCTAGATGTGGCAGACCCAGACTATGCACTATGCGCATAACGACTTGCTGCTGATGCACGCTAAAGCTGTCCAGCGACGTTAACTGACGAATCTTCCTGAAGCTTTCCCGCTCTATCGCCTGTGGATTTATTTCGTATTCAAATGCCATGCTGCTAAAATCCTGAATCTTTAATCGCCTCAGAGAACTGGGAAAGCACAAACGCTTTACACTCATGCAACTCTGAAAATTCTTTGTCTGCTTTTTCCCGATGCGGCCTTGCCAGCATAAATACCGGAATGCCTAATTCTCTGGCCGCATCTATTTTTGCCTGCGTAGAGACACCACCACTCATCTTACTGACCAGCACATCGATGCCATGTTTCTTAAACAGAGCCTTTTCATCGACCACGCTAAAGGGGCCTATGGCCTGAATCCACAACATGGAATCAGGCAACGTTAACGTAGGCTGTATTGCCGTGCGTAAAAACTGCGTCTGTAACTCATGAGCGGCAAACACATCAACAACTTCTTGTTTTAACTGACCTGTACTGATGAACACCGACTTCTTGTCTTTTAACGCCGCCAGCAATGTCGGCCAATCATCAAACGACGTCCAGTTATCAGCTGATTTTTCTGGCCACTGCGGCCTCTGATAAGACCAGTAGGCGATATCACATTGTTTAACGGCCTGCGAAGCCGTAGCTGACATCTGTTGAGCAAAGGGGTGTGTCACATCCAAAATTGCCGCCACCGCATTGGCTTTGATAAATTCTATTAAACCGCCAAACTGGGCAAAACCACCACTAACGATTTGACACGGAAGATCCGGCTGCCTCACCAAACCCGCCACACTATAAATAAGCGGAACACCTTGTTGATGTAGCTGCAAAGCTATTTTTTTTGCCTCACGGGTGCCGCCCAAGATCAATAAGCACATCAGCGTTTATCCTCTCTTCCATCCAGTGCGGAACCAACAAAGTCACCATGGCGATTGATGGCCCAGACTTCAACTTCCACAGAGGCCGGTAATTTGGATTGGGCAAAAGCCAATGCCTGCCTGCAGATCACCGCAGCCAAATCAATACCGTCTTTCTCACAGAGTTTTAACGCTTCTATGCTGGTATTTGCCGTCAGTATTTTTTTCTGTAAAACCTTATTGGCACCCGCCTCTTTTGCCGCCTCGGCAATGTGTGAAAAATCTATTTTTGATACACGGCTGTTTAAATCCATATGGCTATTGGCGAGCTTGGTGATCTTTCCAAATCCGCCACTGATAGTGAGTTTTTCTATGGGGTTTTTTTTCACATGTTTTAACACCGCACCCACAAAATCCCCCATTTCTATCAAGGCCTGATCTTCCAGCGCATAATGTGTCTTAATCGCCAATTCACTGGCATTTCCCGTGGTCGCAGCAATATGTTTAATGCCATTAGCCTTCGCAACATCGATACCCTGATGAATAGAGGCTATCCACGCCGAACAGGAGAAAGGCCTGACAATGCCCGTAGTGCCTAAAATCGATAATCCACCGATGATGCCCAGACGAGGATTCATGGTTTTTTGCGCCAACATATCCCCCTGCTCCACACCAACGCTCACATTAAACCCGCCTTTATAAGCGTAACGAAGCGCTAAGGCTTCCAGATGCTCGCTCATCATCGCTCTGGGCACAGGATTAATCGCAGGCTCACCAACGCCTAATAACAAGCCCTCTTTAGTCACCGTACCCACGCCCATGCCGGCAAAAAAATTAATACCGGGTTCTTCTGTTAACATCAGATTAACAAAGACCAAGGCCCCGTGGGTGACATCGGGATCATCACCAGCATCTTTGATCGTTGATGCAAAAGCACCTTCAGCAGTGACCACACATTCACTGAGAGTTAGCTCTACCGTCTGCCCCTTGGGCAAGGTGATACTGGCGATATCCAGTTTTTTTTCTGCCAGTAATAATTCCGCACAGGCCACAGAACAGGCAGTGGCACAGGAGCCGGTAGTCAGTCCGGTACGTAGAGGTTGAATATCTTCGCTGCTCTCCTTCCACATGATTTAGATGGCCTGCGACAACCAATAGCCCCCAAATACAATAGAAGACGTAGCCAATAATCTGCGACTGGCTTCAAAAACCCATGGGTTACGGCGTTGTAAAAAACCTTGAACATTGGCAAAACCTAAACCAAAAATTACCATCGACAACATCACACCGATGGAAAATAAGGCTAGATAAGCTAGAGCCAGGCTGACCTGGCCCTGCCCTACCGCAGGAATCAAAGCCAGTGCCGGCGCGCTGCCGGCAAGACCATGTAATAGACCAACAAAAACAGGCTTGTGTAAATCATCTTTTTTTAAGGGCTGGTTTTGTGGAATATCCTGAGTGCTTGAATGTGCACCGCTCTCTTCATGGCGTCCTTCGTGCCCATCTTCATGCCAGTGTGTATGAACCATCTCACCATGACTATGGGGCTGCAGTTTCAGTTTCTCTTTTCTGAATTGCCAGAAACAGCTAAGGCCCAAGCCTATCAATAACACGCCTACACCCGCCTCGGCGAATTGCTGCAGGGATTCAGGAATCATCAAACCAAAGGCAAATAATAAGAATCCACTCACTAATAAAACCAGACCATGACCGGCAGCCCAGTTGGCACTATAAAACAAGGTTCTTTTTAATCCTGGTTTGGTATTGCTTAAGGTCGAAACCGCCATGATGTGATCGGCATCCAGGGCATGCATTAAGCCCAGGCCAAAACCCACAAATATGACAGGTAGAAAATCAACTAACATGTTTCACCTCTTTAGAATCCAGCGTTTCTGAATCCAAGGTCTCTGAAATTTGAGACGCAGAAAAAATCCCGCTAATGGCTTCCGCATTAGAGGGGAAAAACAAATGCAAATAACTGGCAGTTAATGAACCCACTCTGAATATCGCCTCTCCCGGCGCGGGATGACGCTGACGTTTACCGTAAGCCACAGGCTCTGGAGTGCCGGCACTTCTTGAGCGGTGATGCGCATGAGCGCGTACATCACCTTCGGGTAAAACTGCCGTTTGCATACCCTGGCAACCGCGCTTGCCACGCATCGCCCCTTCACCATCCATCAATCCCGCCATAACATGTTGTTCGTCATTCAAATCAACCAGGTTTTTCAGGCAATATAAGAAACCACCACACTCGGCTAGAATAGGTTTATTGCGCTGATGAGCCGTACGCAGCTGCGCCATGATCTGCTGATTAGCAGACAATGCCTTGGCATGTAATTCCGGATAACCTCCGGGTAACCAGAAGGCATCCGCATCAGGTAAGCGATCATCGGATATAGGTGAGAAGAAGATCAGTTCGGCGCCCATATCTTCCAGTAACTGCAGGTTGGATGCATAGATAAAGCTGAAGGCTGCATCCTGGGCGATGGCGATTTTTTTACCGGCTAATAGCGGTTTAACCGCGCTTAATTCACAGGAGAAAAATTCGACTGGCTTTAACTGCTCTATGCTGGCTAAAATGCCAGACTGCTCTATCCAATCCGCACCCGCTTCGAAGCGCCGTTCCAATTCTTCTCTCACCTCATGGGCCTGTACCAGCCCCAGGTGACGCTCGGGCAGCGCAACCTCTTCACTTCTAGGCAGATTCGCCAACAGCGGTAAAGATTCAGGCAAGGCATCGGCTATTAATTGCCTGTGCCGCTGCGAACCACAGTTATTAGCAATTAAACCGGCTACCGTATAATCATCACGGAAATTGGCCAAGCCAATCGCCACAGCCGCGGCTGTTTGCGCCATGCCTTTTACATCCATGATAATGGCGATGGGTATATTAAATCTGGCGGCCAAATCGGCACTGGAGGGCTCACCATCAAACATGCCCATGGCACCTTCCACTAGAATGAGATCAGCCTCAAGAGCGGCCTGATAAAACTGATTTTTACACCAGTCTTCACCGGCCATCCACATATCCAGCTGGGCAACTGGCTGCCCCGAAGCCTGCTCTAAAATTTGCGGATCCAGATAATCAGGGCCGGTTTTAAAGACTCTGACCACTTTGCCCTGGCGCGTTAATAAACGCGCCAAAGCTGCGGTGATGGTTGTTTTACCCTGGCCCGAGGCCGGAGCGGCTAAAAACAAAGCCGGGCAAAAAGCTGATTTTGATTTATACATTAAAATTCGATGCCCTTCTGCGCTTTCACACCTTGGCGGAAGGCATGGCGTTCATCCTGTATCACCGAGATGGTATCGGCAATATCTTGTAACGGTGTCGCCATGGTGCGGCCAGTGATGATGACGTTCTGCATCTTGGGCCGATTTTGTAATGCTGTCACTACAGGAGCCACAGCTAGGTATTCGTATTTGAACATATAGCTCATCTCATCAAAGATCAGCATATCGTATGTTTCGTCTTGCAGAAGTTTCTCGGCCAGGGCCCAGGCTTTTTGCGCGGCGGCAATGTCCTGATTTTTATCCTGGGTTTCCCAGGTGAAACCATGGCCCATGATATGCCAGTCGATCAACTCATGATCTTTGAAGAGTTTATATTCACCGGTCTCTGAACGTCCCTTGATAAACTGAATCACGGCACATTTCTTCCCATGACCTACCGATCTTGCCATGGTGCCAAAGGCTGAACTGCTCTTACCCTTACCTGGGCCTTTTAACAGAATCAATACACCACGTTCTTCGGTGGCCTTGGCGATTTTTGCATCCATCACAGCTTTTTTATTGGTCATGCGGGTTTTATGATTTTTATCTGTCATGCTGAAACTAAGACCTGTACTTTTAAGTTAGCGGCTAAGCTAATAAAGGATAATATTCAGCATCCAATGCTTTGGCGATTTCCCGGGCTTTACCGCGTTTAACCGCAGATTGCTCAATATCAATAACGGCTATCTCACCCAATAAACTGGCAGACTCTACCGTTTGTGTGGTTTTCCCATCGGTGATGATATAACTTTTCAACTGTAAACCCGGTGTCTTAGACAAGGCGTTACGCTGTAACCGCTGGGCTTCTGACAAAGCCTGCAATAACGGAGTGCCTCCAGCTGCGGGGATTGAATCCAATAAACCACGTAAAGCCTTGGGAGCTCTTCGGCTACTCAATAAGGTTTCGACTTTTTGATTACCGAAACCGACGATGGCCAGATGCTCTCGATTCAAATAAGCGCTATCTGCTATCTGCAAGATCACCGCCTTGGCTTTGGCAAACAACTGATTTTTTAAGGTCGAGGCCGATGTATCCAATAACACTAAATGTAACACCGGCTGGCCAGTGTGTTGTTTTTTATAATGCAGCTGTTTGAGAGGCCACTGCCCGGCACTGCCTATCAAGGTCTTAAACCAACTAATTTTATTGCCCTGCGCCTTCCCCTGATGGCTTCCGCCTGCAAGCTGGCCTTTACCTTTGGCGGCTTTAATTTTTGAATTCTCTAAGCCTAATAAAGCTTGAGGTTTAGGCTTAGTTTTTTTTAAATTGACCCTGGCCTGCTCTGCAGTATTTTGTTGCTGCGGCGCCATTGCCCCCCAATCACCATCATGGCTATCTTGAGAATTTTGTTCAGGTCGCTTAAAAGGCGGTGGTTCACTGGAATTATTGGGCGGAGGATTGGAAGAACTCGACTTCTGCTTGCGCCTATGGACCAAGACTAACTCCTCTACCGCTAACACATCATCTTCGCCGACATTTTTACGCAGTTGCAAGGCAGCATGAGCAATGGCAGCATGACACCAGACAATATCAGCTCTGAGGCCATCAACACCCGCTTCATGACAGCGTTCAGCAATCATGCGTCGACATTTTAAATCACAATCGATCTCAGACAATACAACTCTAGCCTGTTCAATGCTGGCGCTAAGGGCTTGTTGCTGCGTTTGATATTTTTTTAGAAATTCTTTTGGATGGCCATCAAATTGCTGCCGCAAGTCGACGATCTGCATACGTTCATCGATGCTGTATTGATTAGATAATTCCACCGATAAACCAAAGCGATCCTGTAACTGCGGACGTAATTCACCTTCATCAGGGTTCATCGTACCCAACAATATAAACTCGGCTTTATGGCTGTGACTGATACCATCACGTTCAATAACATTGATTCCACTGCTAGCAACATCCAATAATAAATCGACCAGGTTGTCTGCCAGAAGATTCACTTCATCCACATAAAGAATGCCATCATCGGCCTTGGCTAATAAACCCGGCTGAAATTTTACCTCCTGCCCGGCAATGATCTTCTGAAGATCGAGGCTGCCGACTAACATTTCTTCTGTGGCACCAAGAGGCAGAGTAACAAAGCTATGTCTTTGCCCATCATGTTCAGGCATAACATCAGCCAGGCCTCGGGCCAGAGTCGATTTTGCCGAGCCTCTAGGGCCGCTCACTAATACACCACCAACAGCCGGGCTTATAGCAGCCAAAATCAAGGCCAGTTTAAATTGCCTCTGGCCGGCGATGGCAGTAAAAGGATATTTAAACTTGATCATGTGATTTTTTATTACTGCGATGCGTAATCGGTAATTCTACACCCCGTAAAACAACATTATTAACCGCCCATGCCGACAAACCACCTAGCAATAACCAAAAAGCCAAATTACTCGCCGCAGAGACAAAAATAAATTGCTGATGTAATTGCATTAAGGTTTCAACTACTGCGGGGTCCGGGTGTGTAAATGCAGGGCCATCATGATGCGGAATAGGCAGCAAATAAGGTACTGCTAAAAACAGAAAGCCTAAGATTTTTAACTTTATCGGCGCATAGGCAAGAATGATTAAACCACCACCCACACCTATAACCGCCATCAACCACCAGGCTTGCCGATGCTCTACCGCGGCGGCTTCGACACCAGGAATCTCTGGAGGCAAACCCAAAGCCGGCGCTAGAAAAAATGTAACAAAGCCGGCAATGCCCCAAAGCAAACCTTTTAAAGGCGTTAATTGCGCTACAGATAATATTTGCATTTGCGCCATTAACGCCAGTAATAATGCCGCAAAACCTATGCCTGCAAAACCATTTGAGATGAAAGTATATAGCGTTCTTTCGCTGCCATCGGCAGGCGCCCAACTTTCTTCTGTAACAATAGCTTCACCATGATGGCCAGGTGAACCATGACTACCATGATGAGAATCCGCACCATGCACATTAACGTCAGCCACCTCAAACATTTCCGCGGCCAAGATAATCGGGGTAACGGTTAACAACTGGATTACACTCAGAATGAAGCCTGCCAATAAGCCTACCAGCAAGGCATTAAAAATTATTCGACGAAAAACCATTGCTCTTCTCGCTTGAAAAAATCAATACAAAAAAGGCCCAGACTAACTCTTGTTAGCTGAGCATTAGACTAAATGTAAGAAGAGCTATTTAGTGGCAGGGAAACGCCAAAGCATGACGAGTATCATGTGCTGCATTATGTGCCACTTCCATAGGCAGAAAACCTACGGCAAAAAGAAGTATGGCACCAAATGCCATGGCAGCAATATTTTGCGAGAACAAAGAAACCGTTGTTTGAGTTTCTGTAAAAATTGGAGTTTTGGAGATTTGAGCTGTCATCATTTGCCCTTCAGCACCCGCCGTGCTTTTGCAGTTAAAAGTCAACAGGCCGGTCTTCGGGCTCTAAAGAGAGCTTGCGCCATCGTTTACACCTTCCCGATTTTAAATACCAGTGGTCGTAAACTACTCTTTGTACCGATGCGGGGGCAGCGATGGAGTCGACGTATTTATCATACACCTACCATACTTCCCGATTATCTCAACGCCATTATTAATAACGCCAAGCACCTGAGTTTCGCAGAGTCTAGCAATAAACCTAAGGCAATAAAAGCTGCCGACCAAAATTCTAACGTTTTTATCAGAACTCTACTTAATTTTTACCAGTTGATAGTAGCTCTGATCCACATGCCCTGCACTTGAAAAAACCGAGATGCTGTAACCATAGTGTAATAAATCAGCATTTAACGTACTGGCGTATAAGGCTTTTCTAAATTGCCCATAACTCATCACAGAAGTATCAATCAACAATTGATGCAAGGCCGCGATTGAGAAGATCAAACTGCCCTCTTGCATAAACATATCCGCGCCAGCCTGGTCAACAGCAGCCAGGCACATCGCATCTTCGGCGATAATATTTTTAAAGAAGGTTAGGATACAGGGTAGTCGATTTAATTCAGGCATTTATAATTTAAAATGATCAACCAGGGCACGCCACTGAGTACGATTTTTATCTAGTTTCACGTTCTGACTTTTTAATGACACTTTTTGCCCCCCAAGAATAGGCCAAATTTCACCACAATCATAACTACATATGCGAGATTCAGTTTCATTACTTAGGCTCATAGCCTTCCACCACAAATCATCAGCTTTCGGCGCCAACTTTAAGAACAAGTTATCATCGGTTGCAATATTATTTAAAACTCTTGGCGGATAAAGAACACCAGAAAAACCTAATGGTAGCAAATTAACCATGGATTCTGCTCGCTGCGCAATAAATGGCCACTTCCGATAAGGCAAAATCGCACCATCTTTATCATAAGAGATAACTCTAGCTCTATGAGATATAATAGAAGATGGATAATTTTGATGATCACGATAAAGCGATGCTAACCAATCACCCGGGTAAAGCAAATCGTCGTCAGAAGTAACCACAATGGAATCTGGAAAACAAACCAGTGACTCCGCTAGCTTTAAATGCGGACAGTCTAACTCGCTAAACCTTATTTCAAACCACTGACTTTGCAATTTCAGCAAAGAATGTGGCAAGCTATTTTCAAGTTTTTTGTTCAGCCACAGAACTATTTTTTCAGGCCTCGAAGATTGATTCAAAACACTTCGAACTGTCAAATGCAAAATATGAAAACGTGAAGGGATCGACGTCAAGGACACGACAATAGGAAGCTCACGTTCAGGCTTAGAAGTTAATCTCTCTAAGCTCAGAAATTGTAACCTAATTGAGTGGAAAAGGGAGAAGGGGAGTTCTTTCAGTTTCATCTATTTTTAATACCTTTATCTGCCCAAGTCAATTTTTCTTTTTTTACTCGCTGGCGGATTGAACGATTCTTTTCCCAAGTTTCAGGCGTGGCATAACCACGTTTATGATCCAGATGTAGGCAGATAGCCGAATAACGTATTTGTTTGCCTTTTAAGCCGGCATTCATCATGCGCTCGCCCATTTCTCTATCCAGGCCACCATATTGCATCTCTTCATTAAAGCCATTCACGGCAATAATATCAGCTTTCCAGGTTGAGCTATTCATCCCGTTCCAGGTCGCCTTGGTGGGTGTTAAAACCTCCAATAAACGCGCTTTAAAACCCTTGGCGGTTAACTTCATCATCTTATGGCTTTTAGGCTGGCCTTGTTGCTGTAACCAATCGGCATCAAAAACATCCCCAGAGGCGATATCCTTCTCACTGACAAGCTCGCTCACCGGCATATTTAATTTAAAATAGCCGCCGGATAAAAACTTCCCGGGTTCAGACAGGGCCTTATGTACGGCGATAAAATCGGCTCTTGGAATGCAGTCACCATCGGTGAAAACCAGATAATCCGAAGTGGTTTTAACAATCGCCTTATTCAAAATTTCGGTTTTTCTAAAACCCTGATCTTCATGCCAAACATGTAAGATATTCAGTTTATTACGGGCTTTAAAGGCATCAATAAGGTCCTGCGTTGCCTGCGACGAGCCGTCATCGGCAATAATCACCTCAAAGTCAGTATCACTTTGCTGCTCATAGCCCCATAAGACGCGCTCCAACCAGAGCGGGCTATTATAGGTTGTTATAACAACAGCTAAATTCATAACAGACTTATCCAATGCAAAAAAAGAGGCCATGCTTAAATAGACATATGCATAGCATGGCTAAAACCCGATATCATAAGCTAAAACCACAAAAAACTGAACAGCCGACACGCTACTGCCATCATGTACCGCCACCAACGATACACAGCCGACATAAATTCAGGTAGAATCCGCCCCTCATTAATCGTTACTGAGTAATCACATTCAGTACCTATTTTATCCATAGAGGAAAAGCAACGATGAACCTAGAAAAGAAAACTGCTAGCCACAAAATTTTTAAACGTCGTGACGGCCGTTTTTCAGTTACTACACTGAAAAACAAGAAAGTAAACGGCGAAGAGAAAATGCAGGTTTTATTGGCTGAAGAGCTGATCAAAGTCACTGCACCAAAAACTGCTGAAGAAGCGGGCGAAGCTGCTGCAGAGTAAGTTTAACTTACACTAGCAAAAAAAAAGGCCGATGATTCGGCCTTTTTTATGTTTACGATAAAGGCAATAATTAGCCTTCTTGAACCGGCAGTAAAGTAATTTCAACACGACGGTTAGCATCACGCCCCGTAGCAGTACCATTATCCGCAATCGGCTGGGTCTCACCAAAGGCGATAATTTCAAAGCGTTCAGACAGAATCTTCTTAGACTTCAGATAACCTGCAACCGAGCTGGCACGCTTTTGTGACAAGGCTTTATTACTACTATTAGAACCAACGCTATCGGTATGGCCTGCAACCGCAACAATGGTTTTATCATATTCTTTTAAGACCAAAGCCACAGAATCTAATACCGGGAAGAAAGCACCGCTAATACCGCTACTATTGTTTTCAAAGGTAATATCACCCGGCATAATCAAATTGATATTATCGCCTTCACGTTCAACACTGACGCCAGTACCTCTAAGTTGCTTACGTAATTTGGCTTCTTGATGATCCATATAATAGCCAATACCGCCACCGATAGCCGCTCCACCTGCTGCAGACTTTAAGATCCGGTCTCGGCGCTTATCACTGCTGGCATCTTTATTACCAATATAAGCGGCTACCGCAGCAACACTGGCACCAATCGCTGCACCTTTAGCAGTTGAACTCATTTTTGATTCGCCGGTATATGCATCGAAGGTGGTACAGGCTGTAAGCGTTAAAGCAACGGCTGTAAGCGAGATAAGTGACTTGATCATTATATTTCCTATTATAGAATTCTAGCTACGCTAGCTTACCCATCCATGAAATGAAGACAATTGTGATGGGTTAAAGCTGTGAGCTAAGTATATTTCACTGATTGTTTTTGTTATTTGTCTTGCATTTCGAAGCTTGAATATTAGCCTATTTATTCAGGAATACACACATTAAGCCACCTGATCAATCACCGGGCTTAATATAAAGCGATAACACAGTGCCGAAGCCAACCCTGTAGCCAAGATCACCAATGCCATAGGCAGCGGTTCGGCAGTTAAAAACAGTCCCACCAATAAACCGGCGATGGAGGCAACCATCATCTGTAAAAACCCCATCATCGCCGAGGCGGTGGCCGCCATATGGGCAAAAGGTCTTAGCGCCAAGCCCATAGCCTGCGGTAAAACCAGACCAATACCCATGGTCACAAACAAGACCGGCGTAACAATCAACAACGGGTGATACCACTGCAATAAACAAAAAATCACCATCAAAAAAGACGGTATCGTCGCCACAGCAATGCCTAATTTAAACACGTTTTTAACCGGCCAGGCATAAGCCAATTTGGCCGTAAATAAATTACCAGCGACATAGCCGGCTACAATCACCATAAAATACAGGCCAAAAAACTCCGCCTTCACATGCATAAAATCAATCAAGATGAAACTCGCCCCGGAAAGAAACGCAAAAGCACCGGCATATAAACAAGCTGCCGTTAACACATTACCCATATAAATTCGGCTGCTCAGCAGCGCATAAAAATTGGCCATGATATTTTTGGGATGCAAAGTCTGTCGTTCTGGCAGAGATTCTTTAACCCCCAAGCAGGTTAATAATATAGCCGCCAAGCCTGCCACCACCAATGCCCAGAAGGTCAGACGCCAATCACCAAAGCGCACCAATACCCCCCCTATCGTCGGTGCAAGAACCGGAGCCAAGGCCATTAAACTCGAGACATAGGCCAGCGCTTTAACCGAGTCTTGCGGCGGATACACATCACGCACAATCGCCCGCCCCAATGTAGGTGCACAACACGCGCCCATCGCCTGCAAAAAACGAAAGATAATCAATTCTTCTATCGTCTCGGCCATCGCACAAAAGGCACTCATCACCACATACAAAGACAAGCCCACCAGCAATACAGGTTTACGTCCATAACGATCCGATAAAGGTCCACAAACCAGATGAAACAGCGCAAAACCCAGCAAATAACTCGATAACGTCAGCTGTACCTGACTCAGCTGCGTATCAAAAAACAACACCATAGATGGCATTGCAGGCAGATAAAGATCCACGGATAAGGGCCCCAACGCTACAATGCCGGCTAATATATAAATAAGCCCTGCCGGGACAGGGGGAGTTACTGCCGTGCTTTTAGCCATAGAAACCTACCTGATAATCTCAACCAGTATATCGTATTCCCATTCAGCAAATTGACCTTTTTGATCTCAATCATTGTGCGCAACATAAAATTCACTCTAAACTGAATACTAACCATTGCCCGCAATTACCGAGTTGATTATGGCCGTAGACCACGTTAAAAATCTGATTATTGATTTACACGACAACTTTGCCTTAGAACAAAGCAGTCCCAGCGCTCTGCAGCAGCAATTAATGCAGCAAATTAAAGTTCATAGTCACAACCTCGATGAAGAGGAACCGATTACGCCTAACTTCACTGACACGGCCGAGCTGCTATTGGAAGAAATACGCGAAGATCACCCCAAATCGGCAGCGATCATCAAAGAAGTCATCAATATTCTGGCTAATATGGGCATATAAAAACTGCTATGATGGGCTTTTTATGATTAAAAGAGCCCTTTATGAAAGTCAGCCGCAAAAGCTATAACATCATTATCCGATCCGGCTTGGTTTTATTGGCGGCCTTTCTTCTTATCGGCATCAGCAATCCTCAGTGGCTGCAAAGCATCGCACTATCTAAACAAATCACTTTTTACACTTTAGGTGTTATTTTCCTGTGTTACACCCTGGCACTGTTCTACAGCGTGTTATTCAGTAATATGAGAAAAGAACTGGATATCACCGCAAAATTAATGCAATTGATACGCGCCCCGCTGTATCTTTGCATCACCGGCTTCTGCTTTTATTACGCCTGGTATTTATAGGTTTAAACATGTTTAAAACCGACCTGATCCTCGCCATCATTGAACAACTGCATCAACAGTTGGACAGTGCCATGTCAGCATTAAAAATGGCCGCCGACACCGCCACCCATAAAGAAACCGTCGCCGAATCTAAATACGATACCTTTGGCTTAGAAGCGTCATACCTGGCCCACGGTCAGCAGCAAAGAGTGGCAGAAACGCAATTATCCATTCAATCATTTCAGCAACTATTAAAAACCACCAAGAAACAAGCCGCCGAGACAGTAGAGATCGCCAGTTTAGTGCTGCTGCAAGAAGAAGATAAAAGCCCGGCAACACAAAAATGGTTTTTTATCGCCAATTCCGCAGGAGGTTTAAAACTGGAGTTCAACGCAAAAACCATCACCGTTATCTCTCAGGATGCGCCGTTAACTGCCAAACTGCTGGGCAAAGAGATTGACGATGATATCGTCTTGGCCGATAAACACTATTTTATCAGCCAGCTGCTTTAACATCATCGACGCTGCGCATCATTGCCAGCGTGGGCTTCTTGGCTATACTTTCTATACGGACCGCAAACAAGTCACAGGCTTAGTCACATCACCAAAACGCCTAGCGAAGCAGAGAAGCCAATGAAACATCTCGACATCCTTGAAACGCAACAGACGGTCATGCTGGTTGATGATGAAATCGCCAACCTGGAGCAGCTTAATAATTGGCTGGAGAAAGACTACCGCATCATCGGCGTAATGCGGGGTGAAACCACCTTAGAAGAAGCCGCTGACTACCAGCCCGATTTAATTCTTTTAGATACTCAAATGCCTCATAGCGACGGTTATGAGATCTGCCGCCAGTTAAAAAACGATGCCCGCTGCAAGCATATTCCGGTCATATTAATGGGCCATATGGAAAACAAAAAAACACCGGTTAAAAGCAGCTTAGGTCTGGATTTAGGCGCGGTAGATTACCTCAACAAACCCTTTAATCGAGCCATCGTTAAAGCCAGAGTAAGAAACCACCTATCTTTGCAACGCAAAAACCGCCTGCTAGAAACCGCCATGAAAATGGATAGCACCACATTAATGCCCAACCATGATGCCTTTGAAGAAACCCTGGAAACGGAATGGGCTCGATGTATGCGCTCCGAAGCGCTGATATCCACCATCATCATCGATATTGATATGTTCCGCCATTATAACGATCACTACGGTCACAGTGCGGGTAATGATTGCCTGTCTAAAATTGGCAATACTCTCGCCACCTGCAGCAAACGCCCCGGAGACTTTGTCGCCCATTATAATGACAAGGTTTTTGCCGCCATTCTTACCGACACCGATCACGATGGTGCTCTGCAATTAGCCGAAGTGTATAAACAATCGATTGAAAATTTACATATTCCCCATGCATATTCCGGCACCACCGATCATGTCACGGTAAGCATCGGTGTAGGCACCGTAAGCCCCACCACCACGATGGACACCTCGGCCAAGATGTTAATGGATGCCAGCTATGATTTTTTACATCAAGCCGAAAACAATGGCTATAACCGCATTATAGGAAAGCAGCTATAGGCGCAGCCCTTAAGTAACACCCACGATAGGCTTGTTGCTATGCATGACCATAAAAGCCTGCCCGATATGCTGAAAACCATCGATCAAGAGATCATGGCCAGCTTTGCCTACACCGGCATTCATCACCTGCACCGTCAGGTACATGCGGCACTCAGCCAGGTGCAGCGCCATCAATTTATCCCCAAACACCTACAGAAACTGGCCTACGAAAACCGTGCCCTGCCCATTTTGCACCAACAAAGCATTTCACAGCCCTTTATTGTGGCGATCATGACCGAATTATTAAAACTGCAACACAGCGATAGAGTACTGGAAATAGGCACGGGCAGTGGCTATCAAGCCGCAGTTTTATCGCATTTGGTCAGTGAGGTGTATAGCATAGAGATCAACGAAGAACTAGCTAATGAAGCCAAACAACGCCTGGCACTGATGGCCTATAATAATGTACATATCGCCTGTAGAGACGGCCATGAAGGCTGGCCCGAGATGGCACCTTTTGACCATATTATTCTGACCGCCGCCGCCGAAACCATCCCACGCCAACTGATAAACCAACTCAAGATCAACGGCCATATCGTCGCCCCGCTTGGCACCTACAATCAATGGCTGGTCATTCTCAATAAATTGCCTGAAGGCCAACTGGCGTATAAAAAAATCCTGCCGGTTCAGTTTCTGCCCTTTATCTAAACCATCATATTAGCTTATAAATCTAAGAAACCGGTTTTATTACAGGCTTCTTTTGATTTATATTTTTTGATACCTGCAGGCACTTTTTTACTGTGTTTTTCCAATAACTCAATCTCACAGCGCGCGTTTTTTAACGCCCTGGCTTTTAAAACATAATCGGTATTTTTTTTAGGGGTAAAGCTAATTAAATTACTGCAGTGAAAACTCAAATAACCGTGGCGTTCGCTACCACTTTCCTTCCATAGATGACTGGCCAAAAATACCGGCTCACCGGCTTCCACCTGCACCGTCAGCACCTTATCTTTAATCATAGAATCATTGCCAACCTTGGCTAAACGCCCTGATTGTTCACTGGCTACACACTCTTGATTATCAAAAATATTAACCGTGGTACTCGACGGATACATAGGCAGCGAATGTTTGATCGTGATATTCGCCGTATCGGCCAATTCAGGCACCTTATAAGAACTGGCACAGGCGGATAATAACAACGTAGAAGACAATAAAAGAAGGGGGCGATTAAACATGCAATGGGCCTTTAACGAACTCTATTTCGCATTCATTTTTATTAATTAGAGAGAATAGTGAAAACGAGCATAAAAGTAAGGTGGATAAAAATCCACCTTACTTTTATATCTTCTGTGAAAATCTAGCCCGATAAACAACAGCCTAGACAAAAACCATTTTAATCGCGAGGTTTACGCAATCTAGGTTTGGCAGGTCTATCAGAACGTTCTCTATTACCTTCTGGCTTGCTACGGTTGCTGGAACGCTTATCACCACGATCACCACGATCTGATCTATTATCACCACGCTTATCAGAACGTTCACTAGAATAACCACCTTTGCGGCTGTCATCCTTGCTGAGGTTCAATTTCTGGCCTCTAACAAATACGTCTTTTAATTGCTTTAACAGGTCACTTGGCATGCCTTCTGGCAAGTCGATAAAGCTGTGTTTCTCAAAAATACGGATTTTACCCATGTATTTAGATTCAATACCGGCTTCATTCGCAATCGCGCCCACGATATCGCCTTTACCGACACCGTGCTCTTCACCGACCTGTAATTTATAGGTCTCGAAGTTAATATCTTCACTACGGCCACTACGTCTTTTATCGCCGCGCTCACCGCGATCACCTCGATTATTACGATCACGGTCAAAACGCTCTGAACGCTCATTGCTGCGGTCATCACGCTCTGGACGTGATCTCGCCTGCTCTTTGATATAAAACGGCTTGCTATCGGCTTGTAAACTCGCCATCGCCGAGGCTAACAACATCGGGTCCAATTCTTGGTTTTGCACCATGAACTTGGTCATAACCGCCATATATTCGCCCAGATCTTTTTGCAGCTCAGTCGTGATCTTATCAAACAACAGCTCTGTTTTACGCTCGTTTAATACGTCAAGCGACGGGAACTGGAAGCGTTCAATCTTCTGACGGGTAGCACGCTCAATCGCCTGCAACATACGTTTTTCACGGCCATTAACAAACAAAATCGCATCACCGGTACGCCCAGCACGGCCGGTACGACCAATACGGTGAACATACGATTCGGTATCATAAGGCACGTCATAATTGATAACATGAGAGATACGCGTCACATCCAAACCACGCGCCGCAACATCAGTCGCGACGACGATATCAATACCACCGCCCTTTAGACGCTGAATGACTTTTTCACGTTGACTCTGGGCGATATCACCGTTTAGTGCTTCGGCCGCATAACCACGTGCCTGCAGCTTTTCCGCCACTTCTAACGTGGCATTCTTGGTGCGAACAAAAATGATCATCGCATCAAATTCTTCAACTTCCATAATACGAGTTAAGATATCCAGCTTCTCATTATTACGCAGCTGCACATAGCGTTGGGTAATAGTGGATGCAGTTTGAGTCTTAACCTTGATGGTCACTTCGGCAGGATTGTTTAAATATTTGGTGGTGATACTTCTGATCTGCTTAGGCATGGTCGCCGAGAAAAGTGCGGTTTGATAACCTTCTGGCATCTGCTCCAGAATCCACTCAACATCGTCGATAAAACCCATACGTAACATTTCATCGGCTTCATCCAATACCATGGAATGAATGTTATCCAGCTTTAACGTGCCCTTGCGAATATGATCCATAACACGCCCAGGTGTACCCACTACTACTTGCACTCCACGCTCCAATTGACGAATCTGACCACGGTAATCGGCACCGCCGTAGATAGGCAATACCTGGAAACCTTTGATAAACTTGGCATATGATTGGAATGCCTCGGCCACTTGAATCGCTAACTCGCGCGTAGGTGCCAAACAAAGCAGCTGTGGCTTTTTATTTTTAATGCCACCTTCAGCCATAATTTTAGTTAAAAAGGGCAATGCAAAAGCGGCGGTTTTACCGGTGCCGGTTTGCGCCACACCTAATACATCTCGGCCTTCCAATAAAAACGGAATCGCCTGCTCCTGAATCGGAGATGGTTTTTCATAACCAATCGCGGCAACCGCTTGTTGCACTTCTGCCGACAGAGCTAAATCTGCAAATTTAACCCCGCTTTCTTCCACGGCTTTATTTTCTTCAGTTTGTTGAGTTTCAGACTCAGACATATTGTTCACCCGATAACGTTTCTCTTTCTGCAGCGCAGATAAGAAAAACAAAAAAGAAACACTGGCTTCTAATTCCTGTCCGTGAAACCTGTGTATATACGCAGGGGAGCCTTCGTGGCCCTCCTACTAAGAGTTGGCTAGATGTTAAGCTTGCTTAAGCAAGCGCATCATCGGCCACAAAATATTTTGGATCTTCGACCACGTTGACTTCCACCATATCACCGGCTTTGGTTAACAGAGCTTTACAATCCGCACTTAAATGAATCAAGTGCAAGGTTTTACCCGACGAAGCATAACGCTCAGCCAAGGTGTCCAGTGCAGCAATACCGGAATGGTCTACCACCTTAGAATTTGCAAAATCGATAACCACATCATTCAGATCATCGGCAGGTTTAAAGTTCTCCACAAACTCGGAGGTAGAAGCAAAAAACAACGGTCCATAGACTTTGTAAAGTGTAGAGTTGGAACGTCCTTCCTGCTTAACCACCCTGACGTGTTTGGCATGATTCCAGGCAAAAGCCAGGGCCGACACAATCACACCTACAACCACGGCCATGGCTAAATCAGAGGCCACAGTTACACCGGAAACCAAAACGATAATAAAGGCATCCATCTTCGGCACCTTGTTCATGATGCGGAAGCTGGACCATTCAAATGTACCGATAACCACAATAAACATCACACCCACCAACGCCGCGAGGGGGATCATTTCAATCAAGCTGGAGGCAAACAGAATAAAGCCCAGCAACGCCAAGGCCGCGGTAATGCCTGATAAACGGCCACGACCGCCGGAGTTTATATTGATCATCGACTGGCCAATCATCGCACAGCCACCCATACCACCAAAGAAGCCGGTCGCGATATTCGCTACACCTTGGCCTACACATTCTCGATTACTCTGGCCACGTGTTTCGGTGACTTCATCAATTAAACGTAAGGTTAATAATGATTCAATTAAACCGATGGCCGCCAAGACCAAGGAATAAGGGAAGATGATTTTTAAGGTTTCCAGGCTAAAAGGCACCACAGGAAGATGAAACTCCGGCAAACCACCGGCAATACCGGCGATATCACCGACGCTGCGGGTATCCAGGCCAAAAACAACGGCCAACAACGTCACCACTACAATCGCGACCAACGAAGAAGGCACTGCAGTGGTGATTTTAGGCAGAAAATGAATAATGCCCATGGTTAAAGCAATTAAGCCAGCCATGATCAGCAGCGCATCGGTGGCCATCCAATTGCCATCATCCAATTGGAAGGATTGGATTTGGGCCAGGAAAATTACAATCGCCAGGCCATTTACAAAACCTAACATCACCGGGTGGGGCACAATACGAATAAATTTGCCTAGACGAAAAACACCGGCCAAGACCTGTAAAATGCCCATCAACACCACCGTGGCAAATAAATATTCAACCCCGTGATCGGCCACTAAAGCCACCATAACCACCGCTAATGCGCCGGTTGCACCAGAGATCATACCCGGGCGTCCGCCGATAACCGCAGTGATCAAACCGACCATAAACGCCGCATACAAACCTACTAAAGGATCAACACCGGCAACAAAGGCAAACGCGACAGCTTCAGGCACCAGGGCCAAGGCCACGGTTAAACCGGATAACACATCATTTTTGATGCTCGCAGAATTAGAACTGC
The DNA here is from genome assembly GCA_013215055.1 of Pseudomonadales bacterium. GTDB lineage: Bacteria > Pseudomonadota > Gammaproteobacteria > Pseudomonadales > DT-91 > CAKMZU01. The sequence continues at coordinate 54,277 of JABSRQ010000016.1, read as the reverse complement.
CTAATTCGATCATAAAAAATCCTAAAATAGTGAGACAGAAAAGCAAAAGCTTTTAGTGAACACCCGCGCCAATATTTACTGCCAACATTCACACCCATAGCAGGGTATCGTGCTGTAACAGTATGGCTTTAATGCCGGCGCTGACTGCTTGAGAGCCCCTTTATACACGTCTCGACTACGGAGACAAGCAGGGTCTTGCATGGAATGCAGATTTGGCAGGCTTAAAAAGAGCGCGGAGTTTACATGCATCACGCATCAGGCTCAAGAGAAATGTTTACTTTTTATACATTTGATATCTATATCATCAATTTCTGCCACCGGCCCATTCACCATCTATACTGCTTATACACGCCAATAAGGTAGACCTTTATGTCAAACAACAGCCATATATTTGATGCTATAGGTGGCTTTGAAGCTATCATTGCCGCCGTGGATATTTTTTACGATAAAGTTTTAGCCGACCCCTTGCTGGCCGATTTTTTTAATAAGCTGGATATGGAGCAGCAAAACAAGAAAATGGTGTCGTTTATGGCCAGAGCTTTTGGAGGCCCCAAGGAATACCAGGGTAAGGATTTACGCCAGGCACATAAAAAATTAGTTGTAGAACAAGGTTTAAGCGATGTGCATTTTGATGCCGTAGCTGTGCATTTGCAGGCAACTCTTAGACAGCTAGAGGTGGCAGACGATTTAATTCAGCAGGTTATGGATGTGGTAGGCAGCACCCGAGATGAAGTACTTAATCGCTAAACTTAATGTGATACGTTGCAGCTATGGCCACTCAACACAATTTTATTCACCACTGGATTTTATCCAATTACCGGTAAAAGACCGGGTCAGCATGGTTTCACAAAGACGCCTGAGATTTTTTAAAAACACGGTAGAGGTTGACCGCCATGAGGCGCTCAACCTATTACGAAAATGGCAGACAGAAAACTGATCACAGCTCTGGCTGTAACAGACCATATTGATAAAAATTCACTAATGCTTGCCGATTCGCCTCGTCTAAAAAAGCACCTATATGTGGCCCATCAAACCACAACATCGATTTAGGCCGCCCAGCCTTGGCAAATAAATCCTCCGCATGATCAAAGCCCACTAAAAAATCTTTCTTGCCATGAATGATTAACAACGGCGTGGGGCTGATCTTATCTATCACATCAAGCAGGTCATACCGCCCCGGCATAGACCATGAGATGGGATATTGAAAGACCCAGGTAATCCAATTTCTGGACACCACATCTCGGGTAATTCTGCGGTATTCGGCAAAACCCGAATCTAAAGCTATGCCATCAAATCCCTTGCGCAACTCAGGTCGGGTCGCCAGTACATAACCCGACATCGCCGCACCGATACTCTGCCCCAACAAATATTTTTTTTCATCTTTCTCATACATCGAGAAAAAAAAGTTCATTGCGCTGCCAATATCTACGATATTTTTATCGATATCGACCCGCCCTTCAGAATGCCCAAAGCCACGATAATCCACTAACAACACATCATAACCGGCATCGGTGAGCCAAAAAACTTGCGCCACATGGCTACCAATATTCTGCGCATTGCCATGAAAATAGATCACCGCACCTTTGCGAGTCTCGGTTCTTTGTGGCATTAACCAAGCATTTAACAATATGCCATCTTCGGCGGCTATAGAGATACTCTGATAGTCGTAACCCCGATCTTTAGGATCGTATTGCCATTCTTTGCTGGGATAAAACAAAAAACCACTGCAACCGGCTAACTGACAAAAAATCAGGAGTAATAATCTTCGCTGAAAAGCATTAAACATCAGAGGTGATTCATTCATAGTGGTAAAAATTAATAATAGAAGCGATAGGACAGGGACGATTCCGTTACCGCATCATCGTCATTTAATAGTCGCGTATATTGTACACGCAGGCCATGATTTTTGGCCAAGGGTAGTTGATAGCTTATTTGTAGCTGACGCCGATCGGGACCATCGGTAAAACGATATTGCTGCGCCTCTAACATAAAGCTGCCACTCACATGCTGTAATAATAAACCCGTACTGGCACCTAACGCCAAGTCCAACTCCTGTTCAAAGCCCGGATTATATTCGATACGCGCCTGTGCTAAAGCATAAGCTAAAAGATCAGCAAACACGGGCATTGTCCAACCCACGCCGCCATCAAACTTGGCCACAAGCTCATCGTCACCATAAGTCCATTGGCGCTCTACATCACCGCGCACTCGCCAGGACAGCGGTTTAAAAAAACGGCTACGCGCATTCAATGACGCAATTTCAACAATACTCAAATTCTGTAATTGCAGATGTTGATCTTTTTTATAACGTAACGTTACCCCACCCATAATCAATTCGGTCGAGTGCGGATAAGCCAAAATATTATCGAGAAAACCGTGATAGGCCGATCGGAACGCAAGATCCACAAATTCAGCTGCGTCAATTCCTGCAGCGCCTTCAACACCGGCGGTAAATGTGAGCGCCCGGGTATCATGCCCCTGCTCCGGCCTGGCAGGCGTTGAAGGTAATTCCTGCTGCGCATATTCGGAATATTCTTGCATTTTTCTCAACAGAAACAGGCTGTGATTGGCAATTTTTTGATTGCGGCTACGGCGGTTATTTAAATAACGTAAATACTGATAACTGACTTCTGCGACTTTATAACGCTTTTTTTCTGACAAGCCCTGCAGCTCTTCTGAATCCCAAACATCTTTTTCCAGTGCCAAACGCCAGGCTAATTTTTGTTCATCCTTAGTTAGCAGGGCAATATTAAATTCCAGTTTGCGCCGATTAGATGGTCTATAAACCACCCGCTCAATTAAACCGGCACGTTCAGTCGCACGTACGGTATCTAACGGAATCGCATAAACATCAAAATCTTCGGTTAATGTGGTGCCGTCTCTGGCCACCTCTAACAACTCCAACAAACGAAATGAACAATTTTCATCAAAAAAATAATAATCAAATTTGATTTTATTGAGCTCCCATAAATGAGCCAATAAAATATCCGTTTCATCGGTGCTTAAGTTTAAGCGATACTCCCAGACATCACGATTATCCAGACGTGAATATTCTTTCACTTTTTTATAATAAGGTCCGTCAGAAAAGTAGCCGGGATAACCCCCAAATAAACCTTTATAAGCATAAGAGAAACCGGCACCACCTTCGATAAACGCAGCAAAATTAACCGCATAAGAACCTAAGGCCCCACCTTGATCATCGACACTTTTTGCATCAAATCTTAAAAACGTATGACCATACATAGAAGAGGGGCTATTCAGATAACTCGCCGCCAGCACCAGGGTTACCGAGTTTGCATTTAACCGACCACGCCAGCTGTCATACTCCTCACAGTCTTGGCGCTCAAACACATCAGAAAAACCGGGTAAGTTCTCAGACAACCAGCGGCTGCGCCAGGGATAACGACACTGCAATTCTGGGTTATTAATCAGCTCAGCAATGCTTGCCAGCAATTCTTGTTCAGGCTGGCTTTTCCCCTCGGGGCTTAAAAAGTAGTTTTTATCATCCACATAGCTTTTACCACTTTCATCCAAATGTAATAGACGCCTCCAGGCATGTGCCTGAGACAGATTTAAGCTATTCGCCAGGTTTTGCAGAGTCGTAATTTTATCGTTAGAAAAAACCAAGGATGAAAAACAAAAAAGAAAGATAACAAAAAGATAATTTCGCAGAAAAAACAACAAGACAATTCCCTAAAAAAATAAAGGCCACGAAGCGCAGCCCTTATGTCCTATACGGCAATACAATTAAGAAACGTATTTCGCCAATGCATCGTCCTGTGCCATCACATCAACAATAGAAGCCATAACGTCTTCTGCCGTCACATCCGCTGTTGGAAAAATAGCATCGAAGTTTTCATGTAATTCAGCTTTAAAAGCGGCTCTATCTTGCGCTTCTACACCCATAGAAATCGCCAACGCCGAAATCACTTCACCATCACCACGGGCAACGTCTTCGGAGAACTCATCCATTAAAGCACTTAAATCGATCATGCCTTTACCGCCATAGCTCAATGTACCTGCAGAACTACAACCGTTTGTACCTGAGGTCATACCAAAAGTAGCATTACCGGTAGTACCGTTAGTGAACGAAGCCAGCGTATGATAAAGCACGCCTGACTGCCCCTGAAATAACATATTCCCCCAACCACAGTTTGCACCGCCCGGAGCCTCTGCAAAAGAACTAACAGATGCAGCAGTGAAAGCTAAAGCAATGATAGTGCGCTTCATAATAAATACCTTTTATATGATGTGTTAGTGATGCCTGCCTGCTTTAAACCACTCATCAACCTAACAGGCAAGCCTTGACACTTTAGCCTAAAGTCCAAATAAATCTAGTGTATAGCTAACAAAACCAACATATTTAACAAGCAAAGCTACAGGCAAAAAAAAGCCCCAAACAACGCTTGATGCCTGCACATAAACACCGCGATACTTTAGAAACTAAAACGCGCACCGATATGTAAGGTTTCGTCATCGTTTAAGTCGATACCACCGATAATTTTAATACCATCAGTCACAGAAAAGCGTGCACCCAAATCTACATTCAGATCATCATGGTAATAAAGATCACCGTATAACTCTAACGGCTCATTTAACTGAAAACGTAATTCAGTGCCGATTCTAATATCGGTATCATCACAGTCATTGGGACCACAATCAAAATCAACATAAGTCAATTCGCCGTGTAATAACAAATCAAGATTATTAGCTAAACCCAGCCCGTAAGATACACCACCGGTAAGCGCTGTTGCCTTATCATAAACCCCTAGAGAGCCGATAATATTTAAGTTGCCATCAAGGCTATAAGAACCACGTGCTCTAACGCCACCATCGGCAACATCAACGTATTCAACATCTACCCAAGTGTTATTAAAACCCGAATCCTGTACACCTTCCGCTACAGCTGCAGCACTGAAAGTGGTTGCCAGAACAACGCTAGCTAATATTTTTTTCATTATTACATCCTTTAAATTTTAGAGTGCCAGTAGACGTACTTTTATAAACCATTAACTTTTTTTGGTTTTAGCTGCGGCAAAAGCGGCTGCAAAGGCATTGCCTCCTGCGGTGGTATTTTTATCGCCATAACCACCGGCCTTGGCTTTACGCTGACCTGCACCATGGCTTCGACCACGCCCGGTGCTTGCACCAGCACCTTGAGAGGCCTGCTCGCTAGGCTCATCCGTTAGGCGCATGGAAAGACCAATACGCTTACGTGGCACATCCACTTCCATCACTTTCACTTTGACGATATCACCAGCCTTTACCACCTCCCTTGGGTCGGAGACAAACTGATCAGACAAAGCCGAGATATGCACCAGGCCATCTTGATGTACACCCACATCGATAAAAGCACCAAAAGCCGTGACGTTAGTGACCGTGCCCTCAAGAATCATAGAAATTTTTAAATCGGTCAGTTTCTCCACACCCTCCATAAAATCAGCGGTTTTAAATTCAGGGCGTGGATCACGTCCGGGTTTATCCAATTCCTGAATAATATCGGTTACGGTAGGTAAACCAAATTTTTCAGAGACATAATCTTTGGCATTGATCGATTTAAGGAAGGATTTATCGCCGATTACGGCAGCCACTTCACGGTTGTTTTTCTCAGCAATCTGTTTAACCACGGCATAAGATTCAGGATGCACGGCGGATTTATCCAGCGCGTTAGAACCATTCATCACACGTAAGAAACCCGCAGCCTGCTCAAAGGTTTTTTCACCAAAACGTGATACCGCCTTTAAGCTGGCGCGGCTGGCAAAAACCCCATTTTGATCCCTATGATCAACAATGTTTTGCGCCAGGCGCTGATTTAACCCCGACACACGGCTCAACAAGGCCACTGAGGCCATATTCACATCCACACCCACGGCATTTACACAATCTTCCACCACCGCATTCAAAGAACGCGCCAGCTGGGTTTGCCCCACATCATGCTGATATTGGCCTACACCAATCGATTTAGGTTCAATTTTAACCAGCTCGGCAAGTGGGTCTTGTAAACGTCGGGCAATGGATACCGCACCACGGATGGTCACATCCAAATCCGGAAATTCTTTGGCGGCAAATTCCGAGGCTGAATACACCGAAGCTCCGGCTTCGGATACCATAACCTTGCGTAATTTTAACTTGGGGAACTGGGTGATGATATCGCCTATCAGCTTGTCACTCTCTCTGGAGGCCGTACCGTTGCCGATGGCAACCAGCTCAACATGGTGTTTTTCGCAAAGCTGAATAATCTTGGCCGCCGATTCGGCAATTTGATGCTGCGGCGCATGCGGATAAATCGTCGCATAATCCAGCATTTTACCGGTGTGATCAACCACGGCCAGTTTACAGCCGGTACGTAAACCCGGATCCAGGGCTAACGTAGCCTTGGGGCCTGCCGGGGCGGCCATCAATAAATCTTTTAAGTTATCTGCAAAAACACGAATCGCTTCGGTTTCTGCCATCTCACGCAGCGCGGTCATGATATCGGTTTCGATATGGGTATGTAATTTTACCCGCCAGGTCCAACGTATCACCTCTTTTAGCCACTGATCACCGGCCCTGCCCTGATCTTTTCTATCCAGGTGATCGGCAATCATCACCTCACAGGGGTGCATAATCGGCTTTTCTTCAAACATTAAATCCAGGCGTACCGATAAGAAACCCTCATTCCGGCCGCGAAATACCGCTAATGCTCTATGCGAAGGCACTTTTTTAACCCGCTCATCATATTCAAAATAATCCTGAAACTTGGCCGCATCTTGTTCCTTGCCTTCAATCACGGTACAGATTACCGAGGCTTCATCCTGAATAAAAGTACGCAACTTGGCGATCAGAACTGCATCTTCAGCAAAACGCTCCATCAGGATATATTTAGCGCCATCTAAGGCAGCTTTTGTATCGGTGATGGATTTTTCAGGGTTTAAGAAATCAGCGGCGACAGTTTCTGGCGTTTGGGACGGATCATCAAACAGGGTGCTAGCCAAAGGTTCCAGCCCCGCCTCCATGGCGATCTGGCCCTTGGTACGGCGCTTTTTCTTATACGGCAGATAGAGATCTTCAAGAATATTTTTGGTTTCGGCATTCTCAATCGCCCGCACTAATTCAGGTGTTAATTTACCCTGCTCATCAATGCTTTTAATCACAGTCTGCTTACGGTCATCTAATTCACGTAAATAGCGCAGACGCTCATCCAGGTTACGCAGCTGCGTATCATCCAGGCCACCTGTCACCTCTTTACGGTAACGAGATATAAACGGTACAGAGGCATCATCATCCAGCAGAGCAACGGCTGCCTGCACCTGATTCACACCGACCTTAAGTTCATTCGCAATCGTGGTAAAAATTTTATTCATCATTTTTATATTTTTTTCCTGATGTCATAGGGTCACAGCCCGATAGCAGACATCATTATCCGGTATAAAAAATGAATTGGGCAGGTTGTAAAACAGATTGTTTTCAGGCCTGAAAAAACCATTAAATTACAGGCATAAAAAAAGCTGCAGAGGTGTTAACCCGTGCAGCTTTTTGAAACCTAAAATCAATTACTTGATTTTAGCTTCTTTGTATTCAACATGTTTACGAATAACTGGATCGTATTTTTTGAATACCATTTTATCTGGTGTATTACGTTTGTTTTTCTCAGTGGTATAGAAGTGACCTGTACCCGCTGTAGAAACTAAACGAATGATATCTGCGCCGCCTTTAGAAGCCATAGTATTCCCCTTAAACCTTTTCGCCGCGAGCTTTAAGTTCAGCAAGAATGACATCAATGCCTTTCTTGTCAATGATACGCATGCCTTTAGCAGAAACACGTAGTTTTACAAAGCGGTTTTCTGATTCGACCCAGAAACGGTGGCTGTGTAAATTTGGAAGAAAACGACGACGTGTACGGTTTTTAGCGTGCGATACGTTATTACCAGTTACCGGGCGTTTACCTGTTACCTGACATACTCTAGACATTGTCAATTGACCTTATCTTGGGGCCAAAGCCCGAAACTGTAGTTAACGACGTGGCAATGTTCTTATCGAACACATTTTTTCCATGTCGCTTAAATGAGCGCGACTTTATACCAAAATGAATTTTTAATAGCAACCTCTTTATTAAAAACCGATTAAACTAAAGCCCCTCATTTTTATAAAATCCCGTGCTCTGCAAAGGAGTAAACCTTTGTTTTACCAACAATAAAGTGATCTAAAACACGAATATCCAGTAGCGCCAGCGCATCACAAATTAATTCGGTAATATCTCGGTCTGCACCACTGGGCTCGGCCACACCCGAGGGATGGTTATGTGCCAAGATCACCGCTGCGGCATTTAACTGTAAGGCCCTTTTGGCGATCTCGCGCGGAAAAACCGGGGATTGATTATACGTACCCTGAAACATTTCTTCATAATGCTCCACATGATACTGGCTATTTAAAAACACACAGGCAAACACCTCTCTTTGCTGATGACCGATTTTGGAGACAATATACTTTTGTGCGGCTTCGGCCGAACCCATTATAGGTTGTGCCGTCATTTCCTCCCAGAAATAACGCCGCCCCATTTCTAAAACCGCTTGCAGTTGCGCATATTTAACCGGCCCCAAGCCCTTGGTTTGACAAAACTGCTGCTGACTCGCGCCAAACAAGGCCTTTAAACTGCCATATTCAACAATCAGCGCCCTGGCGAGATCTATCGCCGATAACCCCACAACCCCGGTTCGCAAAAAAATAGCCAGCAACTCGGCATCCGTTAACGCATCAGCGCCCCTGTTTAAAAGCTTTTCTCGTGGTCGTTCCTGCTGCGGCCAGTCTTGAATCGACATACCAATCACCTTTAAGATGTAAGTATTCACACACGCTAAAAACAGCGCTAACACGCTATTATTTATAGAAAAAGGCCTCATCGCCTTTTCAATACTGCTATAGAAGTTTATGATCAGGAACTGGTTCTCGCAAATCGAAACACCTGGATTATTTTCATGCATTCACTGACAAACCGACGCATTTTATTGGGTGTCACAGGCGGCATCGCAGCTTATAAAGCTGCCGAGCTGATTCGCCGCTTAAAAGATCAACACGCCGATGTGCGTGTAGTGATGACTAAGGCAGCCCAGGAATTCATCACGCCTTTAACCCTGCAAGCGCTTTCAGGCAATCCGGTACATCATTCGCTATTGGATACCGAGGCAGAAGCGGCTATGGGCCATATTGAATTAGCCAAATGGGCTGATTTAATCCTTATTGCGCCAGCTTCGGCCGATTTTATTGCCCGCTGCCACTCAGGCATGGCCGATGATTTGTTAACCACCTTATGCCTGGCCAGCGTTGCACCGATAGCCTTGGCTCCGGCGATGAATCAAGCCATGTGGGGCGATGCAAAAACCCAAAATAATATGCAGGCCTTAGAGAAATCCGGCATGTTTGTTTTTGGCCCGGGTTCCGGCAGCCAGGCCTGTGGCGATATTGGCCTGGGCCGCATGTTAGAAGCGACAGATATCGCTGCACGTTGTGCCCAATTATTCCACAGCGAAAAACTCAGCGGCAAACATATTGTGATTACCGCAGGGCCTACACGCGAAGCTTTGGACCCTGTGCGTTACATCAGCAATCACAGCTCCGGAAAAATGGGTTTTGCGTTAGCCTCGGCGGCTATTGATGCAGGAGCCCGAGTCACGTTAATCGCAGGACCAGTAAACCTGGTCACGCCTGAGCGTGTCACCCGCATCGACATCATCAGCGCTCTGGATATGCATGCGGCCAGTTTAAAAGCCTGCGAAGATGCGGATATATTTATTGCCAGCGCGGCGGTTGCCGACTATAGAGCGGCAGATATCGCGGAACAGAAAATCAAAAAATCGGGTGATGAAATCCAGCTTACGTTAGTCAAAAACCCGGATATCGTCGCGAGCATCGCAGCATTAAAAAATAAACCTTTCTGCGTAGGTTTTGCCGCCGAGACCCAGAATCTGGAAGAATACGCCAAAGGTAAGCTGCAGCGTAAAAATCTCGATATGATTATCGCCAATGATGTTGCCAATACCGCAATAGGTTTTAATAGCGATAATAATGCGGTCACCGTATTCACATCACAAAGCCAAAAAGAATTTCCACAATGCAGCAAGCAACTGCTGGCACAGCAACTATTATCTCATATACACCAAGCTCTCTAAAAATAATAGTCAAACAATAATAAGAGCATACACGCATACGGACTGGAATATGGGCAAGAAAAAAAGTAACAAAAAGGCCAATAAAAAAGCCGCCAGCAAAAACTTTCTGCTGAACAGCTTTCTGGCATTAATCGCCAGCATCTGGGTATTTACCACGCTGTTAATCGCCGGCATTGAATTTACCACCGCCGAAAAATTAAAAGCGACGGCCGAAAAAAATCAAGCCGATTTATTAGGTAATAGCATTGCCCAGCAAGTCAGTCACGATTTCAGCCAGACACAGGCCAGACTCAGCAGTATCGCCAGCAATAAATCCGTGCAAAGCCTGCTGCATAACTATGCAATGGCCAAGACTGCGGGGCAGAAACAGCTCAACACCCCCGAAGCTACACAGCTGGCTAATGAAACCGCTGCCAGCAATCTAAAAAAACTGAATACACTTGCTTTATTATTTAAAAGCAGCTTTCCCAATGCCGATCACCTACATCTATTTCCCTGGGATCACTCGGGGACTGCGGGCATCAAGTCTCAGGGTATAAAAATTCGCAACAATATTGAAAGCCTGATGATTGCCAAAGCCGGAGGGAAAAACATCCCTACCGCCGAAGCTTACCAACAAGACAAGCAATGGTTTATCGCGTTTGCGACACCCATTATTGTTGATAATAAAAGTGTGGGCGTGGTTTTACTGTCTCTCAACAGCCAGTTCATTAAAAATAGCTTGGATATTCCCGCGTTTAATCAATATGGCAAGGTCATATTAAAACAACGTAATAATCAAACTGCGATTATGCAATTTGGTAGCAGCAGCAGTAGCCAGGTACATCAGTATAAAATCCCCTTATCTCAAGGTGAGGTCCTAGTTTATTTAAATAACCAAATCAATGAGGCCAATACCAGCACCATTCAAAATATTTATATTATCGCGATTATTATTGCACTTATTCTCACAGGCATCGCCTTTACGATTTATGTGCAAATTAAATTGGCACTGAAAAAAGACATCGAAAGGCTGCAATTATTTGCGTCCTCTTTATCCGGCCTACATCAAACCAAAGTTCCCCATTTTAAGCTTAAAGGCCTGGCCAATATCGCCCAATGGATACAGCAGCAATCGGGAAAAGAGCAAGCCAGTAGCCTTACTCAAAATGACGGCGAAGACCTGTCCCAAACCCTGGCCAATATCGCCAAGGCCAAGGCGCAGGCCGACCCCGATGAAGTGATTGTTGAACTCGGCGAAAGTTTTGGCCAGGAACTGAATTTAGATGATGAAGCAGAGCTGGATCTGGATTTAGATCTGGACTTAGAAAACAGCCTGGGTGATTTAAGCAGTACGCCAGCGGTATCCGCTGCTGCTGAAAACTTTTCCTTACCGGCTGAAATATTCCGCGATTATGATATCCGCGGCCATGCCGAAAACCAGCTGAATGATGATAACGTCTATAAAATCGGCCAAGCCATTGCTACTGAGACGCTACAAGCGGGGCAAAATAAAATCGTCATCGCCATGGATGGACGTTTATCCGGTCCACGTATACGTGAGACACTGGTCCAGGGAATACTTGCCACAGGCTGTGATATTGTTGATATCGGCATAGCGCCTACCCCAGTGCTCTATTACGCCACGCATAAGCTGGAGACGCAGGCCGGCATTATGATTACCGGTAGCCATAACGCTCCTGAGATCAACGGTTTTAAAATCGTTATTAATGGGCAAAGTTTATTTGGTGAACAAATTCTTAAGCTGGCCGAGAGAATTCAGCAACAAGATTTCCAACAAGGCCAGGGGTCTCTGGTTGAAATAGATGTGAGTAACGATTACGCCGATGAAATCTGTATGGATGTGATCGCTGCCAGGCCCATCAAGATCGTTGTGGATGCGGGTAATGGTGTAGGTGGTGAACTTATCGTCAAGATCCTGCAGCAAATTGACTGCGAAGTGGTCCCTATTCACTGTGAAATTGATGGCAACTTCCCCAATCATGCCCCTGACCCTAGCCACAAGGCTAATCTGGTTGACCTTATCCAAGCCGTCGCCGACAATCATGCTGATATAGGCATCGCCCTAGATGGTGACGCCGATAGAATGGTCGCCGTAAGTGGTAATGGCCAAGTTATTGCTGGTGATAGTTTACTGGCGATATTCGCCAATGATGTTGTTTCTCGCAACCCTGCCGCCAGCGTGGTTTTTGATGTAAAATGCTCTAGAAATCTAAGCCGCAGTATTACCCAAATTGGTGGCCGCCCGGTGATGTGGAAATCGGGCCACTCCAATATCAAGGCCAAGATGCTGGAAACCTCAGCCATATTAGGTGGAGAATACACCGGCCACTTCTTCTTTAAAGAACGCTGGTATGGTTTTGATGATGGCATTTATGCTGCATTGCGCCTGATAGAGTTATTAACCATCGATGATAGAACCCTTGATGACCGTATTGCCGAGTTACCTGTCAGTTTCTCCACCGAAGAACTGATGCTGGCTGTAGATGAGGATAAAGAAAAATTCAGCATCATGCTGGCATTAAAATCCCAGTTAAGTGCCAGCGATGGCATGTTAACGGATATCGACGGCCTGCGTATTGACTTCCCCGAAGGCTGGGGCTTAATTCGTGCATCAAATACCTCGGCTAATATTGCCGCCAGATTTGAAGCCAACAGCGAAGAAGAGTTGCAACGTATACGTGACATCTTCCAACAAGCATTATTGAATATTGATAAAAAATTGCAGCTACCCACTGCATAGAAAACAGGACCCGAGGTCATATGTCCCTAGAACAAAGCTCTGCAGCTCAAACCGCTAACGTTTTAACCGAAGCGCTGCCCTATATTCAACAGTTTGCTGGCAAAACCATCGTGGTTAAATACGGCGGTAATGCGATGACCGATGAGAAGCTGAAACGCAGCTTTGCCAAAAACATTGTGTTAATGAAAACCGTCGGCATCAACCCTATTGTTGTGCATGGAGGGGGCCCACAGATTGGCTCGTTATTAGAAAAACTGAATATTGAAAGCCATTTCATCAACGGCATGCGCGTCACCGACAGTGACACCATGGATGTTGTCGAAATGGTCCTCGGTGGCAGTGTTAATAAAGATATCGTTAAGCTGTTAAACCAAAATGGTGGCAAGGCCGTTGGCATCACCGGTAAAGATGGGCATTTAATTCACGCTAAAAAATTAATCGTGAAGCATCAAACACCAGAGATGCAGGCACCCGAAATTATCGATATAGGCCATGTCGGTGAAGTAGAGAAAGTGAATACCGAAATTCTGGATTTATTGGTACAGGGGGATTTCATTCCGGTTATCGCACCGATTGGCATCGATAATGAAGGCAATTCCTATAATATCAATGCCGATTTAGTGGCCGGGAAAATTGCAGAAGTTTTGCAGGCCGAAAAACTGATGTTATTAACCAATGTTTCAGGTCTGCTGGATAAAAATGGCGAGATACTCACCGGCTTAACCACGTCACAAGTTGATGATTTAATCGCTGATGGCACTATTTATGGTGGTATGCTTCCCAAAATAGGTTGCGCGCTGGATGCGGTAAAAGCCGGTGTTAAACGCGCACATATTATTGATGGTCGCGTGGCCAACGCCGTATTACTGGAGATCTTCACCGACCAGGGTGTTGGCACATTAATCACCAACGAAACTTAAGTTAACGGAAGTCCTATGAGTAAACCTAAGCAACGTGGTGAGCGCCGAGCACAAATTTTACAATGCCTGGCACAAATGCTTGAAGATTCGCCCGGTGGGCGTATTACCACGGCAAAATTGGCAGCCAATGTGGGTGTTTCAGAAGCGGCGCTGTATCGCCACTTCCCCAGCAAAACCAAGATGTTTGAAGGTTTGATCGAGTTTATCGAAGAAACTGTCTTCACCCGCATCAGCACCATCGCGGCCAGCGACGACACCGCGATCAATCAATGTGAAAAAATTCTTACCTTGCTGCTGACGTTTGTTGAACGTAACCCAGGTCTTTCACGCTTATTAACCGGCGATGCACTAGCCGGCGAAACAGACCGACTACGCCAACGCATCATGCAGTTTTTTGATCGTATAGAAACGCAGTTGAAACAGATTTTGCGTGAAGCGGAAATGCGTGAAGGCATACGCCCGGTATTAACCACCTCGGCGGCGGCAAATCTACTACTCTCATGTGCAGAAGGCCGTATAAGCCAGTTTGTCAGAAGTGAATTTAAACGCCCCCCCACACAAATGTGGCCCGAACAATGGGCCTTATTAACCCAGGGTTTCTTCCGCAAAACCATGTCTGCGGCCTAACCCCCTTATGCGCCTTGTATCCACAGGGCGCATACCAGATTGATGACTCTAGAATACCCTTTCTAATTTTTGCTGCTACCATAGACTTAGCTAAATTTGAGTATTATCGTCACGGCTAAACATCGATACAAAAGCCCTAACTAAGCTCAATAAAAATGGATTTTGAGTGCAGCACTTACCTGCGCAGTAGCACCGCATGATGCAGTGCAATACAGGAAGCCTAAAACAAAAAATAACTGAGGCTTGTTATGACAGAATTAGACATGATCCCGCTACCTAGCGGTGATCTAACGTTACAAACCGTAGCCATGCCCAAAGATACCAACGCATCCGGCGATATTTTTGGTGGCTGGCTGGTATCCCAAATGGATATTGCCGGAGCCATTGCCGCATCCAAAGTTGCCAAGGGGCGAGTCGCCACCGTGGCTATAGACCGCATGAGCTTTCTGATTCCGGTAAAGGTCGGCAGCGTGGTTAGTTGCTACACCCAGCTTATAGAAACCGGCCGCAGCTCGGTTCAGGTGCAAGTAGAAGTGTGGATGACCTTGCCCAATACCGAAACCAGCATGAAGGTTACCGAAGGTGTGTTTATTTTTGTGGCTTTAGATGCCAGTGGAAAAACCCGCTCAATCAGCTAACGTTATTCCTCAACCATATCTCTGGCATTGATATAGGCTTTTTCTGATACCCGATGATAAGCCTTTACACCTTCGGCAAACTGGCTGTAAGAGCGATAAATTTTTTCCGCCTCGGCATCACCCGCCACCATTTCAGCAATCACCTCATCGGTAATCCGCTTTAAATGTTTTAACACACCATCAGGAAGGCGTTTAAGCTGCACACCGTGCTCATTGATTAACTGCTGCAATGCAGCATTATTTCTGGCCGTATATTCATCCAACATATCCTGATTCGCGGCTCTTGCCGCCACTTCAACAATGGTTTTTAAATCTTCAGGCAGAGCTTCAAACGCTTGCTTGTTAACAATAATTTCCAGGGTGGAACCGGGCTCATGCCAACCGGGATAATAATAATATTTGGCCACCTCATGAAAACCCATCGATAAATCGTTATACGGCCCAACCCACTCTGTCGCATCAATCACACCGGTTTTTAAGGAGGTATATAAGTCGCCTCCGGCAATATTAACCGCCGTGCCACCGGCACGATTAAAGACCTCACCGGCAATACCCGGAATGCGCATCTTCAGGCCTTTAAGGTCATCCAGCGTTTTTATCTCACGATTAAACCAACCGGCCATCTGCACCCCGGTATTACCGCCGGCCAAGGGATATAAATTAAACGGCGCATAAAGCTCCCGCCACAATTCGATACCACCACCATAATACAGCCAGGCGTTCATCTCCTGCGCGGTCATTCCAAACGGGATGGTGGTGAAAAAAGGCGCGGCCGGTAACTTACCTTTCCAGTAATACGCGCCCGTATGTCCGACTTCAACACTGCCGTTAGATACCGCATCAAATACCCCCAAAGGTGGCACTATTTCTCTGGCCCCATAAACGGTAATGGTTAAGCGCCCGCCACTCATCGCCTCTACATGCCTGGCAAAGGTTTCTGGCGCGGTACCTAAACCCGGGAACCCCTTGGGCCATGATGTCGTCATCTTCCAGTGAATACGTTTTTGATTTGTATTCAAACCCGCCAAAGCATCCTCATCAGCGGCTACAAAAACCGGGGCTTTAACCACATACAGCGCCGATAATACAACCAGTGCCGAGACTAAGAGTAGAATAATCAAAGCCTGTAAATTTAACGTTTTCATGTTATTTCCCTGTTTTAAATTACAGCTTTTCCAAGTTGGCATATTGAATCACCAGCCATTTCTCATCACCGGAAAAGCTCACCTGCACTCTTGCAGAGGCACCATCACCTTCAAACTGCAGGACTTTACCTTCACCAAACTTTTTATGTTTTACCTTCTGCCCCAGATAAAACCCATCATCATCCATTTGCTTAGCTTTCAGTGGATTATGTGTAGCTCTGGCATTAATCAAAGGCTTGGACACCGTACTTTTCATACGCACCTCATTCAGCAATTCACTGGGGAATTCGCGTAAGAATCGGGACGGGGTATTATACGTTTCCTGCCCATGTAATCTGCGCATCTCGGCATAGGATATAAATAAACGCTGCATCGCTCGGGTGACGCCGACATAACATAGCCTACGCTCCTCCTCTAAGCGCCCCGGATCATCTGCCGACATCTTATGCGGGAATAAACCTTCTTCCACACCTACCATAAATACGGCCTTAAATTCAAGGCCTTTGGCGCTGTGTAACGTCATCAACTGTACACTGTCTTCATATTCATCGGCCTGGGCATCACCGGCTTCCAACGCAGCTTGATCAATAAATTGCTGTAACAAGGAAAGATCTGCCTCGCCTGTATCTTCAAATTGCCCGGCGGCACTGACTAATTCTTCCAAGTTTTCAATTCTGGCCCGGCCTTTTTCGCCCTTCTCTTTTTTGAAGAAGGGAATAAGCCCCGACATTTTGATAAGCAGATCAACCTGCTCATCCAGGCTTTTATCGGCCTGTAAAATCTGCTGCATGGCCGCAATTAATTCGGCAAAGGTTTTAAACGCATTGAGCGCCCTGGGTGTCAGTAACTGATGTTTCTCCACACCGGCAATCGCATCCCATAAGCTGCAACCAAAGTCTCTGGCAAAGGCCCGTAAGACTTCCAGGCTTTTATTTCCAATGCCACGTGTGGGTGTATTGATGATACGTTCAAAAGCCGCATCGTCATTGGTATTCAAAGACAGACGCAGATAAGCCATCACATGTTTAATCTCCAGACGATCATAAAAACGCTGACCACCATAGATACGATAAGGCAAACCGGCCTGTATTAACGCTTCTTCCAAGACCCTGGATTGCGCATTGGAGCGATATAAAATGGCGATATCGGTTTTGTTTAAACCATACTGCGTGGCCACCTGCTCAATTTTATCCACCACATAACGCGCTTCATCGTATTCATTAAAAGCGCCATAGACATCAATAGGTTCACCGTCTTCACCATCGGTCCATAAATTCTTGCCTAAGCGATCCGAATTATTGGCAATAACCGCATTGGCGGCTTTAAGAATGGTAGCTGTAGAGCGGTAATTTTGTTCAAGGCGAATCACATTCAGATTTTGAAAGTCATCACCCATTTTTCGAATGTTTTCAATCTTCGCGCCGCGCCAGCCATAGATGGACTGATCATCATCACCTACCGCCATAAAATGTGCACGTTTACCGGCCAAGACTCTTAACCAGGCATATTGAATGGTATTGGTATCTTGAAACTCATCTACCATCATATGCTGAAAACGCTGCTGATAATGTTGCAAAATTTGTGGCTGATTCAGCCATAACTCATGTGAGCGTAATAAGATTTCGGCAAAATCCACCATGCCGCCACGCTGGCAAGCATCTTGATAAGTCTTATAGACCTGTAACATGGTGCGCTGGTACATATCGCCAAAATCATCGATATGCTCGGCTCTTCGCCCTTCATCTTTATGATTATTGATATACGACTGAGACTGGCGTGCCGGCCACTTACTCTCTTCCAGCTTCAACTCTTTATGAATACGTTTGATTAAACGAAATTGATCGTCACCGTCTAGAATCTGGAAATTCTGCGGCAGGCCCGCTTCCAGCCAATGCTGTTTTAATAGCCGGTGAGCCAAGCCATGGAAGGTTCCTATCCACAAACCCTGAGTGGGTATGCCCAGCATTTCTTCTACCCGCGCGCGCATCTCTTTGGCCGCTTTATTGGTAAACGTCACCGCCAATATACTATGTGGCGAGACGGATTCCACTTGCATCAGCCAGGCCATGCGGTGAATAAGCACACGTGTCTTACCCGAACCTGCTCCGGCCAAAACCAGCATATTACCCATGGGAGCAGCCACAGCTTCACGCTGAGCATCGTTTAATTGGTCTAAAATATCAGATACATCCATGCCTCTAGTCTATCATGCCTCTGCATGGATATACATACAGTTGAATAACACAGAGATCACTATGATTTGAGATATTTACAGCCCAGTCATTTATCGGCAGAATAACAACAACGCCTTCAATGATAAGAAACTGTGACTAAACGCCCGTTGATACAAGCCATACACCAGGCCAGACCCAATTTACGAAAATCAGAACGTAAGGTATGTGAATATGTTTTGCAAAACATCCAGGACATTATTCATATGCGTATTGTTGATCTGGCTGCTGCGGCCAAGGTGAGTGAGCCTACGGTGGTCCGGTTTTGTCGGGCGGTCAACGGCAGAGGCTTTCAAGATTTTAAACTGCAGTTAGCCCAGCATCTTGCTAGCCAGAGCTCCGGCATAAGCTCAGCAGAAGCGTTTGAAATAGCCGCAACCGATTCGGTGGCCGAATTGACCACCAAGGTCTTTGACTCCACCCGAGCCACATTAAGCCTGGTAAGAGATGCGTTAAACCCCGATGCGCTGGAGGCGGCAATGAATGCCATCACCCAGGCAGGAAGGGTAGAATTTTATGGTTTTGGCGCATCGGCAGCCGTCGCCAGCGATGCCCAACATAAGTTTTTTCGCCTGCAGATCAGCTCGGCGGTATACTCCGACCCCCATATTCAGGCGATGTCGGCATTGTCCTTAAGCCCCAATGATGTGGTGGTTGCGATCTCACAATCGGGCCAAACAACGGCATTAATCGAGGCTCTGCACCTGGCAGCTAATGCCGGAGCGACCACAATTGCGCTAGCACCACTGGATTCGGCGGTTGCTCAAGCTGCGGATATTGCGATCACAATAGACGTTAAAGAAGAAATCGAAACCTATACGCCATTATCTTCACGTATCGCACATTTAGTGGTGATCGATTTAATTGCAGTAGGGGTAGCACAAAGAATTGGTCCACAGGTTTCTCTGCATTTGCAGGTTTTACAAAAAGGTTTGCAGCCGCTTAGACAAGAACCAAAGGACAAGAGCCACACTCAAGGTGTGAAATGAGCAACCAATAATTGCAACACCTCTATCGCATCATCGGCATAATCAATAATATGGCAGCCCGACCAATAAAGACCACCCCATTCTTCATTGCCGCTGACCCATAAACAATCTACACCCAAATTAATGGATGGGCTGCTTGCACCTATTTCCTCAGGCAATAATAAACGCAGCTGATAAATCGCTTCGGTTTCCAATGCGGTAGAACCCGCGATCATCAAACCGTCCTCGCTGACATTGGCTAACAACCCCACTTGTTGTTCAGTCATCGTATCTATCACGATGATACTCTGGTCGGTATTATGGCGTTCATGTTTACGCATATTAACCACATTCGCATTTAAGACCATAAAACTCCCTCCCCCGTTATCACCTGCAATTAAATATGCATGCCCTTAAGGCGAACCAGAATATTTTCCAGCGCACGTTCAAAAAATGGTTTAGTGCTGCCACTGATGATACGGGCATGACACGCTAAGATCATACGCGCAATTTCGATGCCCGATGTCATTGTCACTTTACAGCCAGCATTATCTACCAGCATATAACGCATGGTATTGATATTATACCAGGCCACTTTTAAACGTTGCTTCTTGCGGCCATTAATTTCATCAAACTCAAACTGCGTACCAAAATCAATATGGCGAAGGTGATCCACCATTTCTTTTTCTGCGGCGTTATAAAGGCTTTCATCCGGCTCCTCAAAATCCTGATCAGGATAAGTCTCTTCGGTAAACTCCTCACTGCCTTCCACACGGCTGTGCAAAATCACATCATCAACATTGTGTATGTTTTTATTGGCGCAGACATTCGGATCAGCTTGACTCACACCCAAGACAAGTAAGCTTTGATTCTGTAAATCTTCTAAAATAGCGATCAATTTCAAGGCCTTGGGCTGATTAAAAGAAATGCTTTTAATCGCCTCTTTTAACTCACCTAACATGCCAGGCTGCATTAAAATCAGTTTTGAGCATTCATCATCGCTATGCTTAAGTAGGATGCTCCAAAGAATATCATCTACCAGCTGTAAACCATCCCGCCACTGTGTGGAATCCTCACCAAAGCGCAGTAACTCAAAAGTTAGAAAATCGGCCCAAGGATGTAATAAAAGCACGGTGACCGCAGGTGGAATATTACGACTGCCTATGCGCTGCTTCACCTCACTATATACCCGGCGTTTGGCATCTCTTAGGCGCTCCTCACCCTGGGCCTTTTCTTTGGCCCGGGTTTCCAGCAAGGCAATTTTATGCTGAATTTTGGCATGAAACTCCTGCATTTCAACCAGTAACTCTTCATACAAAGCCAGTTCATGGCTGGAATCCAAAACCGCTCTGCGCACCATCGCTTTTATCTTCGGAAATATTTTAAACTGGCTATCGCCATCACTATTCACCCAGCGCCGCCCGGTATCGGCCAAAAGATTTAATAACTTGCGCGCAGGATGATCGGCATACTCAAAAAATTCGGGGTCTAATAACGCAATTTTAATAAAAGGCGTATGCAGATAACTTAAAACGGCCTTCAACGAATCCGGCAACAGTTCATCACCCAGCATATATTCAAAGATCATGCCGACCAGATCGATGGTATGGCTATCGTCACTGTCTACCCGATGATCGGCCCCCACCTCCGCCCTGATCTGCTGCGCCACGGCCTCATAGTGCGCCACCGTTAATGCATGCACATGATCAGATTCCAGCGCCTCGGCATAGCCTTGTTTATCTGCCGAACCATTTAACCCCGAAACCAATTGCTGCGTAGGCGCAACCGTCAAAGCGCTTAATACCTGTTGGTTTTCTGCATTAGGCGAGCCTGAAGATGTATTCTGTAACTGGCGAATCGCATTAAACATCTGCTGCTGATATGTCCGATCACCGATATTAACCGCCGTCTCAGCCGCCACCGAAGAGGCCTGCGCCGATTCTACAGCTGCGGCATCCGCTCTTGCGTTCTTTCTCACATTGTCTACCTGGGGCTGCTGAGCAGCCAGATGCTGCTTGGCCTGCTGATAATATTTATCATTAGCACCTGCAGTAGTATCCGCCTGAGTCTCGGGCTCGACCTTTTGAGCCGCGCTGGTTGGTTGCGACTTTTTACTGATCGTATAACGCAGATTAGGCAAGATACCGGTATCTATCAGATAAGCATTACATTGGCTATAAAGCCTTTCGAGATGATGTATCAATATGGGTTCAAAAACCCGGCTGAAGAAAACCAGGAACTTGGTTGGCAGCTCCAGCGGTGACAACATCGCCGCTAATGCATTAGCAAACTGCGCAGGGCTTAGAGGGTTGCCATCTTCGGCTAATTTTTTGCCACCATTAACCACGGCAAGGCGTTGATTTAACGCAAACAGACTTTCTGAATGGCGAGTTTCGGCGCGCCTTGCCAAGGAATTTAACGCCAGGTCTCGCTCCAACTCTTCGTTTGCAACCAAAGACAGGCTGATTGACTGATCTTCGACCTGGGTATTTTCGCCGCCCAAACGGCCTAGGCGAAACAACACAAAACCTTCCATGATTTCGTTTTCAAATAGCTGCGACAGTTTAGCCTTATCATCTTTAACCGATCTGGCCAAGCTTAAAACCTGCCACTGCTGCTGATTGGCCGCCGCATCCACCTCTTCCATCAGGCGGACATCGATTTTTTCGAAAAACTCATCCAATACGGTAAAAGCCAGATCCAAAGCCAAAGCTTGTAAGCTGGAAGAATGCCTATCGATGGCGGATCGTTTCTTGGGATCCATCTAATATCCTTGTTAGCTGGTCAGATAAACCGGCTAAAAGCCGTTCAATATGCATTGATATAGTAGAAAACAGGCAGGTTTTCCACTATTGGCAGGCGAGTAAATCCTTTTACACAAGCAATAACTTCACCGATTGAAACTTATAACTTAATGAAATGCTTACGATAATGCTCTAATTCGGCAATCGAATCTTTGATATCATCCATCGCCAGATGTGCACCTTTTTTCTTAAAGCTTTTTAAAATGTCAGGTTTCCAACGTCTGGCCAATTCTTTTAAAGTGCTGACATCCAAATTGCGGTAATGGAAAAAAGCTTCCAATTCCAGCATGCCCACGGCTAAAAATCGGCGATCCTGACAGATACTATTACCACAGATAGGGGATTTTCCGGCAGGCACATATTGGCGTAAAAAATCCAGGGTTTGCTGCTCAGCTTCAGCTAAAGATACCGTTGAGGCTTTAACCTTGGCGGTTAAGCCACTCTGACCATGCTGCCTAACACACCATTCATTCATGCTTTCCATCACATCATCGGGCTGATGAATTACGATGCTAGGCCCCTCAGCCAACACATTTAAATCGGCGTCGGTAACAATGGTGGCGATCTCAATAATCTTATCATTGACCGGGTCCAGGCCCGTCATTTCCAAGTCTATCCAAATCAAATTTGTATCAGCTAGCATCAGTGCGCCCAAAATCATTATAATGATCTTTTGATTGTAACAAAGCTTGGCCGATTTTGTGATACTTACACCGCATTCAATGTGCTTTAGCGCATAATAGCCCAAGCTTAAAAAACCTAATCTAGGCACCCCTATGGCAAAACGCAGGCTAACAGATCAGCAAAAACGCCGAATTCAAGCAACTCAACAGGCGAGACTTCAACGTTCACGGCAAAAAAATGCCGCCGCTATCGACGATACGACGCTGGGGCCTGAACAAAGGGGGCTTATCTTTGCTCGCTTCTCACGTCATGTGGACGTTAAAGCCCTAGAGGGCGATAGCAAAGGCAAGGTAATACGCAGCCATCTGCGCACCAATATTGCATCCATTGCCGTCGGTGACTTTGTCGCCTGGCGTGAAACGCCCGAAGGCCAAGGTGTGGTTGTGGCTGTAGAAGAACGTCAATCACTGATTGAACGCCCGGACGGTTTGGGTAAATTAAAACCCATTGCCGCTAATATCGATCAGGTTTTTGTGGTTTTTGCGGTGTTACCGGAACCTCACCCAAATCTGATAGATCGCTATTTAATCGCCGCCGAAAACTCCGGTATAGAAGCCAAATTAGTGGTTAATAAAACCGATTTATTAGATGAAAATGACAAAAACTACGATTTTATTCAAACCCTGCTAACAACCTATAGAAACTTGGGTTATGACGTCTTTGAAATTTCCTGCGAAAATAACGACGGTATGGAGGCAATTCGATCCGCGCTCGCGGGTAAAACCAGCATCTTTGCCGGCCAATCAGGGGTCGGGAAAACCTCAATGATCAATGCCTTGATGCCAGAAATTCAAGCCAAAGTCGGGGCGTTATCGGAACATGTGATTAAAGGCCGTCATACCACCACAACGTCAACCATGTTTGAACTCGATGGTGATGGCCTTTTAATCGATTCGCCCGGCATCCGTGAATTCCACCTCAGTCACTTTAATAAACCCCAGATTTTTGCCGGCTACCGTGAATTACAACCCCTATTAGGCCTGTGCCGATTCCGCGACTGCCAACATAAACAGGAGCCCGGCTGTGTGGTACAAGCCTTATTAGAAACCGATGATATGGCACAGACGCGTAAAACCAGTCTCTCCTATATACTCAATAGCCTAGATTTGATGGCATAAATAAATCCATAGAGTTTACTGTAATGAATACACACCCAGCCCTGATTAATGCGATTGATTTACAGCAGCTTCAGATTGATGATGCAACGTTATTAATCATCGACCTATGCAGCTCTGAAAATTATAACGCAGGCCATATTCCTGGGGCCGTACATATTAAACCGTCACAGCTTTCCAAAGGGGAAAAGCCTGCACCGGGAGAACTGCCCGAATTAGCCACACTGCAGCAGTTGTTCCAGTCAATCGGTTTAAAAGCAGATAAACACATCATCGTTTATGATGATGCAGGCAGCAGCTGGGCCGGGCGCATGATATGGACCCTAACCTTGATAGGCCATAACAAGGTTCAACTGTTAGATGGAGGCCGCCATGCTTGGCAAAAGGCCGGTTTAGCTTTTGACACAGAAATTTCAACACCAACAACTAGCGATATACAAATTCAAATTGATACAAGCCATATCGCCAATATGGCTGAGATCTTAACCAAGCTGGATAATCCAAATTTTAAAATCTGGGACGCACGCAGCCCAGGTGAATATGATGGCAGAAAAATATTAGCCCAACGCGGCGGCCATATCCCCAATGCCATTCATTTAGAGTGGACAGATCTAACTGACAAAGAAGGTTTTCTGTTAGATAATGAAACCTTAAAAAACCTGCTGACGGCGAAGGGACTAACGGCCGACAAAAACATCGTCACCCATTGCCAAACTCACAGACGTTCAGGCTTAACCTGGTTTGTCGCAAAAAAATTATTAGCTTATAACAATATCAAAGCTTATCCGGGTTCTTGGTCCCAATGGGGAAATACCCCATCAACACCTATCGCGATGGAAAGTTTTAAAAGTCCCAATTAATAGACCACAAAAAAAATTTTCTTCAGCCAACGGAAGATCAACAACATGCTACCAGAACCTTTGTTTGCCGCTTTACAGCAAATTATTCCCCAACATACGCTTTCACGGCTGGTAGGGAAATTTGCCGAGAGTGAAATACCGTGGATCAAAAATCCATTGATCAATGCTTTTGCCAAGCAATACCAAGTGGATTTGTCAGAGGCATTGATTGAAGACGCCGAAAGCTTTAGCAGCTTCAATGACTTTTTTACCCGTGCGTTAAAACCCGATGCCAGAACCCTCTGTGATGAAACCAATAGCATTGCCAGCCCGGCCGATGGTGCGATCAGTGAACTGGGTGAGATAAAATTAGGCAGTATCATGCAGTCCAAGGGCCAATATTATTCATTAATGGATTTATTGGCTGGCGATGTCGATAGCTGTGGCGACTATCTTGGTGGTAAATATGCCACCATTTATTTATCCCCAAAAGATTATCACCGTGTACATATGCCACTTGATGGCACACTCATCAAGATGAGTTATGTGCCGGGGCGTTTATTTTCAGTTAACCAGGCTACCGCCAATCAAATCCCCGGGGTTTTTGCCCGCAATGAACGCCTGGTCTGCCATTTTGAATCTGAACAAGGGCCATTTGTAATGATTTTAGTGGGTGCGATGATTGTCGCCGGCATTGAAACCGTTTGGGCGGGACAAGTGACGCCCCTGATTAACAAGGTCCAAAAAACTGATTACAGCGCGCAAAAAGGTGGCATACATTTGAAAAAAGGTGAGGAAATGGGCCGATTTAAACTGGGCTCCACAGTCATCCTTTTATTCCCCGAAGGCAAAGCCGATTGGCAAGAAAACCTGAAAAACGGCACTGCATTACGTCTGGGTGAAAAAATCGGCACACAATAGATACAAAAAAGCCGGTTTAAATACCGGCTTTTTATGCAACATTTAAGGCTGGAAATCATCTTCCCATGAAAATAACTTTCGCCAAAAAAGCGCGGTATTGATTTCAACAACATGGAGTTCTAACAAAAATAGAAAACTTTCCAACAACAAAAAATGTGTGGATACTAAAGAGAGAAGGACAAAAAGGTAAGATTGAACACTCTACACGGATGAATACCCCAATAATCAAACGGCACTCAGGATAACAAGCCTAAAAAAACAGCTCTTATCAATCTATTTTTTTAAGATCTTTGTGATGTATTAGATAGCGCAGCTGCAATATCATCAGATTTCAACTCTAAATCAACCGCATTAATAGCCAGAGCAGCCTTAGGCATTCCGTTAACCGCACAATCATCTCCCGCCTGAGATAACGTTAGAGCACCTACATCTCGCATAGCCAGCAGGCCTTTCGCACCATCCTTGCCCATACCGGTTAAGATCACACCCAATGCATCTTTTCGCTCGGAATCTGCAACCGAGTTAAATAACACATCCACTGAAGGTTTATGACTATTTACCGGTTCAGCATCAAAAACGCGAACCTGCATCTTTCCGGACTTCCTAACTAATTCCATATGCTTACCGCCGGGAGCAATCAAAGCCAAACCAGGTTTAAGCACATCGCCATTTTCAGCTTCTCTAACGTCTATTTCACAAAATTGATTAATACGCTTAGCAAAGGCCAAGGTGAAATGCTCCGGCATATGCTGAACGACAACCACCGGAGGGCTGTTAGTTGTTAGCTGTTTCAAAATATGTTCAATAATGGTTGTCCCGCCGGTTGAGCTTCCCAAGGCCAATACTGAAAACACATCTCTAGGGAGCAGGCTAGGCCCATCGTCAGGCCTTACCGCGCTCTCCATATTTTTGTCATTACGCAGTTTTTGCTTTCTTATCAGGATCTTATCTTCCAGCTTCTTTTCCCAGCTGGAAGATTTATCTAACGAAGGTTTTGCCACTCGGCGCGACAGTGACGGCCTCTTAATTTTTGCCGCTGCCCGGATAGAGTTAAGAATCTGATCTCTGACTTTCTGCAGGCTCTCTTCACAACTAAAATTCGGTTTTGCAATAATATCTAAAGCACCCTTTGACAATGCTTCAACCGAAGACATTGCATTAGCCCCGGTATAATTGGAAAATACAATAAACGGGGTTGGCCTGTTTTTCTGTAGATATTCTAGAAATTCCTGCCCACTCATATCGGGCATTTCCAGATCAGAAATAATCACATCCGGCCATATTTTTTGCATACGCTTTAACGCGATAACCGGAGTAGAGGCTACGCCTATCACATTGATATCATCACTATCTTCAAGAATCAGCCGCATGGCAGTTCTCGCTGTTGCAGAATCATCAACAATAAAAACATTAATCGTCATAATAACTCCTCTGAAATAGCAAAGCCTTGTAACGCAGATTCACGAATACGGTAGACGCACTGAGCTGATTCAGGATGAATATAGGCCTTATCAAAATAGTCGTTAGCCGGAAAATCCATTTGCGGGATATCCGAAAAATCCTGCTCTGAAAGCGGCTCTATATCATTCACTGCAGAGACAGCCATCGCCATATAAACATTCTCGTCTTGATCTGAACGTTTAAATTTTACAATTAAATAATCGCGCTTCTGCGTATTGGCATGACCCAGCAATATTTGACAAAGATCGATACAGACTAAATTTCTTTCTCGCCAGACAAACACCTCAGCGTTTTTTTGCTGCTCATCAACACCCACAACCTCTTCAACAAAATTCGTATTAATCAACAACGCATAGGCTTCGCATTTAATATGAATATACTGTTGAATATCACTCACTGTCATAGCCCAGACTTTCAAGTTGCTTTAGATTAATTTCACACAGCGCATCAGCATCAAGAATACTAATTAAACCTCCCTGATAAGAAACATAGGCTTTAATACATAGTAGCTCAACATCATCTGTTTTTTGTAAACAATCAATACTGGGTTGATCAACCGATAAGATCTCTTCAACGCTATCTACCGCTAACGCCCAATCTTCTCCTGCATGGTTAATCACAATATATTCCAGCCCCTTTGAAGCTTGTTCATAGGCCAACTGCAAACTCAGATCTATCAACGGAATCGCTGCACCTTCAAACTCTATAGCACCACTTAAAAAGCTATGTTGTTCCAGCAAGGGCTGAACTTCTTTACGTGGCAAGATACGTCTGACATCCTCGATGTTCAGCGCATAAACATCCGCTTTAATTGAAAAACATAGCAACTCTTGCTGGGGAATAACTTGGACCTGATACTCATGATCTAACGATGGCATAAAGGAGATATATTTATGGCAAAGCTCGGCATTAAAAAAATCCTGCAACAATATAGCCTGGGCAACCACCTGCCCGTCCTCATCAACAATCGCCTGATCCCAATCATATTGCCCCGACAATAGTTCATGAGATTTAACCAACCTCAAACCAACGACTTCATCAACTAATAAAGCGCAATAAAAATTTTCCTGGCGAATCAACAAAAGTGAATAATTTTCCTGATCCAGACATACCTCATCATGGTCATCTTTGTTTGCACTTTTTTGCATCAGCAATTGAGCCAGTGATAAAACCAGGGTAGGCCTATTGCGAATCAATGTCACACCCACAACAGAGGCGGGACTGCCGGGCTGTTTTTTTATTGATGCGACATCAACAACCTCATAAACATCTGCCAATAAACAAGCATACATCTGCTCACCACAACGCAGCTGCAAATATTCCTGAAGATCAACACGCTCTTCCTCGCGTTGATTAAATTCGCCGAGAAAACTTTTTTTGCTTGATACCGGCTGCTCAGATTTAACCATATTTTCAAGGCAGCTGGGGGAAAATACTTTTACGTTAACACCTTGATAAGAAAACATCGAAGCAAAGCAATTGTCCGATATATCATCGTCCATTGCCTGTAACTCGTCATCCGAGCGGTACACAGGCTCTTGCACCATGCCTATTTTCAGAGCCAACAGGCTATTTTTAACATAAACAACCAGCAACGTAGCAGACCGATAAGCGCCGGGAACACCGATAAATTTAGCTAAATCTATCTGTGGAATAATGTTACCACTGACGTTAATCAGGCCATCAATATAATCGGGAACCAACGGTAATGCCGAAACCGGCACGGGCTCTAACACTTCGGATAAAGCATCTGAATCTATCGCGACATATTCACCAGACAAGGTAAAAATAATATAGTCTTTGCCCTGCTCGTCCCTAGAAAGCTCAGGCATGGTTAAACCTTGGCATTAATAAAAGCTTACATCTTTTCATAATAGACGCAGCCCATTTCTCTATGAGTTTCAATACCCACTGAATTGCATAATTTATCCACCGCAGAGAACATAAACATGCCACCCGGGCTCAATGAACTTTTAATCACTCGCTGCACTTTCTCCTGCGCCTCATCATGTAAATAAATCATTAAATTACGGCATAAAACCAGGTCATAACCCGATTTCGGGGGCATGGGGCTGTTTAAATTAAAGACATCAAAATTAACAAAAGACTTCAATACTTCATTAACCCGGTAAATCTTTTTCTTATTACCCAAGGTATCTTCATACTCTTTACTCAGAGTGAAATATTCCATATACGCGGGTGGAAAGTTCCTGAAAGAAGACAGGCCATTGCCTGCAGATTCATAGATCCCCTCTTTGGCCTTACAAATAACTTGGCGCGAAATATCCGTACCGTTAATTTCAATCAGCCAACCGTGAGGTGGAAGAATCAGGCCTTCATGCAACTTTACACTCAACTTTTCATCGATAAATGTTTTTAACAACATCATCGCCAGCGTGTACGTTTCCTCTCCCGAGGAACAGGCGGCCGACCATATTTTGATACTTTTATCGCCAGCCAATAATTTTCGTTTTACCATTTCTGGCAATATCTTGGTTTCCAGAATGCGCATCTGCGCTTCATCACGGAAAAAATAGGTTTCATGATTATTTAAATCTTCAACCAGCGCGGGCAACTCCTGTTTATAAGGGTCTAGCTCAATGGATTGCACCCACTGATCCAAATCGTTTTCACTCAGGCCTTTTAAAATAAACTCTAACTTACGCGCCAAAGAATCAGATTCTTTTAAACCTGAATAATTACTGATTTGTTGTACCAACCTGGAGATTGATTTTCCCATCACTAATACACCCCTGCTTCAGTATTTATTCTGACACTTCAAAGAAGCGAATAACTTCATCAAGCTTAAGAATCGAAGCATCCATCTCATCTGACATTTTTGTTAATTGCAGCGCTGAACTGGCATTATGTTGTGCAACC
Organism: Pseudomonadales bacterium; assembly: GCA_013215055.1. Classification (GTDB taxonomy): domain Bacteria; phylum Pseudomonadota; class Gammaproteobacteria; order Pseudomonadales; family DT-91; genus CAKMZU01. The sequence continues at coordinate 24,156 of JABSRQ010000016.1, read as the reverse complement.
TTATCCAGCTGCGAGATAGCAAACGTAATTTCGTGTAAACCTGATGACTGTTCATCCGATGCCGCCGCAATTTCTTGTACCAGCTCAGATGTTTTATCAATATTGGGTAATATTTCGGTCAACTGTGCACCCGCAGCCTCTGAAACACTGACCGTCTCATCAGCCATCTCAATCACTTCTGATGCAGCAATTTTACTGCGCTCGGCAAGTTTTCTTACTTCAGCCGCCACCACGGCAAAACCACGGCCATCATCTCCTGCTCGGGAAGCTTCAATAGAGGCATTTAATGCCAACAGGTTTGTCTGATAGGCGATGTCATCGATAATCGAAACTTTCTGTGCAATCTTGCGCATGGCACCAACCATTTCTAACACCGCCACACCACTCTCACTTGCAGACGCAGCCGTTTTCATCGCAAGGTTTTTAGTACTGGTAGCATTTTTACTGTTCTGCATCACCGTGGCACTTATCTGTTCAATCGAAGCCGACGTTTCTTCTACCGATGAAGCCTGATCGTTAGCACCGCTGCTGATGCTATCTGCAGATTGGGAAATCTGTCTAGAGATATCGCTGACCACCTTGGTATTTTCAACCATCTCTTTAACCACACGACTAAACTGTTCAACCACATTAGCTATCGCATCATTGATTTCGGCTAAATCATCACCGCCGGCTAATACATGCTCTTTATCAAACTGTAAATTTAAACGCCCGGCAGACAGCTCAGACATCACTTTTTGAGTCTGCTGCAGCCATTTCACCATGACATTCACTACCGCAAAAATAATGAACGCTGAAACCGCTAAGCCGAAGAAGGCGGTGAGGAAAATAATTATCATCGCAAACCTGCGACTAGATGCAATCGCCTCAATCTGCTCATCTACTTTTTCTGTCACGGTAACTTCCGTTTGATTAACCAGGCCAATCAAACCTAAAGACACTTCATGATAAGCACGTCGGGATTCCGCCAACTGCACATTCTCTTGTACCGCCATGCGTAAATGGCCTTCCAATTTGGCAAAAGCCTCAGTAAAGGCGTCAGAGAAAAGCTTGCCTTCATAACGTCCGGAACTCACTATTTGCAGAGTGAAAAATTCTGAAGCAGCAGCATCTGCGGCCGACTCTTCCAGATTTAATAGCGTTGTATCCAATTCGTCACGGGCTAATTTATCGTGGCTACTAACAAACGTTTCAAACTGGTATTTAGCTTCTAATAAATAAATTTGAGTCTCTTTGCTTAAGTCTGCTACAGCCCATTGCTGGCCCAAACTGCTTAAATCACTGGAGCGTTTTTTACCGGCTTTCATCAATGCATTTCGCAGCGCAATCGCAGTCTCGCCCTTGGCTAAACCGATCAATTCATTAAATTCCAGGAAGCTTTGATTTAACTGGGCATTAATCGCAACAAAGGCCTTATGTTCTTCGATAATCTGATTTTTTATATCGTTAAAATGGCCTTGTTTTTTCTTGATCACGTCCAGCTGTTCTGCACCTAACAAGCCACTCTTACTTAATTTTTCAAACGCTTTATCCGCTTCTTGCTCGGCTTTTTTAATCAAACCTTCAGCATTTTTCGCATCATTGCCGAGAATTTTTTCAACCGCAAGCATTTGTTCAAATACACTACGGGTTGTTTTAGCCGCACCGTCTGCCGTCGCCATGACCGGCCCAGTGATTGAATCCAGTGAAGATGATAAACGACTAAAACCAAACCAACCGGATCCTGCACACACAGCAACCATTGCGGCGATGAGAATGCAACCACCTTGTAACTTAGTAGAAATTTTCACGGTTTTCTCTCTCTTTTTAAATCAAATGCAGCAATAAAACTGACTGCATTCTCTATCAAATTTATATTATTCAAGAGGCTCTTTAGCCTGAGATAAAACATTCTGCACATTGCTTAAAGCCATTTGAAACAGCCCGTCACAATCTAAAATAATCACAACTTGCCCGTCACCCAAAACCGCCGCCGCCGAGACCGCAGGCATATAACGCAAAGACTCATGCACATCTCTAATTAACACTTCCGCACGACCTTGGGTTGAACTTACAACCAACCCAGCACAATGTTTTTCATTGGCGATAATAACCACTTCCAGCTCGGCTTTTTCAGTCTGAATCTTGCCGGTTTTGTTCCGACTAAGAATTTGGTCTAATTCAAATAAAGGAATAATATTATCCCGCAGAACCATAACTGACTGCTCTTGCATCAACTTAATATCACTGCATTTAACACTGATAACTTCACTGACAAAACGCTCAGGTAAAGCCATAATCTGGCCTTGATGCTCAATTAAAACCACTGACTGAATAGCCGCAGAAATAGGCAGATGTAATTGAATACATGTACCCTGCCCTGATTGGGAGGTAATTGTTACCGAACCGCCGACAGCCTGAATTTGACTTTTAACCACATCCATACCAACACCACGGCCAGACGTTTCACTTAACACATCAGAGGTTGATAAACCCGGTTCAAAAATCTGTTGAAATATGTGTTCATCACTGTAATCGGTATCGGCTTGTAAAATACCCTGGCGTATCGCTTTTTCAAGAATTTTATCGCGATTTAAACCCGCGCCATCATCCTTAATGCTAATGACAACCATGCTATTTTTTTGCACGGCTTTAATCTCAATAACACCCGCTTCCGGCTTATTATTTTCAATTCTTTGAGGCAATTTTTCTATGCCATGGTCGATACTGTTTCGAATCATATGCGCCAAAGGTTCCGACAAAACATCTATCATGCCCTTATCGATTCGGACTTGATCACCAATGACTTTTAATTCAATTTTCTTGCCTAACTTCTGCGCTATATTGCGAACATATTTATGAAAACGATTAAAAGCATAAGCCAGAGGCACAACCCTAAGATCTAGCACTGCAGATTGAATTCGGTTCAAAGAGCCATGCAGATTTTCGTTTGCGTTAACTATCTGTTCATAACTTTCATGCAAATTTTGTACAGCCGCTTGCAGAGTTTCATTACCCGCCTGATTAGAACTTAATAAGACCTCTTTCAGTAAGGCCATCTGCGCAGCAAACTGATCCTGCCCAATTAAATGCTCCAGGCGATTATGGTGTGTGACTAACTCACCTACATCTGAAATTAATTGATCTACCGCAGCGCCTTCAACTTTTAACGAGTTCATGGACATGGCTGTCTCGGCCATTAACTCATCGGTAGCTTCTATTTCGGTTTTATCAAAACTTGTGGAACCATCAACTGATTCAGCTTCATCCTCATCTTCCAGACCTAAAATATTGAAGCAGTTTACGCCCTGATCCATGACCTTTAAAATTCTTTCAACATCTTCAATAGACTTGGGGCTAAGAATTAAAAAGGCAAAAGAGGTACGTTGAGCAACGCCATTAATAAAGTCATGAAACAAGGTTCTGCTATGTGCTAATTCACCCAGATTACGCACCGCGGTTAATACACGTTCACTGACTTCTTCATTGCTAAAATCGATATCAATTTCTAAGGCCTGTAAACCTTTATCAATGGCGGTATTAATTTGGCTTAATACTTCAATTTTAACATCGGCTAACGAGTCAAAATTCAGCGCCGATTTGCTACTGATCAACTGTTTAATCTGAACGATTTCATCACGTTCATTATTATATTTAGCAGTTGTTTTCTGTAGTTGGGTTAAACTGTCGCGACACAGACTTTGAAATTCGCCACTGACATCTGCAGTTTCTGCCAATTCGGTAATTGACTGAATGGCTTTAATCATCGCCACATCAAATAAGATATAGCCTCGAGAAACTTCCACAACTAATTGACGAATATAACGCCAATTACTTTTAAGTTCGCTATAACGAAACAGGGAACTATAACAGCTTAATAATGTTGCATTATTAACCAGGGATAAAAACTGATCGGCCTGCCAATCTTCAACATCCATATTTGCCAATTGTTGAAGCAGCACTTGTAACTGATTTAACTGCGCGATAAAAAATCGATTCAATTTACTGCGGCATAAAGTTGCAGCTAATTCCAAACCTAGATCGGCCTGATACTCTTCACAGATAAATTCGATATCATCAAAAACCTCAGCTGTCGCGATAATAAGTTGTTCCTGCTTATCATCAAAGTCTGAGTGTAATGCCACAAGATAATGGGTAAGGCTACGAGATAATGCAGGAAAACCGGTTTCCTCGGCTTTATTGGCTAATAACTTAACCGCCGATTCGACTTTTTCAATTTTTGCATTTTTGTCCAGCCCGAGAACTAACGATGGCACCGAAGTTTTGGCAATCGAGGAAATCTCATCAATATATTGATGGCGATCTTCTTTGGCAACTTGATGCTGTGGTTCGGTAAACGCGGCAATAAAATCACTGAGCCGAGTTAATAAAACTTCATCTTGAGGAGGATTTTCTCGGGTTTCATGCGCAAGCTGAAATTGTTTTTTTAAGGCACTGATGGCATCTAACAGAATATCAACAACACTTTCCGTCATTGTGATCGATTCGCTGCGCACAGCAGCCAATATATCTTCACTTTTATGCGCAAGGGTTTCCATGGTGGTAAAACCCATCATGGAGCAATTGCCTTTTATCGTATGAAAATTACGAAATAAGTGATTAACATCAATTTTCTCTACTGATGAACTTTTAACCAGCAATAACTCGCCACTGTCCAATTGCTCAGTGAATTCGCTAACAAAAGCGGGCCAGAGTTTTTCCAGTAAGTTAGCCATAGTTCCTATGTATCCATGGCGCGATTAACATACAGCCTTGCGAATAACATCTAACAGTTCTTGACTGCGCTGTTCTTCCATATCCAAGCTCAACACGCCTGAAGGTTTATGAATAATATCTACCACGCCTAATTCCAGGGCTTCTTTTGCCTGTGGTGAATCAACGTTAGCTACAGAAGATACTATGATAACCTTGGCATCAGTTAAAATTTTAGACAGACGCAAAAACTCTATGCCGCCCATTTTAGGCATTTCAATATCCAGCAAAATAACGTCCGGGTTAAGCTCTGGTAATTTCTCTAACGCATCAATACCATCTGAAGCCTCGCCACATACAACAAACTCTTCTGCCGGCTCCAAGATATTGGTTAAAATCCGTCGCATCAGAAAGGAGTCATCCACAATCAAAACTTTAAATTGTTTATCCGACATCCAGCTTCCACCCCTAAGTCACATTTCAAAAAAACAAATTAGCATAATCGAGCCATAATAAACAGGCCTACCCCTTATACAGCAAGGCTTTCATATATTTAATACTTTTTTAAAGCGATTTTCACAGATTTTATAACCAAAGAATCTAACGCCAGCACAATGTTAAAACATGCCATTAAAAAGCACCTTAAAGTTTTATATTAAAACCCAACTGAAAACCCACATCTGGCGCTGACGCCACCACAACATCTTCTAACATGGCAAAATGTACGCCCCAGGACTTTCCTCGCCAGGCAATTGCCATCGACATCATCTGACTATCACTTAAAGATGCAATATTACTGTTGGTAAATAAAGCCGTATGCATATCATATTGCAGGCTCCACCAAAGCTGACTCGTCATATTATAATTAACCGCCAGAGACAGAGCTCCAGCGAGCTTTTCTCGCTGGCCCTGTAAAAAACCTGCATCCTGCATCATCACCAAAGCCAATTGAAATTGCGTCTGCCAACTCCCCTGCAGCCATTCAAAGTTGTTATATACCGCTATATCATAGCTATCACTGCCCAGCCACTGTTCAGCGTCACCATTAGCCAGCTTCAGCTGAATCCCGATACTGCTGGCAAAGACATCACTTCGCTTTACCTGCGCGGCAAGATTAATACGCACATCACCCACCCCGGAGACCGGCTTATCGATGCGCAAGGATTGCTGTGTTTGCTCATTGGAATAAATAAATAACAGCTGATTCTGATAAAAATATTCCCGCCCACCATTAGGCATGGAAAGATTTTGGTGAAAGCCCTCTATCAACGGGTCCAGCGAACCACGTTGATAGGCTATCCACGGAATATTAACCGTCAATGCCCAGTTAGAAAAACCATAACTAAAATTCACATCGGTAATATTGACTTCACCATCAACAAAAATTGTCTCACCTGCTTCAGATGCGATATTCCACTGATTGCTTATGGTTGAGGTAATAGACATTTGACGGCTATGGGCAGGTAATAGAAAAGCCGATTTTAATTCGGGAAGCCCAACCATCAGCGCAAAGGGATTATAATTTCGCACAGGAATTTCAGCGGTGGCCGCGCGAGTAATAACAAGTAAAAGCAGTAGCAAAAAACCATATTGGCCTTTGGCGACTAATTCACTCAAACATCCAGCCTCGTTATCCATAAAAGCGCCATCCTTGATGATTAATCCTGTGCGCACGATTCACCGTGCACCACGCCCTGTAATTATTAGCAGCAAGATGGGGTTTGTCAGTCGAAGCTGAGTGTTGCTTTAAAGGTGCTGAAAAATATTTTTTTACCAATAATGTTTTGGCATGACAGCATCCGACCTAAAGAATCAAAAAGAAGTAAATGGGGAGACAGGTTCTAATCACATCCCTATAAAATAGCTTTAAGCTATATTGCCCGACGCCATACCGGACTAATGACTTTTAGGGTCTTTTTCGCTACTATTCCAACCTTTGTTATTAAACTCGGTTAAATCATGGCTTTATCGCTACATTCCAGCAGGCCAGTACTGTTAAGCGCTTTTTTATTGATCGCAGCCTGCGGCCAAAGCGGCCCGTTAATCCTGCCACCACAGACGTCTGACACGATACAAACTGGCACGGAAAAACAGCCAGCAGCAAAGCCCCAAAAGACCAACAAACAGTCAACGGAAACACGGTAAATGTCCCATTTCAATTTCAAAAACCAGCAACTATTTGCTGAAAACGTTGCCGTAAGTGAACTCTGTGCAGCACATGGTACACCTAGCTACATCTATTCCAGAGCCGCCTTTGAAGAACACTTCATGGCCTATCAAAATGCCATGGGGCCCGATGATTTAGCCTGCTATGCGGTCAAGGCCAACTCCAATATCGCCATTTTAAATATCCTGGCTAAATTAGGCGCAGGCTTTGATATCGTTTCAGGCGGTGAGCTTGAACGTGTTTTACAGGCCGGCGGCGATCCTGAAAAAGTGGTTTTCTCAGGTGTCGCCAAAAAATCATCCGAGATGCGCCTGGCATTAGAGGTTGGCATCCACTGCTTTAATGTAGAATCTGCCGCCGAGCTTGAACGCTTAAACAGCGTCGCCGTCGCGATGGATATGGCAGCCCCGGTTTCCCTGCGGGTAAATCCAGATGTGGACGCACAAACCCACCCCTATATTTCAACCGGCCTGGCAGAGAATAAATTTGGTATCGCCATCGACAGCGCGCTAGAGGTGTATAAACGTGCCGAAGCATTACCTGGCATCGATATTGTTGGGGTTGATTGTCATATCGGTTCACAGCTAATCGACACCACCCCCTTTATTGATGCGATGGAACGTGTACTCAAACTTATTGAAGAGCTAGCCGATAACAATATTTTCCTTGAACATATCGATCTTGGTGGTGGCATCGGTGTACGATACGAGAATGAAGAAACACCCGATATCGGCGCTTATATCCAGCAAGTTAAAGAACGTATTAAACCTTTTAATCTGAACCTGGTTTTAGAACCCGGCAGATCGATTGCCGCGAATGCAGGTATTTTGACGATGGAAGTGGAATACCTGAAGCAAAATGGCGATAAACATTTTGCCATTGTGGACGCTGCGATGAATGACATGATCCGTCCCGCACTTTATCAAGCCTGGATGGACATTCAAAACATAGAAGCCAGTAACGGCAGCACCGCAAGCTACGATATTGTGGGCCCGGTGTGTGAAACCGGTGATTTTCTCGGTAAAGACCGCAAATTAACCTTACAGGCGGGCGATAAACTGGCACTGTTTTCAGCCGGTGCCTATGGTTTCACCATGGCCTCAAACTACAATAGCCGCCCCAGGGCTGCTGAAATCATGGTTGATGGCGACAAGCACTATCTGATTCGTGAACGTGAAACCATCGCGTCACTGATGCAAGGTGAATCGCTTCTACCTTAACTCGCCTAAGCACACAGGAAAAGTACACGGAAAAGATTATGCTGCTACGTTTTAGTAAAATGCACGGCATCGGCAATGACTTTATTGTTATCGATTGCATATCTCAGCGTTATACACCGCAGGCACATCATATGAAAAAGTTGGCTGACCGCCACTTTGGCATAGGCTGCGATCAGTTGCTTATTGTTGAGCCACCGCAGCAAGCTGAAAACGACTTTCGCTATCGCATATTTAATGCCGATGGTTCCGAAGTTGAGCAATGTGGCAATGGAGCCCGATGTTTTGCCCGCTATGTTTATGACCGCGGCTTAATTGCCCGCAAACATATTAAAGTGGAAACTGCAGGTGGTAATATTGAGCTGTATATCGAATCCGATGGCATTCGTGTGAATATGGGGGCGCCGATTTTAACCCCCCTAAATATCCCCTTTAAGACTGACACCGAGCAAACCACTTACAACATAGAGATTGATGGACAAAGCTATAAGGTCGGCGCGGTTTCCATGGGCAACCCACACCTTATATATCAGGTAGATGATATTGATAACGCGCCAATTGAAACACTGGGACCATTATTTGAAGCGCATAGCGACTTCCCCAAGCGTTGCAACGCAGGTTTTATGCAGGTCATCGATCGAGGTTTTATCAAGCTGCGGGTTTATGAACGTGGCGCTGCCGAAACCCTGGCCTGTGGAAGTGGAGCCTGTGCCGCGGTAGTATCAGGTATATTACAAGGTTTATTAGATCATAAAGTCACCGTGCAATTACCCGGTGGAAAAATTCATATTGAATGGCTAGGTGGTGACAACCCGGTTTTTCAAGTTGGCCCGGCCGAGTTTGTCTTTGATGGCAAAATTCGCTTATAGGCAACACAAAGCTTTTAAAGGATACATCATGAGCACGGAAACCCTGAGCAAAATTTCAGCCGAACAGGTCAATCAATATTTAACTGAAAACCCGACCTTCTTCTTAAAGCATGAACATCTATTAACGGATTTATATCTGCCACATGCCAGCGGTGAAGCGGTATCGTTATTAGATAGGCAGGTCAGCATTCTACGCGATAGAAATATCGAAACCCGTAAACGCTTAAACGACATGTTAGAAGAAGGGCAGCGCAATGATGTTCTGTTTCAAAAAACCCGCACTCTGGTATTGGATTTATTAGAAGCCCGCTCATTAGATGATTTAAATCAGCGCCTGGTGCAATGCTGTATGAGTGAATTCCAGGTGGATAGAGTGCAGCTAAGCCTGATTGATAGCCCCGAGAATTATCGCAATACCCAAACCCGAGTAATTCCACAATCCGAAGTAGAAGCGCATATGCCGCAGCTAAAAAACAGCAAAGATTGCATCAGTGGCATTTTCCGCGAAGAGGAGCTTAAGTTTTTATTTGCCGGTAGACAAAGCAGCACCGCCTCAGGCATTGCCCTGCCCTTACGATCCAACCATCAACTCAAGGCCATACTCGTGTTAGGCAGCGATGACCCGCATTATTTTAAGGCCGGTATGGACACCTTGTTTTTAAACTTCATCGGCGATGTGATCAGTCGCGTTATTCCACGTTTTATGAAATAAACCATGAATTTGCAGTGGGAACAGGCCATCGGACAATATATTCAACATATTACCGTGGTCAGACGCCTGTCCCCACACACCAGCAGCAACTATCAACGTGACCTGCGACAAGCAGCCAGCTACTTCAACGACAAGCAACAGCCTAACGCCTTCGACTTAACTCAACACGATATCCGCGCCTACACCAACTACCAACACCGAAAAGGCTTACACAGCAAAAGCCTGCGCCGCAAACTTTCCAGCCTTAGACAGTTTTACGATTTTTTTATTCAAGAAGGCCTGGCAAACAGCAACCCCGCATTAGATATCAAGCCACCCAAAGCGGAAAAGAAACTGCCCAAGGTCATGGATACCGATCAACTGCATCAGCTGTTAAATTATCAGGCCGATGACTGGTACGGCATCAGAGACAAAGCCATTATAGAGCTACTCTATAGCAGCGGTTTACGCTTAGCCGAAATAGCCAGCTTAAATATAGGCGATATAGACTTCAATCAATCACTGGTAATGGTTACCGGTAAAGGTGATAAACAACGCCAACTGCCGATGGGGAGACTGGCTAAATCAGCCTTAAAAGACTGGTTATCGATACGTCAGGATATATTGACTAACACCAACTGCGATGCGATTTTTATCAGCAATCAAAAACGACGTTTAAGCCATAGAAGTATACAACTGCGCCTGGAAAAAATAGGTTTGGATAGACAGGCTACCCAGAAATTACACCCGCATTTACTACGCCACTCTTTTGCCAGCCATCTTTTAGAATCCAGCAGTGACTTAAGAGCGGTGCAGGAATTACTCGGGCATCAAGATATCAGCACCACACAGATTTACACCCATCTGGATTTTCAGCATTTGGCAAAAACCTACGATAAGGCCCACCCCAGAGCCCGGAAGAAAAATCGCTGATGTTTGATAAAAAACGTTTTAAACACCCCGAAGTATTAATGCTCAAACCCAGAATTGGCCTCAGCCAATGCCTTCTTGGTGACAATGTCAGGTACAACGGCAAAAGTAAACGTCACGATAACATCTGCACATACCTAAGCGCTCACGCCGAGCTTATCGCATTATGCCCAGAAGTTGGCGCAGGCTTATCCACACCCAGACCTGCGGTACAACTAATCGAGACCGATAAACTACGCATGAAAGGTGTCGATAATAGCCAACTGGATGTTACCGATGCGGTACAGGCATTCAGCGATAATATAGCTGCGCAATATCAACATCAATTTCAGGCTTTTATCTTTAAAGCCCGCTCCCCCAGCTGCGGTTTAAGCAGCCCTATTTATAACAAAGAAGGTATACAGATAAATACAGGCCGTGGCATTTTTTCAGCCACTCTAACGCGGCAATGGCAGGACTGCCTCTTTATCCAAGAAGAAGATTTACTCAACGAAGAGCAATGCCTACAACTTTTGTTAGATTGCTATCTTTTATTGGATAAGCAGATACAAAAAAGGCGCTAAAACTTTCGTTTTAGCGCCTTTATCATCTTCTAAAAAAGATTATTTTTGGCTTACAAACTCAGGATAAGCTTCCATACCACATTCGTGGATATCAACACCTTCATGCTCTTCTTCTTCAGTAACACGAATGCCCATAACCGTTTTGATGATTAACCAGGTCACCAAACTTGCGCCAAACACCCAAGTAAAGATCACTGCTGCACCAACAAACTGCCCCACAAACGTAGCATCGGCATCAGTGAATGGTACAACCATAACACCGAAGAAACCTACCACACCATGAACAGAGATAGCACCTACTGGATCATCAATTTTTATTTTATCTAACATCAGTATAGAGAAAACAACAATCACGCCACCCGCTGCACCAATTAACGTGGCAACTAAAGGTGTCGGATCCGCAGGTTCTGCAGTAATCGCAACCAAACCCGCTAACGCGCCGTTTAATGCCATGGTTAAATCAGCTTTACCAAACATAATGTAAGCGACAATTAATGCACCAATCAAACCACCAGATGCTGCTGCGTTAGTATTCAAGAATACGTTAGCAACTTCGTTAGCAACGCCAACACCAGAAAGCTGTAAAGTAGAACCGCCGTTGAAACCGAACCAACCCATCCACAGAATGAAAGTACCCAGGGTTGCCAGCGGTAAGTTAGCGCCAGGAATCGCTCTTACTTCACCATTTGCACCGTATTTACCTTTACGTGCACCTAACAAAATAACACCCGCTAAAGCAGCTGCTGCACCGGCCATATGCACGATACCCGAACCGGCATAATCGCTGTAGTTCAATTCAAACAAGCCAAATACAGGCTTGCCATTCCAAGTCCAGCTACCTTCCATAGGATAGATAAGGCCAGTCATCACAACCGCAAAGGCCAAGAACGCCCAAAGCTTCATACGTTCAGCTACTGCACCTGAAACGATAGACATGGCCGTCGCTACAAAGACAACCTGGAAGAAGAAGTCAGAAGCACCTGCATATTGCAGACCTGAATCTTCAGCACCCGCCGCAAAAGCTGCAGAACCTTTTAATACTTCTGCTACAGCAGCCTCATCCATACCGGCAACCGTAGTCACACCCGATAAGAAGAAACCACCACCGTACATAATTTCATAACCACAAATCAGGTACATAGTACAAGCGATCGCAAACAACGCGATATTTTTAGTTAAAATTTCAGTGGTGTTTTTGGCTCTCACCAAGCCCGCTTCCAGCATTGCGAAACCGGCAGCCATCCACATGACCAACGCACCACATACGAGGAAATAAAATGTATCAATTGCATACTGCAATTCAAATATTTGGTTTTCCATAGTTTAAAAGACCCCTGTAAACGTAAAACCGTTTACAAAATAATTAATGAATAATGTTTTTTATTAGATCGCTTCGTCGCCAGTTTCACCGGTACGGATACGTATCACTTGCTCTAATGAGGATACAAAAATCTTGCCGTCACCAATTTTCCCGGTGTTTGCAGCCTTGGTGATCGCTTCGATGGTTTGATCTAACAGATCTTCACCGATAGCCACTTCCATTTTAACTTTAGGTAAAAAATCTACAACGTACTCTGCACCACGGTATAATTCGGTGTGACCTTTCTGCCTACCAAAACCTTTTACTTCGCTAACCGTAATACCCTGTACGCCGATTTCAGATAAAGCTTCACGTACGTCATCTAATTTGAACGGTTTAATAATTGCCGTAACTAATTTCATGTTATTTCCTCATTAATTTTAAAAATTCCAATTCAAATGCTCTGTAAAGCCGGTATTTTCCCCGGCTTTTGGCAGAAAACTCGTCTTAGAAGCTAAAAGACTTGCTGACATCTAACACTATATACTCAGTTCCAGAACTTCCAACACTTGCACCGCCATTTTTAATACCAAAGTTACGGCCAACAGATACGCTCATATCCAATGTGGCAACTTCACCGCCGGCAGAAAACTCAACATAATTCCATTCACTATCAGAAGCAGAATGTCCTTTAGTGGCTGTATCATATTCAAAGTGACCAAGCGTTGCGCCATAAACATCACCCGACCAAGATAAACCCACAAACAAATAATCCAGAGCTTCGGCTTCGCCTGTTGACGTTGAAGATTCAGAATCATCATCCTGACCCAAAGCGACATCCAGGCCAAAACCTGACATGCTTAAACCCAGATTCAATTCGTGCTCGAAGTCAGACGTATAAGTGTAGTCAAAACGGCTATAACCGACGTTAAAACCAAAACCGGCCTCAGACTCCATACCCCAACCTAAATACATATCGTATTCCAGGCCATCGTTACCGCCACCAACAGAACCGGTGCCGCCGTCATCAATCATCCAGGTACCAATATAGAAACCGGCAACTTCATAATCCAAACCGGCATAAGCACCGGCATCACCCAAACTAACACCACGGAAATAATAATCAGATACCGCACCGACGTTAGCCGACAAACCTTCAATTTCTGCCTGTGCAGGCAGTGCAAAGCCAGTAGAAATGGCCGCTGCTGCGACACTAGAGGCTAATAACTTTTTCATATACAACTCCAATAGTTTTAAACGTGCTTGTTCTTTTTTAATAATTATGGCACTCCATCGGCTTGAAACTTCATCCCTATGATATTGCTATAGCAATGAGCTTGCCAACTTTATTTTTTAGCTTGTATAACAAAGGCTTAATAAGAAATAGCACATCTCATCCAGTATGCAAACTTTATTACGCACCACAAGCACGCACCAAAATAACACAATGCACCAAAAGAAAACGAAAAACAAATCTAACGATAAAGCCAAAGAAACAACCACTGCTCACATGTAGTGCGTAATAAATAATCAAACCTCGTATTTTCATCAAGCCCCTTTAAAAATCAAGTAATATGACCGCCCCAAAATAATATTAAAATGCCCACGAAATACATCCTTGCACCATTAACGATCGGAGTGATTTATACTCAGCGCTGAAACCTTTATAAACGCCCCAACATCGTGCTTGTTTAATGATCAATGCGATCAGGCTTTTTTTTTGATAAACTTAAGTCCAGAATATCTACCCAGGCCATCTCAAATGAAATCTCCTTTTTCTATACTTAACGCTGAAACCCTGCAATCCATCGCAGAAAAAACCAGCCAGCTACTGCCTAATGAAAGCACTAGAGAAGAAATGCAGCGCACCATTCAACTACTGGTACAAAATGCGTTAGCCCGGCTTGACCTGGTAACTCGCGAAGAATTTGATGCACAAGCCGCCGTATTACAAAAAACTCGCAGCAAGGTTGAGGCATTAGAAGTACAACTGCAGGCCTTGGAAAAAAGCCTACAGAATCAAAAAAGCTAACTACACTCAAGCTTAATCCGCCGTTATAACAAGGATGTTATGGCCACTTCCATTTTATATACCCGAGCAGCCTCTGCATTAGAGACCCCTGCCGTCACCGTTGAGGTTCATTTATCGGCGGGTTTGCCTGCATTTCATTTAGTGGGCTTGCCTGAAACCACCGTACGAGAATCCAAAGATCGTGTACGCTCAGCTATCCTCAATAGTCAATTTGAATTCCCCTGCTCCAGAATCACCATTAATTTAGCCCCAGCGGACCTACCCAAAGAGGGAGGCCGTTATGACCTCGCCATTGCGCTGGGTATATTGGCAGCCTCCAAACAAATTCCCAGCCACACGCTGGCCAACTATGAATTTATTGGTGAACTCGCTCTTACAGGTGAAATCAGACCGGTAAGCGGCACTGTGAATGCCAGTATTGCCTGCGCGAAAAATCATCGATGCTTAGTGGTACCCAAGCAAAACGGCTATGAGGCAGCGTTAGCCGTCGGCGAAAAACATCTTACCGCAGGTCATTTATTAGAGGTTTGCAGCCACCTTTGTGGCCAACAAACACTCTTTGCAGAAACCGCACCCGAATTACAAAACAACGCCGTAGAAACCGATAAAGACATGGCCGAAATTAAGGGCCAACAACAGGCAAAACGTGCGCTGGAAATTGCCGCGGCCGGTAAACATAATTTTCTTCTTAGTGGCCCACCTGGCTGCGGAAAATCCATGTTAGCCGAGCGCCTTGCAGGCATATTACCCGATATGACGCCACAAGAGCGCCTTGAGCACCTGGCGTTATTATCGTCTATCAATCAACGCCCCGATTTAACTAAACTCCATCAAAGGCCTTTTCGCAGCCCCCATCATTCAGCTTCTGCCGCTGCAATCGTTGGCGGCGGTAAACCGTTAAAACCCGGCGAAATCTCATTGGCCCATCACGGAGTGTTATTTCTGGATGAATTACCTGAATATTCCCGCCCCTGCCTGGACGCGCTAAGAGAGCCATTGGAAACCCGCAAGATATGTATCTCCAGGGCCTCGGGCCAAGCGCATTATCCGGCGTCATTTCAATTAATTGCGGCGATGAATCCATGCCCCTGTGGTTATCTGGGGGATAAAAACCAAGCCTGCCACTGCTCGGCAGAACAGATCAGACGTTATAAACACAAAGTTTCAGGCCCGCTATTAGACAGAATCGATTTACAATTACAGCTACAGCCCACGCCGCTACAACTGCTAAACCACGACAGCGAAGCAGAAGAAAATTCAGCCACGATTAAACAGCGTGTTTGTGCAGCCCATGATATTCAGCTGCAACGTCAAAATATGAACAACGCGCTACTTAACGGCAAACAACTGAAGCACTATCAATGCTTAACGCCACCGGCCTTGGCACAATTGGAAAATATCGCCACCACGCTGAAACTCTCGGCACGGGGGTTTCAACGCACCATTCGAGTGGCCCGAACCATTGCCGATTTAGACGCCAGCCCCAGCATAGAAATCCACCATATCAACGAAGCTTGCACCTATAGACAGCGACTCTAAATCAACACCCTATTGAATGCTGTGCAGCCGCCGCACGCACTGCTAAAATAAGTCATCCTGTCTCTATCTGTGAATAGCCGTGAATAAACTCAACTCGCAACAACAAAAGGCCCTGGAAGCGATTTCCCACCCCTGCCTGGTATTAGCCGGTGCTGGCTCAGGGAAAACCAGTGTGATCACCCGTAAAATCGCCTATTTGGTTAAAGAATGCGGCATGCCAGCGAAAAACATTGCGGCCGTGACATTCACCAATAAAGCCGCCAAAGAAATGAAGGAGCGTGTCAGCGCATTAATTCCAGGTAAACAAGGCCGTGGCATCTTGGTTTGTACCTTTCACACTTTGGGTTTAACCATCATTCGCCAGGAATGTCAGCGCCTGGGATTAAAAGCTGGCTTCTCCATTTTTGATCAGGAAGATGCCAGAACCCTGCTGAAAGAGCTGTCACTGCAAAGTGGCGAGATAGAAACCGACTTGCTGGATTTTGTACAAAATACGATTTCCCAATTAAAAAATGATATGAAAACCCCCGAACAGGCCTTAATGGTGGCCAGTAATGCGCAGGAATCGTTAATCGCCAAGCTCTACTTAAGCTATCAAACCGCATTAACCGCGTATAATGCGGTGGATTTTGATGATCTGATCAATATCCCGGTAAAATTATTTCAAGAGCACCCGGATATATTGGAAAAATGGCAGCGTAGAATCCGCTATATGTTGGTGGACGAATATCAAGATACCAATATCTCCCAATATGAATTAGTCCGCCTGATTGTGGGTGACCGATCCGGCTTAACCGTGGTAGGTGACGATGATCAATCTATCTATGCCTGGCGCGGTGCACGGCCTGAGAACCTGGTGCAGTTGCAAACCGACTTCCCCACGCTGGAGCTGATTAAATTAGAGCAAAACTATCGTTCCACCGGCATTATTCTCGATTCAGCCAACAAGTTGATTGCCAATAACCCCCATGTGTATGAAAAAAAGTTATGGAGTAATCTGCCCCATGGCGACCCGATTCGCGTGCTTGCCACACCTAATGATATGGCCGAATCAGAACGCGTGGTGAATGAAATTATCGCTCATAGACTACGCACCAACAGCTCATACAGCGATTACGCCATTTTGTATCGAGGCAATCACCAGGCCCGCATCATGGAGATGGCGCTAAGAACCGAAGATCTGCCGTATAAAGTTTCAGGCGGCCAATCTTTCTTCTCCAAATCTGAAGTTAAAGACATCATGGCCTATCTGCGCCTGATCGTTAACCCATCTGATGATAACGCCCTATTAAGAATCATCAATGTACCACGGCGTAAAATAGGCACTAGCACGCTGCAAACCCTATCGTCCTATGCCAATGAAAGAGACATTAGCCTATACGATGCGATCTGTGAATTTGGCTTGCAAAGCCGTCTCTCCAAACAAGCCCTGGAACGCCTCAATGAATTCTACAACTGGCTGCAAAATGTCATGCGTTTGTGTGAAGAAGCCCAACCAATTAATGCCATAGAAGAAATGATTGATGATATTGGTTATGAAGCCTGGTTACACGGCAACAGTAACAGTAGTGCTGCGGCCGAAAAACGTATGCAAAACGTGCGTATGCTGGTGGATAATGTAAAGCACGCACTGGAACGAGAGCTTGAAGATGACGATGATGCGGGCATTAAAGAGGCCATTAATCGCCTGATGCTTAGAGATATGATGGAGCGTCAATCCGAAGAAGAAGAATCGGAGGCGATTCAACTGACCACTATGCATGCATCCAAAGGCCTGGAGTGGCCCAATGTTTATATTCTGGGCATGGAAGAAGAACTACTACCACACCGCAGCAGCATCGAAGAAAACAATATTGAAGAAGAACGCCGCCTGGCTTATGTGGGTATCACTCGTGCCAAAGAAAACCTGACCCTGACTTATGCGCTCAAACGCAAACAATTTGGCGAAATGATGGACACCACACCGAGTCGTTTCCTTGACGAAATCCCTTCAGAGCATTTGGTATGGGAAGGCCGCGGCGAGGCTTCGGAAGAGCTCAATACACAAAAAGGCAAAGACACCTTTGCCGATTTAAAAAGCCTGCTGGATGAATTCTAAGTACCCACGTCAGTTTTCGCAGGCGAAAAAAAAACCGGCTAGGCCGGTTTTTTTATCAACCCGGAGAATTACTGACTTTTAGAGACAATATAATCCACAGTCGCTTTTAACTCATCATCGGTACAATCCATACACAAACCTTTTGGCGGCATACCGTTAAAGCCATTTTTTGCATGATCGTATAATGTGGCTTTACCTTGAGCAATACGTGGTGCCCAAGCCGCTTTATCACCCACTTTTGGTGCACCAGCAGCGCCGGTAGAATGACAACCTGTGCAAGATGCCCCAAAAATTTCTTCGCCAGATCTAGGCTCGGCACTGGCCGCTTTAGCAACTACACCTGCGCAACTCTTATCACCTTCAACACACACTTCACCGACAGGCTTGATGCGCTCGGCAATAGCCGCTTGTGCATCAGCAGAAATTGCAAAACTTTTGCTCGCCAATAAAACGACAACTAATAGACTGAATTTAGACAAACTTGCAAATACTTGAGCGACTTTCACAGCTTAGACCCCTAGTGATCCTATTTTAGTGCGCGCATTATAACGGTAAAAACCTACTATGGAAAACACCTACAAACGCTTTTATGGTATTAGACTTCTCTTAGGCTCACGACTATCATAAACAAACCGCTAAAGACACCACAATAAACACAAGGATGGCCGTTTTATGAAACAATGCTCAAAATTGCTTATACCCGCACTTTTGTGTGCAGCCCCCACCTTTGCCCAACCGTTTTCAACCCTAGATGCCCGCTCCATGGCTATGGGTGATATCGGTGTTGCCTCTTCCAAATCCGGTACCGCTGGCATTTTTAACCCTGCGTTATTAAGCGACAAAGCATCAGAGGATAGCTTCCATATTGTTTTACCCAATATAGGCCTGTCAGCCTTTGCCGACCCTGATGCTCTGGATGCTTTTTCCGACCTACTTGATAACGGCTATATAGACAATATATCTACTGGTCTTCAGGGTATGGAAAATTCGGGCAATGACATCAATCAATTTGCGGCGTCAAAAAATCTATTTGTAGAAGGTGTTGATGGCTTTAATACTAATTTATCAGAATTAAGTGACAAACCCTTCAGAATCAATATTGCAGCCTTTACTGCGCTTAGCATACCCACAGAGACACTTGGGGTATCCGTCTTCCTAAATGCGAATGCAACCATTGAAACGTCCCCGATCTATGCTGACTGCGATGAACAAATCTTAAGGGATTACACCGCAGCATTAGCCAATATAAACCAAGAAGCTGATCTGATCACGCTGATTGATGAAAGAGCCGGCTGCCAGAATCAACTTATTGTTGATAGCTCAGATATAACTAATATTATTTTTAACGACCCAACCACAGATCTACAATCACGGGTGATACTAGCCGGTGTAACCATCACCGAGCTTGGGGTTGCGCTTTCTCATAAATTTCAGTCACTCGATGGTTTATCCATCGGCATCACGCCCAAATTTATGTCTATCACCAGCTATGCTGATGCGCCAACCATTGAAGAGCTGGAAGATGACTACGATGCCGACAACCTGACCGATAGCGAAACCACGAACGAAGACTTTAATATCGACCTGGGTTTTTCTTATAGTTTTCTACCCAATGATATGATGACAGTAGGTTTGACCATTAAAAATCTACTCCCACAAACCTATAAAACCGAATTACCACTGAGCGGCATTGACGTTATCGATGCCACCTTCCAGGAATTTGACATCGACACACAGGCCAGAGCAGGCCTGGCAGTAGACCTACCTCTTGGTTTTACCATAGCCACCGACATCGACCTGACCAAAAACAAACCTTATTTCCTCGGTGAAGACACCCAGTTTTTTGGCGCTGGGGTTGAGTGGGATGTTTGGCTTATGCAATTACGCGGTGGCTTTAGAACCAATCTGGCGGATTCAAATGACCAAGTCATCACTGCAGGCCTAGGCTTCAACTTTGTTGTTTTACAATTGGATATTGGTGCACAGTTTAGCGATAACAATGTCGGTGGGGCTATACAACTAGGTGTAGCATTCTAAGTTTTATAGACTTAACTGCAGGTTTAATTGAAAGCTCTTCCGCAATAAATATAAACGCAATACGAAATTTAAGGACATCAACATGAAGATTGATTTTTTACTCACACCTATATTACTCGCCAGCTCACTCTTTTTACTTAATGGCTGCATCTTGGATGAACTCGATGATGATGATGAAAGCGACGAGCTCACTGAAATATCCACCGCTGACCTCCCCCCTAATCCCGCTCAGAAACTCCTAAGCAGCATTACAGCCAGAGGCCAGTTAAACGAAGCCGATGCGCAAAAATCACCTTATGGTGTATGGCTGGTGGCACAAACCAGTAATATCGTAAACTTGGAAAAAGGCTTTATTGGAAGTGATTTTGACCTTGAAGCAGAAGCGCCTGTTGAAGGTGCACTTACCGCGCTGGACATTCTGGAAAAAAACGCCGACAGCACCGAAGGTGTGGCCATTTATTTCATCACTGCCGACCTGCAAAACCCTGATACATTGATAAATGTGCAGCGCTGCGGTGAAGATGCCATATCCATGAATTATTCTCAAAACATCGATAATGACGGTATGCCTTTTAACGCCGCTAGCTTTATCCTAGAAAACGTACAAGAATCCGCCGCTGACATTAATCGAGCCGAAGGTGAGATCAAGGCGAAAGTTAAAAAAGAACTGAATCTTAGCTTTTCCAATGACGGCCTCAGTTTCATTGCTAATGCAGCCAATGCCAGCACTGAAATAAAGCTAAGCAACCTACCTGCGGAATTAGACCTTACAGCGATGAATAATGACGAGCTAAAAGCCGCCATCAAAGCTAATCCTGCATTGCTAGATGATGTTATCGCCGAAACCAAGGCTGACCTGCAATCTACACTGCTTGCCGGCAGAAAGATTGCCACGTTAACTAACGACCTGGATTACTTTAATTTTTCGGTCGGTCATATTGACACCGCCGAATTCACCGGCAACACAGGCCTAATTAACTTTAACGGCCAGGTCATTCAATGCATCGCCGTTGAAACCGGTAACTACACTATCAAAGGTACTAACGATGTCTATAGCAATATCAATTTAACCCGCAATACCACCCACATCACTGCGGCAACTTACAGCAATAATAATGACAATCTTGGCATTATAATGCAAAGCAAGGAGGCAGTTTCAGGTTCGGTAATACGTGAGTCAGGTGATGAAAGACCTTTTTCTGACTGTAGCGAGGACACCATACACGTTACAGACTTCAGCTTAGCTGATCAGCAAGTTGTTAATATGCTTATGCTGCAGGAAGACAACTGTGAAGGCTCTGATACAAACGCCAACGTTATAGCCACTGCCGATGTAACGGCTACCCTTGTACCTTCAGTTAACGTCTCATCACATGCTACAAGTACCACCGCCGATATCGCAAACCTGCTTTTAAGCTTCAACCTTGATTTTGATGTTACTCCGTAATTTTCACCAGGCGTGTCATTAAACGATCCCCGCTTCTGCGGGGATTTTTTTACCTTAAAAATAGTTTTACCTATTACATTCATTATCTTAATTGATTTTACACACTTCAAATTTGCACCTAATCTGTATTCATATTCAAACAACAGTAAGCGTCCGGCAAACACACCTTTTCAGCAAGGCATTGCAAAGTAATTATGGTGCCCACTTAATTTAAGTGAGCACTTACTATGTATCTGACTTCTGAACCAACTCCTAAACATAAGACTCTAAGAAAATACAGCCAAGAGCTTAAGGCCAAGATACTCCATGATTGCAATCAACCCGATACATCCATTGCTGCCATTGCCATAAAAAACCAGATCAACCCCAACCTTATTCATAAATGGCGCAGAATAAATACCAGTAATCAGAATGTGCAGCCTGATTTTATTCCTTTGCATATAGCTCAACCCCATCTGCACTCATTGTAATTCAAGCGTAATCCTCGAAGATAATGGCATAAAAGCACATTGGCCAATCGCTCAAATTAATCGGGCATTACCCTGGCTGAAGGCTCTTCAACAATGATTCTCATCGATGACATCTGGATTTCAACTGAACCGTTCGATATGCGCGCGAGTCCCGATTCTTGTCTTGCCCGCGTGCTCCTCGTCTTTGGTGAAGCAAGGCCACACCACGGATACATATTTTCAAACAAACGTGGCAACCGTATAAAAGTGTTGGTGCATGATGGATTTGGCATCTGGCTAGCCGCCCGGCACCTGCATCAAGGTAAATTAACCTGGGCTAAAGTTTGGCAAGGTGAGCGTGTTGAGCTAAATATCGAGCAGCTTATTGCTTTTGTTATTGACTTACCATGGCACCAGGTCGGTGAAAACAACAGCATCTCGGTTTTATAACATGTGTCTCAGCCTTTATATTTTCCTGTAGGTTCAATAGCTGCTTTCTGGCACAGTGAGAATCATGTCAAAGACGCCTGATTTAAACCAACTCTCTGCAGAGCACCTTCGCCTTTCGCGGCAAAGCTGCTGAATCAGGTTGCGAAAAAAGATCGCCAAATCATCAATCAGACTGCGCTTAACGAAAAACTCACGCATGAATTGGCCATCCTTAAACGCCATAATTTTTCTAGCACCAGTGAAGCACTGGATCCGTATCATGCCAGCTTGCTCGATGAGTTAGTGGACGCTGACATTGCTGCTATCGGGGAAGAACTTGCTGGTCTTGATGCGCCGAAATCCTCGAAAGTAGAAGCAAAGGAAAAACCTAAACTCGAACCACTCCTGGCAGAATTCCCACGTACAGTTATCGAGTATGAGCCAGCTCAAACGCATTAGCGAAGATGTCAGCGAAAAACTCGATTATATCACGGGTATGTTTTACCGTAGAGCGCCATGTGCGAGTCAAATGGGCCTGCACCGATTCTGAAGCAATACCTAGGGTGGCTGTGCCTGCACAGGTTATCAATAAAGGCATCCTGACCAGCGGCCTGTTGGCGCAAGTACTCATAGCCAAGTTTTCCGATTACCAGCCGTTGTACCGACAGGAACATATTATTGTGCGTGCTAGGCTGGCTATTGCTCATTCGACCTTATCGAATTGGGTAGGTCGTTTCGGGGTTGCGCTTCAGCCATTAGTAGATGCGATGCGTGATGCCCTGTTAAGGGAGTCGGTTTTACACGAGGATGAAATGCCGATGCTTATGCCGGAACCCACAAGGCATATATTTTGGCCTATGACAGCACGCCATTTTCTGAATTATCGTCGGCAGTGTATTATTTCGCACCAAGTCATGCAGACGTTAATGCCCGTACTTTTCTCGATGCCCGGGAAAGCAAGCTGGCCTGTGAAGACTACAATGGTTACAAAGCAGGTTTTAAGCAGGAGATTATCGAAATTGGCTGTACGGTACATGCACGGCGAAAATTTTTCGACCTGCATACGTCGAACAAAAGCCAAATAGCCGAGCATGCCTTGTTGGAAATAGACAGATTGTACGAAGTTGAGCGCCAAGCCAAGGAGTTGAATAATGTTGATCGCTAGGCTTGCTTCAGAGGGAAGCTAAGCCGATCCATGATAGATTGCATCAATGGCTACTGAATCAGCGCCAGAAAGTGTCAAATGGCTCACCAATCGTGAAAGCTATCGATTACAGTTTGAATCGCTGGTCGGCGCTGATTCACTATTGCGAAGATGGAGCAGTGCCTATCGATAATAACTTGATTGAAAATCAGATGCGGCCGTGTGCGCTGGGACATAAAAACTGGCTATTCGCCGGCTCGTTACGCGGTGGTCAACGTGCATCTGCGGTGATGAGTTTGATTCAATCGACAAAATTAAATGGGTATGAACCCTATGTGTATTTATCGGATACTCAAAATCGTCTGCCTATAAAAAAACAACCGGATCGGTGAGTTATTGCCGCACAATTGTCGGCCTAGAGTCAATATGTTATCGCAGGACGTTTATCAACATACTTAATTAAATATAAAATTTTCCATAAAAAAACCCCAATAGAATAATCTATTGGGGTTTTTAGAATAAAAGCTTGGCGATGACCTACTCTCACATGGG
>JABSRQ010000158.1 GCA_013215055.1 Pseudomonadales bacterium | reverse complement strand
CGACCATCGGCGATATGACTCCAATGGAATTTGAAAAATGTGCTTAACAAGGTGTCCGATTTAAGTTGACCAGAACAAACAAGACTTACCGCAGCAGGATGTGTTTTTGCTTTATCACAATAGAGACTACATGCCAGAGAAAATGCGCTTATTTAAAGAGTTTATTAAACAAGAGTATTCTGAAAAAACATTCCAGCCTAAACCAATGAAAAGCAGTACAGATCAAACTCTGTAGGGCATACTTGAACGGGTATTTATCCTTGAATAACAAGCTTTGTTGTTAGGCTGATTAGCATTCTACTCTACTAAGATTCAAGCAGATCGATAATTTCCATCACAACTATCACCATCAACGAATAATCGAACCGGGGCTTAATAGGCCTCGTATAGACGATTTGTAGAGTTTTTAGCCATTAGTATTGAAGGACTACTATAGCCTCTAAGACGGTTTTCATATTTACCCTGGCTATTAAAGAAACAGCGATTTTTGGACTAGATCATGCAATGAACGTTGAGCTTGTTACCATCAAGGTCGCGGAAGTAAGCTGCATAAAAGCCCTGATCTCCCCTAGGGCCAGGCAGGCCTTCATCCTTTGCTCCTAACGCTATAGCTTTACTATGGATCGCCTTAACTTGTGCACTATTTTCAGCAAGCAGAGCAATCATCACACCATTACCGATTGTCGCAGGCTGACCGTCGACAGGAATATGAATTGAAAACATGGGCGTATTTTCAGCCTTTCCCCATGCGATAAAATCTTCAGCTTCCATAGCTCTTCCTGCATCTAGCATAGCCAGCAAGGTATCGTAGAAGCATGCAGATCGAGAAAAATCATTTGTACCAACCGTTGTGTATCCAATCATAATTTTATATTTCCTATTCATCTTATGTTCTGCAAGAAGCCTCTTTGATAGCTGCCTGACATTGACGAGAGCAAGAATAGTTCTTTGAAAATATGAAGGCAATCTGCAAAAATGACTTCCATATTTTCATATTTGACAAGCTAGGTGAATCTTGGACTGGAATGCACTTAAGGTATTTATAGCCGTTGCCGATAGCAGTACTTTAGCCGGGGCAGCAAGGGCTCTTAATATGAGCCACTCAACGGTGTATAGGCGCCTAAATGATTTTGAAGCGCAGGTTGGCCGCCTTTTTGAACGGGTAAATGGCCGTTATGAATTAACTGAAGTGGGGGACGAAATGCTGGTGCATTCCCAACGCATTAGTTGTTCATTTGAGGATATCGAACGCGATGTGGTCGGTAAGGATAGGCAGCTTAAAGGTGTTGTGAAAATTACCGCACCTAGCAGTTTTTCTTATAATGAGTTGCCTCGTCATCTGCTAGAACTTAACAAACTTTATCCCGATATTAACGTAGAGTTGTTGGTGACGAATCAAGAACTCAACATGACTAGCCGACATGCAGATATTGCGATCCGTGTGACTGACTCGCCTCCAGAGCATCTTGTTGGGCGTGAAATTCGGCGCATAAAATGGGGTGTTTATGCTCATCAATATTACCTAGATGAGCATGGAAAACCCAATACCCTTAATGACCTGGAACAGCATAGCTTAATCGGAGCCACGGGGTTATTAGGCACCCACCCAGCTTTTTCATGGCTTGATAAAAAACATTCTTCCAATATTACACAGAGAACGGATGACCTCGTTGCCATGGCCTATTTGGCAAAAAACGGTTGTGGACTGGCCTTTATGCCTGACGACTTAAAACAGCCAGAATTAGAGCGTCTATTTACATTTGAAGCAGGAAAGGAAAACCAGTTATGGATTCTAACGCACCCTGATTTACGTAAAACTGAAAGAATTAAAGTAGTGATGAAGTTCTTAGCGGAAGCACTTTCTGAATCTTAAAGAAAGACTGAAGACTCGCATTATAGCAGCGGATGTGAGAAAGGCCTTCGGGCTATATCAGAGATAGTCTCGATTCATATTGTTATGTTGCTCTTGATTACTATCAAAAGCCCGCTTAAGCCTCTACCCAATCGATGGTCGGCTATGTGGCTAAAAGCGCCTGTTTACTAAGAGCGTTTATTTCCAGTTGGTCTTAGCTCGAAAGCCTGATAACAGGCATTGGCTTTAATCAAGCTCTATACTTATAAAAATCCCCTCCAGTGGTCTGTAAATAATTCCCATACGATATTAAAATTGAAAATGGTACAGACCGCATATATGCCTTCGCTATAGGAAAGGCGATGTAACCCTCAATGAAAACAAAAGAGAGGCTTACTATGCCTGTGCTGGGGGACTAGTGTTTTTTATGGAGGTGCGTTGTGAATAAAAAACCTACCTATGAAGAGTTGTTAGAAAAGATATGGATACTAGAGCACGCTGAATCTGAGCGTTTACAAGCAGATTCAAAATTAGCGTATGCTTGGCTGGATTGCTCACCCGTTTGTACCAAGATGGTAGATCTTGATTTCAATTTACAGTACATGAGTTCTGCCGGTATTAATGTGCTTAAAATTGATGATATCTCTCAGTATTATGGTAAACCCTACCCTTTTGACTTTTTCCCCGAATCTTACCGCATCAGTATGAGAAGATATTTGGAAAATGCTCGTCATACCCATGAAGTTATTGCCATGGAAGCACCCATTGCGGATACCCAAGGAAACCAATTATGGTTTCACGCGACTATAGTTCCCGTTAACGATGATGCTGGTCGATTAGAATATTTTATTGTCGTATCCATCGATATAACGGCTAGAAAGCAAGCAGAGTTAGCTTTAGCACAACGCAATAATCATCTCAAAGAGTTGGTCGATGAGCGAACAAAAGAGCTACAAGTTTCAATGAAAGATCTGCTGCGAATACAGGAAAACCTGATGGCATCAGAAAAAAAAGCGACTGCCGCCTCCTGTGCTAAGTCCGAGTTTTTGGCTCTTGTGAGTCATGAAATACGAACACCCATGAATGGCATCACTGCCATGGCAGATCTGCTTCTTGATATAGTGCAGGGTGAAAAACAGCGTGAATACGCCAATATTATCAAGCAATCCAGTTCAGCTTTACTGTCAATCGTGAATGATATATTGGATATCTCAAAGATAGAGTCCGGCAGGCTGGAATTGGAGTTAAAGCCGTTTAATCTACAGAATGTGCTTAATGAAGTGTCTGCACTTTTTGCGGCCCAAGTGAGTAAAAAAGAAATAGACTTCCAGTGCTTGGCAAGCGCCGATGTACCGAAAAGTATCATTTCTGATGCGACGGCATTGCGGCAGATATTAATCAATCTGTTGAGTAATGCAATGAAGTTCACGGGTGATAATGGCGACATCAGCCTTCACGTTGGCTTAGCTAAAGATAATAGTCAGACGAAAGCAGTAGATCACATCGGCCTTACATTTACGGTCAAGGATTCTGGTATAGGCATACCCATTGATAAGCAAAGCAAGGTCTTTGAGGCTTTTACTCAAGCCGACAGCTCTATTACGCGCAAGTTTGGTGGAACGGGCCTTGGCTTACATATTTGTAAACAATTATGCGAATTGATGGGGGGAGATATTCAGCTTGAAAGCCTAACAGGTGAGGGTACTACGGTTATTGTTAACATCGATGTCGGGCTAGCTAAGGTCATCGATGATTTGGCTCAAGAATCAACCGCAATCCCTAGTGTACCTGTAAGTGATGAAAGCATATTGCTGGTTGAAGATAATCAGGTTAATCAGAAAGTAGCCTCCGCGATATTAAAGAAACTCGGCTATAAAGTTCACATCGTTGATAACGGCATCCAGGCGATAGAAGAAGCTTTTTCCAATCACTACGATATCATATTAATGGATTGTCAAATGCCGATCATGGATGGCTATACGGCAACTCGCAAGCTACGGCTAGATAAGAGATGTTGTAATATTCCTATCATAGCGATGTCCGCAGGTGTAACCCGTGATGAACAGCTCAATTGTAAAGAGGCGGGCATGGATGATTTCATTGCTAAACCTATTAATATTGATTTAGTAAGAACCGTTCTTGCAAGGTGGCATTGATCATTGGCATAAATACAAAGTTATAATTTCACGCCTTATTTCACTTGCTGTCGATAATTATTATTTACTATATTTCCCTATAGTCGTTTAAGGGCAATGGAAGATATGCCGGTCTATGGACATAAATGAACGTCACTTAGAGCCGAAGTGGAATTTTAAAACCCGGCTAAATAATAAGCGTCTTCAACGACGAGTTCTTGTTGAAGACATTGTTCGGATCTTCTAAATAAGCATAAGGCGTATTTCTTATCATTCTGCCGCTGCAAATCAGCGGTTATAGCCATGTTTGTATTTCAATGTTTCATTTCATAAGCATGCGCGGGTCGCCAAGGGAATGGTCCCATGTGATCGTCTAACAATAAGCGCCAGGCGTTCATGCTTAACCATTCATCGTACATAGCCCAGTGTTGATACTTGGGCAGTCTGACCAAATCAGGAATACTAAAAGGGGGTGTACCTTTTTTGAATTCGGTATGAATCGCCGCACGCAGGTCTTCAATAAACTCCCTATTGGCGCGGATATCTTTTTTCGATCCTACTGCTCTGCCATGACTAAAAATAGCCGTCGTGAAATCCATCGCTTCGATGTCCTTGAGGCTGCGTATCCATTGTTTAATATTAAAATCAGGCACTATGGTGAACAGCAAACGTTCGGGCGTGACGATGTCGGCGATATAAACCATTTTTTGTTTGGGTAGCCGAAACACCGTCATACCCAACCCATGATTCATGCCCAGATAATGTAACTCCAGGCGGGTGCCTGCCAAGACAATCGTCTTTTTATTACCCGACCAACTCTCATCGGGTAAGGCCATGTCTTTATGCGGATTGGCTTGCATCCATTCATAAGCCTCCACATGAGCGATAATCGTTGCCCCCTCATCGCGGAAGACCTGACCACCACCGGCATGGTCCCAATGATTATGACTGTGTAACAGATAGCGAATGGGCTGTTGACTGACACTGCGTATGGCCTTTAACAGGCCTTTTGCATGCTTGCTATTCACCGGCTCTATAACAATGACACCGTCTGCGGTGACAATAAACATCGACGTGTAGCCGGCAGCGGGATCACCATAGCTATAAACATGCTCTGCAAGCTTTTGTGTATGTTCGGCCATGCTTGCACTGACCAGCGGACTCATCAGCAATAAGCAAAAGATAAGCATCACCGACCGGGAATAGGCATTGAGATGCGACATGATATTCTCCTTTCACAAGCTTAAAAATTTGACCGATGGCGAGTGATTAATACGTGCCTCGAATCGGATAGTTGTTGTCAGCATCACGAATAAAATCCAGACCGGATGCCAAACTTTCAAGTTCTGGCCGCGTAAAGGGCGCATTGGATATATCCGTTACCTGGACCTGGCCTTGTTCGTTAATGATATAGAGACCCGGCTCGGAAAATGGCCTGTCAGTCTCCTGTTCCGAACGCGGATGTGAAATATACAGGCCCAGAGTCTGCATCTGCGCTATGGATAAATCATAGGCTATCGGGAAGCTTAGCTGCATTTTCTCGTTGTGGCTTGCCGCCTTATGTTGTGGATCGGCTGATACGGCTACGATGCCAATGCCATTGGCGTAGAACTTCTGTTTCAACGATTCCAGCTGTTTTAAATACGCCGTACACAGCGGGCAATGAAGGCCTCGATAGACCACCACCATCTGCCAACTATAGCCGGCTTGAGCCTTGCCTATGTCAAGTTGATCACCACCCAGTGTATTCAGTGTGATACTTGGAAACTGCGCAGCTGCGCTAAATTTATTGCTGTTCATTGCCTGTAACTCCTCAGAATTGACGCTATAAATATACGATTAATTTATGCTTCTAATACTTAACGTTCGTTTATGGGCTGCCAGCGTTTATCGATAAACGCAGCATCTAACTCGGTACCGACAATATGATTGGTGTAATTGCTCATGGTCTTGTAGGCCGCGGCGGCAACGATTTCCAGTATCACTTCCTGACTATAGCCTTGGGCCAACAAGGCATTCACCTGAGCCTGGGATACCTTGCCTCTCTGCGCCACCAGGTTCAGCGTAAAACCACGTAACGCACCTAGCTTACTATCACCGATAGGCTGGTCATCACGAATGGCGTTAATTACCTGCATATCCACACCGCTCATCTCAGCCACCTTGGTATGCCCTGACATACAGTATCGGCATTCGTGAAAACGATTGATGGTCATCAACACCAGTTGTTGCTCCGTTGCAGTTAACGAGCTTTCGGCAAACAAATCGCCCAATGCCTTATAGGCCTTGAGTAACACCGGTGATTGCGCCATATAGGCCATCAGATTCGGCACAAAGCCAAATTGAGTCTTTACCGCAGCTAACGTGTCGGCCGAAGCCTGGGGGGAGTTATCGGGGGTATATTTTGTAAAACTGTCCATCACTGTTCCTCTGGTTTTGTCTGTTGCTTGAATATGTTTAAAGTATTGTCATTCCTATAGATAAGATAAATAGTTAATATCGACTAGATAAGATTCCAATATGTAATGCACAAGCTAGACTCAATGCTTAAATCGCCTGGAGATGACGTGCGATGGACCGATTTACCGCTATGAAGATATTTGTTCGTATCATTCAACTGGGCAGTTTTACCGCCGTGGCCGCCGATATGGGCATGACTCAGTCGGCCATCAGTAAAAAAATCGCGGCACTGGAAAGCAGCCTGGGAGCAACACTGCTGACCCGCAGCAATCGCCAGGTTTTACTGACCGAGGTAGGCACCAATTATTATGAACACTGCGTTGCCATTTTAAATGCACTGGATGAAGCCGAGGCGCAAACCAAGGATTATCAGCTCACGCCAAAGGGAAACTTAAAAATCAATGTCCCGGTCGCCTTTGGCCGCTTGCATATCAGCCCCTACTTACCGCAATTTATGCAGACTTATCCGGATATCAGACTAGAGCTAACCTCTTTAGATAGGAAAGTCGATGTTATTGGCGAGGGATTTGATCTGGTGATACGCATTGGTCATTTAGCCGATTCATCCCTGGTGGCACGTAAACTGGGACAAAGCCCCAGAGTCATGGTCGCAAGCCCGGCTTATCTGGCGTCACATGAAAAGCTGTCTAACTTGGATGAGCTCAAACAACATAACTGCCTCATCTATAGCAACTTGGCGACGGTTAATATCTGGCATTTTCGCCATCAAGGCAAAGAGAAGAGTGTGCAGGTAAAAGGTACTATGCAATCCAATTCCAGTGATGCTATCCGCGAATGCGTGCTAGCGGGTTTGGGCATAGCGGTGCTCCCCAACTGGCTGATACAAGCCGACCTGGATGCCGGCTCTTTAGTGACAATCATGCCCGATCATGTCGCAACGGAATTCCCCATTAATGCCGTGTATCCTCAAAACCCTTACATTCCGCTAAAAGTGCGCTGCTTTGTTAACTTTATGAAAGACGTGTATTCACATAACCCAGTCATGAATACCGACATGTCTTAGCGGATAAGAACAACCCCCCGCACTCCATCTATTTAAGCGAGTACGGCATGAGGCTTTGACTCTTAATCTTAGCCTCGAAGATGGCTTTCTGATTTATTCTGGCTACCCAATCAGCGGGCTGCTATGAGGCTTAAGCAGCCATTAAGATTAGCTTTTACTCCATCGATTCTTTCGTCTCGCCAATATCACGTGAGGTATAAGGCTTATTAAGCCCCATTCGAGTAATCCTTGATGGTGAGAATAGAGATGTGGATTAGCGATATACCTGAAAATAGTAGAGTAGAATGCTATTAAGCCTAACAACAAGCACAGTTAGTGAAGGGTTACAGCTCAGACAAAAAAGTCCAAACAAAGATGACAGAGCGAATAATAGGTTATAGATAGCTATGTTATTCCGATATAAGGACTGATTTATTCGATACTTTCTTCCCGGTTACATACGTTTTATCGAAATATTTTGACAGACGGGGTATAAAACATAAGAATCGGCGTTTGTGATTATTGGAGCTGACTATGTGCGAAATATTTTCCAAACAACCCATCGAGAATTACCAGTACATTAGCCGTGCGATTCGTATCGATGGCCACGCGACCAGTGTCAAATTGGAAACCAGTTTTTGGGAAATATTAGAGGAGATCGCCACAGGCCAAGAGATGACGGTGCCGCAATTTATTAGCAAGATCTATAAAGAATCTACCGGCTCGAATAGTAACCTCACTAACCTGGCGTCGATACTTCGCTGCTCATGCCTTATATATCTGAGACAGCCCGCTGCAGTGTTAGCCAAGACTGAGCCTGAGGTAGAAACCGACTAAAAATATTTTGTCGTACTCAGGTACTACCGCCACAACAGACGGCGCGATTATGCTTCGCTCTCTTTAATGGGAGACTCAAGTGATCACGAAGACCAAACTCATTCACAGCATGATCCGAGTCAGGGATCTCGATAGCTCTATCGCTTTTTATCGCTCGGCTCTCGAGCTGGAAGTGAAAGATCAATTCGTCTTTGACGGATTCACCTTAACCTACCTCTACAATCAAGAAACCGCTTTCGAACTCGAACTCACCTTCAACCATGACGCCTCACCGAATTATACCCACGGTTCTGGTTATGGGCATATTGCGGTGAGTGTTGAGAATATTGAAGTCTGCCATCAACGGCTCAAGAGTCTGGGCATTCAGGCCAGTGAGATCAAACAGCTTCATCACTCAGAGCATCATTTAGCCACTTTCTTCTTCATCACAGATCCCGATGGCTACAAGATTGAGTTTCTTCAACGCCAGGGGCGATATCTCTAGCGCTTACTTCGACAATTACTTCAACCACTAGCTTAACTGTCACTATGACGACCACTATAAAAGTAACTATAACTAGGCCAATATTATGATAAATCTAACTGCCAAATTTCACGCAAAAAAAGGCCAGGAAGCTAGCTTAGAAGCTTTGCTATCTGGCATGCTAACACCGACTCGCAATGAGTCAGGCTGTATCGGCTACCGTCTATTCAATGATCAAGATAATCCAAATATATTTATATTCCAGGAGGAGTTTGCCGACCAACATGCATTCGATGACCATTGCCAGCAGCCTCACTTCACCTCGCTACTGGAACAGCTCGAAGGACTACTAGAGCAAGAACCTGAGATCTGTTTATTAAGTCCTTTAGAGAACAAACGATAAAAATCATGGGTGGCCTATGCTGAAGTGGTCTAATTACCCTGGACACGTCGTTAAGAGTTAAAATAACTCAACGAGGTGATACATGACAACTGAAAATAAGCGTAGAAAATTCGACGCCAACTTTAAGAAAGAAGCCGTAGCCCTAGTCACTGAGCAAGGCTACAGTATTGGCAAGGCCGCAAAAGCGGTGGATGTCAGTGAAAACAATTTACGTCGTTGGAGAAAAGAGTTTGTGCAGGTAACCAGCGGTGAAAATCTGGATACTGTAGAGCGTGCTGAACTAGAAAAATTGCGCAAATAAAACAAAGAGTTACGCATGGAGAAAGAGATTTTAAAAAAAGCCAGCGCCTTCTTTTCGAAAGAAATAAAATGAAAATTCTGTTTCATTAAGGAACAAACCCTGAAACATTCAGTTGCCATGTTATGCCGAGTGATAGGCTGCATACAACCATCGGTGATCTGACGCCAATGGAATTTGAAAAATGTGCTTAACAAAGTGTCCGATTTGGGTTGACCAGAACACTTAACAATAAGGAACTGATCAGCCTGGATACGCTGGGGGAAGTGGATTTTCCGATTTATATCTGTAAATTGAAAAACAAGGCACAGGGGCCGGTGGCCTTGGAGATCTGGAACCATTTTTTAAAAACAAAAATGCTATTCAGCTGGCGTATGACTTTTCATTATTAGCTTCTGATTTCTCACCTCAATGAGTTGTTTGCAAGGTGAGATGACGGTCTTTACATTTTGAGTGTTCAATATCTTATACGAGTTAAATCCAGCTTTACCTATGCTGGATATAGCCTTGAAGTCGGCTTGTTGGATATGATTTAGCGCTCAGCAATGGAGCTAGGGAAGGCATACACATTCATTTAAAGTAAAGGCATCCGTTTACTCAAAGAATGCTGTTTTATCCTCTCAAGGACGTTGTTGTGTTTATGCGAATTGCAAAGTTCCTAGAGTGAATGTCCTTATGATGGTGGGCAGGGTTTGCATAAACCCGTCTAAAGCGCTTATGTTAAATACGGCTACGTTGTCTCTATTTCCCCGCTATAAACACGTTTATATAAGCGTTTTATTTTGCCAAAATCCCGTCATATATTAATAATAATGTCTGCTAATCCGTCATATGTTTAGCCAATAAAATGTCGTCACTCCCTCTAAGTATCTGAAAATATTGTCTTAAATTCCTTGGCATAACAGTTGCAGAATCGTTTATATGAGTAGGCTTGCCAGTAACTTACATTGCCATGTGAGTGATGGTCAGGAACCAGCCGCTGTTACTAACAAAGGGGCTTTCGCAAGAAAGATAATAGTATGCAAATATCGACGGTATTGTTAATTGAGGCGAATCTTAACGACGGTGAGAAGCTGATCAAACTGTTGGTCACCGAAGCCTATTCCATACACTGGGCAGTGAATGAACATGACGCCAACAGCCTGCTGAAAACCTACCATATTGACGCTGTGATTATCGGCAGTCTAAAAGATGAGGCTCAGTCTGTCTGGCTGGCCGATAGTATCTCCAGAAAATTCACCGATGTAGCGGTGTTGTTAGCAGCGGCCTGTAATGATGAGGTCGATAAACTCAATACTCCCTATGCTTGTGTGAATAAACCCTATGATACCGATTGCATAGCGAGTTTAAAAACCTGTAATAATGCACCCAGCGAGAAGAAGGCGGATGATGGTGTGATCGCCATCGCCAAGGCCAGTCGTGATTTGAAGAAGATGGCCCAGCGTGTTGCCAGCTGTGATGTGTCGGTGATATTAATGGGCGCTAGCGGTGTCGGCAAGGAGGAGTTTGCGCAATATATTCATGAACCATCAAGACGCGCTC
>JABSRQ010000157.1 GCA_013215055.1 Pseudomonadales bacterium | reverse complement strand
TCAACGTCACCAACCTGATAAAACCACACTCTACCAGCTGATAGACGATAATCACCTCAATTTAGAACGCTATTTCTCAGAACAGGGCAAGTACTTGCCAGCTTATGTAAAGCGGGAGTTTGAGGCCTATTTGAAGTGCGGGAAGCTTGAAAACGGATTTCTGCGTGTACGATGTGAAGACTGCCATCATGAACGATTAGTCCCTTTTAGTTGTAAAAAGAGAGGATTCTGCCCTAGTTGCGGGGCCAGCCGAATGGCACAAACTGCAGCCTTATTAAATGATCATATCTTCCCACAACAGCCTGTCAGGCAATGGGTGCTCAGTTTACCTTTCCCCTTACGTTTTCTGCTCACAGTGAAGCCAGAACTCATTACACCTGTCTTAAAAATCATAATAAGAGCTATTTCTTCGGCACTCGTCAAAAAGTCAGGTCTCACCCACTGCGATGCTGAAACTGGTGCAGTGACTCTTATTCAGCGGTTTGGTAGCGCCTTAAACTTGAATATCCACTACCACATGTTATTTTTGGACGGTGTGTATCTAAAAACATTGAGTAAACCACGATTCATCCCTGTTAAAGCGTTTACAGCCTCCGAATTAACTGCAGTGCTAAGTCGTATCAGCCAGCGTATTGTGAGGTTTCTGGAGAAAACAGGCTATTTGGAAAAGGATGCAGAACACCCCTTTTTGAATCTGAATGAGCCGGACGATACGGGTATGCAACAGATTCAAGGCAGTGCTATTACTTATCGCATTGCGGTTGGTCCACAACAGGGGCAAAAAACCTTAACCCTACAAACCATCCCGGCAGTCATAGAAGAAAATTATTCACAAGCTGTGAAAGCCAATGGCTTTTCCCTGCATGCAGGCGTGGTGTGCCAGATTAAAAAACGCAAAAAACTGGAACGTTTATGCCGCTATATTTCTCGAGGGGCTTTATCCGAAAAACGCTTATCAATGGGCAAACAGGGGCAGGTCATTTATCGGCTAAAAACACCCTATAATAACGGTACCACCCATGTGGTGTTCAGCCCTATGGACTTTATGGCAAGGCTCGCCGCCCTGATACCCCCACCACGACTAAATCTTACCCGTTATCACGGCGTTTTCGCGTCGAATAGCAAACTCAGACCCTTAATCACCAGTGCACACAAAAATCGTCAAGCCACCCGCCAAAAGCACTCCCGCAGCTATCGAATGAGCTGGGCTGAACGTTTAAAACGGGTTTTTAGGATTGATATCGAACTCTGTAGTGAATGCGGTGGCAAGGTGAAAATCATTGCCAGTATAAAAGATCCGCTGGTGATTGATCAGATATTAACGCATTTGGATTTAATCGATGATGTTATCCCACCAGCTTTTCAGCTGCCGGAGGCCCAAGGGCCGCCACAAGAAGTGTTTTTCTAAGCTGAGCTTGCTAAGCGCCTCGTACAGGCATAGCCCTGTAGGGCATGCCTTACCCAGCTTTTACCTATTAGAACCACTAGGAATTATCACAGTGCGGAATTAGACTCTTTGGCATTCACCTCTGTTGAATTCTGGCATATCAATAACCCCAATCAACATTTTATACTTCAAGGTTATAGTGAATTGGCGCTAATGCTCCTTATACTCATCTTGCAGAAATT
Organism: Pseudomonadales bacterium; assembly: GCA_013215055.1. GTDB lineage: Bacteria > Pseudomonadota > Gammaproteobacteria > Pseudomonadales > DT-91 > CAKMZU01. The sequence goes on along the minus strand of JABSRQ010000157.1, from coordinate 9,371 downwards.
TATGGCAACTATGATGATTGGTCTTAAGGAGCTTGGGCAGGCCATCGTGAGCTACTCTTTAGTTATGCTCGAGGGGCTGCAATTGATTCAATTGCAGCCCCCTAAAATTGCCAGATAAACTTGAGGTGTTAGGGCTGTAATTGACACATAGCCGCCCAGAAAGGATGATACTTTATTATAATTATGAATCCTTATTATTAGGCTACAGCTCAACAACTGCTTTGTAAGAAACTTGATACTCTTGTGATACTTCCGTGATGAATTAATTCCGGGGATTGTTGATACTTATGTCCATTACATAATTGGACAATGAGTAAACGATGAAATTTCAGATGATTATGGGCCTGGTAATGGCAAGTAGCCTCGTTGGATGTGGCGACGACGCAGATAACAACAATAAACAAGATATGATGAAGATGGAAAGAACGGGGGTATTTATCGATTCTGCGGTATCTGGATTACATTATTCAACCCCCAGCCAGAATGGAACTACCAATGAAAAAGGTGAATTTACCTACCTGATCGGTGAGCAGATCACCTTTTCCATCGGGGATATCCACTTTCCTGCAGTTGATGCCGATGCCATCATCAGCCCTCTTGATATCTTTGCCACTGAAGATGTCAATAATACCTCCGTCACTAACATGTTACGTTTGCTGCAATCACTGGATGTTGATGGTATTGCCGAGAACGGCATTGAAATTTCAGATTTAACGCATCAGCTGGCCTCAGGTTTGTCGGTAGATTTCGCCGATGATTATTTTGACGATATGGTACAGGCAATGGTTGCCAGCAGCGGCGGCGTTTATCAAAGCTTAATTCCCTCTCAGCAGGCCAGCGATCACTTCAGTCAAACCATCACGGCCGGTTGCAGCTCAAATCATAATAAGGTGGGTTATAGCGGACAGTTCCAGAGTTTCGCGCATAATGTCTCAGGGACAGCAACCATCGTTGATGACTGCAGCATTGAAATCACGAATTTCTCCTATGATGGCGGAGGCCCTGCCGTGTATTTCTATGGAGGTTTCGATCACCAGTACGCCGCTGCGAACGCATTCCCCATCGGTGAAAGCATTTCAGGCCAGGTCTATAATGGTGAAAAAATCACCCTGTCTCTACCTGCAGGAAAAACCTTGGATGATCTCTCGGGGTTAAGTGTGTGGTGTGTCGATTTTAATGCCGACTTTGGTAATATTGAGTTTATTTCACCTTAACTCAACTTTATTAAACTAAACGATTTTTCCACCATCCATGGAGGTCACAATTATTTACTCCTGAAAAATTGCATTTCCACCATCCTTGGCAGTCATGCACTAATGCCGCGAACGCTGCATGCGTAAGAGCGGCCCCATATGTTATTTATGGATAGCGTATACCTAAAAGCTGCAGCTAAATCCAAGCTCATTTCCGTTAACACTTCCACAACAGCTGTATTGACCGTAGATGTAAATCGCATCAGTCAGCACCACGTACGGTATAGGGAGAAGTGTTCAACAGGCTGATTTTTTTATCCGAGCGCTGATTTACTACAGCGGCCATAATGCAAAAAATCTATGGCCACTCTGACATTGTTTCAGCTACAGACCATTAAAAGCTGTAATTAAAACCGACGTAGAAAGTGCGTGGTTTATTGGCCCTTGCGCCATCTGGCTGATAGGACACCACAGCCCGTTCATCAGTCAGGTTTTCAACCCGGACATAGGTTCTTAGCTCGGAGCTGACATAGTAATTCCCCACCCAATCAAAGGTCAGTAACTCATCCGTGGCCTTAGCCTGAGAGCCGTCTGTTCGATTACAAGTGGTATCCGAACACATTTCATCGGTATAGGCGGCATTCAGGAAGGTATCCCAACGAATAGAGGCCAGGCCGATGCTGGCGCTGGCCATATGTTCCGGCGTATTGGCAAGAATATCGCCGGCCAGGGCATTATCCGAATCATCGGTGATACGAGTCTGGGTATAGGTATAACTCAGTGACATGGGTATGCTCAATCCATTGGCGAAGTCATGCTGATAACTGCTAAGGAATTCCAGCCCCTTGACCTCGGAAGCACCCAGGCTGATGCTGCCCCAGTCCAATTCCTCACCGGGGTTATTGGGATCATCACAGGTATGAGCTGCGGAACAGTTCTGCACCGCATTGGAGTAGTCGGAATAAAACGCGATCATATCCATCTGCAGGCCCTGCCATTTAAATCTGGCTCCCAGCTCAAAGTTATCGCTGCTTTCCGGATCCACATTGGTCTCGGAAGCGGCGGTGACGGCAAAGCCCTTGTGATAGCCCGCCAAAAACTGCACATGCTGATTCAACTGATAGGTAGCCCCCAATGCCGGCAACAGCTCACTGACTTCATTGCTGGCAGTCTGCTCCTGACTGCCATCGAGTTCCCGGCGTGTCTCATCGGTGCGGTATTTTTCATAGCGCAGCCCTGTAGTCAGTGTCAGCGCCTGATTGATGGCTATCTCATCGAGAAAAAACAAGGACACGGCCTCGGCCTGCTGCAGGCGATTATTGCTGGAATTGGGGTCATCGCTATCGATATAGGCTAGTTGTCCATCGCTCCAGTCATAATTATCACTTGGCTGGTATCTATCCACCTCATCTCTATGCAGGCGTATGCCGGTATTCAGTTTATGCGCAAGCGCGCCGGTATCGAAGCTCCAGTGCAGATTGGATTGAATGCCTTCGGAAATATAGTTGCGGGCATTGTGCTTAACAGAGACGGTGGCATCCTTACGCCCATGCAGGATATCCATCGCATCCTGGTCACCGTTATTGGCATCCTCGATAACATTGCCAATGCTATCACCATTGATCTTGTTGACCTTATACCAGTCGCGCTCAAAACGATTATGATAGATGCTGGTGGTCAGGCTGATATCGTCATTAAAACGCAGTAAATGGCTGAGACTAGCGGACTGATGTTTACTGTCCATATTATCCATGGCTGTCAGGCCATAACGTTTGTCTGGATCGGCGGCAAAATCCGTATCCGTTAGCCCCAGATAAGTCTGATCCGAGTTCTCACTGGCGGAGCTGAACTTCACATCAAACTGATGATAAATCCCGCCATCATCCTCGGTATTCCAGCGCCCTTTTAATAAATAGTCCTGTTTGCTGAAACCGGTATCATCATCATAGCCATCGATAGACTGAAAACCATCGGCACCATGTTGATAAGTTTCAAACAAGATACCGCCTCTATCACCACTGGTGCCGGCCCAGATATGGGCCTTCTGCTCGCCATACTGCCCCATCTCCAGATTAACCTGCCCGGATGCTTCATCGGGGATTGGCGTAGAGATCAGATTCACCGCACCACCTACGGTAAAGGGACCGTGGGCAATCGTCGCAGGGCCTTTTAACACTTCAATAGCATTGATACGTCCGGTAGAGGGGAAATAATAAGCCGCCGGCCCGGAATAGGGAGCCGGCGCTACCAAGATGCCATCCTCCATCACGGTAATCTTGTTATTTCGCTCTCCCACCGCCCCTCTGATACCGATATTCGGCCTGAGGCCATAACCTTCTTCCTGGCGCAGATAAACACCGGGGATCTCCCTCAGATAGCTATTGATATCGTTATAGGCAAAGGTCTGCATATCTTCATGTGTCAGTACATAAGCCGATCCGGGAAGCTCTGCAGCCTCTTCCTTGCTGCCAATTATCATGGTTTGCTCAATAGATTCTTTTTTCTCTGCCTGTACAGCCACAGATTGAACCAGCAATATTGCCATGGCCATAGGGTGTTTTTGGAACATTAAATGATTGCCTTGTAACTATTGATAACAACTGAGAAGCATTACTAAAATGGTAATCATTCTCATCGGGTGGGCTTATATGGCTAAGCAGGCTTTATGTTCAATGTTTTTTCGGCGAAGGTATAAAAAGGGAAATTAATGGAAAAGACGCGGCTGATCTAAAGGTAAATTAAAGGCTGTAGTGACAAATGTTAGCTCTCCTGCCCTGCCACACCGTGGCTGATACCAAAGCCGAACACCGCGCCGTTGACAACGATAATTACCGCAGCTTAGGGCTTAAGTTATATCCAGCAGGCCGTTGGAAATCGGATTGAAATCAGTCTTGTGATTGTTCCTATAAGAATAAGAAGTATTAATGCCGAGTTGGTCCGACTGTTTATGTACAGGATGCAAGTCTGCTGTTTGGGTGAGTGAAACGCAGTGTAAATAAAACGGAGAGTTTAGCCTGATAAACCTTTACGTTCTAACAGCCTAGCATTTAGCATTGAGCGAGGAATAAGCTGCAGGCTAAATCTGCATGGATAATACGAAGTATTCACTAGAAAAAATATAAGCTGGTGCTGGTGCCTGCGCCTCTAGTAACTGAAAAACAGGCGGAATACTATCGTCGATTAAATCAAGGTGAGTTAAAATTTTATCGATGACGTGCATGGATGCACTAATGCCGAGGGCGTAGGATACGCAGGAACAGTCAACAGTGGCTCTTTATTACTGGCTATGATTCTTACCTTGCCCCCCGCATTCACTGCAAACTTCGATCCGAAGGCGGCCCCATCATTTTAAATACTCGCTTTAACCGCTCAGCCCATACGGTTGCTGTGACTGTGTTTTTAATACCTGATTGATCAGACTTTCGCTGAGATTTGGTGATAAAAGGCCGAGCTTACTATTGTACGGAAGGCCGCCCCAGACAAAGACACCATGATCGCGCGTCAGGTTTAATCTGGGAGGCGGTATCAGGGCGGCCAGTCTAGCCATAAAATTCATTGGACTGAAAACAACATGAGTTGTGCCGTTGTTGTAGGGCGTTTTTAACCGATAAATCACTTGCCCCTGTTTGCCGATTAAGTAGCTGGGCAGACCACTGATGCTTGCTGCCCCGCATGACGTCGAAAAACGCTTGAATGTGCGTTTTTCGACTCTATGCTTTACAAGCCTAATTTTCTCTCATTCATATTCCGTTCTCAATTGGAAATATTCGTTGTTACAGCGGGAACTTGGCGTAGTAGGCCGCTAACCTGATTTTGGCATTTTCCCGAATATTCATATAAAAAAGGTTATAGTCGTAAGCATGATAGCTGCCGCCTTCAAATAGATATTTGTCATAGCCTGGTTTATCGGGCGCGCTTATCCATAACATGCCCTTATCACAGCGGGCGCTTATCAGCCCAGTGTCGGGTTTTTCAATCGTATCGGGGTTAGCTAATGGAATAGCCCCAAGATTATAATCAGCCGAGACTGCTTCATTATTGTGCTCCCAGGATAACGGGTTGACACAAACAGGCTCTCCCTCTGCTGTCCAGAGGCTGCTGTCGCCACCTTCTATCATGGTATTCCAGCTAAGGTAACAGCCGACCTGATAGGCATTACTGCAGATCGGGTATATGCCATTCAGCTCCGAAGCTATTATATTGCTACCGACAAGATAGGCTGCAAGCAGTTTGTTTTTTTGCTCGGGGTATTGCTTGTGCAGGTGTTGCAGCAATGTCTTGCCGTGTACTGCCCCTTGACTATGTCCGGCGATAATAAAACCCCGGCCGTTATTGTAATGCTGCATATAGTAATCAAAGGCGCGTTCTACATCGCCATAGGCTAACGCCAGGGCTTGTTGCTTTTGTTTTGGATCCATTTTTGTCTGCACCGATAAAGATGCCTGACGATAGTTGGGTGCATAGATTTTTGCTACACCATTAAATACCCCGGCTTGTACCGGCAAGACACTGCGTTGATTAATCTTGTTTGCTAACCAGTTATCCGCCGATGCATTCCACTGATTGAGAAAATAAGTTGTGGGATGAATATAAAAAACATCGATGTCGGCAAAGTCTTGCGCATTTATGCTTTGAACGCCCTGCGGAAGGATATCAGCCCGATCTTCATACTCAGGGTGTGCTGACCAAAACTGTGGCTGGCTATAATCCGGTACTGCAGGTGCCTGGCTCGCGTCAAAAGTTTGCTGAGGTGTGCTGATGTAGTCGATAATTTTCGCGCTAAATATCTTGGCCGATATGCCTGTACAGATAAGAATAAAAGCGATTACCAGAAAAGTCCTTTTCAATGGGATTGTTTGCTTCATAGCTGTTTACTTCCTTGATTAATAAATAGTGTCTGTGAATTATTTATTCTTTTTTTCCGAGTGCTGCTGTTCATCTAACGGTATTTTTTAAGTTATAGATCTTGGTCTTATGGTTGTTTTATTTATTTTGATCAACAGACGCTCTGCCGTGTTGAATGAGTTCATTCTACGGGCTCCATTCACGCGATGGGGATAAAGTACATAAACGGCTGCGCGTCCATGTGAATGGAAAATATCGGTGATAAAAGGTTGCCGTTGCGACATAGATGAGTCGTCAGATAGATTGCTTGGCTTGCAATAGCATTAAACTTACACTCTAATGCCTGAACTATATCTTCTGACTCTATGGGATAACATGGCAGCTGTGATCAGTAAAACACTGGATGAATCAAGGTCTGAATTACTGCCGTTTTTTCATGCCCGGCTATTGCTTTTGTGGGTGTTGCAGGCAGCCATATTATGGGCCATGAACAGCTTTCATCATCAATCTTCGTTAAGCCCATTGCATCTTTTCCTGTGGATATTACTGTGCTGTACAGCAGGTATATTGCTGTGTAACTGGCTACTTAGGCCGGTTTACGGTTGGTTGCAGAGGAAAAATGCTTCTCATGCAATAAAAGCAATAGGCTGGTTGGGTATTTGTGTTTTGGCCTTTTACTTGCTGTTTTTTCTATCGCAGCTGATCTTAATGCAGATGAATGATCAACATGCATTTTTACCCAAGCAAAGTAGGTATATCATCCTCAGCTTTCTATCCGTCTTCTTGTTATGGTCGGTGAATTATCATTTAAGTGTCTGGCAGAATCACGATCCATCAGGGCGGGCACTTCGCCGTGAATTAAGCGAACATGTCATTCTCTATCCCTGTTTTCAATTTCTTGGTTGGAGCATGGCAGCTTCGGTATGGATGACGTTGATCATGACTGATGATGCGGCCAATTTTGACTATCTGAACTTTATCATTCCGTGGTGTATATCGGTTTCAGTGGCGTCATTGTTGATATCGCATGGACTGTTACGCCCGTTTTATCAGTACTTGCTGAATGCAAAAATGTCCTCCTGGAGTAAAGGCGTATTATCTTTCTTTATTATCATCCTTTGTAGCTGTTTTGTTATGGGCTTGGTAAGCCCGATCGTAAGTGCCGTCCTTAAGATTTTCACTGCCTCTCCTGCCGAGCATGCTAAAAGCTACCTTCTGGCTAATATTGCGGTTCAATCGCCACTGTTTGTGGTCTGGTCTGCGCTTTATATTGGCTGGATGATCTGGAAGAAAAATCAACAGGTGTATATTCAAAACTTGCAACTGGAAAAAAATCTGCGTCAGGCACAACTGGCAGCGTTAAAACAACAGCTTAATCCGCATTTTATTTTTAATGCGCTGAATTCTCTGCGTTTTATGATTGTTAAAAATCCGGAAACGGCCAGAAACATGGTTACCGAATTATCTAACTTATTGCGTTATTCGCTGTATCACGGAGCGATGGATACCGTGACCTTGCAGCAGGAAATCGATAGCCTTAAGGACTACCTGGCCATAGAACTGTTACGTTACGAAAATCGGCTAGACCTGCATTGGCATATAGATAAAAACCTGCTAAATGCTGCGGTGATGCCTTTAAGCCTGCAATGTCTGGTTGAAAACGCCATCAAACATGCCATTAATGACTTTAGTGATGGCATCACGATTGTCATTTCAGCCCATCAAAACCAAGGTGATCTGCAGCTTTCAGTCAGTAATACAGGTTATTTGAAACCTGAAGCAGGTAAGGGTATCGGGCTGCAGAACTGCAGGGAACGACTGGAATTATTATTTGGCAGTGGCGCAAGTCTCAAGCTGACTCAGGCATCGCAGCAAAATGTCGTGGCCGAAATCATTCATCCTCTGCGTGAAGTACAGGCACCGCAGTCCATGTCACTAGAAACAGAATAAAAGGCAGTAAGCCATGAATGTCATCCTTGTTGATGATGAGCCTCTGGCTCGTCAGGAACTCAGTTATTTATTGCGGGATTTTCCCGACCTCAATATCATTGCCGAAGCCTGTAATATCACCGAGGCGGCTGATCAGATAGAGACGCTGAAACCTGATCTGGTCTTTCTCGATATCAATATGCCCGAAGGCGACGGCTTTGATCTGCTGGAGCGCTTAAGCTTCATTCCGGCCATCGTTTTCACCACCGCTTACGACCAATATGCCATCAAGGCCTTCGAGGTCAGTGCACTCGATTATCTGCTTAAACCCATAGATCCGACAAGGCTGGGACAGGCTATTGATAAGGTTATCAGCAGTATGTCAGAAGCCTTTGAGCTTGCGGAAGAAACACTTGAGGACGATAGATCAGAGCATGCTCAACACGATCAAAAACGTCTGACTCTTGAGGAAAAGATTTTTATAAAAGACCGGGATCGATGCTGGCTGGTTAAGGTGGGGGATATAATGTTACTGGAGTCGCAGGGTAACTATACCAGAGTCTCGTTTGAGGAATTTAATCCCATGATTAAAAGGCCATTATCGCAACTGGAAAGCCGTCTTCCAGAAAACCAGTTTATTCGTGCAAGCCGTAAGCACATCGTTAATATTAGGTTTGTAGAAACGATTGAATCTACCGAGCTGGGACAACTGGAAATGACACTGAAAACTGGGGAAAACATTGCGATGTCGAGGCGCCAGTCACAGGAATTTAAACATCTAAAATCCTTTTAACTCAACATAGAAACAAGCCTAAAATATGGGGCAGTGCTAAGTATATCGCCCATAGAATTTTTTTGGATAATGGCAGAATAAGATACGCCAATGAGTACAAATACATATTGTATTTGATTTAATATTGAAGCTTATGCTTTAGCTTCTCGCAGCAGTTATTGCCTGTAAATAAATAGCTGTAGTGCATATCAGTTGCTTAGCCAGCTATAACCGTTACCAGAGCATTTACCATATCGCTGATACCTTTTCTCTAGAGATAAGCGTGTTAGCCAAATTGCAAGAGTCCCCCTGAAAGGCAATGTATGGCTCTTTGGAATAAAGGCGCATATCGATGTAGATCGATGTATTTGTCCTGATTCATAGCCTTCTTACCGCAGCTTAAAATGTGAATGCTCGAGTGCGATAAAACTTCTGCATGGCCAGAAAAGCATGTATTGGGGATTCAGGTTATCGATGGATCGATAAACGCGATGAGCATAAAAGTAAAAGGGGGAGCTATTTTTTCTGAAGGAGCTTCAAAGCGCAGATTCCTTGAGTAAGGCAGTGATGATTATAAGTATAAGAAGTATAAATGCCAAATGGGTCCAACTTTTTATGTACAGGATACAAAT
>JABSRQ010000156.1 GCA_013215055.1 Pseudomonadales bacterium | reverse complement strand
ATTTTTTGCGCTCTAAATGCCCTCCCCACCATGTAAGGATCGATCTTCGGTGTTCATCAATTAGTAATTTGGTTCTTTTTTTTCTAGGAGTCGACGGAGTCTTTGACTTGGCATTAATAACAAAATCTAAAAGAATCATTGTAGTACATACTGTGATGTTTTTCATAAAATGGAAAAAAGGACTCTAGGCGCAGCTTACCAGTTTTATTGTGGAAAGGATATTGAAAATGCCCACAGTGCAGAAGCGGATATTGTAGCTACCTACGAAGTTTTGAAAGCACAGCTTGATAAATATCCAGAAGTAGAAAATGATATTGATTTTTTGAGTGAATATACGCAGACAGGAAAAAATAGGAAAATAGATTTTATTGGAAGATTAGCTCTAAATGAAAATAATGAAATAATTTACATGCTATTATAATGTAATTTTACCTATTTTTGCTCTGAATTTCTCCCATTTTTGGGAAATCCATTTTATGAGCCTTATATACAAGCCTACAGCTCTTTTCCCCCTCGCCGTTGCCGGCATTTCTCCTGAAATCTGGGTATTTCCCAGATTTCAGGCACACTGGCCCTAAGCCAGCAATAATTTCTTCGTTTTAATCAAGTTGCTGAACCCTGCAAGCAGGTATAACCGATTCTCGTTTTTCGCCAAGCCTCGGTAGCGCTTCGAGTAACCGAACATTTTCTTGATGTACATAAAAGAATGCTCAACCTTCGCTAGCATTTGCGCTTTGGTCATTTCGAAAATGAAATCTTCACTACCTTCTTCAAGAAGTTTGCGTACGCCAGGGCGTTCAGCAATAAACCACGTGACTGAGCGATCTTTATGTTCATCACGTTTGTCTATTCCTCGATAGCCTGCATCGCCCCAAACTCGTGATTCTTTGCCGTGAAGAAGATCTTTGGCCGAGACGATATCATGCACATTGGCAATGCTCGTTGACACGCTGTGTATCAAACCAAAAACTTCATCCACGCCAACATGTACTTTCATACCAAAGTGCCACTCATTACCTTTCTTGGTTTGATGCATTTCTGGATCGCGTTTCCCGTCCTTATTCTTCGTAGAAGTCGGCGCTGAAATAATCGAGGCGTCAACGATGGTGCCTTCTTGAAAAGACAGTCCTTTTTTACTCAAGTAATCGTTGATTTTATGGAAGAGTTTTTCACCCAGATTATGTTTTTCTAAAAGGTGTCTAAAATTCAATATTGTGGTCTCATCAGGAATAGTGTCGATGCTGATGCCGGAAAATCGGCGCATCGATTCGACTTCATAAAGAGAATATTCCATACCGGGATCGCTCAAGTTATAGAATAATTGCATGCAGTGAATACGCAGCATAGCGGACAATGGGTAAGGTTTTCTGCCCCGCAGTGATTTGGAATAGTGCTTTCTTACAGGCTTCTCTAGCGCTTCCCAAGGAAGAAATTGATCCATTTCTTCAAGAAATATTTCACGTCGTGTCTTTTTCCGTCTAGCCTGGCCTTCGGCATCAGAGAAGCTTAATTGGCTCATAAAATTCAACTTAATTGGATTTTTACGAATTATTCCAGAATTCCTGAATTATTCAGAGTTACCCTAGCATCGGGAAAGTTACTTTTATGTAAATCAGTCGTTTACAATCTAATATTAAAAATATTTATCTCTTCCTGAAATACATTTTTCTAATGCGCTATGCATATCGTTGAAAGCCTAGTGATGACATAAAAACACATGATGCTTATCACTTAACCGATTACGTAAATCGATAATGAAAGATAAAAATATAGTCATATAGATATGACCCGATTTTTATATATCGGGATTGTAGTTATACACTATAGAGTTACTTCTAATTTTTATTGATGGATAGGGCAATGCCATCTAATTATTAGGTAATATTTAGATGGCATTAACACTGTTATCTACCCTAACTTGCCTTTAATAATTCCTTTAACAATTCAACCTCAGCCTTTACTTGACTACGATTATAGGCATTAAGAACTGCTTTCATGCCAGCTTCGGCAATATCCATGCTTATTCCATATCCACAGAATCGTTGTCCATTAACACTAAGTTGAACAAAAGCTTGTGCTTCCGCATCACTGCCTTCATCGCCTGTAATTTCCTCATATTTAATAATATGAACATCATTTTTATCCTGATCGGAAATAACCTTACAAAATGTTTCTAATAGCCCACCCGCTGAAGCCGATATACTTTTTTTCACACCTGATTGAATTATTTCAGCTGTCACATTCTGAATGTTATTTTCCCTAGATATCTTATAGCTTAATAAGATTCTTTCTGAATCCTCCAGATATTCCCGACTAAATAAAGCTATGATTTCATCACGTCCGACTTCTTGTGAATTTTCTTCAGTTAACTTTTGAATCAATTGACTAAATTCTATTTTCATCCAACGTGGCATTCGAACATTACAGTCCTCTTCAATAATATATGCAACGCCTCCTTTTCCTGACTGACTATTTATACGAATGACTGCATCATAACTCCGACCAAGATCTTTCGGATCAATAGGTAAATAAGCAACCTGCCAATGTTCTTTGTCTTGTTGCTGAGCTAAGCATTTTTTAATCGCATCTTGATGACTACCTGAAAATGCGGTAAAAACTAATTCACCGGCATAGGGGTGACGTGGATGCAATTTTATATCGGTACAACATTCAACGGTCTCGATAATTTCATCCATGTTAGACATGTCTAATTCTGGATCAAAGCCCTGGCTGTATAAATTCATCGCCATGGTGATGATATCCATATTACCTGTACGCTCCCCGTTACCTAACACTGTACCTTCGATACGATCAGCACCAGCCATAATACCCAACTCTGCAGCCGCTACTCCGCAACCTCTATCATTATGCGTATGCAGACTGATAATAACCTTATTCCTATCTTTGATATTTCTGCACATATATTCAATCTGATCGGCATACACATTGGGACTGTGCACCTCCACTGTAGCAGGTAAATCTATGATGATAGGCTGATCTGAATTACCCCAGGCATCAATAACCGCATTACATATATCCACTGCAAAATCAGGCTCAGTCTGTGAAAAACTTTCCGGAGAATACTGAAACTGAAATTGCGTTTCGGGAAACATAGCTGCCTGCTGCTTAATCTTCTTAGCCCCACTTATAGCAATAGCCTTTATGCCCTCCATATCCTTACAGAATACTTGCTCACGCTGTATTGTTGAAGTGGAATTGTACAAATGAATAATCGCTTTAGGCGCCCCCTTCAATGCCTTAAAGGTACGTTCTATCACCTCATCCCTGGCCGGGGTCAATACCTGAATACTTACATCTGGGGGTATTTTCCCTTGTTCGATAATTTCTCTTACAAAATCAAAGTCTGTCTGTGATGCAGCAGGAAACCCAACTTCAATTTGTTTAAATCCCATTTTAATTAGCAGATCAAACATACGATGTTTTTGCTCAATCGTCATGGGATTGACCAGTGCTTGATTACCATCTCGCAAATCAACACTACACCATTGCGGCGCCTTAATAATTTCATTATCAGGCCATGTTCTATCGCTTAAATGTATAGCCGGAGTTTTTGTGTATTTACGATGGTCAAATTGAGACATCATTTTTTCCTTTCACTTATCCGACCCGATAGGCCGGTTTTCAATTTAAGAAGTTATATACATCATTAATTCTTGTGGAATTATCAGCTATGGCGGTCAAGCCTTTTGGGCTTTATCGATGCCTTTTGAGCATTGGCCAATGAAAAGAAAGTATAGAAGAATCCTTATAGGTAATGATTGCAAATAACATAGCAAAATGATTACTTTTTAGATGAAAACACTACGTTAACTTGATTTATTAGTGATATACACCTCTTATGCGTATATTTGCAGAAACCTATAACCTTCCCACATTAAGCTACCCATCTCATTAGAGCTGCCCTAGCGAGAGGGATACACGTCTAAATTTGATTAATAATATTAATCGTTACATTTATCCAGTTACGTCATAAGACTCATATAATTTACTCAATGTAAGCATGGGCTTAAGTATTTATTTCTGATCAAGATAAGGAATTTAAAGATGAACTTTGAAAACAATATAGAAAATATGCATAAATATGCAGGCCGCAGATTGTACATAAAAATTGAAATATTTCCGCTTTAATGCTTCCTATCCCCCTAACACATACAAGAGGATTATTTTACTGCCCCCCATTAACTATCTTTTTTAATCAAAGGCTTATCTATTTATAGATGGGCACTAACTAGCATTTCGTAAGGCTATTTATGATAATGATCATGCTGGTGACTGCTAATGATATTGATCAATATCAACTATTCACCCTTAGCAGCTGACCACGTCTTGTTTAATACATCCGTTTCATAGCGTGGTTGATATTCTGGATTATGGAATCTATGGCAGCTACTGCAACTGAGCCCGATTTTATTCGATTTAGCACTGTCATCATGGCAACTTAGGCAGGTCTGCTTATCCGGCAACAGGCTCTTGCTGCTATCTTCAGCATCCTCCGTCTTTACATGACACACCTGACATTGCGTTAACTCATGACGCTTATGTGAGAAGCGCTGCGTAGCCGAACGCGGGTGTTGAAGATGATTCACCTGTAATTCCTGCTCCGCATTTTTCATATGACATTGCAGACAGTATTTATCCGTCATCAGCCTCTGCTGCAGATATTGTTCACTGGCCGCTGGTATAGCCTGTTGCAAGCTGCGTATCACCTGCGTCAACTCGCCATGCTCTAACGGGTATTTTTTGCCTTTTATTTTCAGTGTCATGTTATGGCAGCTGTGACAATGCTCAGAAAAACTTAGCGGCTGAAGATGTTCATCGCCTGTCGATTGACCGCTATGGCAGTCATTGCAGTGCAGTACCGTTCTTCCCTTTGGGGTTTTAATACCCATTTCATTGAGATGCTGTCTATGAGAGAAGTGCAGCGAGGCTGTTTGCTGCTCGGCATAAAAAGCGGGATGTTGTGACAACGACGCGATGATTTGTGGGGCATAGTCATCTCTTTCTTTATGCTCTGACAGACTTGTGTTGGAAAAACTCGACAGCGCCTCTACTGTGCCATGACATTGCACACAGAAGTCACTGTGTTCATTGATCAGCGTGCCCGGCTCATTATGTTCCTTATGGCATAGCGTGCAGCTGGCCGACTCATAAGCGGACAAGTTACGCATATGGGCGGCTAGATGATGGCGTAATTGCTGATGACATGTGAGACAGGTTTTATTGCTAACCGGCGTAAACAGGGCTAGATGACAATCACTGCAATGCCCTGCAGAAAAACGGTGAGCGCGATGCAAGGGACCTGTTGACCACAGCACATCGAAACTGGGTGTAAAGTATTTTGGCTGACTGCGCTGCTGCGGCGAAAAAGGCGGCTGATTCAGCGATTTCTCCGCAGCTGTTTTTAACAGATTAAAGGATAGCAGCGGCAGACACAGAAAAATCATCAAGATAATCATCGTCATGCGCGCCGACCATCTGGCCTTCGAAATATTCAGTTGCTGCAAATGTGTCTGTTTATTCTCTAGATAAGACGGCAGCGGCCAGCCGGTGATGGCGATATCGCGGTGAATCTCAAAAGCGAAGTGATAGGCCGGCGGTGGGTTGATGCGCTTAAGGCTAAGCCCCTTGCACAGGGGGAGTTCATCACCTAATTGAACCTCCTGGCTCTCATGAGCCTCTGCTAAATACTGAAACGTGACGCGCCGCTTTGTTAACTTGATACACGCATGTGTAGCGCCAATATCCGCATCATAGAAGCACAATTCATGCCCCTGTTGACTGCCAATCTTCAGCGTCTTCGCTTTGATATAATAATCATGCTGCTT
Organism: Pseudomonadales bacterium; assembly: GCA_013215055.1. Classification (GTDB taxonomy): domain Bacteria; phylum Pseudomonadota; class Gammaproteobacteria; order Pseudomonadales; family DT-91; genus CAKMZU01. Next base: position 5,184 of record JABSRQ010000156.1, on the reverse strand, counting down.
CTCACTACCATCAGGATAACGGTAATGTAAGCGTATAAAGCACAGCATCGGGTTCCTGAGCCATTAGGACAGTATCTACCAGTATAGAAAAACACTGAGAATATGCAGACTCACCGCCACCAATAGCGCAATGGACAGTGGAATATGAAAGTATAACCACAGCTGTAATAGTGCCTTGTAACGTATCACTGTGGACAGATCGCCTAACAATTGTTTCTTCTCACTGAACAACACCAGCAACTGCTGCAATACCGTGATGGTATGGCGATTATGTTCATCCTCCTTCTGTGCCTGCAGCTTGCTCAGATGCTGGCTAAGGTAATGAATGATGCTGTGCTGCTGTGCATTCTCTTCGGGTAGATGAACATCCACCTCTTCGAATAATAGCCGTGTCGAGCTATCTCGCCCCAGTAACTGCTGCCAGGCCGAGCCTCCCAGATGGCTGAGGCAGATGGCCGAATATATATTCAGATGCAGGGTTCTGGAAAAGTCCTGGTCATGGGCTATTTCCTGCCATCGACTAGACAGTGTCACACACTCCTCATCGATATCCTGCAGGCGCATCAGTTTATCGCGATGCATGTATTCTTCGGTCAGATACTGGGGGAACTGTATATAAGCAAAGACCCCGAATACACCACTGAATATCACCAGGCACATCAACCCATAGGCCAGACCGTGAATATTCCAGCCCCATTGAAAACCGGTATGAAGAGTGGCGCTCACCAGCAGCACACAGCCCAGATAAACATGGCACGAGAGCCAGCCGTTATAGCGCCCCAGTTGATACTGAAAACTGCGTTTACGTATGCCTAATAATAACAACACGATAATAAGCAGGGCCGAGAAGATGCCCAGGGCTAAGCCTATGAAGCTGGCTCCGCTGGCCGGCTCGATATCGCCTTGTAGCCCATAGCCCAGCACGCAGATCAAAAGCAGAATAAGGCCGATCTTAAGATAACGATAATGATTAAAGTTAAGCAGATTCGGATACATGAATGCCCTTATGCACGCGCCTAACTACAGCATAGGTCAGCCTGTTATATTGCGTCATTAACGCACTTCCACCATATCGATGAGTTGCTCGGGCTTAAGGCGCTGAGCCGCACCTGTAGGGCAGGCATTGACACAGGCAGGCCCGGATTTCCGGCCCACACAGAGATCACATTTAACCGCTCTGGCTGGTGCATCGTCAGCTTCAGAGGCACAGGAAGACTGTTTTCCTAGCAGCGTATTCCACCACTGCTGCAGTGCCGACTCTTTGGGGTTGGGCGCACGCATATTGATAACACCGTAGGGACAGTTGCTTTCACAGTTGCCACAACCGATGCAGGTATCATCGATGATCACCTCACCATTCTCCATGCGGTGCAGGGAATTACTGGGGCAATCGTTCATGCAATCGGGATGTTCGCAATGCCTGCAGGCGCTGGGAATATGAAATTGCTGATAGGCCGTACCAGCCTTCCTATGCAGCCGACTATTACCCTCATGGGTCGCGGCGCAGGCGCTTTCACACAGGTCACAGCCTATACACAGGGATTTATTAATGATGAGCACATCGCTGGCGCCCCCAAGGCCTTGCTGAATAAAGAAGTTCAGCGCCTCAGCCGAGGGTTGATTGTTCTGCAGCCGCTGCTGAGACATCAGCCGCTGTAATTCGGCGTGATGAATTTGCTGCTGAAAAAATGTAGAAATCTCCAATAACGACAGCAGTATTTTTTGCGGTATTTTAATCACCGTCGATCTAACCGAGGCAACAATCGTCTGCGTCATAGCCAAGCTATGCAGGGTTTCATAGGTAGCCACATGCTGGCCACTATTAAAAACCTGGCGCACATCACTGTCCTCATCAGACATCAACGCGCCGGTTCGCACCAAATAAAAACTGTCGGCCATCCGCCCTTTTTTGAGCAGGACCTGTTGTTTATCCAGCGTCATTAACTCCATATCCTTGAGGAATAATTGCAGCAGGTTACTGGGCAAGTCCTTGGCGAGGTACCAGCTGATATGGCGCAGCATAAAGACTTCCTGCACGCGGGCTTCTATAGTTGAATGGTTGGCCATTAATTTACGCAACAAAAAACCTGGGATTTTTAATAATAGCGTCGGTGTTAATGTCGTCGCCCTCATGCCATGAGGCTGGCCCGTCAACAGCGCCGCATCACCGAAGAATCCGCCACGATTGACCGTATAGTTTTTGTCCTGCTCACCCCCTGAAGCACCATCATCGACACAGAGTGCAACCTCCCCTTCTACCACCCAATACAACTCATCACCAAATTGTCGTGACTCAAAAACCCCCGTGTTTGCCATCAGCCTTTCCAGTTCCGACTGCAACAGCACCTCGCGCATATCCAGAAATGACAAACTGCAAAACAGGCTGTTCTTTGCCTGTAACAAATGGATAAAGGTCTCGACACTGACGTGAATTTTTTGTCGATACAGCTGCTGCTCTATGAGCTTGTGTTCTATTGACTTGATCGGCTTTCCGGCCAGAAAATGAATGCAGTCATGGGCCTGATTCATCGCCTGTTTTATCAGCGGTGTGCCCGACAGCGCCCCCATTATAAAAAGGCCGAAGACAGAGCTCTGAAAGTTTTCATCGAGTTGTGGCAGGCTGGTCTCAGCCTTACTCAAGAAGGCGATACCACAGTCTTGCATAAAGCGTCTGGGTGAGATGGCACCCAATCGAGCAATCACACGGTTACAGCGTATAACGGTAGTCTCGTCGTGCGAATGAGCGATATGAATCAGACAATCATTGTCAGCATCCTCCAGTGCAGAGATATGACTGTAGCTATAGTGTGTGATCAACCCCTGCTTTATCGCCCGCAATATCTTACTGCGGTTGGCCGGCTTGGCCTTGGGGAAATCTTCATTCCTGTTAATCAGGCTAACTTCACAGGCCTCAGACAGACTTAACGCATTTTCTATCGCCGAGTCACCGGCACCCACCACCACAACATGCTGGCCAGCATAGTCTCTGGCATCACCAAGATGGTAACGAATATAACGGGAGTCGCTATTGTCTATAGGTAATGACCTGGGATTACCCTGTTGCCCCAGACAAAACAAAATATTATCACTGGCCAGCGTAGAGCCATCGGCCAGTGTCACGCAAAACCGCCCGTCACGCTTTGCTATGGTGATAACCTTGCAGTTGAAACGAATATTCAGCTGCATTTGTGCCACCGAGTCCAGCCACTGCTGCAATACCACTTCCCGACTGGCAGCCAGAAAAGGCATCTCGGCTCTTAGCGGCAGAAAACCGGGCTCGGCCATCACATGTTTGCCACGACTGAACTGCTGCAAAGTCTGCGCGATGGCCTCTGAGGCTTCCAGCACGCAGTAAGACAAACCCAGTTTGTTCGCCGTAGCCGCCGCCGATAAACCAGCCGGACCAGAGCCGATAATAAGAATGTGGAAATCATCGCTAGCGTTACCCATAAACTTATTATAGGTAATGAATATAGAAGTTATTGCGGCAACGAATCAGGCAAGCAACCGTTCATGCAGCAAGGCATGAATCCATGGTAACGATACGGATCAATCAGAATAATCACGCCTTATTCGATTCTCTGAAACACCATCAGCCGTTCTCACTATTGGCATCAATTTCATCGGCCCGTAGATAGAGCGGCTATGCTTAAAACACTCTCATAAAGCTCCGCCACGGAGCTAGCTTTTAGCCCTATATGCATCGCAGTCGGCGACCTTTTTCAGGAATTAAAAAACGATGAACCATTCTATTGTCAGCGAAGCCCAGGCACCTTTGCGTATTGAATATAAAACCTGCCCTGAGGCCGCCATGGTCACAGACCATGCCCACACAAGCTCCGATGATAATGCCGACCCTTTTCATGCGATTGTTGCCCCCATGCCCGGCTGTGGCGTAGAGATTCCTGTTGGTGTACACAGCCGCGTTGGCGGCTTACACGATGCACCCACTCCCGGTGATATTCTCTGTGCAGCACTGGCGGCGTGTCAGGATTCATCCATTCGCATGGTCGCCAACCTGATGGGCATAGAGCTGGAAAACCTAGCGGTTACCGTGGAGGCCGATGTGGATGTACGCGGCACACTGATGGTGGATAAAGATGTACCCGTGGGGTTTCAGGCCATGCGTTGTGAGGTGCAGCTGCGCGCCAAAGCTGGCACCGATAGCCAGCTGCTGCAACAACTCAGTGTCATTGCCGAACAGTGCTGCGTGGTACAGCAGACAATGAAGAACCCACCGAAAGTTAATACAACGTTCAAGCTTACAGATTCCTGATATCACTGAATTAGGTACTTCCACAAATGCTTGGAGCGTACTTGTCTTCACACTATTTAATTAGTACCCATCCATAATTATGTAAGCCATTGATTAATAAAGATGGTTAATCGAAATCAGTAAAATAATCCTCTTGTATGTATTCGATTGATTTCGCCAAAAAATAATCTATAAAAGAGGATTAACGCATGCGAGAGACCCGCGAAAGTATAAGAAATATTAACGGGTAAATGGTTCAATCTCAAGGTACATTTTTCGGCTTTCATTGGTATATTTGGTTCAAATAAATATAAATCTGCAGGATTAAAGCTAACAATATCCTTTGTTAAAACCCTAAGTTCTAACAGGGGAGTATTACCCGTGGAATAGCCTACCGGTTTACCCGTTAATCCTTCTTATACCTGAACACTTTAGCCTGATAATAAACTCTGCCTATCCTGTATAGATTCGGCTAAGTATTACACTTGTTTGGAGGTTTGGGGTATGCCGATTGATAAAGAAAAACAAAAAAATCTGGTGATGTTAGACATCACCGGCTCAAAAAATGCGTTGATCCACAACGCTTGAAGCAGAAAACCTTAGGGAGAACTATCTGCTTCAGCCACTATCAGGTAATAAAAGTCGTGTATTTGAAAAAAGTTCAAATTTATCTTTAATGCCGCAGGGACTCATGCCATGACAACTAACGCATCTAGGTAGGTATAGTAAATGGTTCAATATCAATGTACTACATCCGCCTTTCGTTGGTATATATGGTTCAAATAAATATTAATCTGCAGGATTAAAACTAACAATACCCCCTGTTAAAACCTTAAGCTCTAACAGGACAGCATTGGCCGTGAAATAGCCCTACCGGTTAAGAAACCTGCATGGATAGATGCCGCATTAACTAGAAAAATACTTCTGAG
>JABSRQ010000155.1 GCA_013215055.1 Pseudomonadales bacterium | reverse complement strand
AGGCGAGCAGCTGGCCATGGCGGCAAAGGCTTCTTTTAGCGAAATACAGAGCTGCATTGATCCTTTAGCCAATGCCATCAGCGATGTATCCCATGCCAGTAATGAACAAAATGAAGCCATACGTCAGATCGTACTGGGCATTGCCGATATAGACCGCTCTGTTGATGAAAACCGCCAGCTTGCCGAAAGCAGCTCGGGTACTGCGGGAGAATTGCGCGAGAATGCCCTCGCATTGATGAAACTGGTAAAAGACATGAATGAGCTGCAGGAAGAGCTGTCGTAGCAAGTCGCAAGCGGAGCCAGCTGAAAGCCGGCTCCGCTAGTTGAAACACAGTAAGTTTATAATTTCTACTGAGGGATACAGCGTGCCGACGTTGCACGCTCTTCATCACTCATCTTGCTAATATTCGCCGGGCGCATAGCGCTAATCCATATCCACCTTCTCAGCATCGACAATGAATCGAATGAGTCATAATAGCTCTTCTACCTAACTTTTATTTTTATCAATGCTGGTTACAGGGAATTGCTGTTTGCCACTGCCGCCATACCGCTTGAATATGCGCTGTGGCCACGTCTCTCACATCCACTAAACCAATGCAGCTGTCAGGCACAGAAACTTCACCTTCCATACAGTTAATGTCTATTACGTCTGGAGTTTCACCTTTTGAAGGCATTAGCGTTAATAAGCCATCTTCAACGAGGAAAGTATCCTCGCGTTTATAGGCCCTATCCCCTTAACTAAAGCAGGCCCTAGTTTTTAAAAATTCGTGTTGTCACAGATAGTGAGACAAATGAGCGATGGTGAAATATGCAGAACGGATATATACGGACCCACGCCTTTGCAGAAAGCGTTATGTGGTACATCTATTCTCTAAGCGATTAGAACTGCCACTGAAATTCAACATTACCTTGCCAGCATCATTTCATACTCAACCATCATATCGGCCATACCCAAACGCTGTACATAACGCAATGTACCTGTTGCGGGTTTAACGGCTACATCAGCCAGAAACTCTTCCCATACGCCTGCAATTTCACCAAATTGCTCTCCATCGACGTCGTTGGTAAAGGTCCAATCGGTGCGCACTATATCATTCACACTGAACCCTGCTTCTTCCAGAAAGTCCTTCATCTGCGCAAGAATCAGACGTGTCTGCGCCACAGGGTCACCGGGATGTTGCGTGATAAATTCAGGATTACAGTCGGCATGGCCGGTAACAAAAAATATCTCATCAAAATCACTCAGTTTTAGCCCCCAGCTAAAGGCATTACGCATATCTGGCAAGTTTTTGTTATGAAATGCTTGTTTCTTGGCCATGATGGTTTTCCCTAATTTTTATATAAGTTTTATGCGGCAACATTCAAAATAATTTTACCACAGGCTCTTTGTGATTCGCTTAATGCATGAGCCTGCTCCACCTGCGCTAACGGAAATACCGTGTCGATATTCACTTTAATCTCACCGTTGTCGATCAGCTCGGCAATGTGTTGCAGATCTTCGGCATTGGGCATGACCCACCAGCGTTGAAAGTTAACGCCTTGCTGCTTGGCCATGTCTGCATCCATGTCATCTAACAGTGACACCAAGTTTCCATCTTTGCGTATCACTTGCAGGGAACGCTGCAGGATATCGTCACCACCAACAGCCGCTAACACAGCATCTACATCAGTTATCACATCTTCAAAACGTTGTGAACGGTAATCAATAAATTCATCCACACCTAACCCTCTGACATACGCTTCTTTGGCAGCCGATGCCGTGCCTATCACATAAGCCCCATGTGCCTTGGCTATTTGTACGGCAAAGCTGCCCACACCGCCGGCCGCATTATGAATCAATACCTTGTCACCGGCTTTTAACTGACAGCCTTCCATCAGGGACTGCCAGGCGGTGGTTGCAGCCAGAGGCACTGCCGCTGCTGTTAGCGTATCCAATGATTCAGGCTTGGCTGCCACTAATGCACTATCGACAGCGATATACTCTGCATAAGCACCCTGTTCAGAAATAGGTGCGTAAACAAACACGGCATCACCGACGTTGAAATTTTCCACCTCTGTTCCCACTTGCGCCACATCCCCTGCTGCATCCCAACCCAAGATCAGCGGTAACTGATGATCGCCACTGTCTTGCAAGAAGCCTTCTCGCACCATCCAGTCTACCGGGTTAACACCTGCACCCTGCACCTTGATAAGCACCTGGTTTGCGCTAATTGCCGGTTGGGCAACGTCTGCCAATATTAATTGTTTAGCGTTTCCGTATTGTTCGATATAGACAGCTTGCATGTTAATTCCTTTGTTCTGGCTTAGTGGTTTAGGCTAGTGATGTATGACTTGCTTAGCCGATGACGCTACTTTGCCAAAACCCATACATATCGTCTAATTGATGATTTGTATAATATTCATTGATGTAATCAATGTATTTGACGATACTGATGTGCATCCCTTTCAATACGCAGTGTTCTATGGCTAATCTCGATCTTAATTTAATGGTGATTTTTGATGCCATCATGCAAGAGCAGTCCATTACCGCTGCCGCTGAGCGCCTAGCGATGACACAACCCTCGGTCTCTAACGCCGTCTCGCGTATGCGTCATGTCTGGAAGGATCCTTTATTTGTAAAACAAGGCCGTGGCATACGCCCAACCCCTTATGCAGATAAGTTATGGCAAGATATTTGTGGACCGTTAGAGTCTATTCGACTCGCTACCGATCAACAGGCATTTGATGCTGCCACACTCAAACGTACTTTTCGTATAGCGGTCACCGATTGGATGGCTGATTTATTCTGGCTACCTTTACGCCAACTGATTGAGGCTGAAGCACCACAGGTCAATATTCACGCCGTGCCTTATACCGTTAACGGTGAAGGTTTATTACTGAATGCCGATGTGGACATGGTGCTGGATTATTTTGAAGGCAGCTATTCCAAGGTACAAAGCCAGCACCTGTTTGATAATCACTTTGTATGTGCGATGCGCCCCGATCATCCACTGGCTGAGCAGGATTTAGACCTGGAATGCTTCGCTGCGGCAGAGCATTTACTGTTATCGCTATCTGGTGAGGCTTCTGGTGGTGTCGATACGCTATTACAGCAGCAGGGCTTAAACCGTAGAATCGCCATGACCGTTAACCATTGTTATAACATTCCCAAGTTATTGATCAATACGGATATGATCACGACCATCCCCTTGCCGGTTATTATAGAGAGTGTGGATAAAGGTCAGCTCGTTATAAAAAAACTGCCCTTTGACCTGGCCCCTGGGCCTATATCGATGACATGGCATGCTAGACATCAGCGTGACCCAGAAACATTGTGGCTTAGAGAGAAGGTGTTAGACGTTTTAAACAGCAGCGTATATGCGAGTTTACACTCTACCCCCTTCCAATGAAAAGATGAGGCTATGTGAACATATGGAAAGTCCACAACAGCGTGTGATTTAACCTATCAGTTACAATCACACACGCCTTTGTTTAAAGGCCATGGCTCCAATGCGTAAAAAGTTACGCCAAACAGCCAGCCACGGAGAAAAGTTAATCTGAGGCTCCTGGCCCTTTCCCATTAGATGAATTTGCTCTTCCCACCAGGCTAAATCAACCATCAGTGTTTTATCTATTTTTTTAAATCCGGTTGTTGGTCTTTTCACATCAAATGTTGCCTGCTTGTCATTCATCGCTTGAATCGGTAGATCAGGATAAAGCATCAATGGCCTGGCCAAACCGATAAAATCGGTGGCGCCTGTGTTAATCGCATCTAACATGCCCTGTGCGGTTCTAAAGCCACCAGTGACTATTAAAGGGATGGATAGGTTCTGTTTAATGGCCTCGGCATAGTGTAAAAAATACGCCTCTCTATTTTTTGTACTGACTTTTATAGGGGCCTCATTCGGGTCAACCATCGCCTGACTTTCATAGGTACCACCTGAGACTTCTATCAAATCAACACCCGCGTCGGCCAGGCTCTGTGCCACCTGCATGGATTCCTCCTCGCTAAAACCTCCACTGATGAAATCCCCTGCATTTAATTTTACGGCTATGGGATACGTATCACCTACCTCTTTGCGAATGGCCTTATAGACCTCAAGCACAAATCGCATTCTATTTTCAAGGCTGCCGCCCCATTGATCGTTACGCTGATTATGCTTAGCCGAATGAAACTGACTAATAAGATAACCATGGGCGGCATGAATTTGAATACCGGTAAAACCTACCGATTTGGCCAGCTTTGCTGCGTGCGAGAACTTATCGATTAAGACCCAAATTTCGTCTTCCGTTAACGCTTTGGGTGTATTAAATACGCCCTTCATATCTAACTCTAAAGGGATAGCCGAAGGGGCTACGGGATTTTTGGATAGCACACTGGGGCTTTGTTTGCCGGGATGATTAAGCTGTGCCCATAAATGCGTGCCATTTTTAGTCGCCGAACGGGTCCAATGGCGAAATTTGTTTAGATCGCTGTCTTCATCTAATACGACGTTTGCCGGCTCTCCCAATGCCGTTCTATCGATCATGATATTACCGCTAATGCTGAGGCCCACCTCACCCTCGGCCCATCGTGCATAAGCGGTAGAAAGAGCAGGCTTAGGATCGTGATTTTTGTCACCTAATTGCTCGCTGGTTGCCGCTTTTACAAAACGATTTTTAATGGTGATACCACTGTTTAACGTAACAGGGCTAGAAAGATTATTTGGCTGACTCATTACATTCTCCTCTGAATTTGATTGCCCTAGATTAGATTTCAGTGCTAGGGTTGGCAAACGAGAAATATTAACGACCAGATTAGAATTACTTAATCATACTCAGAATTTACGCCTTTTTTTTATCATTTGAATTAGCCCTGCTAACCTATAAACACTATGAAACGTACTCCTCCGCCCCTGCAACTGTTGCCCGCCTTTGAAGCGGCCGCACGATTATTAAGCTTTAAAAAAGCGGCCGAAGAGATAAATGTGACACCCTCGGCCGTTAGCCAGCAGATTAAGACGCTGGAATCATTAATGGATGAGCCACTCTTTAACAGGCAAGCGGGGGGAATCGTACTGACTCAGCTAGGATTGGAATATTACGCTATCGCTGCACAGCTACTGGCAACCTACAAAAGCAGTTATCACCGGCTCTATAGCTCACGCGAGCGTCCTATTCTTAGGGTATCCACCATGGCACAAATAGCGCTGGATCTATTAATCCCGAAGATTCCGGATTTTCAGCAGCGCTTTAAACATATCGATCTTCGCATTGAAACCTCGGATGAACTGGCAGACTTTGAAGCGCAGTGGATAGATGCGGCTATACGCGTAGGTGAAGGCAACTGGCCGGGGCTTAATAGCTATAAGCTCTGTGACTTAACAGCCACCGTCATGATCGCTCCTGAGGTATTAAACGCTAAAAAAAGAAAAAGCTTTGCAGACTTTAGCGATATTCAATTAATCCACTCCAGAACACATACCGATGATTGGGCCTATGTTTCAGAGTCCTTTGATATCGATATCTCAAGCTTTACCCATATGCATTTTGATAGCTATTATGCCGCGATATCTGCCGCTGAAATGGGCTTAGGTCTGGTACTGGGCATGCTGCCTCTATCGCAGAAATATCTGGATGAAGGCCGCCTGGTGAGTTTAAACGCAGAACACTACACAATGGAGCCAGCCTGTTACCTATGCTACCCGCCGGCATTAGAAGGGACAGAAAAACTGGAGATGCTTAAAGTTTGGCTAAAGGGTATTTTCTGATTTTCCGGGATGCGGCCCGTTAATTTCCTTTAGCCCTGGAGCTTTAAATGGCTTCTCGTTGAAAACCAAGAACTCATCAATCATGGACGCATCTACCAACTGTGTGGAAAGACGCGCCCTTGGATAACGTTCTTATTCAAAATGTTTATGTCTATGCATCTGTTCAAACATCGCGATGACCGCCTTATCAATAGCCGCAGACGTTAGACCCAGCTCATTAATACTCTTGCTATTATCGGCTTTAAGTACAAAACCTATATTACGCTTAACAAACTCACGCGACACACCCGCAAAAGGGGCCATTAACCACACTAAAAACTTGGGGGGTATTCGATTTGGGTAGAGGATATTCTGCCCGATACTGTGGGCGTAAATAATCGGCAATACTCAGCAAGATGCTATTGATACCGCTGGTAATATACCGTTCTGTCGCCTAAGGGCGCACTGCCGCTTGAATATGTGCTGTGGCTACGTCTCTCACATCCACTAAGCCAATGCCGCTGTCTGGCATAGAAAATTTCATCGTACCATCGGCAAATTGTTTGATCAGCGTAAAGCTGGCATAACGTCTTCAAAATGCACAGCTTGGACCGAAGGAAAAAAGGGGGCGACGTTGCTGAAACGAGATACGCCCCGTCGTGCTCAAGCGTTTATGTTGCAAGTCTATGTCACGGGTCAGTGGCAAATAGCCCCGTGAGCTTGGTTTTGCATCAGGGTCATGAAATCCTGGTGAGAAAGGTAGACCAGGTCGACGTGATCACCCGCTTCAATGTAGCAATCGGGTTCTTTGGCAATCATGTCATCCCAGATCACCTTGAGGTTGAAGGCTTCGCCAATGGCCGGGATCGCGCCATGGGCACAATCGCTGAATAGGATATCGAGTTCCTTTTCATCTGCCAGCATCAGCATACGTCCCAGTTTTTTGTTGATTGACTCGATGTTGGCATCTTTATCGGCGGGGACCACCGCCATCAGATAGCCGTCGTCATCCTTGAGAATAACCGCTTTGGTCACGCGCTTGGCGGGCACGTTCGCGGAGACGGCCGAGTCAAACGAGGTTTCGCTGTAGGGATGTTTCACCAACTGGTAGTTGATGTGCTTGTTGTTAAGGAAGCTTTGCAGGGTATTGGAGATAGACATGATCTAATTCCTGATGTTGTCCGATACTTCCTCCTTGCGTACGTCGTTACATACGTATCCCTGTAAAGGTACCGGCAATGGCTAAAAACATTGAATAATGAGTGCTGTTTTCCTAAGCATAGAACAAAACAGTCGTGAACTCAGAAGGCAAGCGTCAAACATAAACAGGCTGCAGGGGAACAGGGAAGCAGGGGAACAGGGAAACAAGGAAGATCAGCATGCTTGTGCGTACTTTAGAAAACGTTTGCTGCTTAGTGCCTATCTAAATCTGGGTCACCCTGCTGGTATTTACCGCGAGCAGTTTTGTGCCCGACGATCTGATCTAGCGGATGCTGGCGGAAGCTCAGATGGCCGATGCAGAGAAAACCTCTGTAGTTCTGGCCGTAGCGTCGCTTTCGGCGGAACAGATAAAGGAACTGGAAGACTATTACGATTTCGACAAACCGGTGTGAGGTAGAAGATGCTCTGAAAATGTCAGAGCAGATTGAAATATACCTTGGATGCACCTCCAGCTAAAGGGGCGCCTTCGTGTCAACTGCAGCTGTTGATGCAACTCTAGAATGAAGAAAATCTAAGCTTTCAGAGAGGCTAAAGTTGCCGTAGGATATAAGAAAATTAATTCCGTATTTTTTCGTGTGTTAAATGCATTGCCAAATTTTATTCGGAGAGTTTTAAGACTTAAATCTCTTCAATAGTATTGTTGGACTCTATTAACGTTAATCTGTTAGGTCGGTTATTTTTATTAAATAATTGATATGTGATTATGCTTAGGCAAAACTCCAGAATACTGCTCGTTTACTGGGAAGACAAACTGTCCCCCCAGGTAGAGCATTCGAAATATAATTGCTTTGAAACCAGAACCGTTATTTGCAAAAAAACGACTTTAACTGAATTTCATCACGCTTATTTAAATAACGCTATTCATAGAAATAGAGCTTAGCAAAAATAGCATGTTTGTTTCCATCCTGCCCATCGCTACTCCAGGCGATAACAAAATTACCATTATCATCCATAACTAAATTGGGAGACACTTGGTAGCTGCTGTTGTAAGTGTTGACTTGAAACTCATCTCCATCGGGGCTGCCGTCTGAATCATAGCGCTGAGCGTAAGCATCTCCAGACTGCTCGTATTCAGTGGTCCAAGCTATCACAAAATTACCGTGACTATTCATTGATAGGCTGGATAAGAATTGATTGCTTGTCGTTGTGGTATTTACTCGGAATTCTGAATTTATCGGTTTACCGGCTGAATCATAGCGTTGAGCATAGGCGCCATGAGCATCACCATCTTGAAGATTGCTGCTCCAGGCAATTATAAAGTCTCCGCTCGTATTCATTGTAATTTCAGGATAGTGCTGATCATCTGCCTCAGCTGTATTCACTTGAAATTCAGAACCTAAAAAAGCTCCCGTTGAATCAAATCGTTGAGAATATACTCCGGCGCCACTGTCATCTTGTCCTTCACTACTCCAAGTTATGACAAAGTTTCCATCAGGATCCATAGCAATTCTAGGATTTCTCTGCTGACCAGCGATATAAGTATTTACTAGAAATTCATCTCCCTGAGCTACACCAGAAGCATTGTAACGCTGCGCATAAATATCATTCCCTTCAGCTGCTATCAAGCTCCTGCTTTGCCAAGTGATAACAAAGTTGCCCGAATTATCCATTGCAACACTCGGATGCTGCTGACCACCAAAAGTTGTGGTATTAACTAGAAATTCCTCACCTTGAACAGCTCCTGTAGAATCATAACGCTGAGCATAAATACCGTAACTGCTCCCATCCTGCCCCTCACTATACCAAGTGATAATGAAATTACCGCTTAGATCCATAGCGATACTGGGATAGAGTTGATGATCATCTGTATAAGTATTGACTTGGAACTCCTCACCTTGCGCGACGCCAGCCGAATCATAGCGCTGAGCGTAAATTCCAATTCCATCTCCATCATGACCTCTATTCCACGTTACGACAAAATCACCATTTATTCCCATCGCGATACGCGGGCTATTTTGAGAGAATGACGTATAAGTAGTTGCTTGAAACTCATCACTCGATGCAAATTGCGGTGCAGGTGCAGGTGCAGGTGCAGGTGCAGGTGCAGGTGCAGGTGTAACCTCAGTCTGGGGAGAATGACTGTCACTATCAGATGAGCAAGCACTAAAGACTAGAACGGTTAAGCCGGTAAGCGTAAGAAGTTTAAATAAATGCATATAAGTCCCTTTAATATTGATTATTCAATAGTTTGGATTATATATCAGTTATTCATATGCTTAAAGGATACTGCTAGTCCATAGGGACGTCTATATGAGTCATATAACAGCCAGTATATCTTGCTTTAAGTAGTGGAATTTTACTATGGAAGTACTTCATGTGATTAAAAATCAGAAGTTATAGTCAGTAACCGAATATAAGGCTAACTCGCTAGATTGGCTATTTTTATTAAATAGAGAATAAACAAAGAGGTCGAGGAATACCGTTAAGGCATGCTGAGATTAGAAGGATGTTTTAACTGTTAGGTATTCTTCCTTACTATTGAGTGGCGCATGCGCTTCAGGTAACTGTAAAACTGGAAGTAGAATTTCTTTGGATCTACAGAGGTGATTTAATATTTTTTTGATCACGAGTGCTCAGCATGACTGGACTCCTCTTATTTAAAGCATTGCAATACATTCCTGATTTGACGAAATACGGTGTTGTAGGGCTTATATCTCAAGGTCGGTTTAAGCCTCCTTGCTGGCTAACAGTATACCAAGACCTCAAAAAATTGACCGGCTGGTTTTGACACGTAGCGGCTGCACACAGAATTCCACCTTAGTTTTAATGGAAATAGATAACGCCGCAATTACTGGTTTGGGTAAAGTGGCAGATTTTTTGTGTTTTTTCTGCAAAAAGGTGCTGCTTCACTCAAGACCTCGTTCATTGCTTTGCGTTAGGCTTGCAGCTAAATACCATGACGTTATCACTGCCTAAACAGCAGTATTATTAGTAGAACGGATACGCAACTAGCTATAGCTGTTCTGATTAAATTTGAACTATTCCAGCGTGATTCGAAGTCATTACGCGCTACTTTTATATCAGTTTCGCTCATCGTGTTGACATCTAGTGTTTGCAATTTGTTATTCAGCGGCAGGTGTATGGCAATAGTCGATACTTGAACGCCAATAACGTACGCAAGCGTGGCCAAGGCTAAAAGAATAAGGTCAACACCTTGCAGCTTTCCAATGCCAGAAAGAGCCAAAACTATTATAGCAATAGCCGAGCCTACCCAGACCAGCATAAATATAGGGTGATTATTCTGGATAATGCGATCTGTAACCTGAAAAGCTCTAATAAACTCACTGTCGTTTAAATTTTTTATGCCTGGCATTACCACGATCGCATACGCAAAAAGGAAGCCCGCTACCAGAGAACATAGAAAAGCAGATAAGATTAATGCTATTTCAAATATACCCATCACCTAAAGTCCCCTTCTTTACTATTGATAGAGCCTAACAGTGTTTTTCAACGGAATACTTCAGTGTATTTTTATTATATCGAATCATTCCATCCATCTTTTCTTATCCAGTATAGTTTCTTTGGAACAAGTTAATTGGCCAATCAAAGGCCGGTTAGTGTCCAGGCTGTGTGAAAACGTAAATAAAGAACATTCACATAGAAAATTGAGGGCTAAAACGCACACGAGAGCGTCTTCATATACATTTATTCTCTTGAAGAAAAAAAGCAGGCAACTGTCCGCACGAAAAGAAATTATGAAATGTGGTTTTCACACAGCCTGTGTCATGACCAGCTGCTGATACATTTCAGAAATGAATAAATGCAATACCCGCAGTGTTCATTGTCCTGCTAATGCGTCAAGCTTGTCAGGCAAAAGCAGCTCCAATTCATTAAGTATTGCGAGCCGTTGATCCCAATAGCGCTTTTCTAGCGATTTATGGCCGATCCTATCGGCATTGTAAACATGAATGGCCATTACCCATATGACTGCAATAACTTCGAAATAAGGTATTGCCAAAAGCTCCTCTTCCGTTAACTGCCGTACTTGCTGATAGCCATCGATAAGTGCTTGGGCCATGTGATTCTTCGTCTTTCTCCGGTGAATTGAAGATATAAACTTTCCAATTTCAAATGACCGGTATCCATAACCGCATTGATCAAAGTCGAATAAAGTAAT
>JABSRQ010000154.1 GCA_013215055.1 Pseudomonadales bacterium | reverse complement strand
AGAAGCGCTAAAACCTTTTCACCCTTTATTTATGGAGGCTATATGATTAATAAACTCAGTGAAAAACGCATTACTTGTCCTCACTGTGGCCACCATTTGCACGCAACGTTAGATGCTTCTGCTGGTGATCAAGACTATTACGATGAATGCCCTGCGTGTTGCATGGAAATTCACTACCATTTACACATAGATGAATATAGAAAGACCATTCAATTAACCGTTGATAGTGATGATGAACAAGTATTCTAACCACACCTTTAAAAGCCACATGCACTGCTGAGTTAATTGTCGCTATAAAGCAATGCATTCCTTATTTTTTCGACATTTTTTGCCTTGTTTGCTCAAGCTATCTCATCTATTATGCTGTCAGTTTAACGATGCTCGATAATCGTTTCCCCCTCCCCCTTTATTAAAGTTACCGATGACATGAACCTAGCTGACTTCCGCACTCATAGTAAAAGCTTATTAAAACTGACTTACCCCATTTTAATTGCCCAATTAATTCAGAACTTAATGGGTTTTGTCGATATTGTCATGGCTGGACGCGTCAGTGCTACTGACTTAGCCGCAGTGGCGGTGGCAAATAGTATTTGGCTACCACTGATATTGACCATCTACGGATTAATTATGGCGCTGGCGGCTATTGTTTCTCAGCTTTCTGGTGCAAAGAAATACACTGATGTGGTAGAGCAAACTTATCAAACCGGGTGGATAGCTTTGCTACTTGGCATATCATTAATAGGCCTGTACTACATACTCACCCCGATAGTTGCACCACTTGTTACGCTAGAAGGCAATCTTGAAGCATTGATGTTTGACTATCTAGGCTTTATTGTCTGGGGCGCGCCAGGCTATTGCATATATTTGGTGCTAAGAAACTATTCAGAAGGCCTCTCATACACTAAACCGACCATGATAATCAGCATTATAGGTTTACTGGTAAATATTCCAGCAAACTATATATTTATCTATGGAGAATTTGGTATGCCCGCTCTTGGCGGTGCCGGCTGTGGCCTAGCAACGGCGTTAGTTTACTGGTCTATGTGTATCAGTATGCTTATTTATTGCTTTTATTCAAAAGTACTCAAACAAGCCAACTTATTTAGTGCCTTTTATTGGCCAGTGTTAGCTGAAATAAAAGCAATTCTTGCCTTAGGCATTCCTATCGCTTTATCACTACTTTTTGAGGTTAGCCTCTTTGCCATTGTCGCTATCATATTAGTGCCTTTTGGCGCGCAAGTTGTCGCCAGCCACCAAGTTGCCTTAAACTTTACCGGCTTAATTTTTATGGTACCGCTAAGTATTGCCATCGCGACAACCATTAAAGTAGGTTATGCCGTTGGCCATAAGAACTTTAAACAAGCCAGAGACTATACAAAATATTCGATAATACTTGGCTTAGCACTCGCTTGTTTTACCGCGTTAATCACTGTGCTGTTTAGAACACAAATTGCCGGTATTTATAGTACTGAGGCACCCGTTATAGAATTAGCGGCGAGTTTAATGTTACTTGCTTCTGTGTATCAGTTTTCAGATACCATTCAAGTGATTTCAGCAGGGGCATTACGCGGTTATAAAGACACCAAATCTATTTTATATATTACCTTTGTTTCATATTGGGTCGTTGGTTTATCCGTTGGCTTGATCCTAGGAATAACAGACTGGATTGTCCCTGAAATGGGTCCGTATGGTTTTTGGATAGGTTTTATTATTGGCTTAACAACCGCTGCGATATTACTTGCTTGGCGCTTACAGGTCATTCAACAACGCATTAAAAATGACATACAGGCACAAGAAGAGACGAGTCAGGTAGCAACACTTTAATTGCTTAGCACTATATTTAGCCACTTCGTTGCTTTAATCAGCAAGTAATACTTATTTCTCAATGAATTAGATAAAAGCACTTGCAAGGCGATTGTTCAGGGGCTAACATAGCCCTCGTTGATTTATCAACAGCTGCTCGCTTAGCTCAGTTGGTTAGAGTACTTGCATGACATGCAAGGTGTCACAGGTTCGAGTCCCGTAGCGAGCACCAAATTAGGGTTTAATAACCCACTAAAAGAACCCGTAAAGCCTTTATTAACAAGCTTCTCGGGTTTTTTTATGTCTATTGCTATTTCATAGCGTTCCGTGACATCCGCACTTTTTAGGAGTACTTTTAGGAGTACCAGACAAATCTATCAAGTTGCGGTACTCCAAAATGGCAAAATTAACAAAACCACTAACTAATACAGAAGTAAAACAAGCAAAGCCAAAAGAAAAAGTTTTTAAGCTTAGTGATGGTGGCGGTTTATTGTTAAGAGTAAAGCCGAATGGTTTTAAAACGTGGATATTTGATTATTATAAACCCCACACAAAATCACGGACTAGCATTGGTTTTGGTTCATACCCTGAAGTTTCACTCGCTAATGCTAGAAAGAAGCGTGATTACGCACGTGAACTTATAGCCAGCAATATAGAATTCAAAGACGATAAACACCGCGAACAATTACTGCTATCCCATCTGGCATTTATTGAGTTTAGCTGGCTTGGATGCGGAAGGCTGGACGCCGCAATATAACTATTGGACGCGCCCCGAGAAAATGGATGATGGTGGCCAGAATTTAAATTAGCTGATGGGTTATTTGTTGGCTTCATGATTGCTGTGTTGAGTCAGTTTCAGCATGCCATTGCTTTGGCTGATTTCAACATGGCGCAAAAAAGACATGCCTAACAAAATCTGTTTTCCTTCCAGGCCTTTAACGATGCCGGCAGGAATATTATGTAGTTCAATGTCGCCAACCTTGATTTGATTGAGCCGGGTCGAAAAACTGGTGGTTGTCCCGTTTGCGGTATGCGTCTGGGAAGGGTAACCCTTGGTTAATTCCAGGTAATTGGCCACGGGCACAGGAATTGCAACACGACTGGCACCGGTATCATAGAAAAACGTCACCGGCTGGCCATTGATTTCACCGATAAACGTGTAATGGCCATTTCTTTTTGATTTTAATGTTACCTCAATATCACCCGATGGTAGAATACGTGAGCTGGGGATTTGGGCATCGAGGTCGGGCGCAGTTTTATCGGCGTGACGATTACGTAACCAAATACCTGCGGTGACGATGGTAATCGCTAGCATCATGCCGATAAGCTGTATGACTTCACTTTTATCAAACGGATTTTTTTTAGGCATTTCCCGGCTGTATTCCTTTAGCTTGTAGCCTTATTCGGCAAAGGTCACGACATCGTGTAATGGCGCGCGTTTTATACGCGCTTTATTGGCGTTATGGTTTGTGTCTTCATGGCCAAAAACGATACCAAACATCAGCTTTTGATCGTTTTCAAATCCCAGCTCTTCACGCACAGCAGGAGCATTAAAGCTTAATGCGGTCATAGGGCAGCTGGCCAAACCGTGGGCTTGAATGCATAGCATTAGGTTTTGTGCATACATACCTAAATCTGCGGCCTCGCGTATGCCAAAAGCTTCGGGTAAAAACAAAAAAGCGACATGCGGCGCATCAAAAAACGCAAAGTTACGCATGAATGCGGCATTACGTTTATCTTTTTCACTGCGCGCTATCCCCATCGCGGTATACAGATTCATCGCAGCATCATGTTGTCTATCTTTGTAGATGCCGTGATACGTGCCATCAAAAGGAAAGTCCATTTGAAAATCACCGCTCATAACTGCGGCTTCTAATTTAGTCTGTACCCTATCTCGCGCAGCGCCACTAACAACCCCGACCTGCCAAGGTTGCGTGTTGCAGCTGGAGGGGGCTGTTTGTGCGGTGTTGAATATGCTTTCCAGCGTAGCTTGATCCAGAGGTTCAGGAAGGTAGGCGCGAATTGAGCGTCTTGAGCTGATCAAATCAAGAAAGCTGTTGGAGGTTTGTTCATTTTGCATGGTGATAACCCTGGCTGCCGGCTCGGCTGAAGCGGATTTTAAAGCGCTGTATGTTACCTGCTGATTATCGCGGCATCAATGTTGTTGATAGTTAATGTCTGCTGTTTAAGGAGGGGAGGGTTAGGTTCTGCTTAGGTCTGGTGCATCGAGGGCTTAATCGAGAATACCTAGGCGTTTGGCTTTTTCAGCAGCTTCATGTCTTGAGCTCACTTCGAGTTTTTTATAGATATTCTTAATGTAGTCTGAAATGGTGTGTACTGAGAGATTTAACTCTCTTGCAATTTCTTTGCGTTTTTTACTCTGATTGATCAAATGCAAGATTTGAACTTCTTTAAAGCTTAGCTTGATAGCTTTATTTTTACCGTCACTTATTTCTTGTTCTGTGTCCTCGATCATGGTGGCTTCGATAAAGGTTTGGTTGATATGAGGGAAGATGATTTTAAAGCGAGTTGTACCTATGCGAATGCTGTCGTTATGGTTTAGGTAGGTTGTGTCGATTCTGGTCTCGTTAACAAAGGTGCCATTGGTGCTGTTAAGGTCTTCAATGCGTACCTGAATCTCTCTGGGCTTACCTGATGTTGTTAAACAGGTGATTTGGGCATGTTGACCGCTGACGCGGGTATCGTCGATAGGAATGTCCGCGGATTTAGAGCGCCCAATAATGCTTTTCTCTTTATCTAAGCTGATCTTATGCACGATTACCTTGTCAATTAATACGGCCAGTTCAACCATGTGTGCCCTTTGGTGTTAAATGTTAATGCATGAATTCTTAGCCTGCTAAGTATTCATGAAATCATAGATTTGTCATGCATAATTATCGCTAAAACAAAATTTCTGCAAGGTAAGGCCGGTTTATCTGTATGCATATTAATTATGCTGCATGTCAGGTGCTAGGGGGGATATGTATCATATGGGCTTCAATTTATGGTGCTGTATTTTCTGGAGTAGCGTTGTTTAGGGGGTTTTTAGGGGGTTTTTAGGGTTGCCTCTAGGTACCTTTGAAAGTGTGTGCTGTAATACCTTTCAGTTATATCTAATGTGATGCTTAGGCTGAATAAGTAATAAAAAGCCTGTAGGTATTTATGCTTTTCCTAGTGGGTGTTGGGTTAAAAATTAGAAGCAAATACTCATTGTTAAGAATGCAATTAACATGAATGTTTTGAGTATTAAATAAGATTCAGTTATGTAACGTTTTGAAACTATTTGAGTTTTTTGTTGATAATACTGCCGCTAAAATAAAAGTGTGACCTGGATAAAAAATAATCAAATTTTATATGTGGCTAATGCATACATTATTATATAATTCGTCGTTATAAAAGGCGCTAAGCCTTAGACATAATACCTATAAAAAAACAACTATCGAGCCGTAGCTTTTATGAGTACTTTATTGTTTTACAAAGAGCCTGTTGCATTGAACCGCGAACAGCATAAAGCCATTAAATTCACTGCGCAAAAGGATTACGGTTTCACGAAAGATACCAATTCAGTGCCTCTGACTGGCATCGAATTTTTTGAAGCCAGCCGTGATTACCCGGTGTTATTCAGTAAAGATGATAACGGTGAGTATTTCCCGTTAGCCCTGTTGTCTTTATTGGATGGTGATCATCACCTGGTTGACGATAAAGGCCAGTGGGATGATATCTATATTCCTGCGTTTATTCGCCGTTACCCTTTTGCATTAACGGATGAGGGCACAGTCTGCTTCGATGCCAAAGCGCCTCATTTTGAGAGTGATGATGGTAAGGCCCTGTTTAATGAAGAGGGTGAAAACTCAGAAGCCTTAAGTAATGCCATCAATTTCTTGAATCATTTTGATGCCCAACACAAACACACCCGGGCCTTCTGTGAAGCTGCCAAAGAAAGTGATTTATTTAAGGCTTTTAATGTACAGGTGATGGTTGAAAAAGATAAACCTCTGCGTTTAGAAGGCTTATATATCATCGATGAAGAAAAGCTGGGTCAGCTGTCTGAAGATCAGGTGAATAACTGGTTTAAACAAGGTTGGTTAGCTTGGTCTTATGCACATATGCATTCACTAGGTGCCATTCGTCGCTTAGTGAAACGCCAGCAGAATGATGTTGAAGACAACTCTGCAGCGTAAGTTTGATCAAATAAGATAAAAAAGTTTTAAACGATGCGTCAAGGATGATGCTCATTGGGGAATATCGTCATGGGTAGCTTTCGACCAAAAGCACTGACTAAAGCAATTGCGCAGTACCGCCGTCAACAGGTACTTGAAATGAAAAACGAAGCCTTGCAGAAACGCAGGGCTTTGTCCGTTAAAGCGGGGGCATTACCCGCTGCCATGGGCGCGGTATTTAGCTCCGGTGCTTTTGCGGTGGATACCACGCTGACAGTGGATAGTGCTTTTACCGAGGTGGATACCGATGGTGGGGTGCATGATGTGCATTCCAAGGTGACTTCAGGCAATACCGCGATTAACGTCTTTAACACGTTTGTGGTCGGTACCAACGATACGGTTAATCTGCATTTTGATGAAGATGGTTCCAATCAGCAGCAGAAGCTTGTTAATGTGATCAAAGGCACGGAAACCCCAGCCGTGCACGGCATCATGAATTCTTATAAAAATGGCAGTCTTGGTGGCAATGTCACCTTTATCAGCGCCTCAGGCTTTTTGGTCGGAGCCAGTGGTGTTGTCAATGTCGGTAAACTGAGTATTCGTACCCCGGAACAATCTCAAATTACTGCATTGCTGGGAGAAGACAGAGCTTCTCAGGTTTTTCAGGATAAACTCGATGTACTTAATGGAGCCAATCCTACCTTTGCAGTATCCAGTACCGGTGTGGTCAAAATTCAGGGCCGTATCTATGCCAAAGAAGGCGTGGAAATCTACGCCAAAGATATTACCGTCGATAAAGATGATGCAGATGGGGCAAATTCCACAGGTGCCATCATTGTCGGTGAAACCTATACCATCAATGCGGCGGTAAACGTCGGCAATATCACTCTGCCTACCGAGTTAATCGTCGACGGTGATACCGGCACGATTATGCTGACGGCAAAAGGCGGTACCGTGCATATAGACGGTGCGTTATTGGCTAATGCAGGCATCTCTATTTCAGCCGATACTATAGCGCTGAATGCGGCCTCGCTATTGGATACCAGTGAAACCGATACACGTTTGAATGTTGCCGATATTTCTCTGGATGCTAGCAATATAGAACTGGCCGGTGATATATATGCGGATAAAATCACCGTCACAGGGGATTCCAGTATCACCATCGCAGCAGGCGATAATGATATTCGTCTGGCGGATAAATACTCCAGAACGACAGTCACCGATGCAGGCGTTGATGACGTGCTTATTGTTGGTGATCTCGATGTTGAAGGTAATCTGATCTTAACTGGCGATCTGGTGAAAACCACCGTTGGACAGGAAACCACGGCCAAAAATGTCACCGTGACCGGCAGTGAAGTTTTTATCGGCGGCACCATCAATGCCGATGGCGCGGGAAGCAGTGCAGGCGATATTACTATCACTGCGCCGGATATCACCTTAGCCAATACCGGTTTATTGAATACCAATGATAGTGATGTTAATACCACCACCGGTGATGGCGATGTGACACTGACAGCATCTCACTCTGATTCTGTGGGCCAGGGCTCGGTATCAACCGCAGCAAGCATCAGCTTAAATGGGGCTATTACCGCCAAGAATATCTCTGCCATCGCTACAGCCGATGCCAGTGCGTCATTTACCGACGATTTAGGCGCCTGGGTTGCAACTACGGCCGGTACATCGTTGATGACCGGTATAACGATGAACCTGGTTGAAGCCAATGCGATTGCCGATGTCACCGTTGGCAGCACTGCAAATATCAAGGCCTCTGGTGATATCGACTTGGCCTCTGTAGCGTCGGCCGTTGCCAGTGATCCTGCGGTACAGATAATCTCCGGTGGTGCGGCGGTAGCTTTTGTTTATGGTGCTGTGGATGTGGATAGTACAACCCATATTCAAAAAGGTGCCACGGTAGAGGCCGGTAATGATTTATCGGTAACCGCACATAATGAAGCGGCTCTGGCGGTACGTTCTTTATCAATTAATGCCAGTAATACCAATAAATTGTCGGCAGCCGTGACTATCGGCGAGGCCAATGTAGATGCCACGGCCAAGATTGATAGCGGCGTGACGCTGGATGCCAGAAACCTTACGGTGACGGCGGATAACCAGAATGACTTTTATGTCTCTGCCACCTCCTATGGTTTAAAGAGTACCACCATGGGGGCGGGTATCGCCTATGGTAATTTTGATACCAATACAACAGCAACACTGGGCTCAGGTTTAAAGAGCGGCGAGCAGGCCGGCAATATCCTGGTCGCTTCTGTCGATAGAAATAATGGCCACAGGGTACACAGCTCTTCCCAGGTGGGTAGCTCGGTTGTGATGCGTACCATCGGTGGTGCGGCTATCAATGCGATGGATAAGGTGCAGACCTTTGTTTCCAGCAAGACACCTAATGGTTTATTGACCAAGGCATTTAGCAGTGGTTCCAACAGTGGTTCGGTGAAATTTAAATTTGGTGCGGCCTTCTCGATTACCGAAGCCGATCATGAGGCCTATGCATATATTGGTGCCAGTGAAGCCGGTATCGCGGCGCCTGATATTGATGCCTCTGGCGATGTGCTGGTGGTCAGTGAATTACAAAATCGTGAATTCCGCTCGTCTGCAGAATCGGCGGTGGCCAGTGGTAATGGTACCTCGGATCATCCTACAGCAGAAAATTCTGCATCGTTAGCCTTCAATATTTTACTCAGCGATAATGACTCTGTCGCCGAGATCGGTGACGGTGTCACCATCAGTGCCAACAATGTTGGGGTTGGTGCCTACAATATTCATCCCATCGATATCACCTATGATGAATGGGCTGAAATTTCCGACATCATGGAGTTTCTGCAAAAAGCTGCCGATACCTTCAATAACAGTGCCGGTCTTGCCAACAATCTATTAACCACCTTTGCCAATGCCACCGGTGATGCCGAGGGCAGCTCGGGTTCGGGTTCTCTTAACTACCTGGATATTTCACATAATACCAAGGCCTGGATAGGTGATGATGTTGTCATCACAGCGACGGCAGATGCCGATAATGGTTTTGAAGTGTCTTTCACCCAGGTCGATAATCTCGGATTTATGGGTGAGCATACATATACGTGGAAATTTGATGAGTCGGTCACGGTTGATGCCAAGACCCGTTTCGAGAGCATTCATATCGCCGGTAATATGGGCACCTTCCTGATATTTCCCGATGCGACGGGTAGCTCTGGCGATGATGCCAAATCATTAGGTGCGTCGGTAACTTATGTCGGTTATGACGGCAATACTATCGCCGGCATCGGTGAATCCAAGATTGACGCCGGTTCTGGTGATGTAGAAGTGCAAGCCGTATCCGAAGATTTCCATGTGGTGATAACGCCGACCTCCGGCATGGGTTCGGGCCTGGGTGTGAATGCCATTGCTGGTACACTGAACTTTAAAAATAAGACCCATGCCTCCATCGATAGCCGTGCAGAGATTGTTGCCGATCAGGTCAGTGTTTTGGCCGATCAGATGTTGAATAACTGGGTAGCCGCCGGCGCTGTCGCCTGGACCGATGAAAATGCCGTGGGCATGGCCATCGCTATCAATCTTCAAGATGTGGATACCAAGGCCTATATAGGTGATAACAGCGGCGATGATAGCAGCATCGATTTTGCCTCTTCTATGGCTGCACCTGCGGCTTCCTCTCTGGTATTAACGCCATCTATCACAACTAATGAAGTGAATGTTGTTTCACGTACCTACGGTTTGCACGGTGCGTTGGCGGTAGCCGGTGCGTTGAAAACCGAGAAATCTGATGAAGATGGCATCGGCAAAACCTTTGAAAATAAGTGGAATAATTCCACCAAGGGTTTTATGGGCAGCTATGGTTCTGCCTCTAATGGTGATGATGAGAGTTCAGCAGGTTCTGCCGGTAGTAATGGTGCCTCGGGTGATGAAGCAGATTCCGGTGACAGTTCTCAGCAAAGTTTTGCCTTATCTGCTGCGGGTTCCATCGCCATCGATGTGGCGGATATTAATACCCTTAGTGAGATGGGGCATACACCGACAAACGGTTCGGATGCACAGCAGTATCTGGTATTAAGATCCTCAGGCAATAACGAAACCGATATTAATGTACAGGCGCTGCAAAATACCGAACAGGTGAGTTTCTCCGGAGCTGCGGCCTTGTTATTTGGTGGCAAAGATCCGGCTAAAAATTCTGCAGCGATCGCCGGTGCGGTGGCTTATCAAATCTCGGAAAATAATGTTGAAGCGCTGATTTACAACACCGATGCGAATGCAGCCGGTGCGGTGAATGTGCAAGCCCTGCAAAGCGGTTACCGTTTAGGCATAGCTTTAGGCATTGCAGTCAATAAAAATGGCGGCACAGGCACCGATGTGTCTGCCGCAGTGTCGGCATCCATTGCCGAAACCAAAGACAGAACGGCTGCCTGTTTAATTGGCAGTACCATCACCGCCAATGGTGATGCCAATAACGAAGCGCTGGAAATTTCTGCCTATAACAGCACCGATATGGGTGTGGGTGGCGGTTCATTATACGGTGGCGGTACCGCAGGCTTAGGGCTGGCGATCAGCTATGCCAATATCGATGATCAGGCCGATGACAAACCGTCTATTGAAGCCCGTATTGAAGATTCCACCTTGATAGGTTTTCATAGCGCCGATGTATCGGCCAGGAATGTCAGCAATATCGGTATAGGGGCCGCCGGAATAGGCCTGAGTAAAGAAGAAAACGCCCTGGGTTTTGTAGGCAGTTTTGCCATCGCTCAAATCAGCTCCAATGTTGAGGCGATTATTAAATCCAGCACCATCACCATGGCCAGTTCGGGCACGGTAAATCTGACCGCCCTGGGTAGCCGTGTCACAAACCTGGACAGCATTCTCGATGACCTGAAAAAATCCAGCAATGATGCCGGTTCAGGTTTCGATTTCAGCGGTGCTGCCGCCTATGACAATAACAAGGTGCATACCACCGATAACGATGATGATGGCTCGGCCATCGATTACGGAAATCATGAAGGTGAACGCATCATCGCCGTGGCCGGTGTGGTTCAGGCAGGTAAAGGTAACAACCTGGGGCTTTCCTATGTACATACCGATATAGAAACGGTACGTAAAGCCAAGATCAATGATTCTACTATCACGACACAGTCGGTGAATGTCGATGCCCGCAATGAAAGCCTGATGTATAACGTCGCCGTAGGTTTAGGCGTCTCTACAGGTAAATTATCGGGCATGG
>JABSRQ010000153.1 GCA_013215055.1 Pseudomonadales bacterium | reverse complement strand
ATTGTTTATTTGCAAAACTGATGGCCATGCTGCATCCGAAATATTGATCTTATGTGAGGACATAAGACCCGATATTTTGATGAAGTTCAGCTGGCTGACTGGTGATAGGTACCAGAAGTGAGGCAAGTTGCGACAGAACCCTTTTTCTTAGTGCCTGGTTGTAATCCGCCCAATTCGTCACTCTGTAAGTCGTTTTTTTGATTTTATTTCGCTGAGATTCATTATGTTTGTAGGGCATGACAAGGCGGTATCAGCAAAAAGTGGCGCTTAGGATAAAAGTCGAAGCCGCTTTTTGTCAATTAGAGCTTGATTGGGATTTATTCAACAACGCCCTTAGTAGGTCGCTTAATGATTGATTTAAAAGCATTCCCATCCCGATTATCAATAAATTCTATATGTGGATAGTTTTTAATTGCCCTCTTGATGCCACTACCAAGACCACGATAGGGCAATATTTTCGGAGCAAATGACGCCAAGATTGGATTTCGAATATTCGAGTTCCCCATCTTGATGTTCTCAATAGTTAAATTATTGGGTAGGTGCCCAGGACTTATGATTTCAATACGATCAGCGAAAACCAATACCTTGACAGGTGCAGATACAAAGTAGTCTCTATGGATTAACGCATTGGCAATAAGCTCTTCAAAAACAATTCGTGGAATCTCTGGTTCACCGACAGAGTTAAAACTTTGATCTTTTTGTACATGCCTGATATTTGTTAACACAAAGCCCAGCACTTTCTGAAAAACGTCCGACAGTTTTCCATTGATATCCTGACTATCAATGTAATGCTCGTCTTCAATATCAACGCCGGGGAATGCAACGGCCTTGACGATAAAAACAGGTAAACGGATTTGTGGCCGAGAGGAAAATAGCAGCGCGCCAGAAATGTTCAACTTCCCCTCTTTGGCCAGGTTCATATTCTCCAATATCTGAGAGCGAGAAATATCTTGTTCTTCTAGGCTTTCACCAAATTCTCGCTCAAAGAATTCATCGAAAAATTCTTGGTCAAGATCTGTGACAGAGGAGCCATTAACGGGGATCTCATCTGCGTGCACTAACGCCGCCTGTTGAAACATACGCAGCAATTCTTCTCGAGCATTCACTTTACGCTTATCTGCACCACTTTTTATATACACATGAAGATTCTTATCCATATATGGCTTGCTAATGCCCTCATCAACGGATACCACCATTACCATGCCATCAGGAAGCGAAATGTTTTGTGTAAATGGGGAAATTGGCGGGCGCATATGGTCTGTAGCAGCATTAGAGACAAGCTGGTTCAATCGGCCCATATCTTCTGGCGTTAGACCTGCGATATCTCCGTCATCCGTCACACCTATCAGAATCACACCTCCCTGCGAGTTACTAAATGCAACCATCTCCTGAGCCAA
Source organism: Pseudomonadales bacterium (assembly GCA_013215055.1). Taxonomy (GTDB): domain Bacteria; phylum Pseudomonadota; class Gammaproteobacteria; order Pseudomonadales; family DT-91; genus CAKMZU01. Next base: position 9,902 of record JABSRQ010000153.1, on the reverse strand, counting down.
ACTCTCAGAGCGCGTGATATTGGCTTTAAACTGATGTTTAGAATCTTCACTATTGGCAATGATGCCTAAGAGTTGTTCGGTTTCCATGCGTCATATACCTGCTTACGTTTCTCGAAGGCTTCTTCACCACCTTCCATAATTCCCACAATACGTTGCTGTACATCTGAACTATCAATGCTGCCACTTACTATATTGATTTGATCGTCCAAATACTCACAGGCAATCACCTGCTCCGCATCACCCAATACCGGGATATTTGCATTGTGTGTTGCAAACACAAACTGAGTTTTTGGCTTTAAATGACTAATTAACTTGATGACATCGTTATAGATGGTTTGGTTATCCAGATCATCTTCGGGTTGATCGATGATCACAACATCATTTTCTCGCTGGCTTAAAACAAATAGCATTAATGCTGATGATCGCTGTCCTAGTGAGTGATGAGCCAAGGCCTTTCCGTGGTATTCAATAGTGAAGATATTAGGTACCTGCCAAGTAAGTAATGCATCCTGGTTATCTTCAAAATACTGCCAGAATGTATCAAATGAACCAGCAAGTACTGATTTAACTTTATCTTTCTCTCGCCACATGGCAGCAAAGTCACTAAAGTCATTAACAACACTTTGAAGTGTCGCCTCGCGAATTCGGCTACCTCGGAACAAGTCCTGTATAAACTGGAGCATTGCCGCTTTATTGGCCTTGAACTGTGGCACAATTTTTAAGGGGGAATCAACCTGATTAATTTTATTCAGCACCTGCTCAATGGCACGATATTCCTCAAGCCACAAATTATTAATATTAGCCAGTTCTCGTTCTAACGCTTGGTTCAAATTTTCGTATTGCTGTTCACTCTTGGCCAATACACCCAGCATTTGTTCAGCCTGATCCAGTAAAGCTTTAAGTTGCTTAAACTCCTGAGGGCTGATTGCCTGTGCGCCAGCTTGCTTGAGCTCACTAGCAAGCTGGCGTTCTATTTCAGCAAACTCTTCTTTTAGCTCCAGCTTTTGTCCACGAAAGCCGGTAAGCTTTTGTTGTAATTGTTGCACAGTCGTTTGGCCACCATTGGCAATTGTTTTAATGCCATCAAAGCCGATCAGTAACTGCTGATAAGATGCAAAAAAATCATCAAAAAATGACAGATTCTGTGCCGATTTATACATAAGTTGGTTTTTCAATTCATCTTCAAAACTGGCAATAAATCCACTTAGCTCTGATAAAAAATGCTGTGCGCCTTGAATCACCTGCTGCGCTTTTCGCTCATCTCGGTCAAAATCAATCTGCTTTTGCAGTTTTGTTTCAACACCATGTTGCTGATAGAATTTCAGTTTAAACTCAGCGTCTTGTTTTTTTTGCTTCCATTCTTGCTTTTGCATTGAAGCGCGATTTAAGCGCTTTATCTGACTGATGGCATCAACAACACGTTGCCGACCCTGTTCAATTTTTTCTCTTACAGGGATCAGTGCTTCACCCACCAGCTTTTCGATCAGGTCTTTTTCAAATCCAGCGCCAGAGCTAGAAAGATCTTTTTGACCAAAATAGATAGGCTGATGCAATACCGTTTCCCGAATTGATACCCCAGGTTGTTGTTGTCCATTTACATAGACATCCGCACGCTCACCTAAAATGCGGCGAATCTGATAAGGCTGTCCACGTCGGTCGATAGCATCAATAGTGATTTTTCCGCCGCTGCGTAATAAATGCTTAATTAAACCTTCTTTGTACCCAACATCCGAAGACTTATCGCCAAAGGGGATATTCAATGCATAGCGAATTCCCTCGAGTACCGACGATTTACCACTACCGCGAATACCAATCAGGGTATTGAGTTCGGGAGACAGGAAAATTTCAGTGCCACCGAGGGTGCCAGCACCTTCAAAACTGATTTTCCGGATATACGAATGATTATATTTAGGCAATTCAGATCTCACTCTTGCCGCTTTATCGCCCAAAGCAAACTTAACGGCTTCAAAACTAAATGCGCCTAGTTTTAAGAAGCTAGCTTCTTTTCTGGCTGACATATCCTGTAGATTCTTGGCATCACAGCCTTCCACCTCAGCCGGATAAAGATTGCCTAATATTTGCCGAATTTTTGCACGTTCATCGCGGGTGCGTATCTTCTGAAAAGCCATAGCTCTGCGCCTAACAGCTGGATTGTTGAATACTTCCTTTATTCGGCCAGGGGATAGCCCTCCCCACAAACCATTAGGGGCTTCTACATGAGCAAAAATCAAAAAATAGTCTTTATGGAACTTATCCAGCTCCCGCACCGTTTCGACAATGTCGTGATTCGAACGGGCATTTTCATCTTCAAAATTGACAACGTTGGCAAATGTAAGACTTAAGAAGCTTTGTATATGGTTGCTTTGCTCTTTGTTGTTAAACCATTCGTCAGAAAAAACCACCAGAGTATGCACGCCTGACTGGCCATCCTTTATCGATAATTCAATGCCCGGCAACAGGCCAATACCCGACTTTTTGGCTTTTTTTCTTAGCGCTTTAAACTCTTCCACGTCAAACTTGTTGTGATTGCTTATCAAACCAAGGTCAATACCAGCACTGCTCAGAGCTTGTACATACTGATTCAGATAATCATTATCTTCACCGTTGTATTCGAATTCTTTATCGGCACGGGTATGGAGGTGAAAGTCTGCCTTTAACCAGCGACTGCCATATTCAAACGCGTTATGACTCATTAATATCCTTCCTCTTGCATTCTGTTACTTATCAATGAGTTAAAGTAGGTCGGTATCAAGCCCTGCGGCTTTCAAACGTTGTGTCAGGTTGCGCATTTTGCTGAATTCAGTACCAAAACTCTGGCGAAGGTTAACTCCTTCGCAGAACTCCTTAGCGGTGATGTTCTTTAACTCGTCAGCATACTTGATCATTTGTACATGCAGCTCAGCGGTATATTGATTTCGCGGCGCATCCGCCAGAACCAGATTGATGTGCTCGTATATCTCATTTTCGTTCATGTTTAACCTGTACGATCAGCATCTTTATATAAATTATATAATTTATATAAACCTTGTGCACTACGCAAGGTTTAATTGGCGTACTCTGTTTGAAGGGGGGAAGTGGCAGGCTGTTAATTTTGCAGCCCAATAGGGCTCATTAGCACAAACCATCTGGCCTAAGCCACTTTTGGCACTTTATGATATAAAGCTGTCGCTGATAGCTTCATGTTCAAAGGGTTATGTCGCATCTTGAAACGAAAACCAGAAACGACTTATTTCAGGCGAGATTAGACCGCTAACGAATTAAATTGGTTTTTGTCGCATCTTGGAATTAAAGTCGAAATGCCTTATCTCAGGAATCACTAAGCCGCGAGTGAGTAAAATTGCTCCCACGCGGTCATTTTACCAGCATCTTTCAGCTGACCTTTTCTCAACATCTGCCATAATTCAACACCCGCAATCGTAGCCTCCGCACCTGCATCAGACTTAAAACCTAACGCCGTTCGCATCTTCCATTTTATCGCCCGGTGGCTCTGCTCAACGATATTGTTCAGATATTTTATTTGTCTCACCTCAATTAAACGACCAAATAAACCTAAAAGCCAAACCTGCCAGTTAATCTTATTCAGCGCCGCTGCATTGCTTCCACTTTTATCAATTACCACATTTTTAGGTAGTCCATGCTGGTCAATCGCTTTGTTAAAGAAGGCTCTAGCCGCCGGTTCATCACGCTTTTCACTCAGCATAAAGTCAATGGTTGCACCATATTTATCAACGGCTCGGTAGAGGAATTGCCACTTTCCTTTGATTTTTATATAGGTCTCATCCATTCTCCAAGAGCCTGAAACGGGCTTTTTACGAGTCCGAAAAACGGCTTCTAGTTGGGGAGAATATTCCAGAACCCAGCGATGGATGGTAGCGTGATCGACGTTAATCCCGCGTTCTTTTAGTAGTTCTTCGATATTTCGATAGCTGAGTTTATAGGCGACATACCAGCGCACGGCGATGAGAATTGTTGCAGATGGAAATTGTTTATTTACAAAACTGATGGCCATGCTGCATCCAAAATATTGATCATGCCGAGGACATAAGACCCGATATCTGGATGAAGTTCAGCTGGCTGACTAGTGATAGGTACCAGAAGTGAGGCAAGTTGCGACAGAACCTAAAAAAGCCCTAATAAATAATTATTAGGGCTTAATATAATAAATATTGAACTAAACCACACGCGTCATCAGTCCATTTGATTGAGCCGCCAATGTGTACTAATGCCTTTCTCTGCATTAGTGCCAGTCACACCAACATCTATCTCAGCCAGTGCTGCAGGTGCTAACGATAAGGCGCCTAAAATCACTGAATATTTAATTCTATTACTCATCAATCTGGTCTATTTCTTGTAGTTAATCGACATCAATTCCGCGCTCTTCTAGGAGCGCCTAGGGCATAAGACCCGATATTTGGATGAAGTTCATCTGGTGTTAGGTGCCAAGTTGCGACATTACCCATAATCTTCTATAGCGTGGGCTACACGGATCTTTGGCTGTGTTTTGGTAATCCAACATATTCCAATACGCCTAGTTTTTTCGGTAATTTGATCCGGGTGGAGGAGTGTTGCCAAAACGCCATCTAGAAATCAAAGCCATAATAAATTGAAAGCCTACCAGGACAATGAACATTGCAATTAAAGCTGCGCCTGATTCAGTGGTAATTGCTAATCCCCCTCCGACTAAGATTACACCTATCAGGATCGAAGGAAGGTGATGCTTCCATAGCGGCATTCCTTTCGGAGTCCAGTATATTGCTATGATTCTATCTAGCATATTCCAATCAGGCCTTTTCAATTTCATGGTGATGATAGGCAGCCTGAAGTCCGCTCTTTGCCTCAACAATTGCAGTGCCACCATGGTTAGTCCAGTTTACAATCTTCCCAGATTTAACCGATTTTCTGTTCCGCTGATGCTCCGGGGTAATCGTATTATTGATTTTTGGCGGATTATCCATAGTAAAACCTAATATGCCTAAAATCGGGATCATTCTTCTCGACATTAGCTGTACCTTTACAGGCCGGCCCGTACTCATTGCTACTGTTTCTGCATCCATTTCCCAATATTCCTTTCTCGGCCTTCTATCGACCTAATGATATCCACTTGAAACTGCTCCCCTCACTCTTAGTCTGAAAGCAATCGCAGTGGCGACATTCTCTAAATAGATAATCGTGCTTTGGCGTTCCTGTTAATTTAGGTACCTGCTTTTTCCAAAAATGAAGATTTACACGACATCCTAGGGGGCTTATCTTTAGGAGAAATAAAGCAGAGAAAAGCGCCATAACTCCCAAGATAATGGGGCCATAATTTGTTATTAGATTGTCCAAAGTCATATTCCTTACCTATTTATTCCAATATTGTTATTTATGTTAAAGCTTAATCGCTGCATCAATCCATCCGCGAAAGAGGAAGCTGTGAAAAGACTAGATCTTTATCCGCAAAAAACGCTAAATCGAGAGCGGGGCGTAGATGTGGAGATGTATTAATATTATAAATGTGCTGATCTATGGCTTGAAATAGCTCGTCGCTACACACTCTATCACCATCAAAATTTATGAGCTTATCCTGGTCAATAAGTTTATCAATTATATCAGCCTGATCTTTGATGACCATTAATGTGTACAAGAAATAGCATGTGTGTAAAAGGATATACCTTGTGTGACTCGCTATATCTCCGCTCTGGTATAGAAGCTGGCAGGCGAATACCAGGTCTCCGCCATGAGATACAGAGTCATATAGTTCAACTATTTGCTTCTTACCTTTTGGGAAGGTTGTATATCCTCCATTTAACCTGAAATCATTATACTCATGGCCATCGTGAGTGCTCTCCAAATTATAAGAGCAATTGAAGTACTCAAATAACTTTTGTAAATCATGAGTGTCAATCGTTTCTTTAGATAAGAGGAATTTATTTATTTTCGTTACAGGAACGCCAGTTTTCATACTGATATGTTTCTTAGACTCGGGAATACTTTGCATTAATGGCTTAACGCATTCTAGAAAATCAGCTTGTTCATCTGATACTTTCTTCATTTTCCAATGCTCCGTTTATAGCGGCGTAGGGTTCAATTTTCCGCAGCCACGACATTTAATAGTCACCTGGGGGCCAATTGCCTCGCTTGAGCTATCAATAATAATATCAGCCGTATTCGATCTCTTGCAATCGGTGCAAGTTAGGGTAAAACCGGCTCGCTCTATTCGGTCGGCCTGTATTTCTTTAATCGACATCTGCTGCTCCTGTAACTTTCATTTCGTAGTCGCCATATTTATTCCAATATCATTTTATTAAGTAAAAGCCGTGTCATCCCGACACAATTCAAGTCTCTCATCGTCAGGCGAAACGCCATTAGATACAGCCATTTCTCGGTAATTATCAAAAAGCTCATGGCCCCCATCATCATTTTTGGATAAATCATAATCACCGGTCATTTGACGAAGCCTAACTCCCAGGTTGTGAGCGGCGCCCTTAAGAAGAAAGCCCGCACATGTTTTAGGTTTATTACTGCCTGCAGTCCCTCTGTGTCAGGATGGTTGTCACTACCTAGAAAAACCTAAAATTGAGATCAGAGGGCGGTGATTGAGTGAAAAATGTCCCGCTATTCAGAAGAACGTAAAGAGGCTGTATTAAAAAAATTACTGCCTCCATTAAATATGACAGTTGCTGAAGTTGCACAACAGGAAGGCATCTCGGAGCAAACCCTTTATAATTGGAGAAAACAACTCCGATCCGAAGGGAAACCCGTGCCAGGAAAAACAAATACATCAGAACAATGGTCAAGCGAAACCAAGTTGGCTGTGGTGATTGAAACGGCTGCTTTGAGTGAAGCAGAGCTAAGTGAGTATTGCAGAGAAAAAGGCCTTTATCCTGAGCAGGTAAAAGCCTGGAAGCAAGACTGCTTGGACGGTGTGACTAAAGCGCCTGCCAAGAAAAAAGAAGATGCCAAGCAAGCAAAGAAAGACAAAAAGCGTGTTAAGCAGCTAGAGAAAGAGCTGAAACGCAAAGACAAAGCCTTGGCTGAAACTGCGGCATTGTTGGTGCTCAGAAAAAAGCTCAATGCCTTTTACGAGGACGAGGCAGAGGACGATTAACGCCCCTTAGTGAAAGGCTGAAATTAGTTGGATATATCAAAGAAGCGGTCGTTGATGGTTGCAGAATAGAACCTGCCTGCGAAGAGGCAGAGATCAGTCTAAGGACTTATAGACGTTGGGTTTCAGGCGAATCTGTCAGTGCTGATAAACGACCAGATACCATAAAGCCAGAGCCTATCAACAAGCTTACCCCTGAAGAGAAAGAGGCGATTATTACGGTGTGTAATGAACCAGAATTTGCCAGTTTACCGCCTTCACAGATAGTGCCGCAATTAGCTGATATGGGTATGTATATGGGCAGTGAATCCAGCTTCTATCGTGTGCTGCATGAGCATGCACAGGTTCAGCATAGAGGCCGATCGCAAGAAGGTAAAAAGCATGCTGCTCCCAGCAGTTTTACCGCAACCGGCCCTAACCAGGTCTGGAGTTGGGATATCACCTACTGCTCCTCAAAGGTAAGTGGGCTGTACTATTACCTGTATTTGATAGAGGATATTTTTAGCCGAAAAATCGTCGGTTGGGAAGTTCATGAAAAAGAGTGTGGTGAATTAGCTGCAGAGCTTTTGCAGCGAACGGTTCTGCGTGAACAATGCTTTAATCAACCGTTAGTGCTGCATTCAGATAATGGCGCGCCGATGAAGTCAGTGACGTTCAAGACTAAAATGGAAGAGTTAGGTATAACAGGTTCGCATAGCAGGCCGCGAGTGAGCAATGATAATCCTTATTCAGAGTCGTTGTTTAAAACAATGAAGTTTTGCCCTCAATGGCCAGGAAAAGGCTTCGAAGACCTTGATGCAGTGAGAGCTTGGGTGAATGGGTTTGTAAGCTGGTATAACGAGAAGCACTGTCACAGTGGTATTCGTTTCGTAACGCCATCACAGCGCCATAGAGGTGATGACAAATTGATATTAGAAAAGCGCCAGGAAGTCTATGCGGCAGCTAAGCTGAAAAACCCTAGCCGTTGGTCAGGAGAAGTTCGTGACTGGAGCTGGATTGAGTCAGTGGATTTAAATCCAGATCAGGCCGAAAAGGCAATGGTGAAGGCAGCGTAAAAATTTAAAAATTAGTGACAACTACCTTGAAGAACTCCGCAGTATGGCAACCAAAGGAGTGTTCATTCATGTCGTAAGAAGTATGTGCTGAAACACGGAATGCCTGAGCTGGGAAAACGCCAACAGCATCTTTCCGCCAAGGACAGTCCGGGCAGGGCCGTTTCATGTATTTACGATCGACTCCTTCAACTGTAACCACCTGATGGTTTTCATCCACCGGGGTAATCTGTCGGACTTCAGCATTCATAGACTTTCCCTTTTCAATTAGGCCTCTTCATTGAAAAGCAATGTAACATGCTTTATTACTCATGCAAGAAGGGTAGGGAATTGCCATTATCCAATGTTCTCCAATCTACACTATATAAGGTTTATTGATTACATCCCCTGCGTCAGGGCCTTTAAAATATGGCTCAATGAATATCAGCTTCCGAAGAAGGTTGTTCTCACCGTAAGGCTGATTTCTCCAGTGCCCTCTAACCATGAATCGTAGTAACTCTTGATGAACACTATCAGTGCTGAATCCTAACTCTCCATGCCCCTTTACTACACGGATGGCAGGAATACTCCCACCAACAATTGAGCCATCAAGTTCAGAAATCTTATCGATAGATCTCTTTCTCTTTTCAACTTTTGATCTTGATTTAATTTTGCTAATCCCGGCTTTATACTCTTTGCATGGGGATAAGCTTTCTACGATGTCAGGTGTATTTGATGAAAGATATAAAATGGCATTCAGGATTATTCTATAAAATGCACGTCCCTCATGGTAGAAAAGTGTTTCATCTTCATCATCAACTTCTAAAAAACTACCTAGTGACTCGGCGGACTTATCTAGCCAATCAGGATGCTCCTCATAGAGACTATTCCAATCTGTCCTCATGGCATTATCTATGCTCCAATCGGGATGGATCAAGATCTCTCGCTTAACTAAACACCTGTTTCTTGAATATCCAACTTGAGACGTTGTGATTAATAGTTTGGTATATTCCTTAAACGGCCTTTCATGTATGAATACTGTGATAGCGTCAGAGTATGATGTTTCTTCCGTTCCGCTGATGGCCATTAGTGCATCAATAGCCGTTTTCCCAGTTAAAACAAACATGCATGATTTGAATGGCAATCTTAAAAATTCTGCTGGGGCATTCAATTCTGTTACAGATAGGCGATCAATCAAGTTCTCGGTCAAATTAAAGACCTTCTTACCGTATAGATTGAAATTTACTGAATTCACATAGTCAACCTCAGCGCTATACATCATTGTTGGATATTCTGGGAAGGACTGGAACATTTCATCAAAGTCTTCCTTGCAGGAAATGCTGGGATAATTTGCTATGCAGTGCTCTCTAAATTTCTTATTGTAATTGTCTAAATATTCACCGTAGATATCCGAAAATTCATCAGTTGATCCAAAGGGCCCCTCTAATTCACGCGATGAGATATTTACTAGTTCACGCTCTATGAAGGGAAGGATGAAGGGCTGATTTCTCAGGATTACATCATAATGGGTTGGCGGAAAGTGTGTCTTCTTCACTATGTACTCCTTTTATTGATTCCAATGTTGTTTATAACGAGCTAAGTTCTATTTTAAGATCAGCGTTGATTCAACTCTTTCCCGGCATTATAAATAGAGCCGTAAATTATCGTTCACTTCTTCCAGTAGAGAAATAGGTACACCATTATCAGCTGCTATGTTGGGCCACTGAGAGACATGATGCAGAGTGTTTTCAATGACGCTGGTTACTTTTTTTCTGGTAAAGCTTGGG
>JABSRQ010000152.1 GCA_013215055.1 Pseudomonadales bacterium | reverse complement strand
CAGCTTATCCAGCTGCACCGGCTTGTTTAACACCTGATCCATGCCCACCTCATAGCAGCGCTGCGCATTGGCCTCCAGCACATGTGCGGTTATGGCTATAATAGGCGTTACTGCCAGATCATGTCTGCGTTCATATTCGCGTATAGCCAGAGTGGTTTCATAACCATCCATCTGCGGCATCTCCAGATCCATCAATATCAGGCTTATCGATTGTGCCTCACCGTTCATATGATCCTTGAACATGTTGAAAGCCTGCAAGCCATCGTTGGCAAAAATCACATTCAGCCCGGTATAAGCCAGCATCGCTCTGATCACCTGCTGATTAACGGGATTATCTTCCGCCACCAGCACCGTGGCCGATTGATTCATCAGTAAAGAGGTAGCGGAATCTAACGCTGTAACCTGATCTTTATCTTTAGCAGTATCCGAAGTGGCACTCACCACCGTCAGGGGTAGCTCGATCACAAACTCGGCGCCCTGCCCAGGCGCGCTGATTAATTGAATATTCCCGCCCATTAACTCCACCAGTTGCTTGCAGATAGCCAGCCCCAACCCGGTGCCGCCATACTCTCTGGTGGTGGATCTATCGGCCTGCATAAACGCAGAGAAGATAGTTTTTTGTTTATCGCTAGCGATACCTACACCGGTATCCTTAACACTGAACTGCAAGATCTGCATGGAAGCATCGACGCTCTCGGCTTGCACCGCCACCGCAGTCGCTTTTTTCCTGACCTGCAAATACACGCTGCCTGTTTCGGTAAACTTGAAGGCATTGCTGAGCAGATTATTCAACAGCTGCTGTATACGTATCTCATCGCCTAACAGTGAGGTTGGACAGTCATCATCGATACGCCAGTTAAAGGCCAGCTGCTTGTCATCGGCCTGCGGTAAAAACATGGCGGCGCTATTCTCCACCAACACATTCAGATCGAAGGGCCGGGGATCCAGGTCCATCTTGCCGGCCTCTATCTTGGAGAAATCCAGAATATCGTTAATCACCGCCAGCAAGGTACTGCCGGAAGAAAAAATCACCTGATTATAATACTGCTGCTCGGGGCTAAGCCCCGTTTTCTCCAGCATCTGTGCCATGCCCAATACACCATTAACCGGCGTACGAATCTCATGACTCATGGTGGCTAAAAACTCCGATTTTTCCTTGCTGGCAGCATCGGCAATCACTACCCGCTTCTCCATCTCCTCCGCCTGTTCCTTATTAGACCTGACCTTCAAGGCCGTGGCATAACTAAGCAGGGTGGCCTGCAATATAATACCGATACAGATGGTATGACGTATTAACGGGTCATAAGGCACCAGCCCCTCACCGCCTGCTGCGGCAAAGCTACTGCTGACAAAGAACAGTAACAAGCCGGACAGAAACCAGCCCGAGCGTGGAAAACCCTGACGGTATTTACTGATAGCGGTATAAAACAGCAGCATATACATACTCAGCGTACAGGCTATCGTTGCGACCATTAACACTTCATAGCGCCCCAGCCACGGATAGAGAACAATAATGCCGGCAAAGACAAGGGCGGCGGCTTTATAAATACGATGGCTGACGGGGTTGGACTTATACACCTCGAAGAAACTGTTGACCATAAACAAGTTAGCGATACTGTTCAGCGCCAACAGCGCCACCATAAAGTACTTATGCAGCTCGGGATAATCGCCCAGCATGGCCTGATAGGCACCACTATAGGAACCCACCACCGCGGTCGTGGCACAGGTGAAGGCGATCACGCCCCAGGTTTCTCTACTGGGCATGGCCAACGGCATGAAGATAATCATAAACAGGCAGATACCCAGCGCCAGCCCCATGCCAGTGAGATTGATCACGGCCGAATTCGACATATCACTGGCGAAGCTTAATGTTGTACCGATGGATGGGGACAGCAATGGCATATGCGAGGCCAGAATACGGAAATATATGGTTTGGCTAGTCCCTGCCGGCAACTCCAGCGGCATGGCCAGGAAACGATAAGGGATGGGGCGGTCATAGAAGGGGTAGTTCAAACCGGCACGCCACTGACGCAGCTGGCCATCGATGGGATAGCCGAATAACAGCTCGTCATAGAGAATCTCTTCGAAATTCACCACCAGCTGCAGATCGTGATCATAGGGGTTGGCCACACGCGCTCTGACCCAGATATACTCATTCAGCCCTGGCAGGCTCTGCTTGGCATAGTCCTTAAAGACTAACGCATGCTCGCCATCATAGAGCTGTTGCAAAGTCAGCGCGCCCGTATCATCGACCGCATATTGCAGAAACCCGACCATAGACTGACTATGATGCTCATCTAGCGTCAGCACTGGCGGCAAAGAATCAGAGGCATTCAGGGTGTTGGCAAACAACAGCCCGTGAAAACCCAAAAACAGGAAAAAGCCCAAGCAAATACGACTCAAGCCAATGGTATGCAGGGTTATTATTTTCATTATAAGCATTCCAACATCTGGCAAATAAACTATACCACAGGCCTGCCTGTAGCTTGAAAATGTACTCTCTATCCCGCTAGACACGGGGCAGATAGCAACAGGCTCTAGTAAAAATGTAGCGGCCCTATATCATTCAGACCGAAGAAACCTCCGTATGTTCCAGATTGATCAAGCTAGACAACAGAACCTCAATCATCCAGCGAGAATTTCACCATGATTTGATTATCGGCGGCCAGTTCCAGCTCGCCTGTCACAGGCTTTCTATCGGCTCCCAGCTGCACACCATAGTAGCGAGCATCACGAGGAAACCTATGAATGAGACTGGCCAGCACATCGATAAAGGCAGGCCTGTCATCCCTGATAGCCACAGCCGAAGCCTTGTAAGCCTTGCCTTCAATAATCAGCTGCACTTCTCTGGGCGTCTTAAAGTTATTCCACCACCTGCCGTCAGTAAAACAATAGATGTGCCCCTCTTTTCTAAAATAACTCACCGGTACCGAAAATGCCTTACCCGACTTAACCCCGGTATATTCAATCGCCATCAGGCGCCGACTCACCACACCGTGTAAGGGTGAGCGTAATAACGTGTTCATCGCCGGGTTTAGTAACTTAAATCCCCATCTTGATAAATCCAAAATATTCCCTTTTGTTTAGACTTGTACCCAATACATGGTGGCAATATGGCAGAATTCAAGCAATTGCCCAGCCGCCGATGCACAAGTCTATTAACAAGTATTCGGCCGAATGATAGGATAGCGCGCTATTCTGATTGATTTACGCATAAGGATTTAACGTGGAATTGCTACTTGAGCGCACCATGTATGCCACACGCTGGTTACTGGCACCGATTTATCTGGGGCTTAGCCTGGCCATACTGCTATTGGCGGTGAAATTTTTCGGTGAGCTGGTACATGTAGTACCGGTTGTCTGGGAGATGAAGGAATCTGAACTGATACTGGTGATTCTCAGCCTTATCGATATGGCGCTGGTAGGCGGCTTGCTGGTCATGGTGATGTTTTCCGGCTATGAGAACTTTGTATCCCAGCTAAACCTGCCTGCAGGCACCGATAAACTGAGCTGGCTAGGCACCATGGATGCCAGCTCGTTAAAGAACAAGGTGGCCGCCTCCATCGTCGCCATATCGTCTATCCATTTACTCAAAGTATTTATGGATGCCAAGAACGTGCCTAACGACAAGATCATGTGGTACATCCTGCTGCATCTGACCTTTGTGCTATCGGCCTTTGCCATGGGTTATCTGGATAAGCTGACCAAGAAAGCCAACTAACAGCAGCATCAACACAGCCCGGTTAAGTTAACCGGGCCAGCCAGTTAATAGTCCCCTGCCAGCAAAACCATCTCTTTCCCCTACCAACTGCAGCTGGCCAACATGCAACACCAAAAAGCTTGCCTGCCTAATGCACAGCCCCAATCTGCTGCAGCATCGCCATCTGATTCCATTGCTCCCAGCGCTCCACCACCTGATCATCAACCACATCATCAAAAATCAGGCCGGAAAACTGTACCCGCTTACCGGTAGCAGGCGTCTCTCCCAAAGGCCCTGTATGGGTGCCTACACCTGACCATCGAGTTGCCACCTTATCACCGGATACGATCTGATCATCTACGGTTACCTTTAAATCAGGAAAGGCCGTTAACATGCCAGCGATCATTTCTTTGAAGCCCGCAACCGAGAGATTGGGCTCAGGCGCGCCTTCCATGTGAAAAACGCAATTCGGCGCAAAGGCAACATCTGCCGGCGACACATCACCTCGATTCACCCCCGCTATCCATATTGATTCATAGTGGCTCACTTGTAGACTCATGATCATCTCCAGATATTAATACACAGTCTGAATAAGGCAGTCTCATTAAAAACAAGCTGCCACTATTCAGTTTAGCGGACTCATATCAACTATGTTTGATCAGGATTGATGAAGGCTAGCCGCACCGCTATTAATTATACAGAGGTGGCAGCTAGATAGGGAAATGCTAAAGTCCGTAGCGCCTGCTTGCTAGCTGAGCATTGAAACGATACATGCTAGTTTCAAATATCGTAAAAACGTATTTCCAGAACATTACCGTCGGGGTCATTAAAATAGGTGGAGCGCACCGCTTGCCCTTGAGCGCCGAAAGCGTTCTCGCCGCCAGAGGTAAGCTTCACACCGCTCTCTTCAAGCCGGGCAATAATAGCATTGTATTCTTCATGCTCCATCGACAGACATATATGGTTTATAGGAGCTCCACCAATACCTTCGCCGCCGCCTGTAAACTTCTGCACAAGCGGCAATAACGCGTCATATTCCATGATATCGAAAATCGTTTTATCGTTAATACGCACGCTGGGGAAACGAGCCTTACCCTGCGAAAACTCCTCCCCCCTAACCGCTTCAAACCCTAGCGTATTTACATAAAACTCTAATGAGCGCTGGGCGTTCTCTACCCAAATTACAGCATGATCTATATCCATGAACCTCTCCTTTACGGCATACACTCAATTTTTTAGCTTAACGATCAAATCACCGAATAACGCCCACAAAATGACAAAGACAGTGCTTGCCCTCGTTATGTGTGCGGTACAAACATGACTTAGCTCTCAGGCAGTGCATCAAATTCCTGCTTTTTAGACTCAAACCATTTTTGCATTTCATCAGGCGTTTTCATTAACTCGCCCATTTCTTGCATAGCCTTCAAATGCGCAGCATCCTGTTTTTGATGCATTTCCATGCCGTGCTGCTTACTTAGCTCTGCCATCTCATCAAAGGTATTAGCATGAAACTCCAGATCACATGCTCCGCCTAATTGCTTACAGTTCATTGTTTTCATTGTAACTTCCCTTTCTATTGATTGATGCTGTCACATAAGCCTAGCTCAGCATCTAGCTAAAGTAGACACTGTTTTATGCGACTTGTTATGTGCTGTTAGCAACATATTCCCTTTACCCGTAATAGTAGAAAACTATGCTTTGATGCTTTTCCATTGTACATTGAGTCTTCTTCGAAAATTGATATAAGACCTTTTGAGTCTAAAACCTTCCAATGCTTAAGGCCACCCGTTACTTACTCCTTTGCGGAGACAGATAGCGGGTTCCTGCTATGCAATGCAGCTCCCTAAAACAGATTGTACCGCTGTATTGGCGGGCTCAGAAAGATGCTGACGCATAGTTACAAATGTTGAATATAAAGACTCGCCATGCTCTTTTATAAAAGGCGGATTATCCATGGCTATTTCTATTTCATTGGCCACCGTTAGCTCACAAAAATCACGAAGTTGCGGTGCGCTTAGGTATAAGCGTTGATCGGTAAATCGATTTTTGAACTCCGGATTAGCAGTCACTGCAAATTGCGGCCAAAAGTAATCTCTATCACAGGCGCAATACAAGTAAACCAATGCCTCGGCATCAGAACCTATGATTTGAGATATTCTATCTCTTTGTTCTGTGGAAACCAGTGATTCATCGAAGCCAGCAGTACCATACGCGGCGTGATAAAGACCCGCATCCAATAAAACGCTTGAAGCTGACCATTCACTAAGCAGTCTCTGAGTACCCTGAAGGTGATCAATCAGGTTTCCATCAATATGATCGAAATCCCCTGCTCCAAGCTCTGCCAGCTTACGAAATTGTTGATTCATAGCTATCTCTCCCTAGTGCATCACGCCCGCCTCAACGGCAGACAAAACGAGTAACCGTTTGGCGGTAAATGCAGGCAGCTCTTATTCCCACCTATGCCCACCCAATATGTGACTAGCTGCCGTAATCCCAAGATACTCTTTTGATAGCAGTCACTTCTATATAGGCTGCTCCGGGGTTAGCTTTTGTAGGCCAATCTTTCTCTGCTACGCCTCTTGCACTGGCAGCAAGCCGAGAACATCTCAACACATCCTCTTCAGAGCGATGGACCTTGGCATTGCCTTGTATCATTGCACCCTTGATGTCTTGCATCGTTGAGCCAGACTCAATTAACAGAGAGACTTTTGCATTATTCTCAATATTGCGGATCTTCTTAGTATTATCTCTAGTACCGCAATAGACGCTTCCATCGTGGTAGAAATACCCAATGGGAATACTATGCGGGAAGCCTGATTCATCAATGGTACTCAATACCACCCAGCCAGAGTGATGCTTGAAAAATCTGTCAAACTCTTCATCGGTTAAGGCTCTTTTCATTATTTTATGTTCCAATATCTAGGAGTAACAATTTTGTGTATAACGCTCTTTGGCATGGGCCTTAGCAAGCGAAGCTTGCAGAGGCCCATGCCAAAGAGCGTAAATACCCAAGAATGTTATGCTTTTGCAGTCTCGTTTTTGAAAAGATGTCTAAATTTAATTAAACCTGCATTAAGAGAACTGTTCATGATGTTTATACACATACAAGTATATTCTTCTTCAACATCACTGTGGAGACCCCTACCTCTTTCCGACTCATCCATACTATAAAAACTCATTGGAAATGAATGAGTATGAACAGATAAGAATTTATATAGTCCTAAATAATCATCTTTGTCACCACCATTTCTAGTGACTATCTCTTCTTTTTCCAATATAAATGGTGCTGTGCCCTTTAAGTAATGTTTTTGTTGTTTTTCAGTGAAATTATTAAAGAATGGATTGATCTTGAGCCTATTTCGAACAACCTCTGCATCTGACTCAAACTTAGTTACTTGTAAGGTTTCACCTCTAAATTCGAAAATCTTTTTTCTACAAACTGCATCATGTAAATTAAATAAATTCCATCTACAGTCCCATTCTTCTGGTGACAACCCATCTTCAGTTAGGTAGAGCATAGTATTTAAGCAATCAGTTTGATTTCTTGTTAGTGATGCCGCTGTTGCGTAATCCCAGTGATCAAATGTTGATGCGACATACCTGTTTCCAGGGACGAACCTAATAAAACTAACTCCCATAGTGCACATTCTTGTAAATAGAACAGAGGCATAATAATGCCTAGCCTCTTTTGACTTGATGTCTGCATATTGTTGTGAAGTTCTAATACATTCATTTAGTGTATTATCTAAAAGATCTAATGCATTTTTATATTCTTGTGATATACCCATATCTATCTTTGACCTGTATAACAACAAAGTTCAACGGCGGCAATTGAGCGCAGCGGAATTAGCGTCAGAATGAAGCGCCTTGTTAGGCATTACCACCTTGTAATATACATACTTACTAGCCCGCTTCTTTGATGCCTGAGTTGTATAAAAATCGATATTAATAGTATATGGGATCATTGTCTTGTTCGACGAAGCTTCGATAAATGAAGCCAGATCACATTGACTAAGAATGCTAATGTACTCTACCCATGAGACCTCTTTACTTGACAGGACTAAAGTCGGACCTTGTTTCTTTTCCCATCTGTCTGTATACAATTTCAAGTTAATATTGCTTGAATTGGTTTCAGTTAATACACCAACTTGTCTTTCTTTTATTATCAGTGATTCTTCCAGAGGGTTGTATACTTGAACCGCACCCTTTATCACCCAATTTCCATCTACTTTATCAATCAATAAGTCCGGACGCTCTCCTGTAACGCTAAGCGGTTCTATAATAGGCTTGAGTCGTTCCTTTTTGTTGATATAGGTGAGCAACGAATGCTTAGCCTCGACTGTTTCTAAAAAAACAAAAATAAGGAAGGCGGATAGTATCGATGCCACGATATACTTTGTCACAACAATCTTATTATTTTTTAAAACTTTATTCCTTGTATAGTTAAAGGAGATAGATATAAAAGAATACATAACTGAATAAAAGAA
Source organism: Pseudomonadales bacterium (assembly GCA_013215055.1). Classification (GTDB taxonomy): domain Bacteria; phylum Pseudomonadota; class Gammaproteobacteria; order Pseudomonadales; family DT-91; genus CAKMZU01. The sequence goes on along the minus strand of JABSRQ010000152.1, from coordinate 3,446 downwards.
AAATACGGCGCATATTATACTTGGAACATCACTAAATGGGCTGTCGATAGCTACAAATGCAATTAGAAATACGAAAATCGTCAAGGAGAATGAAGCGCACTGAAACCCGGCCAAATAGATGAAATAATCATTTAACTCTTTGCGGCATAACTTCGATTTTTCTAGGAAGTGAGAAAACCCACTCGCAAAGGCAAGAGAAATAATAGTCACGGGCAATATTGTCGTAACAACCCCCCAAATAGAAAAGTTTTTCTCTGATAAGTTTTTTAGTGCGTGAGACAAAAAATCTTTAACAGAAAGAGTTAATATTTCATTTGTAAAGATGTATCTATAGACGTTTCCAATGTCCACCAACACATAGACTTGAACAATGGAAAAAATAAACGCAGACGCTGCGAAAAAGGAAAGTGGCGAAATATACTTCCCCTCTCGACCTTTCGAAGTTTTGATGAAAGATGCATCGTGAGGAGAGAATAGTAATGTAATGTAGGTTCTGAGATACATCCAGAAGAACTGCATCAAACCCTCTATAGCTGCTTCAATTTTTATAACTTGTTCCATCTAAAATTCTTCTTCCTTATTTCATCAAGCCTAACGCCGGCATCATCAGCAGGATCAAAAGGCGTGACACTTTTGACTGTCTGATTGCAAGCCCTTGTAAATTTTCATTTCGCTAGCTCTGAAGACTTGCGTAAAAGAGAGGCAATTTTATTTGTTGTTCTTGTTATCCCAAACCATATAGCCCATCCACTCCCATCACTTAAAGAACCAGTATGTGCTTGAGGATCAGGAAGTAATATTTTTAGTTGTATTAGCTCAGTAATATTTACAAATACAGCCTCTTCATCCCACCCTTTAGTTGAAAATATTTCATAAATTTTATTGTGAATTCCGGCCCTCGGATAAGGATACCCTTCACTTTTAGTCTCAAGTGTTGAAACTTCTAGAAAAAAATCAAGTAGGTCATTAGTCATACCATTCATTGCAGAGATGAATGTTCTTGTTTCTGTTTCTGTTTCTGTTTCTGTTTCGTTAAAATTAAACTCGATATCTTGACAAAATAACAATGCAATTGCCATCCTGGCTCTTTTACTAGATGTTTTAATTATTGAGTCAATATAGTCGGATAAAATATCTTGGCCAAAATCGCTATTTATATAATTGTTTAACTTTTCTTGTTCATCTAGTGACATTGATTCGTATCTAAGATCAATATAATTTAGGAACTATTTTATTCTTTTCTCTTGCCTATTTCGATAGACGCTGTGAATTACTTCAAAAGTGCTTTTTCCTAAACGTATAGCTTTACTCGTGGTAATTCCCATATCTTTCCTAAAAATTAACAGCTGATTCAACGGATTATTGCGGCTTTCCCTCAAGCCGTTAAGCTTTTTAAAGGAAGGGACGCTATATCGCTGACTCCTCCTTAAGTCTTTGTTATTTATGCGCTTAACACTAACAAATATGCACAAGGGCGGCAAATACTTTGGTAGCCATTCAAAGCAAAGCCGCATGAAGTCGCTTTTGCTTTTCTTAGCAAAAAAATAACTTGGTACTTCGCCGCCTTATCTTTAGCGTTCCTGTATGAATAACGATCTATCTTACAGGGCTTCACATTGATTATTGATATTCTGGGGATACCGCATTGCCACTATGTTAGCCCTGGTTTGATACCTTCTCTGAAAAGTCCGTTCTGGCCTGTCGAATCTCATCATGATGGTCCTGGGCCCAGCCAATCAAATTGATCAGTGGGTGGGTCACACTCTCCCCCAGCGGGGTAAGCGCATACTCTACTCTGGGTGGGGATTCAGGATAAACCGTGCGCTGCACATAGCCATCCAGCTCCAGCTTACGCAGGGATACCGTTAACATTCTCTTAGATATGTTCTCTATACGGCGCTGTAGCTCCAGGAAACGATGTGGCCCCTCCATAAGCGCAAACAAGATAAGCATGGGCCACTTACTGGTTAAATGGGCCAATACATCGCGTACAGGGCAATCATCATCGTCTGGGATCAGTTTTCTACCTGTGGGTTTTGCAGGCTTTTTCATGGTTTCTCCAGGCGGTTAATTTTTTAATTGCATGGGAACAAAAAAGTGCCTAATTGACAGAATAACAGGAATCCAAAACAATGGTTACCTTTAGTAACCAATAACAATATTGAGGTATGCGATGTCACGTATAGAGATTCCCGCTGGCGATACACCGGAAAGTCTACGGCTTATGGTCCTGCAACCGGATATGGGTAATGCCATGGCTGTGTTGGCAGCAGCCATTTATGAAAAATCCAGTCTGGATAAGCGCGTTCGTGAAGCGGTGAGAATGCGTGTGGCACAGATTAATCAATGCCAACTCTGTTTGAACTTCCGTTTTGCCGATCTTGAAGCAGTTGGCATTGATGAGGCTTTTTATAACGCCGTATCCGATTGGAAGAACAGTGAACTTTTTGATGCCAGAGAGAGGCTGGCTATCGAATACGCCGAACGCTTCTGTAACGCGCATATGGACATCGATGATGGTTTCTTTGTGGGTCTTAATAAGGCTTTTAGCCCCACTGAGGTTTATGAGTTAACCACCACTATTGCAGGCTTGCTGGCTAATGGGCGTATATTGCAGGTGTTACAGGTTGAGCAAAGCTGTGCAATATAGGCGCTGATACAACTATGCTGAACCTTAAAGGGTTATTAGCCGCTACGGGGTTAGCCCATAGTATCGATAGTAAACAATAAGAGAAAAGCGATGAAATACTCCCTGCAACAAATCTCCGATCGGCTGGAGATAGAAGATCTGATTGTTGAATATGCCGATGCGATAGATACACAGGCATTCGACAGGCTGGATCAGGTGTTTATGCCCGATGCCTTTATCGACTATACCGCGATGGCTGGGCCCAAAGGCCAGTACCCGGAAGTTAAGCAGTTTTTGCGGGACAGCCTGCCGGCCTTTAAAAACACGCAGCATATGCTGGGTAATTATCAGATTAAGCTGGATAAGGCGGATGACTGTAGAGCAACGGGCAAGATCATGTGTTTTAACCCTATGGAGCTGGATTTGGGACCGGTACAGCCAAACAACATATTCTTCTTGGGGCTGTGGTATGTTGATGAATATGTGAAACATCAAGGCCAGTGGCGTATCAGTAAACGCATGGAAATAAAGTCTTACGATTTCAACACGCCGGATTATATTCAGTTTCCTGATAACTGATATTAAAGCGTGGGATGGCGGTATAGAGCTCAGGCTATTGACGTGCAGGCGTATTTCTTCAATGACTCTGCAGATATGCGCTGGGTGATTTACAGCAGCGATGTTGTTGCATCATTGAATTTCGTCATGCTAAAACGGGTGACGAGCGGCAAGGTTTCCCCCAGTGATGATGCAGCGTTTAAGCTTAAATATTTTGCACTTGATGTGGCCTTGAAGAAAGGAGCTATGCGGATAAGTA
>JABSRQ010000151.1 GCA_013215055.1 Pseudomonadales bacterium | reverse complement strand
AAGCAGGCAACAATATCGGTTAAGAAAAAGCAGCCCGTCATTATTATCAAGAAGAAAAGACGTAGTAGGACAGATACTTCTGTGGAACCGTGTTTACATAGCTAAAACCTGATCGTTTTTGGAGCCTGCTAGCCTATTCCTTTGTCTATGCATTTAAAGGGATAAACAGGTTTCTGTGATGATCTGTAAGCACCTTTAATAAATAAGTATGATTCGTAAAGTGAATTAATGGCCAGAAACAGTCCACATCAACTCGCTAACCGTCGTTAACTGCAGGAATACCTCTAATCACTGTTTAGTTTTAGGAACTAAACAGTGATTTATTTAAAATTCGTGTACTATCTCAGATAGCTGCAGATAAACGTTTATTTATAACGTAATATCAGCTGTTAAGAGCTAATAATAACCATTAATGATTTTGGCATGCATTACCTATTTGTACATTCAAAACACAGACAAACAAAGCCTTTCTTCTGCGGCAGTGTTTCCTATTACCTGGCATTAGTGCTGTGCATACTCACGTTCTCTCAAATAAGTCTTGGTGATGCCCAAACGACTCAGCACGTCACTACGCCAATAAATATTGCCAGCCTTCATGACGAACCTAAACATCATTTAAAATCGCATTTTTCATTTTTTATTGCGGATAGGGCCATTAGCCCAATACAAGCACTTAATAGTACGCGCTGGCAAAATTCATCAAAAGCAGAATTTAATAACTACGCACAAAACATATGGCTGAAAGTTAAATTAATCAATCCCTCACCTATACCCATGCGTATTTTATTAGAGCAAGACAATCCCAGGATTGATCTTTTTTCAGTTTATATTTTTGATCAGAATCAAAAAATCATGGAACAACACCAACTCGGTAAAGCGCTACCTTTCAAAGAAAGAATTATAGACAACCGCCGTTTTATTATCCCTATGACCATGAACCCCGGTGAAGAGATGACCGTGGTATTCTCAGGCAATGCAGGATCGCTGGATCTGATTAGCTTAACCTACCTCTGGGATGCGGATTACTACTTCACTAGAGATAATACTGACGATCTATGGGATATGCTTTATCTAGGGGCGATGTTTGCGCTGGCCTTCTATAACTTGTTTATATACGCCATCACTCGCGAAAAAACCTACTTTTACTACAGCCTGTTTGCCTGCTCTACCTTTGCCATGTTTGCGATTATCAAAGGCTGGGCCTACCAATATGTTTGGCCAGACCACGAATTATTCAATCAAAAAACCACCAATCTTTCTATTGCCTCACTTATTTTCTTTAGTGGTTTTTTCAGCATCTACTTTTTAGATTTAAAAACAAAATTACCCCGAATTGAAAAGTGTTTACGGGGCATGTGCTACATCATTGCGCTTCTATTCGCCTTGGTGTTGATTTTCCCTCACGATCCCAACTACGTATTAGTTAGAATGATTACCAGCCTGGCGATGCCCATTTATTTATTAAGCTGGCTAGGGGGCATGCTCATCAGCGTAAAGACAAAATCGAAAGATGCCTTAATCTACACAGCCGCCTGGAGCATTCTTATTGTCGCATCGCTGGCAACGGTTATTCACGAAACCGTCGTGCCGCTCTTTAATATTCCTACCTTCTTATTTTTACAGGCCTCACACCTGATAGAAATGATTTTGCTTTCTATGGCATTGGGTACTTATATCACTAGGCTTAAAATCAATGAGACGATAATCAATGCGAAGTCAGAGGCGCAAAGTAAATTTTTGGCACGCATGAGCCATGAAATACGTACGCCGATGAACGGCATCTTGGGCATGAGTGATTTACTGCTAAAAGAAACTGATCTCAGCCAGCAAAAAAATATGCTGAGTGTGATTCATAATAGTGCCGTGTCTTTAGAGAAAATCATTAACGATATTCTCGATTATTCTAAGCTTGAAGCGGGTAAATTAACCCTGCAAGAAAACACCGTCAATATAAGAGAATACTTACATGAGCTCGCCGAAATATTTTGTCTAGACTGCAAATCAAAAAATCTCGATTTACAAATTCATGTCAGCGATGATGTGCCTAAAGAGGTCGTGGTCGATAATCTGAGGTTGAGACAAATTTTAATTAACCTTATCGCTAATGCGGTTAAATTTACCGATCAAGGCCATATTAACGTTCAACTGTCTTGCAGCAATAAAAGTTCAAAACCCGGACCCGGTAAACTGTTTTTCAGCATAACTGACACGGGCCGCGGCATCGCCTATGAAGATCAGGACCGTTTATTCCAGGCCTTTGAGCAAGCCTCTAATAACAATTTAGGTCGTGAATCCAGCACGGGTCTGGGCCTTTCCATCAGTAAAGAATTGGTAGAACTGATGGGGGGAGAGATCAGCGTAACATCGACCTTAAATGTAGGCAGCAATTTCGAATTTAATATTGATTATCAATCCAGTGAGTTTTTCCACACTATTGCTCATGAACAACAGATAAGCAAAATAAATGACCCCGCGTTAAGTGAACTCAACATCTTAGTTGCCGAAGATAATCAAACCAATAAAATTGTTATTACCTGCATGTTAAACAAGCTAGGTATTCAGGCAAACGTCGTCAGTAATGGCCAAGAAGCCATCGATAGCTGGGAACGCAGCCTAGACGATAAACCCTTTGATATCGTGTTAATGGATTGTGAGATGCCTTTAAAAAATGGCTTTGAAGCAACCCGAGCGATACGAGAAAAAGAAAGTCAATTAAATCTCTCCGCAACTACGATTATTGCTCTGACTGCGCATACGCTTCATGACGAGCTGCAAGCTTGTTACGATTCCGGCATGGATGAATTGCTATTAAAGCCTATTACCCTGGATAAGCTTAAGCACACTTTACAAAAACAGTTAGAGCCTGCCTAAAGCCTCTTAGCAGGAATACCTTAGCCATCTAGGCCTACTCTGCACTCAGGTTTTAATTTTTTGGCATAGCCGCGTTAAAACAGACGAGGCATCAACTTCTATGATAGGGCCGTGAGTGACGATAATACGCTCAATTTTCTACAGGCATAGATTTTAGGGCATACGCTACCTAGATTTTATCGGTTAAAACTACTGGGTATTTACAGCGTATGACTTTATATTTTTTGCCATTCTATTCTACTGAATGATGTCAGCTTACTAAACAGCATCAAATTGTTGACCATCAAGGTTTAAGAGAATTAGGGGGTAATCCCCCTTATACACTTCAGGCAGTTCGCCTCATTCACATCGCAACTCTTTACGTCTAGGATTAACGAAAGGAGGCCTAATATGCTTAACACTCTACTCACCGTTGATTTTCAAAGCGGCTCTTCAATGAAAATATTTTGAGGGGATGTTCCTGACACTTTGGCGTGTTTTTAGCAATGGATGTTGAGGGGCTGCAATAGCCTCACAGCGGTCCATTGAATAACATATGTTCAGAAGCCAAAAGGAGGCTAATGACTAAACCGATACCACTGTAAAAAGCGTCGATACCAGCCTAGAAACGGGTAGCTGAAAAATCTCGACGGCACGCTTCAATCCTCTTATATAGTCAAGTATGGGTTCCATTAACCTCTCTAAGCAGGTTCAACATGGATCATTCTTATACAAGCGAAATCAGCCTCTTAAACCCGCGTATGCTCAATGGCATGACTATGCGAAAACGGATCAATACAACCCAGGATGGAAGGGGAAATAATAGATTCAGAGCCTTATAAAATTATATGGGGCGTTTAAGCGCTAGCTACTTTTATAACCCGTGGTGGGTGACTCATTTCACTGAGTAAAAATTCAAAATAACATCACCTAATGTGCATTTATTGCAACTAACTTAGCTGCGTTGTTTTTCAGTGCAGCTTATGCATCATAAATTTTTTGTTTGATACATCTTTATGGTTATGTGATTATGGCTTAGTTGAATCGTTAGATTTTATTGTGCCTGCTTGATCTCGCCGTGGTTAAGTTAGTCACGCTAATGTCTGTGATATTCAGAATGATTGCATATTGATTAGTGCAGGTTTGTGTTTGACAGGGAGGCACAGGGATGCGGTTTTTTCGATTTTATATGGGACGTAAAGGATTAATAATGAAAGCACAACGCAGTAAAAAACAGCGTTTTTTAACATTAACAACGCTACCACTTTTAGCCGTCATTCTGCCTGCCTTTATGGTACAGGCAGAAGAGGATGCTGGTGAGGAAGGCGATTGGTCACTGGAGGAGGTGACCGTTACCGCACAAAAGCGAGAAGAGCTCAGTCAAGATGTGCCGATGTCCGTAATGGCACTGAATAACGAGGCTTTGGAGAAAATGGGTTTCTATAGTTTTGATGATATTGCCGATAAGGTGCCCTCATTAAGTATACAGCCTGATTTTGAAAAGGCTTCGGCATTGAAGGTTTATATACGTGGTGTGGGCCAAGAAAAACCCGCCAATTTTGAACGTGATAACGGTGTGGGTATTTACTTTGATGATGTCTATGTTGGGCATGGTAACGGCCTTGCTGCCGAGCTTAACGATGTTGAAAGAATAGAGGTGTTAGCAGGCCCGCAGGGCACGCTGTATGGTCGTAATACCATAGGTGGGGCGGTGAAGTTTATCTCTGCCAAGCCGACGGGGGAATTTGGTTTTAAACAGAAACTGGATCTTGGTAATTTTGGCCTCTTTCGATCTGTTACATCGATCAATACTGCACAAGTCGCCGATATCAGTGCCAAGTTTACGTTGTTAAAATCCGAGAAGGATGGCTGGGTCAATAATGCCGGAGTGGCCGGCAACCCCGGTGATAAAAACGCCATGGGTTATCGCATGGCGTTGCGTTGGCAACCCCGCGAAGATTGGCTGATCGACTACGTCTATGATCATACCGAACAGGATGCCATCAGCAACTATCAACAGCACGGTTATACTAAATTTGCGCCTAATTTAACCCATTTACAGGTCTTCCCAAATCGAGAGGAAAAAACTTGGCGAACGATAGATCAAGATGTACGTGATGATTTTGAGGTCTCAGGTCATGCGCTAACGGCTCAATGGTCGTTAACAGATAATGTAAGCATTAAGTCCATCAGTGGTTATCGCACGTTTGATTCTGATTCGCTGCACGATGGCACTGAGTCCTATAATGTTTCGACCTTGGTGGCGAATATTGCCGATCAAAATCAATTCTCACAGGAATTTCTATTGTCCGGCTTTAGTGAGGATAGCCGCATCAAATATCATGTTGGTTTGTACTATTTTAAGGAAGAGGTGGATCAGAGTGAGACCTCGCTGGTCAGCAATTACGCCATTGCCGAAGCTATCGATACCGCGCTGGGTGCTGGAGAGCCCATTGTTGGTCCTACAACTGATGATCTGAAACCGTATAATAACTACGATATTGAAAATAAATCTCAAGCAATCTATGCGCAAATCACTTGGACACCTCCGGTATGGGATGATCGGCTGACCTTTGATTTGGGCGGGCGTTATACCAGGGATAATCGTTATCTGAGTTGGCATAAACCCTCAAACGGTGGCACTGAGTTCCCCGTTGATGATGCCGATAGCACCGACAATAGCAGCTTTGATCCGTCCTTCACCATGGACGTCCTGTTAACAGAGAATATGCATACCTATTTCCGCTACGCTCAGGCTTATCGCTCCGGTGGTTTTGATACCGGCTCTGAACGTTTGCAGGCCTTTGCCCCTGAGGATCTAGAATCCTTTGAACTGGGCTTTAAATCCACCTTTAATGAAAACCGTGTGTTATTTAATATGGCGATCTTCTCATTGGATTATACCGATATTCAGGTGCAATTTTTTGACCCCGGTCTGGATGCTGATCAGCCACCGGCGAAGGTCACGGTTAATGCCGCAGAGGCCAGCACTAAAGGGGCCGAAATGGAGTTAAAATATATGCCTGTGCAAGGTTTGTTACTCAGTGTGGCAGGCGCTTACCTGGATTCAGAAACCACGGTAACCAATCCATTCACCGGTGAAACTACAGATCGTCTGTTATTTAATACACCGCAGTGGAAGTATAACCTTGCTATCGAATACAGCTTTATCCCAACTTCCGTTGGCGTATTCACCGCATTAGTGAGTTATGACTACCGCGATGAGGAGTTAGCCGCTGGCAGCGCAGACCCTACAGATCTCAAACCTGATTATGCTCTGGTAGGAGCAAGGCTTGGGCTTGCAGAAATGCCCATCCCGACAGGGGATATGAGCCTAGCGCTTTGGGGTAAAAACTTAACGGATGAAAAGTATGAGATCTATCATAACTTTGGCTCTGTGATTTACGGTGAGCCGCGCAGCTATGGCATCAGTATGATTTACAATTATTAAACCATTATGATCTTTATGGCGGGGTAAACCCCCGCCTGAAATTTACGATATACAAACATCACCGATATTAAACCTAAGCAAAAATAATTAAGACCAGCGCACTTGATTCATGCCACCATCGGCTTGAATTTCACTGCCATACATGTCATGCCACATTTGCCGCGTTTTATGCAGACCTATCCCGATGTTCAGCTGGATTTAACCTTGCTCGATCGTCATACCGATATCATTTCCGAAGGCGTCGATGTTGCGATTCGTATCGGCGAGTTGAATGACTCTAGCCTGGTTGCCCGCAAAATGGGTATCACTCGCCGTGTTTTAGTCGCCAGTCCTGAATATTTAAAACAATATGCACAGCCACAAAGATTAGTCGATTTACAGCAACATAATTGCTTGGTTAATACACATCATTCCACACTTGATAGCTGGCATTTTCATCATGATAATAAAGCGCTGTCGGTACAGGTTAAAGGCAATATGCGTGCAAATACGGGCTATGCACTGAAAGATTGGGTATTGGCTGATATGGGCATAAGTATCTTGCCAACGTGGTTAATTGCGGAAGAACTTGCCCGTGGTGAGTTGCTTACATTATTATCGCCATCGATGTCGCCCACATCAAAGACCGGCTCTACCACAGCACGCCTTTTTTCAGTGATTAACGGGTACTGCTATGCCGCAAAAACCACCCCAGAATCAATGCCAACTCAAAATTACAAAAAATCCCCCCAAAGGCTAGTACCAAGAACGCCACATCACCCTAAAGCTACGCCGCGCACAGCAATACGCCGCCGATTATTTCATCGAAGAAAACCAAAACATGATAATGATCGCCGCAGAATGTGATTCCTTACTATCAATGATGGCTCTGCTATCACACCTAGGTATCGCCACCCAATCCATAGATGTGTATAAGGGAGATTAACCCCCAACCCTCTTAAATATTGATGTACTAGATGTAGATGTTGTTTGGTGTAATGACAGAATACAGTCGAGTATAATGGCAATAAGTCTAATGCCAGACTCTGTTGACTCCCTATGGCTCTAACAGGTGAAGACTAGCTAACGTATACCTTACCCAGCTTTTACCTATTAGAACCACTGGGAACTATCAAAGTCCGTCGTTAGACTTACTATCATTCACCTGGGCTGAATTCTGCCATATCAATAAACCTAATCAACATTTTCACCTTCAAGGTTATAGTGAATAGGGGCTAATGCTCCTTATACTCGGGGATCATTTAACACCTTTGCACACATATTAAATGTATTTTCTCTGCTTGATTGAAGCAAAGCCCATTTTTACACAGCCAGTTCATTTTAAGTTGATATTGAATAACGATGTTATTACCATGCCTCCCAATTCCAATAATGATTAAGTGCTTGATAGGGATATTATCTACCATGTTCCCTTTACTTTATTGTTAGCACATCTGAAAAAAATAATGAGAAGGTCAGTAATGAATAAAAATGCAGTAGCAGTAGCGCTGAGCGCTTTGCTGTTTTCAGGCTGTATCGATGATACGCCTCTCAATATTATCGAAATCGAAACATCCACCGGCACAGGAACAGGCCCAGGAACTGGAACATCTACCGGAACCGGAACATCTACCGGAACCGGAACATCTACCGGAACCGGAACATCTACCGGAACCGGAACATCTACCGGTACTGATACCTCTCCGAGCTATGCAGGTATTGAAGGTAAAGAATGGTTGTCCGATCGCTGTAATATTTTTGTTACCTATCCTGTTGCAGCAAAAGGCCGCTCTAGAGTTTATATGGAAAACGGTATCATTAATTATCAGGTGGATATGTATGATAATAACTGTGCGGTTTTCAATCAGGAACTGACCAATCAGAGCAAGGTAACGACCTCATATACCTGGAGTGGTACAGTCATTACAAGAACTGGACTCACGGCCCCTAAAGTGAGTTTTGGCCAAGCTATAGGTGGCTTTCGTACCGGAGTCATTTATCTGGATCAGGATAATAACCAGATATACTCAGCCTTTGAACAGGGAACAGGCTCAAATGACTGGGCGATAGACTTTGATTTTCCTTTTTTTGAAGTCGTAAAGTAGAGTTAAAAAATTCAACTGTGTATAGAAGATATTGACGTCCCGCTCTAATTCGAATTCTTGATGCTACCATCAAGATAGCTAACACTTAGTTCTCGGAGGTACGTTATGAAAACTTCTATTGTTCATATTGGCCTGGATATTGATGATACTCATTATCACGGATCTGCACTGGATAAAGAGTCCGGTGAAGTCATCACTTTTCAATCCCGGCCAACTTTAAAAGGCCTGTTAAATCAGTTAGACTCATTGTCATTCACCTGGGCTGAATTCTGCCATATCAATACACCGCATCAACAGTTTCTACTTCAAGGTGTTAATCAATAGGGGCTAATGCTCCTTATACTCAAAATATAACATCGTCGCTTGCTTGATTTTATTCACACTAAATAGGTAGTGACGTCATTTTTTTGTTCAGCATCAGCCATGAACCGACGATGGTTAACGGGGCTTTATTTGTTGTCGATGGCAGGTAAAATCGGGCTTGCGCTTATACTCAGGTGCTGGTCCAATATTTTGTGTACACTGCGCACTGTGTGACGCACTTTTTAAACGTCCGCGCCCCCTTATCCCATGAGAAATTAGCCTATGTCAAACCCCGAAAAACCCAGTGTTTCGCGTGCGTTGATCGTCGCCGTGCAATTGGACAACGTCAGTGATGTTGAATTCGAGTCGTCGTTGGCCGAATTGGGTGACCTGGCAAAGACCTTAGGGCTGGAGGTGGTGGGTCAGTTTACCCAAAAGCGTTCGGCTTTTGACTCGACGGCGTATGTGGGGGTAGGTAAACGGGAGGAAATACGCCAGTTCTTAGAGAGCCAAGATACCTTGTCGCGGACTAATCCGCTGGCATCTGGTGAGCCGGTGGAGTTTATTCTGGTTGACCATGAAATCTCGCCGTCCCAGGCGCTGAATCTGGAAAATGAAGTTGGTTGCGAGGTGATGGATAGAACCGTGGTCATCCTCGAGATTTTTCATCGTAATGCCAGCTCACACGCCGCTAGAGTACAGGTTGAGATTGCGCGTCTGAGCTATATGGCGCCGCGTCTGCGTGAGGCGGCCAAGCGTGAAGGGCCGTCAGGGCGGCAGCGCAGCGGCGCTGGCGGGCGCGGTACAGGACAGTCGCGCAGCCAGATGGATAGTCAAAAGGTTCGCGATCGTATTGCCGAACTGCAAAAAGAAATTGATGCCATGGAGGCGGGTCGCGATACCCAGCGAGCACGACGCCAGGAGCAATCGGGGCTGGCGCAGGTGGCACTGGTCGGCTATACCAACGCGGGTAAATCCACCTTGATGCGCGCCTTGACCGGCAAAGAAATTCTAGTGGCCAACAAATTGTTTGCCACGCTGGACACCAAGGTACGCACCTTACAGCCAGAAAGTGTGCCGAAGGTATTAGTCAGTGACACGGTGGGTTTTATCAAAAATTTACCGCATGGGCTGGTTGCCTCGTTCAAGTCAACGTTGGACGAAGCCCTTAGCGCATCCTTGTTGCTGCACGTTATTGACGCAGGCGACCCAGGCTTTGAGGCGCAGCTTGAAGTGACCGATAAAGTATTGGCTGATATTGGTGCCGATAGTGTGCCGCGCATTCGGGTGTTTAATAAAATTGACTATCAGGACGACGTCGCTGCAGAAGAAGAGCGTAGCGCAGAGCTGCAAGCTAAGTATCCCGGTTGTATCGTTCTTAGCGCGCGCCGTAAGGACGATATAGCGCAGTTGCATCAGGCGATTGTGCAGGTTTTCCAACAGGCGTTGATTGAATCCTAGATTTTTTTACCTTGGTCGGCGCAGGGATTACGCGGCGAGATCTTTGCCAGCTGCGATGTGCTTGAAGAGCGCGCCGATGCCGAGGGTGCATTTTTTCGCTTCCGCGCGGCACCAGATGTGGTCGCTAGGCTGACTGAACTCGTAGATAAAGCTGAAAAATCCTAAAATCAAACTCATCATCACTGCGGTACTTTGCTAATGCGTTAGTATCTCCCAGTGTCAGCATCATTGTCGCCTCTAACTGTTTAGGTGGGCTGAGTATTATTGGGACTTATGCTTTCTTAATCTATGCAGTGCCTTGAGTATAAATGGTATTACGGCCTAATGACTCTTTAATTCAATCAATTATGTAAGAAAAAACTGATGCCTTAATTGTCATAGGGTTTTGTACGGGGCAGTTGATTAATTCAAATTTGTGGTTTAAAGCTATAAAAGAATAACGCCATTGTCAGAACTAATATTCCAGTCATGAACATATGGCAGGGGCGTTAGCGGGTGACAACCGTTACCCGCATTTTCATTGAATCAATATTGTAGTCTGATTGCTTACATCATAAACAGCTTAATAATATTTCAGCTGTGTTGCCTTGCCCCAGAATACCCGATACAAAAAAGCGGTGTATAACAGGATAACGGGAACCACAATAACCACACCGACTAACATAAATTTCAAAGATGCGGTGGCTGAGGCCGCCTGCCAAATGTCTATCTTACCGGGCACCAGATAGGGATAGAAGCTGATTACCAGGCCCTGGAAACAGCAGAAGAAAATCAATATACAGGCAGCAAAAGGTAGCCAGCATAGCTGATCGTTGCTGGTCGGAATGTATTTTAACAAACGGTCTATCAATACAAACATGGCTATGCAGATGACCGGAATGATAAATAGGCCCAGCGCCGTGGGCAGGCTAAACCAGATCTCGGCGACGTGTGGATTGACCAGCGGGTTGACGATACAGACGGCGCTAACGCCGAGTGCGCAAAGCCAACCAGCCCTGCGGCCCTGTTTGGCGGCATAGGCCTGTAACTCACCTTCAGTTTTCATCACCAGCCAGCAGGCTCCAATATAGCTATAGGCAGCCGCAACACACACCGCCGATAAGGCAGAAAATAAATAGCCTTGCACTGTATGCTCGAAGCCTGTGACATACATGCCTAACATATACCCTTGTGCCAGGGCTGCCGTTAATGAGCCCGCCCTGAATACAACATCCCAGGCGTGATGATATTGGTCGGCGGCTTTGGTGCGAAAATCGAAAGCGACACCTCGGGCAATCAATCCGGCCAGTAAAATCGCGGTAGCGAGGTATAGATCATGAAAGATGGCATTATGGGCGGTAGGAAAGGCGATCAATAACAGACCTACGGCGAGCACCAGCCAGGTTTCATTGGCATCCCAGAACGGCCCAATGGAGGCAATCATGGTATCGCGGCGTGGTTTATTGTGTGCCTGCATGGGCAGCAATATACCGACACCCAAGTCATAGCCATCGAGGATGGCATAGATAAAGATTGCCAGGGCCAT
>JABSRQ010000150.1 GCA_013215055.1 Pseudomonadales bacterium | reverse complement strand
GTTGGGCAGCACGCTCAAGGTAGGCATCACGTACCCGCTGATGAAACTCTCCGGCCTCTGATTCCAGCCTATCCAGCTCTGCCCTAGCCTCAGCTCGTGCTCTGCCAACCTCTATAGGCGCATCAAGAATAATGGTTAAATCTGGACGTAAATCACCTTGAACCAATTGTTCCAACTTGGCAATAAGAGGCTTATCCATCATGCGCCCACCACCTGGATAGGCATACGTCGCATCGGTAAATCTATCACATAATAACCACTGCCCCGATGCCATCACCGGTAAAACCTTTTCCTGTAGATGCTGGGCTCTAGCGGCAAAAACTAATAGCAACTCGGTCATATCACTGACACGTTCGCGATGCTTATCTAAAATCAACGCTCTTATCTTTTCTGCCAGTTCTGTTCCACCAGGCTCTCTACTGGTTTGATAGGCGATGCCTTTATCTTGTAAATATTGCTGAATAAAAGCCGAGTTGGTGGTTTTCCCCACACCCTCGCCACCTTCTAACACCAGAAACAAGCCTTTTTTATTATCCATCATATGTATCCTGTTATTGCGGGCTTGAACGGTAGTTTTTGCTGCGATTAAGCTGATATTTTTTTACTGCGGCATTATGCTGCGTCAATGTTTTGGAAAATTGATGCTGGCCATTACCCTTGGCGACAAAATAGATCATGCCATTATCAAGAGGGTGTAATGCCGCTTTAATCGATGCAGCGGTCGGTAATGAAATAGGGGTTGGCGGCAACGCCTTGATGGTATAGGTGTTATAAGGTGTAGGTTTTCGCAGGTCGCGGCTTCTTATTTTACCTTTATAAGCATCCCCCATACCGTAAATAACCGTAGGGTCGGTTTGTAACTTCATGCCTTTGTTTAAACGTCTGACAAACACACCGGCTATTTGTTTACGTTCTGATTCTACCGCGGTCTCACGCTCTATAATCGATGCCATCGTTAAAGCTTCATAGGCATTTTTATACGGTAAATTTTTCTCTCTAGCCAGCCATGCCGCATCCAACTCTTTAATTAAACGCTGATAGGCTTGCCTCATGATATCGCGGTCTTTGTTGCCACGGCTATATTGGTAGGTCTCTGGATATAAAAGCCCTTCACTATGCGAGAAACGTTGATCAGCGCCGATTGAGGTTAAAATCAGCTTATGATCTTTTGCCTCCAGCGTTTTCACGATACCCTGACTTTTATGCAACGCCTTAATCGCATCTGCCGTCGTCCAACCTTCCAGAAAAGTTACCGTATACTGTACCACCTTGCCTTTGACGATATCGTCTAACACCTGTAACTGCGATGTACCCGATTCAACTTGATATTCACCCACTTTGATTTTCTCTGCCATATCAAAGGCTCTGGCATACCACACCCATAACTTTGGATAATTCACAATATCGGCCTTGTGTAACTTAGCCGCAACCTTATAAATAGAATCACCATAAACCACATCAACTCTAACGCTGTTCTCTAGTGTCAGAGGTTTACTAAGCTCTTTTAACGCAAGGCCTGCCGACAACATCGTAAAAAATGGAATCGTGCATAAGAATAACAGAATCGTTTTTTTCATAATTAGGACTATTTATTCGTATTATTTTAAGTTATGTAATTGATTTTGTAACTGCTGAGTCACAGGCCCAATATCAAACCTGTATTGTTCACATTGTACTATCGGCACAATACCGATTAATGCATTACTGATAAAAAGCTCTGACAATGAGGCTAGCTCAGGTAAATATGCTTCCTGGCATGCAATATTTGCAGTGACACAGAATTTATTTAGGATAGCGCTGCGCATCACACCGGCTACACCACAATGCTGCAAGGGAGGCGTTATAAGCTGCCCGGTACTATCTACCGCAAACAGATTACTCATGGTGCCTTCAATTAAACGCCCCTGTTGATCCGCCATTAAGCCTTCAAAAACAGCCTCATCCTGCCATTCATTACGGCCCATGACTTGATCGAGACGGTTTAAATGTTTAATGCCGGCCAATGCGGGTTGCTGCGATAAACGCCACTGACATAATCTCACATTAACACCCAAAGTTTGAAGGCGCTCTACATCACGCTCAAAGGTTTGCAATATCATCAGACGATTGACAGTAATCTTGTCGTTATAGGCATAAGCCGACTGACTTTGGCCTCGGGAAATCACATACTTCAAGCGCCAATTGTGCGGCTTATTGGATGCAGCAACCTCATCTAACGCCAATTGTATGTCCTTTTGAATGACAGACATGTCAATTGATAGTTTGAGTCGCGCAAGAGAGTTTTTTAAGCGATACAGATGGAGATCAAAGAGGCGAATGCCCTGTGAAGTGATATAAAACGTTTCAAAAAGCCCATCACCGAAATGCAGGGCTCTATCATCTTTTGAGATGCGATAATCTATTTGACCGTTTAACCAGCTATGAATCGCCATACATCAAAAACCCCCCAGTATGATGCATCAACATCAACCAGGGAATAAGATTTAATCAAGCTTACTGAATAATATGGTGCCGTTAGTACCACCAAAACCAAAGGAGTTGGAAAAGGCATTTTTGATTTCCATAGGCTGCGCCTTATTAGGCACATAGTTCAGATTACAACCTTCATCGGGCTCGTTCAGATTAATCGTCGGTGGTGCTATCTGATCCTGAATGGCCATAATGGTGAAGATCGCCTCCAATGCACCTGCTGCACCCAAAGCATGCCCGGTCATCGACTTACTGGAACTAACAGCTACGTTCTGTGCAGCGTCACCCAAAGCCGCTTCAATCGCCTGAGACTCACCTACATCACCTGCCTTGGTAGATGTACCATGGGCATTAATATATTGAATATCTTCGGGTTTCAAATTGGCATCGGCCATGGCTTTTTCCATCGCACGTTGCGCACCTTTACCCGAGGGTAAGGTCATATGATAGGCATCACCCGACATACCAAAACCGGTTAGCTCGGCATAGATTTTTGCACCACGGGCTTTAGCCGCTTCATATTCTTCTAACACAATAACACCGGCACCATCACCTAAAACAAAACCGTCACGGTCTTTATCCCAAGGGCGGCTTGCAGCCTTTGGATCATCATTACGTTTAGATAAAGCACGGGCTGCACAGAAGCCACCTAAGCCCACGGGTGTTGTGGCTTTTTCAGCACCACCTGCCAGCATTACATCGGCATCACCACATTGAATCATACGTGCCGCGATACCGATATTATGAGTCGCGGTAGTACAAGCCGTTGTAATCGCAATATTAGGGCCACGTAAACCAAACATAATCGATAAATTACCGGCGATCATATTGATGATTGAGCCGGGGACAAAAAATGGGGAGATTTTCCGAGGACCTTTGGTATCAATAATCACTTTACAGTCTTCAATACTCTGTAAGCCTCCAATACCTGAACCTATGGCTACACCGGCCATATCGGCATTCTCTTCGGTAATAACCAGGCCTGAATCTTTAAACGCCTGAATGCCGGCAGCGATACCGTACTGAATAAATAAATCCATTCTTTTTGCGTCTTTTTCGGCAAAGCCTTCGTAATCAGAGGCAACAAAACCTTTAACCTGACCACCGAACTGCGTGCTAAATGCAGACGTGTCCATACCCTCAATAGGAGCAATACCTGACACACCTGATTTTATCGCTTCCCAAGCTGACTCAACGGTATTACCTACAGGTGATAAAATACCCATACCGGTAACTACAACACGTCTTCTAGACACAAAAACCTCCAATTTTCAGCTAACACAAATACTAAAGAGAAAGCTGCTATAAAATGTAAAAAAAAAGCCGTTCCATAGATAAAGCTCTATAGGAACGGCTTTTTAACGCTAATCTGAAATTACAGGTTAGAGTTGATGTAGTCGATTGCTAACTGGACAGTAGTAATCTTCTCAGCTTCTTCATCAGGAATTTCGCATTCAAATTCCTCTTCTAAAGCCATTACTAACTCAACAGTATCAAGAGAATCAGCACCCAGGTCTTCTACGAAAGAAGCATCCGCTTTAACGTCTTCTGCTTTTACGCCCAGTTGTTCGGCAACGATTTTGCCTACGCGTTCTTCAATGCTACTCATTTGCAATTAACTCCAATATATAATTTTTATCTATGCAGTTGGCTATCCCTACTGCGTTTTAAACATCTCTAGTGAAAAAACTAGTGCGCGCATTGTACTCTGTTTCTCACTAACGACACAACGTTTAGCGAGTTTATCCTAGAAATAATTCACAAAACCACTAAACAAAGCCTGTAACCCAAAACTACTCAGCTCAATAAACAAACAACACCGAGCAACTCAGACATTAGGCCATATACATGCCGCCATTCACATGAATGGTGTTGCCGGTAATATAGGACGCATCATCACTGGCCAGGAAAGAAACCGTAGCAGCCACTTCCTCCGTAGCGCCTAAACGCCCCAGAGGAATCTTAGCTAACAAGGCAGCTTTATGCTCCTCTGGTAGCTCCGCCGTCATATCGGTATCGATAAAACCCGGGGCCACAGAGTTAACAGTAATTGCACGAGAACCCACTTCAGCCGCCAACGCACGAGAAAACCCCTCAGCGCCCGCTTTTGTCGCCGCATAATTAGCCTGCCCAGCATTCCCCATTGAACCTACCACGGAGCTGATATTAATAATACGCCCCCAACGTGCCTTGGTCATTCCACGGATACACGCTTTAGAGACGGTAAATAACGAATTCAAATTCGTATCAATAACATCCATCCACTCATCCGTTTTCATGCGCATAAACAAGTTATCTTTGGTAATACCTGCATTATTAACCAATACCGTGGGCGCAGCATATTCAGCAGTAATTTCTTTTATAACCGCCTGAACCTGCTCGGCATCCGTGACATTTAACACCTTGCCCACGCCTTCAAAGCCTGCAGCCTTAAAACGCTCGGTAATCGCAGCCGCACCTTTTTCACTGGTTGCAGTACCAATAATAATAAAGCCATCTTCACCTAAACGATCAGAGATAGATTTACCAATGCCACGGCTAGCGCCCGTGACTAATGCCACTTTCTTATCACTCATGATATGTCCTTTCTTTTTTTGTTATTTGATGTACTAAATCCAGGCTAGACCGAGGCTCTCGCCCTAGCTGCCGCGGCGGTAATTTGCTTGATTTGCTCAACCACATCAACCGCCAGCATCTTTTCTGCATACTGCAAAGCATGACCAAAAGCCAGACTGTCGGCGTGACCATGACTCTTTACAACAATACCATTCAACCCCAGAAATGAAGCACCATTAAAACGCCGAGGATCCACTAAAGACTTAATCCGGCGAATTTCAGGCATCGCCAACCAGGATAAAAAGCGGGTTACAGGATCTCGCCTAATCTCCTTTTTAATGGTTTCAAGAATATAACTTGCCACACCTTCAGAGGCTTTCAACGCGATATTACCCACAAAACCATCACACACCACAACATCGGCAGCGGCTTGATACAGCTTATGCCCCTCTGTATAACCAATATAATTAAGATCCTGATTAGCAATAAACAACTCAGCAGCACGCTTGACCTGCTGATTACCCTTGGACCGCTCCTCGCCATTATTCAGCAAGGCAATACTGGGGTTTGTATTGCCATCAATCGCCTCTGCCAGAACCTTGCCCATTAAAGCAAACTCAAGCAAATGCTCGGCATCACAGTCGACATTTGCGCCCATATCCACCATAAAACAATGACCTTCCAGCGTAGGCACAGGCCCGCAAATCGCAGGGCGCCTAATCCCCTCAATCATACGTAAATGAATCTTACTGATCGCCATTAACGCACCGGTATTCCCGGCACTGACACAGGCTGCAGCATCACCACTTTTAACCAGGTCTACAGCCAAATGCATGGAGGAACGCGGCTTACTACGCAAGGCCACAGACGGTAAATCATCCATGGCAACAACTTCGTCGGCATGAACTATATCGATTTTATGGGCGTATTTACGTGGAATAAGCTTGGAAATTTGCGACTGATCACCCACTAAGAAAAGTGGTCTATCAGGGTTCTGCTGCAGGAATTGCAAAGCAGAGGGAATAATAACACGGGGACCGAAGTCCCCGCTCATGGCATCTATAGCGATTGCGCTATCCGATACTGACTTGACAGTAGTTGCGGACAATGCAGTCTCTGCCAGTGCTATTTAGTCGTCGCTACCGGTATCAACAACTTTTTTACCTTTATAGAAACCATCAGCAGTCACATGATGACGCAAATGAGTTTCACCGCTAGTGCTATCAACAGATAATGCACGAGTGGTTAAGGCATCATGTGAACGACGCATGCCACGACGTGAACGGGTCTTTTTACTCTTTTGTACAGCCATGCCAGTACTCCTACTCTTTGTTGACTTTTAATTTAGCCAACACGCTAAATGGATTCTCTTTCTCTTCAGCGACAACTTCAACAGATGCCTCTTCAGAGGGTAATTCATAGTCATGCTTGCCTGGACACTCACCATCTTCATGGTGACTAACCAAAGGGAAACTTAATAGTAACTCATCTTCAAGTACTTCATTTAAGTCTACCAGATCATCTTCGCCAATAATCAGAGGATCAATATCCCCCCTCAACTGCTGCGCCTGCTTTTCATCCCATACCACATGTAAGTGAATACGGGCATCAACCACAACAGAGACCGGCTGCAAACAACGCTGACAAATAACCTCGGCCTCACAGTGAACGCTACCTTTTAGATAACGATCACGATACTCATCTACACCTATGTGTAAATCCACATCAATAAAACCATTTTCACCAACTGCAGCTTCTGCGATACGTTGCATCACAGAAATATCCAGCTTGGCACTAAAATGGGCTTCACGACCTGCTAATTTACGCAGGTCAACTTGTTTAGGAAGAGGCTCGTCAAACATAGGCGCGAATACTATTGATTAGAGACCTTCATGTCAAAAACTATTATGGAAATAGCACACTTTTTTCTGCTTTCTTGCCTTTTTTACGTCAACATAAGCAAAACACTGCCAAGCACCCTAAAAGACGGTTAAAAAAACACCATGAAGCCTGCTAAAATCATCCTTGCCTCCAGCTCAAAATATCGCCAAAGCTTACTCCGGCAACTGCAACTCCCCTTCAACTGCGATAACCCCGATATTGACGAGACCGCCAAAGCTGATGAAAACGCCACCGATCTGGTGCAACGTCTGGCAGAGCAAAAAGCCATCGCCATCGCAATTAAACATAAACACAGCAATACCTATATTATTGGTTCCGACCAAGTTGCCACATTTGACCAACACATCTTAAACAAACCACACACCCATGAAAATGCAGTTAAGCAATTGCAACTATGTAACGGCAAGGCCGTCACTTTCCACACCGGATTATGCCTATTCAATTGTAATACGATGACAGCCACCACCCTCCATGACACATTTAACGTTCACTTCAGGCAATTAAGCCAGGACCAGATTGAATATTATCTACGTACCGAACAGCCATACGACTGCGCAGGCAGCTTTAAAATGGAAGGCTTAGGCATAAGCCTATTTCAAAAGCTTGAAGGTGACGACCCTAACAGCTTAATAGGCTTACCTCTTATAAAGCTAAACCATTTATTGCTGCAGAACGGTATCGACACCCTAAACCAATAAGAAAGGACCTTATCGAATAACCGGGCTGGATGCGGAAATATGCGCTTGCTGCATCAAGCCCGCAGCAAAACTGGCTCCAGCCTGCAAACCCATCTTCTTAATAAACGCCTCAAAGGGGTCTCGCTGAACGGAATAATCGATAATGTCTTCGGCACCAATCACATCTCTAGCCACAAATCCTGCACTACCCAAACCATCTATCAAGCCCATTTCCAAAGCCTGCTCACCCGACCAAATCAAACCACTAAAGAGATCGTCCGACTCTTTTAATCTGTCGCCGCGGCCATTTTTAACTTGCGTGATAAATTGTTGATGGATAATCTCCAGCGACTTCTGCCAAAAAACCTTATCACTCTCTTTAGCAGGCTGGTAGGGATCCAAAAAGGCCTTATTGGCTCCTGCGGTGATCACTCTACGATCAACCCCCATTTTATCCATCACTCTGTCAAAACCAAAACTTGCGGATATAACACCGATAGACCCCACTAAAGAGGCCTTGTCGGCATAAATCTCATCGGCGGCAGCGGCAATATAATAAGCTGCCGAAGCCCCTAAATCTGAAATCACCGCATACACTTTTTTATCCGGATAGATGGCCTTTAAACGCTGAATTTCATCATACACATAACCTGCATGCACAGGGCTTCCACCCGGGCTATTAATAGCGAGCAACACCGCCTTGGCATTGTCATTTTCAAAAGCATCTCTTAAACCACCCACAATCATATTAGCCGACGCATCCGCCTCCGCCATGATAGGCCCATGTATTCTAACTAGCGCCGTGTGTGTCTCATCCCCACCCAAACCTGCTATATCATCTTTACCGGCAACAAATAATGAGATAGCCGCAAAAATATAGATAAACGTTAATAATTTAAAAAAGATACCCCAGCGACGACTACGTCTCTGCTCTTTAAACGATTCAAGAGCAACCTTCTCTAAAATCTGCCACTCTTTTGATGATGTATCCATAATAAAAACCCATGAAAAAATAAACGATCAGTTAATACACAAAAATCTAACGTAGACTCTGCGTCAATAGAGACAAGCTATCAATAATGGCGATAGGACCATGCTTTTGCAAACGCTCAACGGCATGCGCACCATAACTTACCCCCACAGATGCAACACCTGCATTGCTGGCCATTTCCAGATCATATTCGGTATCGCCCACCATCAACGTATCAACAGCAGCATAATCCATTTGTTGCATCAGCTGATGCAACATCAACGGATCCGGTTTTGAGGCGGTCTCATCCGCACAGCGCGTCGCATCAAAACGCTGCTGCCAATCCAACCTTTGCAACACTCGATTTAAACCTTTACGACTCTTGCCCGTCGCCACGGCGATTTTATGCCCCCGCCCCTGCAAATCGTGTAATAGATCTTCCACCCCATGGAAAAAATCACAGGGGATTTTATCCGCCTCGATAAAAGCTTCAGAATATGCAGCCTGAATCTGCTTACGCTTAATAAACTCAAGATCTGGATAAAGCTGTAATAAAGCTTCCGGCAACCCCAGGCCAATTATATTTTTTATTTCATCATCCACCAACACATCAACCTGACAACTGCGCGCAGCCTGCTGCATAGACGCGATTATCTTTGCCGCAGAATCGATGATAGTGCCGTCCCAATCAAATACAACCAACATGCCTTACTCCAGCGCTATAAATTGTTGAATCACTTTATCCAGTTCAGCAGGCAGAGGCGCTTTAAACACCTGCATTTTCCCATCGGGGGTCAACTTAAAAGCAATTTCAGCAGCATGTAAGAATAATCGAGACAAGCCCCTGTTTTTTGCCCACTCATTATCATCTTTAGGGCAATATTTCTCATCCCCAAGCAACGGAAACCCTGCGTACTGTGCATGTACACGAATCTGATGCGTACGCCCAGTAATGGGTTTGGCCTCTATCAACGTAACCCCTGGCAAGGCATTCACGATGGAAAACCGGGTTTTTGAAGGCTTACCTTCGGGTGTAGCCGTCACCATACGCTCACCACTTTTTAAAACATTTTTTTCCAGGCCGATATCAACCAAGGTACGACGCCTGGGCCAGCGCCCCTTCACCAGACATAAATAGGTTTTATCCATCGTTCTTTCACGTAACTGCTGATGCAGATAGCGCAAGGTCTTGGCATTTTTAACAACCACTGTGCAACCCGAAGTATCTCTATCCAGTCTATGCGCCAATTCCAAACGCCTACAATCCGGACGCATCTGGCGCAAAGCCTCAATCAGTCCCACACTAATGCCACTGCCTCCATGCACCGCCAATCCCGAAGGCTTATTAACAATCAGCAGGTCGTTATTTTCAAATATAATGGCCCGCTCCAAACGCGCCTGCAGAGAATCACCCACAAAGGCTTTTTTCTTAACATCCACCTTCACCGGCGGCACCCTGACAATATCCCGTTCTTTCAAGCGGTAATCGGCCTTAACACGGCCTTTATTTATTCGCACCTCGCCTTTTTTCAGCGCCCGATAAATTCTGGACTTAGGTACGCCTTTTAAATGGCGAAACAGGAAATTATCCACGCGCTGACCGGCATCGTCAGCATCAACGTCTAAAAAACGCACAGGATAGGCAATAGTTTTATCTTCAGGAGTCATAAAGGTCTTACAATTGTTGCGGCGATGAATAAATGTGCTATATTTGCTTGCGAAAGTGCAAGATGTGAATAATAGCCTGATATAAGCGGCAACATCTAGAACGAATGACAGAAAATAATGCACTTTTCACAAAATTGACATGCTGTCTGAACAAGAACAACTGGTCACCGACGTTTCGCCGAAAATAACTGGCAAATTCCGGATAGAACACGATAAAAGGCACAAAAGAGCTCACACAGTCGTGACACATTTGCCTACCAGCTGGGATTTACCCCTAACTCAGACCAGACAGCTAATAACAACCTGATAGCAAACAATGAAATTTCAGGTCGTGAGAACCAAGATTCTGGTCATTATTCGCCTACACTTGCTCGCCTTTAATAAACGCGCAAGATATAAAGAATAAAACGAAGACCCAAGCCGAATAAGCTTGATAGAACTGATCAACAATGCAACAGCACGCGGATAGCTGAACTAATAAAGCCCACAAGCTTTACACCAGCCCCATGTTAGCTACGTTGATAAATAGAATTATTGGTGGAAAAAACAGTTATAAGCAAACAAAAGCCGCTTTAACCGTTATTTGCTTTATCCACCCCTCTCACCTCCTGTGTTCAGCCTTATCAAAAGGCATTGCTAATGAAAGTAATGGACACATACCAATGAAAAGAATGTTAATCAATGCCACACAGCCTGAAGAGCTGCGTGTAGCACTTGTTGATGGACAACGCCTGTACGACCTAGATATTGAAAACCGTACCCGCATCCAGAAAAAATCCAGCATCTACAAGGGTAAAATCACCCGCGTAGAGCCTAGCCTAGAAGCCGCTTTTGTAGATTTTGGTGCCGACCGTCATGGCTTCCTGCCCCTTAAAGAAATCTCCCGTGAATACTTCACCAAAAATAAAGGCGGCTCCTCACAAGGTCGTGTCAAGATTAAAGATGTGCTTGAAGAAGGCACCGAAGTTATCGTTCAGGTTGATAAAGAAGAACGTGGCAATAAAGGCGCAGCCTTAACCACCTTCATCTCCTTAGCCGGTCGCTGCATGGTCTTAATGCCAAACAACCCAAGAGCAGGCGGCATTTCACGTCGCATCGAAGGTGAAGAGCGCGACGAACTTAAAGCCAACATGAGCCAATTAGAAATCCCTAAAGGCATGGGCGTTATCGTGCGTACCGCAGGTGTTGGCAAAAGCGAAGAAGAACTGCAATGGGATTTGGACTACCTATTACAAGTTTGGGAAGCGATTACCACCGCATCCGAAAATCGCAAAGCACCCTTCCTGATTTTCCAGGAAAGTAATGTCATCATCCGCACCATTCGCGACTATTTACGCCGCGACATCGGTGAAGTTTTATTTGATACCACAGAATCTTATAAAGAAGCCCTGGCCTTTGTTCAGCTGGTAATGCCTCATTACGAATCAAAAATTAAACATTACACCGATAAAGTGCCATTGTTTAACCGCTATCAAATCGAAAGCCAAATCGAAACAGCTTTTGAGCGTGAAGGCACCTTACCGTCTGGCGGCTCCATCGTTATAGACCCTACCGAAGCCTTGGTATCTATCGACATCAACTCCGCCAGAGCAACTAAAGGCGGCGATATCGAAGAAACTGCCTATAAAACCAATTTAGAAGCTGCCGAAGAAATCGCTAGACAATTAC
>JABSRQ010000149.1 GCA_013215055.1 Pseudomonadales bacterium | reverse complement strand
CGATAGTGAAGGCTATGGTAGATGCAGGCCATGCCGAGATGATATTGGGGAATCATGAGTTTTCAGCGATTGCTTATTTTACGCCAGTCAAAAAAGGTTTTCTTCGTCCTCATAATCTACGTAGTGATGAACAAATTAGAGAGACGATTGCCCAGTTTGAAGGTTATGCGCAGGAATGGTTGACCTATCTTCAGTGGTTTAAAACCCTGCCTTTGTTTTTAGAATTTGATGATTTCCGGGTGGTACATGCCTGTTGGGATTATCGACTTATTACTGAATATCAAGAAACGTATCAATCTAATGCTTTAAGTGTTGAGCGTATTCTTGAGTGTGAAGATCAAAACTCGTTGGTTTATCGATGTATTGATCGGTTAACAAGAGGTATAAGTTTACACCTGCCAGACGGGCTGAAAATGCAGGGGCGAGATGGTTATTTGCGCCATAGCTTCAGGGTTAATTTCTGGCGTGAAAATCCTGTCAGTTATGATGATGTGCATTTTCAGCCGGATAGATTACCTGAGCCGTTGTCTCAGCGTTTGCTAACAGAGGCTGAAAAAAGTCAAATTAACCATTATGCAAAACATGAAAAACTACTTTTCATTGGTCATTATTGGCTAGAAGGTAAACCTGCGCCTGTGGCTGAAAATATAGCCTGCTTGGATTATTCCGCAGTGCATAATGGCCAGTTGGTTGCCTATCGATTTGATGTGGGTGATAAGGTCTTGTCGGCGCAGAGCTATGTTTCTGTGTGCTCTAGTGATCTGCCAAGAGGTACGGTAAATGGCTGAATTATATGAGGCAATGCGATTTCCTCAGCAATCTGGGCGGCTTGATCGGAGTATGCGGCAGTTTAGTCAATTGTTGAAGGCGACCTCCCTGCCGCATAGAGTGGCAGAAGATAAAGGTGAGTTAGTGTTGTGGGTCTATCATCAAGAGCATATTGCGGTTTGTGATGACTTATATCGACGTTTCGTCGCCGGTGAGTTCGACAGGTTGGATGAGGAAATTGCAGCGGCAGCATTAAACAAATCCCATTTTCAGTGGCGGCATTTATTCGCTACACCGATAACATTATTAATTTGTATGTTATCTATGTTGGGCTTTGCCTTGGTCTATTTGGAGTTATGGCCATTGATATCCATGTTGAGTTTTCAGGGTCTAGGCTTGCAAGATGGCAACCTGATTGTTAATCAAAAATATCAAGTTTGGCAGCTGTTAAAACAGGGGCAGGTATGGCGTTTATTTACCCCGATGTTTCTGCATTTTAATGCCATGCATATTGCTTTTAATCTGGTGTTATTTGTTTTTTTTGCCCGCCAAATTGAAAAAAAAGAGGGCGCGTTTAATTTACTTAGCGATATTTTGATAATCGCTTTAATATCTAACTTGGGCCAATTCTGGTTTTCAAGTGGTCAGCTGTTTGGTGGTTTGTCGGGTGTGGTTTATGGATTGATGGCTTATTGCTGGCTATTGAACATTCTACGTAAGCAATTAGTTTATCAGGTGCCGCAGGGTTTAATGCTGGTGTCGATAGCGATGATGGCATTAAGCTTTTTTGGTTTATTTTCGTTATTTGGTATGGCTATCGCCAATTGGGCTCACCTGTTAGGTTTGGTGGCGGGTTTGGGGCTTGCTATGATTCGAAAATAATTAAGCCATTGATAGAATGAACGTATAAAACCTATAGATAAGGTGTAGAAGGTATTTAAATGGACGAATTTCAAAAAGTCATTGAAGCGATGAATGAGGAGACGTATCTGCGTTTAAGGGCGGCGGTAGAAATTGGCAAGTGGCCCAATGGAAATGCTTTAAGCTCGCAGCAGCGAGAGACGTCTATGCAGGCCGTATTAGCGTATGAAGCTTTGCATACGGTAGCGCGTGATCAAACAACCGGTTTTGTTGATACGCAAAATTCAGATTGCCATGATGATGAGGGTAATCACGTCGGTGGTGCGGATGAGGCGACCACATTAAAGTGGCAGAAATAATCTAGATTAATCGGTAAATAGAGAGAGTAAAAGTTTGCAAGTTTTAGCCGCAGGTAATATTAGAAAAATGAAGACCGATAACAGCGGTGATAAGGTGGCTTATCATTTACCTGTTGCTGATGGTTTGGTTGATATGAATGCCTTGATTGGGCAGCAAATAACCTTACGTTATTTACAAGAGATCAACTGCAGCCATTGTGGCCGTAAAACCAATAAGAGTTTTGCGCAAGGTTATTGTTATCCCTGTATGCAAAAGCTGGCGCAATGTGACAGTTGTATTATGAGCCCTGAGAAATGCCATTATGATGCAGGCACATGCAGAGAGCCCGAGTGGGGCGAAAAAAACTGTATGACCGATCATATTGTCTATCTGGCTAATTCTTCGGGTTTAAAAGTGGGTATTACACGAGGCACACAAGTTCCAACTCGCTGGATGGATCAGGGCGCGGTAGATGCGCTACCGATTATGCGTGTATCAACAAGATTGTTATCCGGTTTGGTGGAGGTGGTATTTAAGCAATATACGGCTGATAAAACCAATTGGCGTAAGATGTTAAAAAATGAAGTGCCAGAATTAGATTTAACGGTTGAGCGTGAGCGTTTATTTGATTTAGCCGGGGAAGAATTGGATCACCTGATGAGTTTACATGGCTTTAATGCGATCCAGTTTTTAGATGATGCACCGCTGTATCATTTTGACTATCCTGTTATTGAATACCCGATAAAAGTGACGTCGTTTAATTTAGATAAAAACCCGATGATTAGCGGTAAGTTAATGGGCATTAAAGGGCAGTATCTTATTTTGGATGGCGGTGTGATTAATATGCGTAAATACACTTCTTATCAGTTAGAAGTGTCCGTGGTCTAAAATCTATATTGGCAGTGGCAATCATAATTAGAGTTTTTAAAGCATGAGTGAAAATAATACGGTTTATTTAAAGGATTACCAAAAGCCTGCCTTTAGTGTAGATAAGGTTTTTCTGACGTTTGATCTTGTTGATAATCTAACCACGGTGACCAGTCGCTTGTTAATGCGCAGGCAGGGCGGTGAGACTGCTTTACGCCTGGATGGCATCGATATGACCTTGATCAGCATCTCTATTGATGGTGTGGCATTAAGCGAAAATGAATACCAACTTGATGATGAGTCTTTGACGATTCATTCTACACCGCAGGTGTTTGAGTTGAGTTGCGTGACTGAGATCATTCCTGAGAAAAACACCTCACTTGACGGTTTATATCGTTCACAAGGTATGTATTGCACACAGTGTGAGGCTGAGGGTTTTCGTAAGATTACCTATTACCTGGATAGACCGGATGTGATGTCGGAGTTTGAAACGACAATTATTGCCGATAGTGCATCGTTTAAAACCATGCTCTCTAATGGGAATTGTATCAGCGATAAAATTGAAAATAATAAACGTATTGTGACCTGGCATGATCCGTTTAAAAAACCCTGTTATTTATTTGCGTTGGTGGCGGGCAATTTATCCGTGTTAGAGGATACTTTTACCACGTTTTCCGGGCGTGAAGTAGCTCTACAAATTTTTGTTGAAGCGAAAGACTTGGATAAATGTGATCATGCGATGGCATCGCTGAAAAATGCGATGAAGTGGGATGAGCAGGTTTATGGTCGCGAATATGATTTAGATATTTTTATGATTGTGGCGGTTGATGACTTCAATATGGGGGCGATGGAAAATAAAGGTTTAAATATTTTTAATACCTCCTGTGTGTTGGCGCACCCTTCAACGACTACCGATTTAGGTTTTCAGCGGGTTGAGGCGGTAGTGGCACATGAATATTTTCATAACTGGTCAGGTAATCGTGTCACTTGCCGAGACTGGTTTCAACTTAGCTTAAAAGAGGGGTTTACGGTATACCGTGATGCGGAATTTTCTGCCGATATGAATAGTCGCGCGGTAAAGCGTATTGAAGATGTGAGTGTATTACGCTCGGTGCAGTTTCCTGAAGATGCGGGGCCTATGGCGCATCCTATACGCCCGGATTCTTTTATAGAAATTTCAAATTTTTATACGGTGACTATTTATGAAAAAGGCGCAGAAATAGTGCGCATGTTAGCGAATATTCTGGGTAAAGATTTATTTCGCCAAGCCACGGATTTATATTTTGACACGTTTGATGGTCAGGCTGTGACCTGTGAAGATTTTGTTGTGTGTATGGAACAGGTCTCCGGTATTGATTTAAAGCAGTTCAGGCATTGGTATTCTCAGGCTGGTACGCCTCAGTTAACTATTTCAGATGATTATGATGACGATGCCAATACGTATTCATTAACGGTTTCACAGGCAACGCTGGCAACACCGGGTCAGGCCGAAAAGCAACCGTTTCATATCCCTTTGAAACTGTCTTTATATGGTGATGCGGGGGCGTTCGCACTGAAAATACAGTCTCAAGCATTGGATGCGGAGCAGGCAGATAATACGGAAACGGTATTACATATTACCCAATCTAAGCAGACGTTTGTTTTTGAAAATATCTGTGAAAAACCGGTGCCTTCATTGTTACGTGGTTTTTCTGCGCCGGTGAAGTTGCAGTATGCTTATCAAAATGCCCAGCTCGCACGACTTATGCAGATCGACAGTGATGGTTTTAGTCGCTGGGATGCGGGGCAGAATCTTGCGGTCAATATATTACAGTCACTGATCGCAGGTTCTGAGTCTGAGCAGGATATTGCATTATTGGTAGGTGCTTATAAAACTTTAATGGCTGATAGCGATCTTGATGCGGCGATGCTTGCGCTGATGTTGAGTTTACCCTCTGAGACTTATCTTGCTGAATTAATGGATGTGGTAGACCCGGTTGTGATTCACCAGCAACGTAAACGTTTGCAGTGTATCTTGGCACAGCATCTTGAACTTGATTTATTATCGGTGTATCAGCGCCTGCAAACGCAGGTGCAGGGTATGCAAGCGGAAGCTATCGCAGCCAGAAGTTTGTCTCATACGGCATTGATGTATTTGATGTTGCTGGATAATGTCGATTATCACCGATTAGCCATGCAATTGTTTTCTGGTGCTGAGAATATGACCGAGCAATCTGCAGCCTTAAAAGTATTGGTTAATAGTCGTTTTACTCTGCCAGAAGCGGAGCAGGCATTGACGGATTTTTATGTTAAATGGAAAGAGGAAAGTTTGGTGGTTAATATGTGGCTGCAGATTCAGGCAGCCTCAGAGCAGGATGGTGCGTTAGTGCGAGTGAAAAACTTAATGCAGCATGAAAGCTTTGATATTAAAAACCCGAATAAGGCACGGGCATTAATCGCGGGTTTTTGTCAGCAGAATTTAGCTCAGTTCCATTGTGGCTCGGGAGATGGTTATCAATTTCTGGCTGATCAGGTCATTATTTTGGATGCTTTAAATCCACAAATCGCGGCCAGATTGCTTACGCCTTTAACAAGGTGGAGAAAATTGTCTGCAGATAGAGCTCAATTAATGCGACAGCAACTGCGGCGTATCTTACAGCAAGACTGCTCTAAAGATGTGTATGAGGTTGTTAGTAAAAGCCTGGTTGATAAGGATTAAGGTGGGGTGGGTAAATGAAAATATATGGTGTGTTAGTTAATCTGGCTTTGATGTTTTTAGTGGTGAATGTGCAAGCTGCTGATGTCTATCGCTGTAAGTCAGAAAGTGGTGGAGTTGTCTTTCAGCAAAAGGCTTGTAATGATGATCAGGTTTCTGGAAATAGCAGCCAGCATATCGCTTGGCGAAAATTACGTGTTATGACCTCGGAAGGCTTAAGTATTTTATCTAGCCTTGGGGCTGATGTGCCTTCGATCAAAGCTTGTAAGGTTAAAATGAAAGACTATCGTCACCGTTTAGATGATCTAAAGCCGCTGATGACAAAGATTGTTTATAGTCATCCGCATTTGGCTAAATCTTACGGCTATTTGTACGAGTGTTCAGTGTGTAAAACATCGGCTGAGGCTTTTTGTCGTTCATCCAATGCCTCTTTGCGTGAGGCAATGAAAACCTTGGTTGAGTTTTAGAATTTCATTACCAACATGTTAGATTTATATTGATGTCGATCATTATTTTTGTGTTTAACTTGCGTATAATATGCGGCAACGATAATTCGGGTTTAAAAAGGGTAGAGAGAAAAAACGATGAGTGATTTTAAAAAGTACGAATGTGTTATCTGTGGTTTCATCTATGACGAAGAAGCCGGTTGGCCTGATGACGGTATTGAGCCAGGTACTAAATGGGAAGATGTTCCAGAAGATTGGGAATGCCCAGATTGCTCTATCAGCAAATATGATTTTGAGATGGTCGAAGTTTAAGTATTGGCCTATGTTTTAAAAAGCGCCTTTATTGGCGTTTTTTTTATGCCTGATATTTACCCAAAAAACGATGCAAAACTCAGTCAATAAAAAATGCAGCCAATGGCTGCCTTCTTTATCTATTGCGGCTGCGATTAACGCTTGTCAATAGCGGGCATGTCGCGCTTAGGTTCACCGGTATACAGCTGACGAGGTCTGCCGATACGTGATTTATCACCGATCATCTCGTTCCAGTGAGCAACCCAGCCTACGGTACGGCCAACAGCAAAGATGACTGTGAACATAGAAGTAGGAATGCCAATAGCTTTCAGGATAATGCCTGAATAGAAATCAACGTTAGGGTATAATTTCTTCTCGATGAAATATTCATCTTCTAAGGCGATTTCTTCAAGGCGTTTAGCAATCTCTAATAATGGATCATCAGTGATGCCCAACTCTTTTAATACATCGTCTGCAGTCTCTTTCATGACCTTGGCGCGTGGGTCAAAGTTTTTGTAAACGCGATGACCAAAGCCCATTAGGCGGAATGGATCGTTTTTATCTTTGGCTTTTGCTACAAATTCGTCGATGCGAGATACATCACCGATTTCTTCTAACATAGATAATACAGCTTCGTTAGCACCACCGTGTGATGGTCCCCATAGGGCTGCAATACCTGATGCGATACAGGCGAACGGGTTAGCACCGGTAGAGCCTGCTAAACGTACGGTAGAGGTAGAGGCGTTTTGTTCGTGATCAGCGTGTAAAGTGAAGATCTTGTCCATGGCCTTGGCGATGACAGGGTTGATATTGCTGTCTTCACAAGGATTGCCAAACATCATATGTAAGAAGTTTTCAGCGTAGTCCAGGTTGTTGTCTGGGTACATGAAAGGCTGGCCAATAGAATATTTGTAGCTCATTGCGGCTAATGTAGGGATCTTGGCGATCAAGCGGAAAGCGGCAATTTCACGGTGCTTCTCATCGTTGATGTCCAGTGAGTCATGGTAGAATGCAGATAATGCGCCTACAACGCCACACATGATGGCCATGGGGTGAGCGTCTCTACGGAAGCCTTTGAACAAGTTGTTGATTTGATCGTGTACCATGGTGTGGTAACGGATGGTTTCAACAAACTCTTCTTTTTGGGCTTGAGTCGGTAACTCTCCGTAAAGCAATAAATAACATACTTCCAGATATTCTGCTTGCGTGGCTAGCTGATCGATAGGGTAGCCGCGGTGTAATAAAATACCTTTGTCGCCGTCAATAAAGGTGATTTTAGATTCACACGCCGCTGTAGATACAAAACCAGGATCGTAGGTGAACATGCCTCTCTTGGTTAATGCGCCTACATCAATAACGTCAGGGCCTAGAGTGCCTGAGTAGATCGGTAATTCGACACTGTCTTGCCCCGGGATATTCAGCGTGGCTATTTTGTCTGTCATTACAAACTCCTGGTTGATATTTCTCGATTGTTTGTTGCTATTTCTTGCGCAAACGTTTCCTTGTGAGGAAAGAGTATAGTCAAGAATGGCTGATCATTTTTTCTTTTGCCTGAAAGAAATGGCGCAGAATTTGATCTCTTATACAAAATATACGCCAACAATATGTGAAAGGGGCGTAATCGGGTGAGCACACTATAGAGTGAAATGTTAAATTGTCAATTGAAACGCAGCCTTTCAATAGTGCTTTGGCGGAGAAATTTTATGGCATAGTCTTGGTAAATAGCTGCAGCACTGAAATGATGCGCGCGGCTAGATTTTGGTGCGCAAAATCAAGGGTTTCCACGGTATTGAATCAATGCCATTTATTTCCCTCAAGTCGCACTTTAGGTTTGAATTTCAAGTGCCAACTGCCTATAATGCCGCGTCGGATTCAGCTGCTCTGTTTTTGAGTGGTGTGAATTTGCATAATAAAAGAATAAAAATGCCATTTGTTTTTAATGACTGGTGTTTTTATATCAATAACGCTCGACTGTGGCTTATCGTTTGCGCGATAAAAGTGGCAGAGGGCATAACGAGAAGAGCAAGGCCGTGAAAGATAATAGACCTGTAAACCTCGATATTGGCACTATCAAGCTTCCGATTACTGCGTATGCATCTATATTGCATCGCATCTCGGGCATCGCTATCTTTGTAGGCATGGCAGTATTGCTATGTTTGTTAGACAGCAGCCTGGAATCAGCTGAAAGTTTCAATACCGTTAAAACTACCCTGGCAGACAACTTCCTGCTTAAGTTAATTGTTTGGTTGGTACTCTGTGGTTTTATTTACCACACCTGTGCTGGCGTAAAGCACCTCATCATGGATTTAGGCATTGGTGAGACGCTGGAAGGCGGTAAAAAAGGCGCAACTATCGTGTTCGCTGTTTCACCGGTATTAATGTTATTAGCGGGGATTTGGATATGGTAACTCAGGTAACCAGTTTCGGTCGTAGCGGCCTTTCTGATTGGCTTTTACAGCGATTCACCGCTGTTATTTTGTTGGCCTATTTTGTATTTATTGTCGGTTTTATGATTTGTAATCCTGCGATGTCTTTTGACACGTGGAAAGGCCTTTTTGACACAACGTGGATGGCTGCCTTTACGTCATTAACCCTTTTTGCTGTGGTTGCACATGCTTGGATTGGTTTGTGGTCAGTATCTACCGACTATATGACTACACGTACGATGGGTGATAAAGCGACGGTAATACGTATGACTTTTCAGGCCACTTATTCATTAATTTTATTTTATTACCTCGTTTGGGGTTTTAAGATTCTGTGGAGCTAATTCATGTCACTTCGTAAGATTACATTTGATGCAGTTATCGTAGGTGGCGGCGGTGCCGGCATGCGTGCAGCACTGCAGCTGGCACAATCTGGCTACAAGACTGCGGTTATTACTAAAGTTTTCCCAACCCGTTCACATACGGTTTCAGCGCAAGGTGGTATCACCTGTGCTATCGGCTCTAACGATCCGAATGATGATTGGCGCTGGCATATGTACGATACCGTTAAGGGTTCCGATTATATCGGTGACCAAGACGCTATAGAGTATATGTGTTCTGTAGGTCCTCAGGCGGTTTTTGAGTTGGATCACATGGGTATGCCTTTTTCACGTACCGAAGAAGGCCGTATTTATCAGCGTCCTTTTGGTGGTCAATCCAAGAACTTTGGTGAAGGCGGTCAGGCAGCGCGTACTTGTGCTGCAGCTGATAGAACCGGTCATGCACTTTTGCATACTTTATATCAAGGCAATCTCAAAGCTAACACTGTGTTCTTGAACGAGTGGTTTGCCGTTGATATCGTGAAAAATGATGACGGTGTGGTTGTGGGTGTTATCGCGATTTGTATGGAAACAGGCGAAACTGTTTTTGTTGAATCTAAAGCGACGGTATTTGCAACGGGTGGGGCAGGTAGGATCTATGCATCTACCACTAACGCACACATCAATACCGGTGACGGTATTGGCATGGCATTACGTGCGGGATTCCCGGTACAAGATATTGAAATGTGGCAATTCCATCCCACCGGTATTCACGGTGCGGGCGTATTGGTTACAGAGGGTTGTCGCGGTGAAGGCGGTTACTTAATCAATAAAGACGGTGAACGTTTCATGGAGCGTTACGCGCCTAACGCTAAAGATTTAGCGGGTCGTGATGTGGTAGCACGTTCTATCACGCTGGAGATTCTAGAAGGTCGTGGCTGTGGTCCTAATGGTGATCATGTGTTTTTGAAAATGGATCATTTGGGCGAAGATGTATTACATAGCCGTCTGCCAGGTATCTGTGAATTGTCTATTACGTTTGCGCATACGGATCCAGTGAAAGAGCCGATTCCCGTTATTCCAACGTGTCATTATATGATGGGCGGTATTCCTACTAACGTGGATGGTCAGGCTCTGACTGTTGTGGATGGTAAAGATCAGGTTATCCAAGGTTTATTCGCCTGTGGTGAAGTGGCCTGTGTATCGGTCCATGGAGCTAACCGCTTAGGTGGTAATTCACTGTTAGATTTGATTGTATTTGGCAGATCGACTGGCCTGTACATCGAAAAAGCCCTGCGTGATGGTATTAATTACACCACCGCTACCGATGCGAATATCGACACGGCTATGGTGCGTCTGAACAAACTTAACGCATCTAGCGAAGGTGGTTCAGTAGCTGAGTTACGTAAAGAGTTGCAAGGTATTATGCAGAATCAATTCGGCGTATTCCGCCGTGGTGATTTTATGCAAGACGGTATCAAGAAATTGGCTGATCTGCGTACCCGTATTGAAAATATCCATCTTGATGATAAGTCGGATGCATTCAATACCGCACGTTTTGAAGCGTTAGAGTTACAGAACTTGTTTGAAGTTGCAGAGGCGACTGCCATTACTGCTGAAGAACGTAAAGAATCTCGTGGTGCACATGCACGTGATGATTTCCAAGAGCGTGATGATGAAAACTGGTTATGCCATTCTATGTTCTACCCGGTTGATAAGTCGGTTGGCAAGCGTGCCGTCAACTTCTCGCCTAAGACTGTAGATACTTTCCAGCCTAAAGCTCGCGTATATTAAGGGGAACGATATGTTAAAAGTAAGCGTTTATCGTTATAACCCAGAGACGGACAAAGAGCCGTACATGAAGGACTACCAGGTCGATACCCAGGGTAAAGATTTGATGGTGCTGGATGTTCTGGAGTTATTAAAAGAAACAGATCCAAGTTTGGCGATTCGCCGTTCTTGTCGTGAGGGTGTTTGTGGCTCTGATGGCATGAATATCAACGGTAAAAATGGCTTGGCCTGCGTCACGCCATTATCTGAAGCTGCGCCAAATGGTGCGCCTCTGGTCATTCGTCCGCTGCCAGGTTTACCGGTTGTGCGTGACTTAGTTATTGATATGACTTTGTTCTACAAGCAGTACGAGAAGATCAAACCGTATCTGATCAATGACACTCCAGCGCCAGCTATCGAACGTCTGCAGTCTCCAGAGGAGCGTGCACACTTAGATGGTTTATATGAATGTATCTTATGTGCGTGTTGTTCAACGGCTTGTCCTTCGTTCTGGTGGAATCCAGATCGTTTTATCGGTCCTTCAGGTTTGTTGCAAGCCTACCGCTTCTTGATCGATAGCCGTGATACGGCGACCGAAGAGCGTTTAGCTGATCTTGATGATCCGTTCTCTGTATTCCGTTGTCACGGTATCCAGGCCTGTGTTGCTGTATGTCCTAAGGGCTTAAACCCTACCAAGGCCATCGGTCACATCCGTAATATGCTATTGAGCCGCGCGGCTTAATTAGACTGTTACTATGAAAGGCCGCCGCAGCTTTGCTGCTGCGGCCTTTTTTGTCACTACCTGATTTACTTGTTACTATATGGGTTCGAGCTGTAGGGTTAATTCAGTTTCGATGCTAATAATAATGAGAAAATAATGCCTTCCTATTTGTTTAATTCTCAACGCCCATTTTTATCGTTTGATAAAGATCATGCGCTATCCATTATGTTGCTGGGGATTATATTTTCAGTGGCATTCTCTGGCCTCAATTCACTGGTTGCATCTGCCGTTTTGGTGATGTTGTTTGAATTGATTTTCATTTTTAGTTTTTTGCTTCTGTATCGTGCTTATCCTGCTGCATCAAATTTAAAACTCTCTCATCCTTATTTAATGTTGATGCTGTTTTTATGGGCAGGGGCTGCCATATTTTCTTTTATTTTAAATGATAAGGGCGGTTTCCAGCAGCAAGCATCTTTTGCGCGTTTGTTGACCGTTTTTGTGCATGTTTTATTTTGCTGGACGGTGGCTAATTATTTTTTATTGAGTCGTATTGGCTTGGATAGGTAGTTAGTCATTATTTGTGCTTCGGTGATG
>JABSRQ010000015.1 GCA_013215055.1 Pseudomonadales bacterium | reverse complement strand
TAGTTGAGCGTCGTGTAAAGAAACAGTTAAAATCACAGTACAATACTAATAATTAAAAAAAACACGCACATGATGCAGATAACAGCTGCAACATTGGTGACACTGTAACAATCTCCGAATCTAGGCCTTTATCTAAGACCAAGAGCTGGATGTTACAGAGCATCAATGAGCGTGCTAACCAAATTTAACGAGTAATTGCATAGGCATAGAGGCTAAACAATGATTCAAACACAATCATATTTAGATGTTGCAGATAACTCTGGCGCACGCCGAGTTATGTGTATCAAAGTATTAGGTGGCTCACACCGTCGCTATGCACGTGTTGGCGACATTATTAAAGTTACCGTAAAGGAAGCCATTCCACGTGGTAAAGTGAAAAAAGGCCAAGTGATGAACGCTGTTGTTGTTCGCACTCGCAAGGGCGTTCGTCGCTCTGATGGTTCTTCGATTCGCTTCGACGACAATGCGGCTGTTCTTTTGAACGCTGCAGACGCGCCGATAGGCACACGTATCTTTGGCCCTGTGACACGCGAACTGCGTACACAGAAATTTATGAAAATTGTATCTTTGGCTCCAGAAGTTCTGTAGTCAAAGATTAGCTGAGGATTGGTCATGTTAAAGATCAAAAAAGATGACGAAGTCATTGTGATCGCCGGTAAAGACAAAGGCAAACGCGGTAAAGTATCTAAGGTACGTACCGATAATCGCTTAGTTGTGTCTGGCATCAATCTGGTGAAGAAACACCAGAAGCCAAACCCGAATATGGGTCAGGCGGGTGGTATTGTAGAGCAAGAAGCGGCAATTCAAGTTTCTAACGTTGCTATCTACAATCCCGAAACTCAAAAAGCAGACCGCGTTGGTTTCCGTGTTGAAGGCGAGAAAAAAGTTCGCTTCTTCAAGTCGAACAACGCGCTTGTTGACGCTTAAGGGGTCCAACCATGGCGGCACATTTAAAAGAAGTATACGACAACGAATTAAGAGCCAAGCTGAAAGAAGAGCTGGGTCTTGATAATATCATGCAGGTTCCACGCTTAACTAAAATCACCCTGAATATGGGTGTGGGTGAGGCCTTGGGTGATAAGAAGGTTATGGAGCATGCGGTAAGAGATTTAACTGCTATTGCTGGCCAAAAAGTTGTTACAACAAAAGCACGTAAATCTATCGCGGGTTTTAAAGTTCGTGAAGGTTGGCCTATCGGTTGTAAGGTAACACTGCGTTCAGATCGCATGTATGAATTCCTGGAGCGTTTGATCTCAATCGCTATTCCACGTATTCGCGATTTCCGTGGCGTTAGCCCTAAATCTTTTGATGGTCGTGGTAACTTTGCTATGGGTGTAACCGAGCAAATTATCTTTCCTGAAATTGATTATGATAAAATCGATAAGCTACGTGGTTTAGATATTGCAATCACCACGACTGCGCGTAATGACGATGAAGGTCGTGCTTTACTTCGTGCATTCAACTTCCCTTTAAAAGGTTAAGGTAGAGGCATGGCAAAGGCATCGATGAAGGCGCGTGAAGTTAAGCGTACAAAAGCCGTCGCAAAATACGCTGAAAGACGTATGGCGCTGAAGGCAACTATCAATAGTATCCATTCTTCTGATGAAGAAAGATGGGATGCGCAGCAAGCTTTGCAAAAGCTGCCTAGAGATTCTTCTCCGGCACGTCAACGTAATCGTTGCGCGTTAACGGGTAGGCCTCACGGCGTTTATAAGAAATTCGGCCTGTGCCGTAACCAAATTCGTCATCATGCTATGCAGGGTGATATTCCGGGTTTGGTTAAGGCTAGCTGGTAAGCTTTGCTTACCTTGTTAATAGTACTCACGGAGTAAATATTATGAGCATGCAAGATCCAATCGCAGATATGCTTACCCGTATCCGTAACGGCCAAATGGCGGAAAAGAAAACAGTATCTATGCCGGCTTCTACCAAGAAAGCGGCTATAGCACAGGTATTGTTGGACGAAGGTTACATCACTTCTTTTGAAAATGTAGAAGTTGAAGGTAAGCCTGAGTTAAGCATCGAATTGAAATATTTCGATGGCAAGCCAGTAATTGAAATGATTAAGCGTGTAAGCCGTCCAGGTTTACGTTCTTATAAACCGGCTGGCGATCTGCCAAAGGTAAATGGCGGCTTAGGCATTTCGATTATTTCAACAAACAAAGGTTTGTTGACTGATAGAGCAGCTCGTGCCCAAAGCATTGGCGGCGAAATTATCTGTAACGTATTCTAAGAATACGTTCATTCATTTATAGAGAAATTTGATATGTCTCGTGTTGCAAAAAGTCCGGTTGAGCTTCCAAGTGGCGTAACTGTCACTATGGAAGGTTCGAAATTGACTGTTAAAGGTGGCAAGGCCTCTTTAGATCTTGAAGTTCACGCATCTGTGGAAATCAAAGAAGAAGATGGCAAGCTTACCTTCGTACCAAAAACCGATAAAGATTGGGCTATGGCCGGTACTTTCCGTGCTTTAGTTAATAATATGGTTGTTGGTGTGACAACAGGTTTCGAGAAAAAGTTGCAGTTAATAGGTGTTGGTTATCGTGCCAAGGCTTCTGGTAAAAGCATAAATCTGACCCTGGGTTTTTCTCACCCGGTAGATTACGCATTGCCTGAAGGTATCACTGCAGAAACACCTTCACAAACTGAAGTTGTTATCAAAGGCGCCGACAAGC
Organism: Pseudomonadales bacterium; assembly: GCA_013215055.1. GTDB lineage: Bacteria > Pseudomonadota > Gammaproteobacteria > Pseudomonadales > DT-91 > CAKMZU01. Next base: position 89,150 of record JABSRQ010000015.1, on the reverse strand, counting down.
AAAAAGTTGGCCAAGTAGCTTCTGAAATCCGTGCGTTCCGTCCGCCAGAGCCTTATAAAGGCAAGGGTGTTCGTTATTCTGACGAGTTTGTTCGTCGTAAAGAAGCTAAGAAGAAGTAAGGGGTAGGTTATGAGCGATAAAAATACTGCAAGACTGCGCAGAGCGCGCCGCACCCGGATTCAAATGCGTGAAATGGGTGTTAATCGTTTAACGGTTCACCGTTCTTCTCAGCACATCTATGCTCAGATCATCTCTCCTGCGGGCGATACAGTTCTGGCTCAAGCATCAACTGTTGATAAAACTCTACGTTCAGGTGCAACTAGCAACGCCGTTGCGGCAGCTGCTGTAGGTAAATTGATCGCAGAACGCGCTAAAGAAGCTGGCATCGAGTCAGTAGCTTTTGATCGTAGTGGTTATAAATATCACGGCCGTGTTAAGGCCCTGGCTGAAGCAGCTCGTGAAGCTGGCTTACAATTCTAGAGGTTATTAGCAATGGCATTTGATAAAAGACAGCAAGACGCCCAAACCGACGGCTTACAAGAAAAGCTGGTTCAGGTTAATCGCGTATCTAAAGTAGTTAAAGGTGGTAGAATCTTTAGCTTCACAGCTCTGGCTGTAGTGGGTGATGGCAACGGTAAAGTTGGTTTTGGTCGTGGCAAGGCGCGTGAAGTGCCAATTGCAATCCAAAAAGCAATGGAATCAGCACGTCGTAACACTATCCAGGTTGACCTAGACGGTGATACTATCCAGTACGCAGTTAAAGCGCGCCATGGTGCTTCTAAAATATACATGCAACCAGCTTCGCAAGGTACTGGTGTAATTGCCGGTGGTGCGATGCGTGCAGTATTAGAAGTGGCTGGCGTACATAACGTATTAGCGAAGTGTTATGGTTCAACTAATCCGGTAAATGTAGTTCGTGCTACGGTTAACGGCTTGGCTGCAACTACCTCGCCTGAGCGCGTTGCTGCTAAACGTGGCAAAGCTGTAGACGACATTCTTTAAGGGTTAGAGCAATGGCTGACAAGAAAATGATCAAAGTGACTCTTAATCGCTCTACTGCAGGTCGATTAAAATCACACAGAGCTTGCGTTGCAGGCCTGGGCTTACGCAAAATAGGCCAAACTGCTGAAGTGGAAGACACTCCATCAGTTCGTGGCATGATCAACAAAGCAAGTTACTTGCTAAGTGTTGAGGAATAAAGCATGACTGAAGTAATGCGTTTAAATACAATGTCTCGCGCCGATGGCGCGATAAAAACACGCAAGCGTGTTGGTCGTGGCATCGGCAGCGGTACGGGTAAAACCTGTGGTCGCGGTCATAAAGGTCAAAAATCTCGTTCTGGTGGTCATACGATCCCAGGTTTCGAGGGTGGCCAGATGCCATTACAGAAGCGTTTACCTAAATTTGGTTTCACTTCACGTGTATCGCGTGTAAGTACAGAAGTTCGTACTTCTGAGCTAAATGCAGTAAATGCCGACGTGATCGACGTAGCTGCACTAAAAGAAGCGGATATTATTGGTCAACACATCAGAAACGTTAAAGTAATGTTGTCTGGTGATGTGACTAAGGCAGTATCTTTGAAGGGGCTACGTGTGTCTAAAGGCGCACTGGCTGCTATCGAAGCTGCTGGCGGCAAAGTAGAAGCTTAAATTAAGAACTAAAGAGACGGATTATGGCTAAGCAGTCCATGCCAAATTTAGGCAATCAAGCAGGTATTAGTGAGTTGTTAACGCGACTCAAGTTTCTCTTCCTGGCCTTGGTTGTCTATAGGATAGGCACACACATCCCGGTACCGGGCATTAACCCTGTACAGTTGGATGCTCTGTTTAATCAGAATTCTGACACGATTCTCGGTTTATTTAATATGTTCTCGGGCGGTGCCCTTGAGCGTATGAGTATTTTAGCTCTGGGTATCATGCCTTATATCTCTGCATCCATCATAATGCAGCTGATGACGGCAGTAAGCCCACAGTTAGAGCAGCTTAAGAAAGAAGGTGAATCAGGTCGACGTAAGATTTCGCAATATACGCGTTATTTTACGGTGGCTTTAGCCCTCGTTCAAGCAACAGGTATGTCAGTAGGGATGGCCTCTCAGGGGTTATTCTTCGATAGCGGTGTTGTGACGATCTTTGTAGCTGTTTGTTCGCTGGTAACAGGCGCGGTCTTTATGATGTGGCTGGGTGAGCAAATTACCGAACGTGGTATCGGCAATGGCATCTCGATGCTTATATTTGCTGGTATTGTTGCAGGTCTACCGTCTGCTATTGTGCAGTCGATAGAGCAAGCAAGACAGGGTGAGTTAAATATCCTGGTATTATTATCAGTGCTAGTGATTGCGTTTGTTGTGATCTGGTTGATTATTCGTATTGAACGAGGTCAGCGTAGAATTACTATTAATTATGCGAAACGCCAACAAGGCCGTCGCATGATGCAAGCACAGACTAGTCATTTGCCATTAAAAATAAATATGGCAGGGGTTATTCCCGCAATATTTGCATCGAGCATTTTGTTGTTCCCTGCATCGATTGCACAGTGGTTTGGCGGTTCATCTGAAAATATGAGCTGGATGCAGGACATGGCCTTTATGATTGGCCCTGGTCAACCACTGAATATTATTTTGTTTACAGTGTTGATAGTATTCTTCTGTTTCTTCTACACGGCGTTGATGTTTAACCCGAAAGAAGTTGCAGAAAACTTGAAACGCTCAGGCGCATTCCTACCCGGTATTCGCCCAGGTGAACAAACGGCAAACTATATCGATAAGGTGTTAACACGTTTAACACTATTCGGCTCTGCCTATATCGCCTTGGTTTGTTTATTGCCGCAGTTCCTGGTTGTGGCATTTAATGTTCCGTTTTATTTAGGCGGTACATCATTGTTGATTGTAGTTGTAGTTGTGATGGATTTCATGGCTCAGGTTCAATCACATTTGCTTTCTCAGCAGTACGATGGACTGATGAAAAAAGCAAACTTACAATCCTGATCCGTAGCACTTCAGGCTGATAAATCAGCCTTAGTGCTACTCGTTCAGTCTTAAGTTCATAAGCGTTCGCGCTGTAACTAGAGTGGAGAAACACGATGAAAGTACGTGCTTCTGTTAAGAAAATTTGTCGTAACTGTAAAGTTGTTAAGCGTAAAGGTGTTGTTCGAGTGATCTGTAAAACAGAGCCTCGTCACAAGCAACGTCAAGGCTAAAATAGCTCAGTACATAAAATTGGTTGATTTTTGAGTAATCAGGCGCTATATTGCGCGCCTTTCGCAAAAACATAACGTTGGAGATAGTTGAATGGCTCGTATTGCCGGTGTCAACATACCAGATAACAAACACGCTGTGATTTCATTGACTTACGTCTTTGGTGTCGGCCGCACAACTGCAAAGCAGTTATGTGCAGCTGTAGGAATCGATACAGCGACCAAAATGAGTGATTTATCCGAAGATATTTTGGATAAATTACGTAGCGAAGTTGCCAAACTTACTGTTGAAGGTGATCTTCGTCGTGAAGTAAATATGAATATCAAGCGCTTACTTGACCTTGGTTGTAACCGTGGCGTGCGCCATCGTAAAAACCTGCCTCTTCGTGGTCAACGTACGAAAACGAATGCACGTACCCGTAAGGGTCCGCGTAAACCGATTCGTAAGTAAGCTAACCGCAGAGATTGCTAGGGTATTATCATGGCTAAGCCAACTACTAAGGCTAGAAAAAAAGTTAAAAAGAATGTTGTTGATGGCATTGCGCACATCCACGCTTCTTTTAACAATACAATCATTACGATCACTGACCGTAACGGTAACGCACTGAGCTGGGCTACTGCTGGTGGTTCTGGTTTCCGTGGTTCACGTAAATCTACGCCTTTTGCGGCGCAGGTTGCGGCTGAGCGCGCTGGTAATGCCGCTCTGGAATTCGGTCTGAAAAACTTGGAAGTAGAAGTGAAAGGTCCAGGTCCTGGTCGTGAATCTTCTGTTCGTGCGTTGAATAACTGTGGTTTCAAAATCACCACAATTAAAGACGTTACACCTATCGCGCATAATGGCTGTAGACCCGCCAAGAAACGTCGCGTTTAATAACTTAATTCAGGAGATAGAAAATGGCACGTTATATCGGCCCTACCTGTAAGTTGGCGCGTCGCGAAGGCACAGACTTATTCTTAAAAAGTGGTGTACGCGCTTTAGACAGCAAGTGTAAATTAGAAACAGCGCCAGGTCAGCACGGCGCCCGTCGCGGTCGTTTGTCTGATTACGGTGTTCAGTTACGTGAGAAGCAAAAAGTTCGTCGTATCTACGGTGTACTTGAAAAACAGTTCCGTAACTACTATAAAGAATCTGCACGTTTAAAAGGTGCCACAGGTGAAAACTTGTTACGTCTTTTAGAATGTCGTTTAGATAACGTTGTTTACCGTATGGGTTTTGGCTCTACACGTGCTGAATCACGTCAGTTGGTGTCTCATAAAGCCATCACTGTAAACGGCCAGGCAGTTAACATCGCTTCTTACAATGTTAAAGAAGGTGATGTAATTGCTGTACGTGAAAAGTCTAAGACGCAGTTACGTATTAAAAACGCATTAGAAATCGCTGCACAGCGTTCTGACGTAGATTGGATTGATGTGAACGCTTCTTCTTTAGAAGGCACGTTTAAGCGTTATCCAGAGCGTGATGATCTTCCAGCAGAGATCAACGAGAACCTGATTGTCGAATTGTACTCTAAGTAAACATTGACGGACTGATTGAGGATAGGAGCAGTTATGGGAAGTTCTGTTACAGATTTTTTGACACCAAATGTCATTAACGTAGAAGAATTCGAGCCTACTCACGCAAGGGTTGTTTTAGAACCTTTGGAGCGAGGCTTTGGCCATACTTTAGGGAATGCGCTTCGTCGCATCCTCCTATCGTCTATGCCAGGCTGTGCCATCACCGAAGTTGAAATCGACGGTGTGCTGCATGAATACAGCAGTGTAGAAGGCTTAAGCGAAGATGTTATTCAAATCCTTTTGAATTTAAAGGGTGTTGCTATCGTTATGCACGAAAAAGACGAAGCAGTGCTGACTTTAAGCAAAAAAGGTCCTGGTGTTGTCACCGCTGGTGATATTCAGGTTGATCATGATGTTGAGATCAAAAATCCAGAACATGTTATCGCAACTTTGTCTGAAGGTAGCGAAGTCAACATGAAACTGACTGTAGTACGTGGTCGTGGTTATTCTTCTGCTGATTCTCGTATCAGTGATGAAGATGAGACGCGTGCCATTGGCAAGCTGCAGCTTGATGCATCTTTTACACCGGTTACTCGCGTATCTTATTCTGTTGAGTCTGCTCGTGTTGAGCAACGCACAGATTTAGATAAGCTGGTTCTAGATCTTGAGACCAATGGTACTATTGATCCTGAAGAAGCGATTCGCCGGGCTGCAACTATCTTGCAACAGCAATTGGCTGCATTCGTAAATCTGGAAAGTGAAGCTGAAAGCGAAGCAGAGGAAGAGGAAGAAGAATTCGATCCTATGCTGCTACGTCCAGTTGATGATCTTGAGCTTACAGTGCGTTCTGCGAATTGTCTGAAAGCTGAGAATATCTACTACATCGGTGATCTGGTTCAGTGCACTGAAGTTGAATTATTAAAAACGCCGAATCTGGGTAAGAAATCTTTAACTGAAATTAAAGACGTATTACAGAGCCGTGGTTTACATCTGGGCATGCGCCTGGAAACTTGGCCTCCAGCGGTATTGAAAAATGACGATCGCGTATTAATGCGCTAATCGTCAGATTGAAATTAAAATATTGCTGCGATAGCAACGATAGTTATAGGATAAAAAATCATGCGTCATCGTCATAGTGGCCGTCAATTAAACAGAAACGCTTCACATCGTAAAGCCATGTTCCAAAACATGGCAATCTCTTTGTTTGAGCATGAGTTGATCAAAACAACTTTGCCTAAAGCAAAAGAATTACGTCGTGTTGCTGAGCCTCTGATTACTTTGGCAAAAGAAGACTCTGTACAAAACCGTCGCTTGGCGTTTGATCGTCTGCGCAGCAAAGAAGCAGTTGGTAAACTGTTCTCTGAGTTAGGTCCTAGATACCAAGCTCGTCCAGGTGGTTACCTGCGTATCATGAAGGCCGGTTTCCGTTCTGGTGATAATGCACCTATGGCTTATGTTGAGCTTGTTGATCGCCCTGTAGCTGATGTAGAAGATGACGAAGAGTAATCTTCCTGCATAGGTAGCATAAAAAAGACGCGCAAGCGTCTTTTTTTATGCCTGCTATTACAGGGTTGCCATGAGTAGGCAACCTGCATAAGAGTGGAGCTGATTTTATTGGGTTAACAGGGTCTTTAGGAAGTGCCCTGTATGTGAGGCTTTATTGTTGCTGACCTGCTCTGGTGTGCCAGTTGCGATAATTTTTCCGCCGCCGCTGCCACCTTCAGGGCCAAGATCTATAACCCAATCAGCGGTTTTAATGACATCCAGATTATGTTCTATCACCACGATTGAATTACCTTTATCTCTGAGGTCATGTAAAACATCAAGAAGCTGTTTTATATCATGAAAGTGTAGGCCGGTAGTAGGTTCATCCAGGATATAGAGGGTTTGACCTGTGTCACGTTTCGATAGCTCCTTGGACAACTTAACCCGCTGTGCTTCACCTCCTGATAAGGTTGTGGCAGCTTGTCCTAGGCAGATGTATGACAGGCCCACATCCATAAGGGTTTGAAGCTTGCGACTGATTGCAGGGATATGTTGGAAGAATTCAGCTGCTTCTTCGATGGTCATGCTTAGGCATTGGTCAATACTTTTGCCTTTGTAGCGAATATCTAGGGTTTCGCGATTATAACGTTTACCTTTGCATACATCACAGCTGACATAGACGTCCGGTAGAAAATGCATTTCTACTTTGGTGACGCCATCTCCGTGGCAGGATTCACAGCGTCCACCTTTAACATTGAAGCTGAAACGGCCAGCTTTATAACCTCTTGAGCGCGCTTCATGCGTGCCTGCAAAGAGCTCTCTGATTGGAGTAAAGATGCCCGTGTAGGTTGCAGGATTGGATCTTGGGGTTCGGCCTATGGGGCTTTGATCGATATCAATGCATTTATCAATATGTTCAAGGCCGGTTATTGTGTCGTAAGGTGCGGGCTTAAGTGTTGTTGCTCCGTTTAATTCCGTTGCGGCAATGGGATAAAGGGTGCTATTGATTAATGTTGATTTTCCCGAACCAGACACGCCGGTGATGCATGTAAATAAGCCTAGCGGGATTTCAAGGTCAACATGTTGTAAGTTGTTGCCTCGCGCTCCCGAGAGTTTTAGGGTGTGTTCGGCATTAAAGGTGCGCGGTTTGGATGGCGCCCTGATTTGCTTAGCTCCAGATAAATACTGGCCGGTAAGGGAGTTGGGGTTGGCAAGGATGTCTTCAAAGGTGCCGGAAGCCACTATTTCCCCACCGTGAACACCCGCGGCGGGACCTATATCAATAACAAAGTCGGCCTCACGTATGGCTTCTTCATCGTGCTCAACAACTATGACTGTATTGCCAATGTCACGTAAATGCTTAAGCGTATTGAGCAGGCGTGCATTATCTCGCTGGTGTAAGCCAATCGATGGCTCATCAAGGATGTACATAACTCCAACTAAACCCGCACCAATTTGACTGGCAAGGCGAATGCGTTGAGCCTCACCGCCGGAAAGTGTATCGGCGCTGCGGTCTAGGGTTAAGTAGTTAAGGCCAACATCAACCAGGAAGTTTAAGCGATCTCGTACTTCTTTCAGTATTTTGTCGGCAATTTGTGCCTTGCTCCCCTGGAAAGTTAACTGGCTAAAATAGGTAAACGCTTCACCCACAGGCAGGGCGGTAATATCGGAAATACGCTGAGTATCAATGAAAACATGCCGTGCATCTTGATTTAATCTAGATCCATCACATAGAGGGCATTGATGTACTGAAAGATATTTACTTAGATCTTCCCTGACCATTTGTGACTCGGTATCACGGTAGCGTCGTTCAAAATTTGGCATAATGCCTTCAAAAGCATGGGTTTTTTGGTAAATATCGCCACGGTCATTGACATAGCTGAACAAGATTTCTTCTGTGCCACTGCCTTTTAATATGACGTCTCGGTGTTTTTGTGAGAGCTCTTCATACGGTGTGTCGGTATTGAAGCCAAAATGATTGGCTAAAGATGTGAGCATATGGAAATAATAAACGGAGCGCCTGTCCCAGCCTTTAATGGCACCGGCTGCAAGACTGGATTCTGGATGTAAAACGATGCGGCTTTCATCAAAATACTGTTTCACACCCAAGCCGTCACAATCGGGGCAGGCCCCAAAGGGGTTATTAAATGAAAACAAGCGAGGTTCTAATTCTCTAATGCTGTGGCCACATTCTGGGCAGGCAAAACGAGAAGAAAAAACCAGGTCGTCAAAGCTGTCGTCCATGGAGCAAATAAGTGCCAGGCCTTCTGACAGTTCAATAGCCGTTTCAAAGGATTCTGCAAGTCGAGTCTGCAGGTCTTCTCTTACCTTAAAACGGTCTACCACCACCTCAATAGTGTGTTTTTTCTTTTTATCCAGCTTCGGTGTGTCATCTAAATCTACAATGATGCCGTCGATGCGCACCCGAACAAAACCCTGGGCGCGTAGGCTTTCAAAGATATGCAGGTGTTCACCTTTTCTGTCTTTGATGACAGGGGCCAGTAACATGCATTTCTTCCCTTCTGGTAGGGCAAGCACGGCATCAACCATCTGGCTGATGGTTTGAGCAGAAAGAGCAAGGTCGTGAGTTGGGCAGCGCGGTTCACCGACCCTGGAAAATAATAAGCGCAGGTAGTCATAAATTTCAGTGGTGGTACCTACCGTAGATCTGGGGTTATGCGAGGTGGATTTTTGCTCTATGGATATGGCTGGCGATAAACCTTCGATATGATCGACATCGGGTTTTTCCATCATGGATAGAAATTGGCGTGCATAGGTTGATAGCGATTCTACATAGCGACGTTGGCCCTCGGCATATAGCGTATCAAAGGCCAGGGATGATTTACCCGAGCCTGAGAGCCCTGTGATCACCACCAATTTATCTCTGGGAATATCAATATTGATATTTTTAAGGTTGTGTGTGCGTGCACCGCGTACGGTTATATTGTTCATGCCTTAAGACCTGAATCTGTATCGAATCGAGCATTATAAAAGCCACAGGGCCTGAGGAAAAGCGCCGTGGTGAAACAATGATGAAAAAGCGCGTGTATGCACCGAATAAGGCGTGTAGAATTATTTTCATTTTTGCATATTTAGATAGAGGCACTACCCAATGGCCAGGGGAATTAATAAAGTCATCATCGTTGGTAATTTAGGTCAAGATCCTGAAACGAGAACGTTTCCAGATGGCGGCTCGATCACCAATGTGAGTATTGCGACCAGTGAAGCATGGACAGATAAACAAACCGGACAGCCGCAAGAGCGTACTGAGTGGCACCGGGTGGTTTTCCGTGGTCGCTTGGCAGAAATAGCGGCTCAGTATTTACGTAAAGGTTCTAAGGTTTATATCGAAGGTTCGTTACGCACCAGTAAGTACCAGGATAAGCAGACCGGTGCGGATAGATATTCTACTGAGGTTATGGCGCGTGAAATGCAGATGTTAGATAGTCGCCAGGATAATCAGGGCGGAGGGTTTGCTGCGCAGAATCAGCAAGGAGGATATCAGCAACCTCAGCAGCCACAGCAATCTGGCTATCAACAAGCACCTGTTGCACAGCAAAATTATGCGGCACCTGCTGCCGTGGCGCCTCCAGTGGCTGCTCAACCTGCGGCAGTTTCTCCTGCGCCTCAAGCCGTGCCTCAATCGGCACCTCAGGCCGCAGCTCCCGTTCCGGCCGCGCCAGCACCACAAGCAGCTCCTCAGCCAATGCAACAGCAAGCGGCACCTCAGCCGCCATCAGCGCCAGCCGGCCAGCCTGCAGCCGCCAATAGCTTTGATGATTTTGATGACGATATACCGTTTTGACGAATACCTAAGACGTTTTTTGTAACGTTTCCTCCTGAAGCCCTGTTAAGTCTATGACTTAACAGGGCTTTTTTTATTTCCGGAATTAATTACTTGCAGATTCTGAAAACCGTGCAATATTATAAATATAGGTTATCGTACACTGAGAGAAATACTGTAACAAAATGAAAAATTATCAGATTAAAAACTTTAGTTGTGATTCTGGCGAGAGAATGGCCGTCTTAATTAATAGGGGGACAGGTCAGCCTTTGTGGTTTGAAAATCTGTATGCAACCAGAAGATTTAGATGCAAAAGTAGATCGGTTAGTACTGTATCTGCATTGTTGACAAGCCTGATGCACCTTCGTGACATTGGTGATTTGCTTGATATAAATTTTGAAGAAAGGTTTGAAAAGAAAGAGGCTTTACAGGGATATGAGATTGGTGAGCTAGTTTATTGGATAAATAAACCACGAGCCGTAGTGCTTGATGCATTAAGAGAGGAACTAGATTCATCTGACATTGTTAAGATTTCGAGTTTACGGAAAGGAAAGTTCGAGCAGGCAAGGCATAAAGTTATCAGTGACAGTAAAGGCTCTAGTGTGCAGTCTTCGACAGTCTATCGATCAATAATTTATATCGCCCCCTACATTAAATGGTTGGCTCAACGTTTTGGAGTACCTTTTGAGAGTGTAGATGAGATGGACGACATGTTTACGTCTTACCTGCCTAAAAATATTGGGCAAGAAGCAAAAAGAAAGTTTGCATATAAGTCTTACGATAAAAGGCAGCTCAGTAGAATCCATGAAGTTATTCATCCAATGTCAAAAGAGAATCCATGGTCAAGTGAAGAGATTAGATTTAGAAACGCTTTGATGATGAGGATCTTGGAAAAAATAGGTTGTAGGAGGGGGGAGTTATTAAATCTAAAAGTATCAAATATAGATCTGAATAAGAGAACAATAAATATCAGGCGTAGTGCAAATGATCCTAGTGATTCTAGGGTAAATCAGCCTCGTGTAAAAACATTGGGTAGGGATGTTGCTGTCGATATAGATACGTGGAGAATGATAGATGATTACATTATTAAGTATCGAAGTAGAGAAAAAGATGTGAGATCTACTAAGTTTCTATTTGTTACTCATGATGGACAGGGTGCTAGGCCTTTGTCAATTTCATCACTCATGAAAACATTTAGGCAGTTGAGTGAGATTGTTGGATTTAGTGTTTTTCCTCACGGTTTTAGACATACATGGAATGATAATTTCCATAGGAAAACTCAAAAATTAATTAAAGAAAAGAAAGTGAAAGAGGGGAAAGTTGAAACTTCCCGATCTTACTTCATGGGATGGAAAGAAGGGTCTGGGACTGCAAAGCTTTATACGAAAAGGGCCTTGGAAGAAGATGCTTTACTTATGCAAAGGCAGATGCAAGAAAGTGACAAAGCTGAAAATGAGCAGGAAAGTAGAGGTGTTAAAAAAGAAGAGATTGGGAGAGATTTATGAGTGTGGCACTGGCAAGCAGACGACAGAGAAATATTCAAGAAACCGTCTCATATGATAATTACAAATTTTTTCCTAATGATGATATTTGGCAATTAAATAAAAATTGTAAAATTAGGGTTTCTTGTATTCGGAGCTTTGAGGACTACTTGCGGCCTTCAATACTCGAAACGGCTTTATATTTTGCAGAGAATAGGTCAGCGGCTCACACTAGAAATTTACTCGTACTATTGAAGAGTTATCAAAAGAATACAAATGCAAAAGATTTTTCTTTGTGTGAAATTCTTCAATTTAAAGCTTACCTAGGGGAGGAAGGAGAATATAAGTTTGGAGTGCTTAGAGTGTTCATTAAGCAATTAAATCTATTATTCCCAAAAATAATTTCTGAAGATGTTATTGAGTTTTTTGAGAAAGTAAAACTGAAAGGGAATTCTAAGGGTTGGAAAGTTCTTTCTTTCGATCCTCAAGACGGCCCATTTTCGGATTATGAATATGAAGCAATTATAGCTGGAATTGATGATAAATTTTCCGATGGTACTCTGACGGGAGAAGAATATTCTCTTATTGCTTTATTTGCTGCTACAGGCCGTAGAAGGTTGCAAATAGCCTCGTTGAAAGTAGGAGATGTTCGTTGTGATGAAGAAACTATAGGTCAAATGGCATTTATTGTGAGTGTCCCGAGGTCGAAAGTTCATGGTGGGAAATTTAGAGGAGAATTTCTTGATGCAGCATTATTGGACAAGTATGGGCAGGTATTGCAAGAGCATTGTGATCGTGTTGTTTTAAGAGTTGAAAGTATTCTCAATCGAGAGCTCACCACAGATGATAGGGCTATGCTTCCGGTCTTTACTGATTATGATGCAATATCTATTGGCGATTGGAAGGAGGGTGATGAGGAGTTTAGAAAGTATTTATCTGGCGATTACTTTCATAAAACAGTGGAAAATATCAGTGCTTCTGTTCAATCGACAATTAATAAACTTGGTATAACGTCTGAAAGAACGGGGCTTCCTCTAAAGGCAAATCCTCATAGATTTAGATATACAGTTGGTACTAGAGCTGCAAGAGAGGGGGCTGGATCTTTGCTTATTGCAACCTTGTTAGATCATAGCGATATGCAAAATGTTGATGTCTATATAAATAGTGTGCCTGAATATGCCAAAGAAATTTCGGAGGTTATGAATTCGCATCTAACTCAATACGTTGCAGCTTTTCAAGGGGAAATTGTCAAAAATGAAGAAGAAGCATTAAGTGAAAACCCTAATGCAAGTAGGATTCGAACTGAAGATGCTTTAGACAATATTGGATCTTGTGGGACGAATGCAATGTGCTCTAAATATGCTCCTGTTGCGTGTTACTTATGTGAGAAATTTAGGCCATGGCGCGATGCCCCTCATCATCTGGTCTTAAAGCATTTAGAGGAGGAAAGAAATTCCTTATTTAACGATGATCCAGCGATCGCTTCTATAAATGATAGAGCTATCCAAGCTGTTCTTCAGGTTATTGTTCGTTGCAATGAAGAGGTTGCTTTAACGGGAGATAGCTTATGAGTAATATCATAATTTTTAGACCTAAATCCGAAGTCATTGGTGCACGTAACTTAGTTGATTTTATAAGTTTTTCAGAGAAGTTAAAATCGCTTAATGGTGGGTATGATTATAACTCGTCATATTGGAGTAAAATAGGAAATTTTACAAAGCTAGGTGTAAATGCCAATAACAAGAAAATAGAAAATGTATTAGATATTTCGATTTTACCATTCGCCAAAGCTTATGTTTTATATTCACAATCCTTCAATAAAACCGTTAATCCGAATGAGTTCAAAGCTATCCGAGTGATTGAAGATGCACTTATAAATCGCTATGGGGATGCAGATGTCACTCGAGTAAATCAAGAGGCTTTAGATGATGCTGCTCAGATTGCATATTCTCATTATGGTGCCCATTCTGCATATCAAGCTTGTTCTCATTTAGAGGCGTTATGCAAATTTCTGTCAGATAAGAAGATTATTAAAGCTCTTGACTGGATTCGTCCAGAAACTAGGCCTGTGGAAGATATGTCTAAAGTTGGCAGAAAAGCAGCTGAGACTCGTCAAAAAAAATTGCCTGATGAACGAGCGCTACTTGCGATAGCGGAGATATTTTCTTATGGAGAAGAAGTTTTGTCACCAAGGGATATTTTTACCACGAGCTCTGTTGCCTTGTTAATGGCAGCTCCATCAAGGGGTAGTGAACTTTTTTATCTGCCTAAAAATTGTCTTGTAGAACGTAAAGATAGAGATGGGAATGAAGTTGTTGAGATGATTTGGTTGGCAGGGAAAAAAGCAGGCCCAAGACCTAAACCAATACCAAGTGCAATTGTGCCAATCGTGAAAGAAGCAGTAGAAAGATTAATCAAGTTAGGAGAAAAGGCAAGATATCTAGCTAAGGAGATGGAGCAGCGTGATGAAATTAGCCATGTGGACTTTGGTAAAAAAGGATATAAGGAATATAAACTGAAGTACTCAGATGCATTATTTACATGCTTTGACCGACAGTATCATGCGAAGTTTAAGATGAATGAAAATAAGCTTTGGTTTCCAAAAATTAATACATTATCAGAAGACTTAAAGCCTACTGTTAAGAAACGGCATAATGGTGAGGTTGGGGAAACGATTAATATTTTTACACGCTATGGTTTTAATGCTCAGTTGAAGCTAAAAACGCATGAGATACGGCACTTATTAAATACAATTCTTAATGTAGAGGGAGTGGCTGGGAATATTATTGCCTCGTGGTCAGGTCGAGCAGATGAGACACAGAATAGGGTTTATAACCATATGGAATCGGAAGATTATTTGGAAGTATATGACCTGATAAACGAGGGCGAAGAAAGTAATGAATTAGGGTTGCGAGATTTGTTGATTGTAGATGACCCAAAGTCAATTCAAGAATTAAATGTAGGTACTAGTTTGACTGCTCATGTGACTGAGTTTGGTGTTTGCTTACATGACTATCTTCAGTCGCCCTGTGAGAAACATCGAGACTGTATTAACTGTTCAGAACAGGTTTGCGAAAAAGGTGATCATGAGAAACTAAAACGTTTACAGACACGCTTAGAAAGAGATGAGTTTTTACTTGAAAGAGATAGGCTTGCCGTTGATGAGGATTATTTAGGCGCTGATAGACATTATCAGAAGAGGCTGGTAACTATTGAGAGATGCCAGAATATGATCGCGATATTAACAGATGACAATATAGAGGATGGATCTTTAATTAGATTGGCTGAAGAAGTTCCAACTCATTTAGATGAAGCTCTTGAAAGAAATTACAAAAAAAAGCTGCCAAAAATTAAGACAAAAAGATCCGCCGTTCTTCCAGAAGAGCCTAAGGCAGTTTCAGAACTTAAAAGCTTGATGGATATGTAATGGCGAAGCATTTAACAGATGATGATATTCATAACATAGTGTCTACGATTGATGCATGGAGTCACAATGATAAATTCACTTGGGGAAGGCTTTGCGAGAGGCTTGAGTCTCACTGTGAAATAATTACTAACCGCCAAACTTTGCAGCGATTCTCACGTGTCAAAGATGCATTTGATTTATGTAAGGTGAGAACAAAGTTTGGGGCGCCTAAGAAAAAGAAGGGAGCTTCAAGCTTAGCATATGCTCAGAAAAGAATTGAAACTCTTGAGGCTGAGAATGGACGTTTGAGAAGAGAAAATGATAATTTACTTCATCAATTTGTAACGTGGCAATATAACTTAGACGGGTTAAATATCTCTATTAAAAGGTTAAACAGGTCTCTACCTTCAAGAGATGATAGAAATGAGTCAGATTAAGTGATCGAACAAGTTAAAAACCGAGGATTAGCATGGCCAGCGGAAAGCAGATAGCCAAAGAAAATGTAGCCAAATTCGACGCGTGGATAGAAGAGCGGAGAATCACTAATGATTGGGCTAAATATATTCGAGGCACTCAATTAAACCGTAGTGAAATTGCTCAGGAATGCATGTTTGCCACGAGTGCCCTGAGACAAAATCCTGCCGTTAAAGCCATGTTGGAGGATTTAGAGAAGGAATTAATAAAAAAGAAGATTCTGAAGCCAGATATCCGCACTGCAACAGAAAAAGCCACCGCTAGCAGGTCATCCCAAAATCATAGTTTACAAAACAACAGAATCTCCCATCTTGAGCAGAAAAGTGCCTTGCTAAGGGCTGAAAATGAGGCACTCAAGCAAAGCCTTAAGCGTTATGAAATGTTTGAGCAGCATCTTACCGATACAGGGAGAATGATAAAACCGTGAATGCATCGCTGTTAACATTACGAGTCAGTAGCGTACGCTCCAGAGGTGAAGATGGTGGCGTCATTTTTAGTGGTGTTCCTGTAGATTTGGCGGGAAATGTCTTAGATGAATATTGGGCTGTTAAAGCCAGTTCGAAGTTGGTGCCAGATTCTAGTCATATTCAAAAAGGGCAGCTTTGGCAAGTCTCTGGAAAAGTCTCTAACTATGAATACATTCGGGATGGAAAATCCAATGTTGAAAGGCAGCTAAATGCTACGCTAATGACTTTTTGCAGGCCCGCAGGTGAGAACCTTATTAACTATCTAGCAACCAATCCGAAATTCACAGGGGTTGGACGTGTTAAAGCGCAGAAACTCTGGGCAAGTTTCGGTGAATCTTTGTTTGATTTAATTAAGAATAATGAGACCCAAAGGCTCTCTCAGGTGATCAGTCAAGCTGCAGCAGAAACACTCTGTAATGAGTTTCAACAGTTGGATGTCAGTGCAGCATTGCTGTTTCTTGATCGTATTGGAGTATCTAGATGTGTCGGCTCTAAAATCATTCAATTTTATGGTAAAGAATCAGTCTCTAAGATTCAGGAAAACCCCTACCGTTTAATCGCTTTTCAAAGTAAATGGGCTTTGATCGATCAATTCGCCACTGGGCCTTTAGGTATTGAGCTTGATAATCCCAAAAGATTGATTAGTGCTGTTGAAGAGGCTCTGTATTCTTTCTTTGACAAAAAGGATACCGCTGTACAAAGAGATATTTTGAAAGGAAAGCTTCGCTCATTATTAAAGCAAGATGACTTGGTTAACAAAGCCTTATCCTTAGCGGAGGGAGAAGGAGATTATTATAAGAGCCAAGATGGTTCAGTATTTTACCCTGCATCTTCATATTTAATGGAAAGATATGTCGTTGAGCGCTTGAATACATTTTTAGTTGGGGCATCAGTTCAGGGCTCACTACTAGAGGGTGATTTTATTGGTGATGCTTTAGCTGCTTTTGAACGTAATGAAGGTATAACCCTTAATCAAGAACAGCGTCAGGCAGTAATAACCTGCTGTTCAAATTCTTTTTCGATGATTCTTGGCGGTGCTGGCACAGGTAAAACAACCGTACTAAAGGCTGTGTTCGCTGTATTGCAGTCAATTCACGGCTGTGTGATTGAACAAGTTGCTTTGGCAGGTAGAGCTGCAAAAAGGATGACAGAAAGTACTGGTTTACCTGCTTCTACAATAGCTGCGTTCCTACGTCGTTCAGATAGTGATTTTACTGATAATACAGCAGTTGTGATTGATGAGGCGTCAATGGTTGACCTGACATTGATGTATAGATTACTACGAAAATTGCCAGATGGTTGCAGGGTTATAATGGTTGGTGATCAGTATCAACTGCCCCCCATAGGGCCGGGGCTCATTTTCCATCTGTTAGTCCGTCATGAATTTATCCCTAAGACCGAGCTCCTCGTAGTGCGAAGACAAGAGGCTTCCTCGGGCATTCCGGCAGTCTCGATGAGCATTCGAAATCATCTAATTCCTGATTTCTTCCCATACAATGGGCTTGGAGGAGGAGTTAGCTTTATTCAGGTTAATGATCAGAGCATCAATGACAAAGTAATTGAAGTCTATGAAGAGCTTGGCGGTAATGGCGAGGATTTTGACCATGTTCAAATCATCAGTGCCACAAGAAAAGATGTTGGCGGAGTAAATACTCTTAACATGCTGATGCATGAACGATATAGGGATGATGATGAGTTTTTGACCTATACCCACGAAGAGTTTGGGCAGGTTCGCTTTCAATTAGATACTCAATCATCGATTTCCTTTAGAAAAAACGATCTGGTCATTCAAACTAAGAATGACTACGAGAAGGACGTGATGAATGGGACGTTGGGTAAGATCACACATCTTTCAAATCAAGAGGGGAGTTCTGTTGCGACAGTCAATTTCGAAGGAAAGACTGTTTCATTAACTGAATCAGATCTTGATGGATTAGACTTGGCCTATGCAATAACCGTTCACAAGGCACAAGGTAGTCAATTTAAGCGTGTTGTGGTGCCTGTCAGGAGATCATTTAACTTAGATCAGACAATGCTATATACAGCGATAACAAGGGGTGTTGAACAAGTTGTTCTTATTGGCGACTTTCATGCGGCAAGCAAGGCAATTTCATCATTATCTCACGCATTTAGACGAAATACTGGGCTTGAAGTATTTCTTTCAGTGATAGAGAAATAGGCATTCCAATGGAAATAGATGATTGTTTGAAGGTTCTAGGGGAGGAAATTGACGCTTCGATTTATATTTATGATGTTGATGAAATTGAGCGTTTGATTGAAAAATCTAATAACTTATTGAGTGATGATGATTCACCAAATAATACGATAATTAATTTTTATAAAGCCAACTGTTATAGCGCTTTATCTCATGGTAAAGAGGCAGAGATAAGTTGGAAGCAGCGGGATAGGATTTTTGAGATTCTTCATCTTAGAAAGTCAGTCTCCTCAGCTTATTTCTCACAGCAACATCCAGTTTTTCAAGGAAAAGTCTTAACCAATCTGGGAATAGCTCTGAGCAAATTAGGAAGACCTGTAGAAGCATTAAAATCTTTGAATGATGCCTTGGATATCATTCCTGATTTCGCAATGGCATCTGGAAATTACGGGGTTGCAGCATATCACTACGCAGTCAGTTTATATGACCAAGGCCATGCTTATGTCATTAATGGATTTGCTAAATCTAGCCTTCATAATGCTGTGGCAAAAGGTAGCCTTTGGGATAGCGGGCCTTATCCAGAAGCTGAAGCTCAATTTAAGCAATATATAAGCTTGATTGACGATTACTACGATGGAGGTGCGGATTCTAATAAAGCTGAGCAAGATAGATTTGATGATGAGCTAAGTGAGGAAGAGTTAATTTATCGGCGATGGTGTTTAGATAAGAAGCTCTACTTATCTCCGCTAAACGATGTTTGTAATTTTTCAGTTGCGGGGCATGATGTTATCCACTTACCTAGCCATGTATACAAAATTGGTGAAGATCCCAGATTTCCCAATTACTATAATTTGCTTAAGCAAGAGTATGTGACTGCAAGGTATATGCTCTATGAGGCAGTGTCGTTCAATAGGATTCATTTGTCAGATAAAGACGTTTTGTTATTGAGCGGATGTTCAGGTGGAAGTTTTGGTTATAGAAATGAGCAATTAAAAATTGCTTATCGGATGACATACTCGCTTTTTGATAAAATTGCACTTTTCCTTAATGACTACCTGCGTATTGGCCTTGATATAGGGAAAGTGACATTTAAAAGCATATGGACAAAAAAAGTAGGAAAGAAATTTGAACTCAGGGATTGTTTTATTGGTAACGATAATTGGCCTTTAAGAGGGCTTTATTTTCTATCTAGAGACCTCTTTGACAAGAAATTCTCTGAATCAGCTCTGCCAGATGCTAAAGAGTTGTTAGATATTAGGAATCGTCTAGAGCATCGTTTTTTAACACTACAAGAATTTGGCCAGTATGACGAAAGTGGAGAAATTCACGCCCATATTGAGTTGGAGGAGCTTGAACTTAAAGCGTATAGAATAATATCCATGGCGAGAGAGGCCCTTATTTACTTATCATTAGCGATGCATAGGGAAGAAAGAAAGTTGAGTGAAGATCGTGAAGAGTCTGAATTTATCTATCCGCTGCAATCAGAACCGATTGAAATACTTGAGTAATGTCAGGTTTAAATCCACAAAGGAAGTCAAAATTTGAAAAGGGTTGTACAACAGGACGATACAGGCTGCGGATTAGCTTGCGTAGCGATGCTAGCTGGGAAAAGCTATAGGAGCGTTAAAAAGGTTGCTATTGATAAGTATGATCTTGAATGCGATGGTCACCTTTATACTGGCACGACTGCCTTGGTGAATTTAGGGCGTGAATACGGTGTAGATATTGGTGTTAAGAGAAGGAAGTTCAAAGGTTTTGAGAACCTACCTGATCGGGCAATACTAGCGATTAATTATCGAGAAAAAGACGGTAATTGGCATTGGGTAGTATTTCAGCGCAAGAACGGCCAAGAATTTGTGCTTGATCCAAAGGTGAGTATCAAGAAAGATAAGAGAACTGATTTGTCGCGTATTGCAAATAGCACGACTCATTGGTTGCCAGTTAAATATGCATGATACCGAGTATTGAAATAAGGAAGTTGTATGGCGGATCCAACAGTTAGCTTATATAAAAATATTACTCTAAATGATGTTCAATTAGCGGCAGCGTATTATCCGATTCTGATAGAGCTAGCTAAGCATAAGCATTGCCTGACCTACGGGAAGCTTGTTGATCAGGCGAAAGAAATGCACCCAGATCTTGAGTATGTACAGAATGCTATAGCTGTTTCAGCAGGCAGAAAACTCGATGTTGTGCGAATATTCACCAGTGAAAGAGATATGCCAGACGTATCTTCCCTAATTATAAATAAAGGCCAAGGTGAGTGTGGCTCAGGATTTACCGATTATTTTGATCCAGAAGCGGCAAGAACAGAGGTGTATGCATACGACTGGTCTGAAGTTTCTACAGAATTCGATGTTTATATAGAGGCCGCAGAAAAGAATGCGATACCTAAGAAGCTAAGAAAGAGACCTGAGGCATTGTCTTTGATGTCTAGTTATTACAAAAATAATAAGGCCAATTACCCAGCATCAATAAAGGATCTGCGGGAGGAAATACTTATTCTTTTGATGGAAGGCTTTACTGAAAGGGAAGCTTTTGATCAGGTGGAATAGTCGTGGTGAACGTTAGTATTCAGGTATTCAAAAATTTGTTTTTATTCGTTAATTTTTTGTGGAGGTAGAAGGCTCGATGTTTCTTAAAAAGGATAGAATACTACCTCTGTTTAGCGAGTACTTTTGGTATGTAGCTTACGAAAATATAGCAATACATTACCCTGAAATAGACTTAGAGGCTGTTGACGTTGATCCAGTTGATATTTCTATTGCTGAATTGAAAGAAGATGCAATTGCTTGTCTGTTAATACCAAATCTTTCAGAAGATTGGCAACTCTCTCTAAAGGCTAAAATTCCTTATATGATGATAATTCGATTATCCGAGGTATCAATAGGAGTTGGGTGGATGACTGCTCAAACACTTGAGAATGTGAGGAGTTCTTTTGATATAAGGGAGTATAGCTATTCATTGCAGGATTTTTATACTAATACAAACCGTCGTCGCAACCTGATGAAATATATAGGAAAAAATGAGAGGCTAATTGATCGTAAATTTCGAAAGAAATATGCTGAACACCTAATTGATGAGTTAAAAGATGTAATGCCCGGTAGAGATCAGTTTGAGGATTATGAAAGAGTAGTAAAGAAAATTTTGGATTTCTTTTTTGATGATTGTGGCGCAACAGGTGAATCTCAAAAGCAAGCTTCTAACAAGAGTTATAGGTTTGATATTTGCTATTACATTGAATTATTTCGTAATGAATTTTGGGAGAAAATACGAGATGAAACTGGAGCTTCCCATATTATAGTTGAATGTAAAAACTCAGTTGAAAAAAGGGAGCTAGATAGAGGGGTATCTCAGGCTAAAAAATACTTCGATACCTCAAATGCAGGAGCATGTGGAATAATAACAATAAGAGATAAATCTTCTTTAAGTAAAATTAAGCAATATTCGAAATTAATTGAAAATCGAAAGGCGTTCTTACTTGTTTTAGATGATAGGGATCTTGAAGGCTTAATTATGCCAAGTTATCAGCCTATCATACTGCCTAAAGCAGATAACGTACTTGAGATTTACGATAGGTGCTCCTTTTCAATTTTGTATAAGATGATGGAAGATAATCGTTTAGAGCATTAATCTTATTTTTCCAAGTGTCTTAATGTATTCATTAAGCGCGAATGCTTAATACTTATAGCGTTTTTGTGTTTGATTATAGGATTAGAATTTACAGTCCCCCACGATTGAATACGAGATGCTTGATGTTTTCAATGATGTGAGAAATATGGATATTCAGAAAGTATTAGAAGAGTACGAGATAAAAATTTCAAATGAAATTCGACATATACCATTAAGCCTCAATTGGAAAGACAATTTCCCTGATGAAGGTGGTGTGTATGTTATTTGGGAAAATGAAACTCCGATATATGTTGGGGAAACATCAGGTATAAAGAGCCGTATGGGTGACTTGTCCAGACCTGTAAATCACCCATTCCCTAAAAAAGTGGCTGAAATTTATTCCTTAAAGGTAAAAGGCTCGTCATTAGAAGTTCTTAGAAATGAGATCTCAAATCGATATAGATTATCTTATTTGGTTGTCTCTTTCGGTCGAGCGGAGATTGAGGAGTATCTAATTATTAGATGGAGAAATACTGTTATAAACAAATCAACCAAGCGACTCTTAAATGGTAAACAGTACCATTGGGTTAAAGCATGTTAAAGAAGGGCGCGTATTCCGTAAGAGGAGCGTTCACCTTCGTTGTGTTAATCCGGGTGTAAATAAATATTTGGTAAGTGGATTGAAATGAACAGGGTGATTCTGTATTAATGAAAAATAAAAAAAATGATGAAGTGCTTAATGAGATGAACCTTGTTGGGACAAAAAAGCTAATATCTGCTAATAAATACTCAATTCCTCACTTACAAAAAATGGGACTAAGTGATGAATTGTTGGGCTATGAAGAGAGCCGAATTTCTCATGCTAAAAATAGTGTGACAGATGTTGTTAATTATCAGGAGAAAGATAGTTATATCCTTCCGTCGGATAAAAAGAAAATTTTAGGCGCAAAGCTTTATGATGATTTTAATCTTCTTTTAAAAAAAATAATTGATATTAATAATAAGTTTGTTGGTAAAGAGGTAATTGCAGCAAGTGTTGTTTTAAATGGTAATGAAGAGCTTTTATCAATACGTCATGATCTGCTGGAGTTATCAAAAGAATATTGTAATAAAAGAATTTCAAAAACTAATAATAGAGATAAAGATCAGCTCGATACATACCATCGAATTTATAACGAAATTCTTCCATGGTTCGACCAGAATGTCGCAGAGATAAAGAATACGGTTAATGCTTTATTTCTTGATTTGTTGCTGGAATACATCCCTCACTATCTTTATGAACATACATTTCAAGAGTATGTAGAAATCAGGGGGCGGAGTTTTTTTTTAAAGCATGCTATATCGTCACAGAAAAAAGAATATATGCAGAGGCAAATGTATCTGTATAACTTTTTTCAGAGCCCCCTTAAAGATTTATTAGAGTTTACCGGTCAGCTGCCAGCTGACATTGAATCCTTGGGAAAGGATGAGTTATTAGAGAATGCTTTTGATTTAGCTCAGGATGTTAAATGGATGGGAAGCTATATGATTTCAAGCTATAAGCATTCCGATAACTTAATTTCGATTGTTCCAGATAAATTCGATATAACATGGACATGGAACTGTGATAACTCTATAGGATTTATCTCATTTTGGTTTGAGAATGAAGAGTTAAGAAAGCAGCTTCTGCTTAATAGAGTGCTTCAAATCCATTTAAATCATGATGGTATTTTTGAAGATTCGATAAGGCGCTGGGTGTCACTTCAAAATATCTATGATACGAATGAAAGTTTATTAGCTTTGCAAATAAACCTATTTATATTAAATAAAATTCATTCTTATTTAGAGACTATCTATAGAAAAATCGACCATAACAAAATACTTAGTCGCTATTTGGAGTCGGCTAATACTGACGATTTATCGGTCGAAGATGAAGAAAAAATCATTGTCGCAGCTATTGAGACAGCGAACACCGAAAAGAAGAAAATCTCCAAAATAAAGCAGTCTAGGCTATTTGTTCTTTTGGAGTCATTGGGCTGTGAAGTCAGAAGCGGTAAAGGCAGTGAAATTACGATATATAAATATGGTGGGAAGCACTACACCATGGGGCATCATAAACGAGATGAATATGTGCACCCTCCGACAATAATTAATATATTAAAAACCTTAAATATCTGCCCAAGAGATTTTATTCTCAGTATCACAGGGTGTTAGATGCTGTGGAGATGGCAGTAGGTGTTGAGTAAACGTTGATGTTTAATGCTCTTCGCTTTTGTGTATTTTAGCTTTGGGTTAGCAACTACAATCGCTAGAGATTGAGCTCTGGATATAGCAACATTTAGGCGATGCTTATCAAATAAGAAGTCCAAGCCTCTGGGCGAATCATTCGCATCACTTGCACACATACTCAGGATAACGATGGGAGCTTCTTGGCCCTGAAACTTATCAACACTTCCAACTTGAGCGTCATCGCCCAGAGCCAGCTTTAGCTTGTTTACCTGATGATTGTAAGGCGCGACAAACAGAATGTCGGAAAAGTCGATAAGTCTTTCGCTGCCATCTTTAGCAACGAAAGTTCTCCCAATGATTTCATCCGTCAGTTCTAGGATTTTAGCGACTTCTTCATCGCTAGCCTGAGAATTCCCTTCATGCTCAACATCTACAATGATCACCCCAGCTTCTTTTCCTACCAGAGAATAATCTGCGGGTCGTTTAACTATCTGGGCATCATTACCGGGATGAGAGTGCAGCTTGCCTTCGTAGACAGCATTGCTGATAAAACGGTTAACCGCAGAGTGCATGCGATAAGTAGTATCTAAGAAGACACCTCTGTCAGCTGATATCGTAGGGCTTTCATGTAATAAATAATCTAATGTAGATAAGCCACTATCTGCTGGATGTGTGGCTTGCGTAGGCTGCCCCAGCTGCATTTGATCACCCAACAATATTAAATTATCCGCAGACCTACTGATGGCGATTAAATTAGCAACGCTAACTTGGCCTGCTTCATCAATAAATAAGTAATCGAATTGATCTGCAAGATCATCACGGGAGAAGCCCCATGCTGTAGTGCCAATCACACAGGCCCGATCTAAGTGGCCAGCGATCTCAGGGTTTTTTAGGATAGCAATATCTAACTGTTCAAGTGTTGGCTCAGTATCTTTTGTACAAGCAAAATAGGCGCTGATCCCTTGTTCCTGACAGTGAATAGCAGTACCAATAAGAAGGTTGTTAATAGCTTTGTGTGAGTTGGAACATATTCCTACTTTCTTACCGAGTTTCAGCAGCTCAGCAATGACGTGCTTACCTGTATATGTTTTACCCGCTCCCGGAGGCCCTTGTATAGGGAGGTAGGAGCTTTTTAGGCCTATAACTGCTGTGACAATATCGTTTAAAGCATTTTCTGAGTTAACAATTGCCTGTCCAGTCTCTAAGCCCTGAATATTAGGTGTTTTACGTTCAAGAAAATCTAGAATTGCCGAAGAACCCATTTGGCCTGATTCAAAGGCATTAACAACAGCATCTATTGACTGTGGAATAGGGGCTGGGTTGATGTATTCATCAGGAACGAGAGATATGATTTGTGGCGGTTCAATCATCGCCTCTACAACTAATACGCCGTTAATAAAGTCAGAATCATTTTTAACAAGCGTTACCTTTGGCCTGTTACCATTTTCATCCTCTTCGCCCAGTAAATAAAAATTTGAGGCATTAGCAAGCTTAAACTCCTGACTAGGATCAAAGCTGTATTCGAAGCATTGTTTTTTCTTTCTTGCAGTCAGCTTATACGCTTCTGTTTCAGTTCTTTCACAATTAGCTAAACAATCCAGATCATCAATCAGTTCGGTATGGCTCAATCCAAGGCGATCAAATAAACGCCAAAACACAGGTTTGGCTTCACGGCGATGAAACTCCAGCATCCATGCAAGATTTTCATGTAGAGCAGACTTTCTTAACATTTCTTCTTTGTTGTCATCCGTTTTTACAGCTAAAAAAGTGGCGGATTTATCCAGAAGGCGATCTCTCAGTTTGGTGCGATCAGTTACTTCTTCACTTAACTCTGGCTCAAAAACTTCTGTTTTACCCTGATAGGTTATACCTTGCTCCTGCTGGCGTTCCCTTAGCCAATCCACAAGTTCTTGGGTGCTATCACAGTCGTCAATATTGTAATCACGAATATCATTCAAAATTTTAGATGTGTCCCACGTTAGCCCATCAGGGTTTTCACGCCAACGTTCATAAACAACGACAGAATCACCACCATTGCCCACTTCAGTTTCACGTTTAGAGCGGTAGATGTGTTCAACACTTTTGATGGAGTAATTGGGTTCGCCAAGAAGAATACTGCCTTTTACCACCTTGTAGAGATCAACAAAGACTTCATTGCGCAGAAGCTGGTCGACTTCATATTCGCATACGCCATAGCGGCTCATTAATTTACGACAAGCCGCTATCTCATAATTAGCATAATGATAAATATGCATGCTGGGGTCTTTTATCCATCGAGCGTAAATCCACCGAATAAAATCTTGGAAGCACAGTTTCTCCTGTTCAGCATCATGCGCCCAAAAGTCTATGAACTGCTTATCTCCATTGCCATCAAAGTAAGTATTGCCCCAGAGGTACTCCAGTCCACCATCAATCAAAGGGCAACCTTCAATGTCGAAGAATACATCCAGATCTGAATGTGGCGGCATTAACGCCAGCCCTTGCCGCTTCCCAGCCTCATGAGGGAGAATTATAAACTCTGGCACCTCTTTGCCTGCACTTGCTATTTGAATCGCAGCCTGAGCTTTTAAACGCTCTAATACAGCGGGTTGAATGCCCGATATATTTGGCGCGGTGATTTCAGCTAATTGATGAGCTGTAGAGATTCCTGCATCTTCAAATTTCTTTATTTGATTGCGAGTAATTTTGGCTACTTGTGAAAGGTGATCCTGCTCAATCAGCAGTTGTTTTACATAAGATCCCCAGTTGCCCCAGCTTGTAGAATTAGCAGGGTGGGGGTGATTGTCTGGAT
Source organism: Pseudomonadales bacterium (assembly GCA_013215055.1). Classification (GTDB taxonomy): domain Bacteria; phylum Pseudomonadota; class Gammaproteobacteria; order Pseudomonadales; family DT-91; genus CAKMZU01. Next base: position 62,601 of record JABSRQ010000015.1, on the reverse strand, counting down.
CAAAGCCATCATGCATGGCTAAAAATGCATGCTTTACGGATTCGTAGTAGAAGTAATAATCGTCTGTTCTCAAGCGTTCATGGATGTCATTGCCCAGAACGACGACCATTTCTTCTGAGCGCCTGCCTTGAATCTGAGCAACCATGTCTTCATAGCAGCACAGTTGAATTACAAAATAAGGTTTAACTTCCTTAGAAAGCTTGGTATCCCACACTTCATAATGATAATTGCCAAGATCACTGTCACCAGCGACTTTCACAAGAAAATCAGAGAATCCCCTGAATGGAGCCTTTTCTAAGCAAGCTTGAAATATAACCTCTGCACCGGAATGCATCGCATCAACCGTGGCTTGAGCTTTATCTTCAGCAGTAGATAGATCCACCACGCTCAGCCCTTGGGCTCTCAATCCTTCAAGTACTTGATGTTCATGCACCTCCCCTTTTTCCTGCAACAGGGTCATCATGCTATCGGCTTCATCAGCTTCAGGGGCTTTTTCAGGATGGGCTTTAGAAAAGTGATCCATCCATGATGCAAATGGGCTTTCAACAAATTGAGTAAGGTCAGAGGGGGAGAAGATCAGTGAGTAATTTTTTTTATACATATTTGAACTTCTAAGTATCTAATATTACAAGCTTTAGTATAGGTTAAGAATGTTTAATTGGCAGCGGCCTATTACCCTGTTCTAATGGACTGGGCGAACGATAAATTTATTACAGGATAAATTTTACTTCTTTAATTATTGAGCCTATACGAAGTGTGAACTCAGTTTGTTGAGTCCCGTTATGCTTAGGTAATTCTGAATTATCTGAAAAAAATTGCGATAATTCAATTTTGTGGGTGGTTTGTCAAAAAATAACAATTTGATAAATATAAAGTTACTTGATTAGATGTCTTTGCAGATTTAAAATACAGACTGCTGTATGAATGGACAGTTGTTTTTCTGGCGTGGCATGCTTTGGCATGCTACGATGTGAAAAAATTGGAAGCTTATGTCTTGGAATAGAAATGTTAGCTCTTTAGAACAGTTAATGATTGATGTTCTATTGGAAGAAAAAGAGCCATTAACTATTAATGAAATAGTTGAGAATATAATAAATCGTTCTCCTAACTCCCTCACTGGAAAAACACCTAATAAATCGCTTTATTCAATCATTTATAGGAGAGAAAAGAGGCGAATCGAAAAAGGTGAGGCCCTATTGTTTCAGGCCTCAAAGAGGGGAGGAGCAATATATTACAGTGTTTTTATTGACGAATTGTTTTTGGAAAGAGATTTAGAAAAATGAGAATACCGCATGTTATTCCATATCAGGGTAGTAAGCGTAAGTTAGCTGAAAAAATACTTACAAATATTGAATATGATGTTACAGGCCGCTTGTATGAACCCTTTGCTGGCTCAGCAGCTATAACTCTAGCGTCAGCAGCTAACAAAATGGGAGTCGGCTACGTAATAGGGGATAAGTTTTCTCCTCTTGTGGAGTTGTGGAAGCTTATAGTCAATCAGCCCGAATATGTGGCTACACAATATTCTTCAATATGGCACGCACAATTAGATGATCCTAAGGCTTACTTTCTCAAAATAAGAGATGAGTTTAATAAAGATAAAGATCCAGTGCAGTTTCTGTATTTAGTTGCTAGATGCGTAAAAAATGCAATTAGATTCAATGGGAATGGAGACTTTAATCAATCAGCTGACAATAGAAGGTTGGGAATGAATCCTAAGAAAGTTGAAAAGGAGTCATTAATGATATCTTCTATGTTAAAGGGTAAATCAGAAATGATTGCTGGTGACTTCATGGAAATATTATCTTCGGCAGCAGCTGAAGATATTGTTTATATGGATCCTCCTTGGCAGGGCACGAGTAATAAAAAAGATTCTAGGTATGCGTACTTATTAGATTTAGAACTGTTGATTGAAGGGATGGCAGATCTGAATAAAAGAGGGGTTCCATTCCTGCTCTCATTTGATGGGACGTGCGGTGATAAGTCTTATGGGAAAGAGTTACCGGATTTTCTTAATTTGCAGAAAGTAGGGTTGGATGCTGGTCGATCAGCTCAAGCTATTTTATTAGGTAGAGATGATATAACTATAGAGTCTCTCTACCTATCTCCTGCTCTTGTTGAAAAAAATAAATTGGGTATTAAGCGAAATGAGCAGCTGGCAATTTTTTCGTAATAGCTAGAAGAAACATTTCCTTATCCACTCTAATATTACCGTTAAAAAGAGGGGGTTATTTGCTAGCTTTCGTCTTTAAATAACTGTTTTATTAGTGCTTGAGGCGTAGTTTTCAAATTGTTAGCTTTGTTGCACAATTGGTTATACGCATTGATTTCGTCTTGGCTCCAAGTAATCGATAACGTCCTTTCTTCCTTCATTGCAACATGATCATATTTTTCAGGAAATGCCCAGAAGCATCGTCTACAGGTATCTGTACTATGGAGGTGCTTAAAATTTTCACAACTTTCGCACGACCAACTTTTTGCTCTTTGAGCAGAAGCATCTAGTAGCATAAATTCATCTAAGTTTGATAGCTCAGCTTCATTTCCTGCTACTTCGTATGGAATTCGATGATCTATTTGAAGATATCGAGGTTCTATTTTTTCGTTAGTTGTGGTGATTCTTGAGTCATACCTTTCAATCAAAGCGTCTTTGAACGATTTTGGGAAAGCAGAACGTCCACCGATTCTCCCATTCTTTACTTTATTATTCTTATCAAATCTGTAGGCGCCAATCTTCCTTCCTGTTGTTGTGCTGATAACTTTAAACGTCTCAAGAGGGATTCCTTGCTCTCTTACATCTCTGATAGCTCTCGGAGGATGATCGTAACCGTATGTGTTTTTGAGCTCCTCCGTTGTAATGTACTCATGCACTAAAAGGTGGTCAATTACGGTTCTAGCTCTCTTAGCGGTTACCTTCTTGCAGAGTTCTAATATATCCTTTGGAATTCCTTTCTCATCATGACTCATCATTACTTCTCAAGTAGTTTTTCAGGCGCAACGCCAAGTGTTTCTGACAATTTTTCTAGTGTAGTAAGAGTAATATTCCTTTCTCCACGTTCAACTGATCCAATGTATGTTCTGTGAAGACCCGATAGGGCTGCTAAATCTTCCTGCGATAGACCTAGCTTTAAACGGATCTGCTTAATGTTTCTTGCTGTATTCTCGATTAGGGGCGAGTCTAAGGTTTTGTTTCTATTGGACATATTTAATCTTATTGATAATGCTACTTATAGGTCTACAGACTATAAGTAGCAATGTAAATATTTTTTTGATATAAGAGATGCTTAAATAACCGAGAAAGTAGCAGAAAGAAGTCTCTTGTATGAAAATATATAAAGATCAAACAGAGTTACCTGTAAAAATACTTAGTAATTTGTCATCAATAAAGGAAGGGGCTTTTAGAGCCGGTATAAAAACCTCATTTAAACCCAATTCGACTATTCCTATATTGTGGCTAATTTTACATTCTGAAGGGGTCATGTTTTGTTGTACTCATCGAACTCGTGGTATATATGAACAATTTTTAAAAACTGAGGTCAACTCGATCAAAGTCTCTCAAAGATCTTTAAGGCTTGAATTTCTTTTAGAGGATATTACAAAAAATGATTTTATTGTTGATATGCCGAATAATACTGATTTCGAAGAGTTGAAGAGTATTCTTATTTTAAATGGATATGAGGTGGGTTAAATATCTTACTCTGATTTTTAAAGATCCTGTTATTTTGCTATGAAATTCATCCCTAATGGAGAGAGTAAAGGCCCATTAAATTGAAATACTTAATGATCATTACAGCCTTGCTGTACTCTGTTTCTAGCTTCGCAGCCGGGAATGAATCAATCCAATCTTTCAGTAAGGCCAAAAAGTACTTAGAGCGCGAGGTCTACGTTGATCATCGTGAAACCATATACTGTGCCGCTGCTTTTGATGCTAAAAAGTACATTACACCTCCATTGGGATTCACCACTGAGAAGCATAAAAAGCGAGCCAAGAAAGTAGAGTGGGAACACGTTGTACCTGCTGAAAACTTTGGCCGGACATTTGCTGAATGGAGAGAAGGGCATAAGGCGTGTGTTAGTAGTAAAGGAAAGCGCTTTAAGGGGCGTAAGTGCGCAGGAAAGATAAACCTTGAATACCGGCACATGCAATCCGACATGTACAACCTGTTTCCTGCCATCGGTGCAGTCAATGCTATGCGTAGCAATTATAACTTTGTCGCCGAGGTTGATGCTGACAGCGGTTTCGGTAGTTGCGACATGAAGATAGCTAACGGGAAGGCAGAGCCGCCTATTGGGGCTAGAGGGCGTATAGCGCGTACCTACCTGTATATGGATGCAACGTACAAGCGTTACCGCATGAGTAAGTCACAGGCTCAATTGATGGGTGCTTGGGATAAAATGTATCCGGTGAGTCTGTGGGAGTGTGATCGGGCGGTGAGGATTGAAAATATACAGGGTAATAAGAATCGGGTTATGGCTGCACGGTGCAAATAAGTTTTGATGGAGGTATGTATGCAGACTAGTCTGACAGTCTATATTTAACTCTCGATTAATTGGTCTTGTTGGAAGGTGTTATGAGCAGGCATTGGTTAGCTTAATCGGATGCCTGCAAAGAGGCTAAAGCGGATATTGAGGTGTCATATAACGCCAGCCTCTTCACATAAGCCCAGTTCTTGGTGAGACTTTGCGAGTTTTATAAATGTAAGCTGATAATCATTTGAGCCAACATCCAGAAAAGATCTTATCTGATCGATATAATCCCACAACACTCTTCTCCATTTGAATGAACTACCATTCATTGCTTCCTGAATAATCATGGTACATATGAGAATAGAATTATTGATAACTGTGATATGTGAGGGAAATTTGTGTATTGGTGGTATCTTCGTAATAGTATGGAAGTCTTCTTGGCCATCATTGGCCATAGGGTGAACATGTGCTGATGCCAAGTCGTATCCAAATTTATATAAAAAGCCCATATCCATTTCTTTTGCAACATCTCTGGCTTTCGGCCTTCTCCATGAGGGCTTGTTTTTTGACAAATACTTATACCTGTCTTTATTTTTAGAGGAATTATTTAAGGCAATGTCTTCGAATGTACCTTTAAAATCTAAGTCACTTTTCATTAGATTATGGGACTTCATTTGCTCATAAAAAGACCAATCAGAAAATTCTTTAAATAGATTGTTTTCATTTAAATGGTTTATATGAAAAAAGCGATCTTGTAATGATCGGTAAAGAACCCAGCAATCTTGATAATTTTCAATTTCCCAAAGAGAAAAAATCCCTTTTAGGGACATTGATGCCTTAGCTACAGAGTTTCTTAGGATAATATCCTTTTCGCTGCACTCATGAGAGGCAAAAGAAAATAGAATAAGTCCACATACGCTGTGCAGTGAATCGACAGCAAGCTTATATTCATCTATTGAACGATACTCCTTCAACTTCCTATCTCTCCTAGAGTTTAACGTCCGCTTAAGCGGACAAAAAAAGTGGGCTACACTTGTTGAGTGTGGCCGAATTCATGACAGAACAACCGTTTCTGCTTGGTTAATTAGCTTATCTCTATACGTTTTAAAATCACTAACATCATTTATATTCCTGCCTTCAGTTTCTTTCATCATGCAGCTAACTTCATTGATTTTATTGATCAGAGATGTAGAGATAACTTCTTGTAAATGATTGCCGTTGCCTTCTTCTTGTATCGAGATGGCAATTTCCAGAACTTCCTTTAATGGCGCATCGTTACTTGCATATAGGAACTCTTTACCTTTTACTTTTTGTACCCATTGTTCAAAGAATTTATCAATCAGAAAAAGATCCCAAGTCATATTGACCAGTGATTTTCTCTTATCATTATTACTCATACTTAGCTTATACTTCATAAGCTTTGATAAAGGTACTTTACCCAGCAACATTAGAACAAATGATATTGCTACAAGTGAATAAAGAAAATCTTTAAAACACCAATCTAAAAATTTACTGACCTTTTCCTCATTTTTAGAATTGTCGAAATAATAGAGTTCAGTTATTTTTAGAGTGAACAGATAGAATGTATCCCACCGTTTTAATCGTCTATATTGAATAAGGTTGCATTTTAGTTTATCCCTTTCAATTGGTGATATTTCCGCCAATGGAATCTGATTAGAATAACCTAGAGCGAAATCAGCTAATGCATCCATATTTGAATTATCAATCTTTCTAAAAAGTGACAGATCATCGATTATTTCATCAGGGCATTCATCTAAATAGTTTAATTTTTCATATATAGCGATAGTCGGGTCAAAAATTATATTTGTAAACTTTGCAAATACTATTAGCGCTATGGCATCTCTATGTAGATCCTTTTTATTTCTCTTCTTATATGCACTTAGTACATATTGATAGATATTTAGGTCTAAATGAATAGTATATTCAAGATTATTATACTCCGCGTTGTATAAAAAACCTGCCGGGTTATATATGTCATTTTTATTGTCTAAACGCAAAGAATGAATCAGCCAATTTCGTTCGACCAATTTGTCGATTATTCGTTGCGCATAAATTGGAAAATCGTACTCGAAATCTAACATTTAGCAGAACTCATTTAGGTATAACGCCCGCCTCAACTGTCGGAGGCTATGTGTCTGATTAAACACCAATATACTTTCTAGTATGCTTACATTGGTCGTCCTTGATTCCGAAGCCCGTACACCCAAAAAATTTTTTTCCAAATTTACCATCCTTCAATTTCATCGGTCTGCCGCAACGATCGCAAATAGGTTTTTTATGCCCGCATGTCACATTATTGCAAACACTCTCCTTGTGGGTGTCTATAGATGGTGCACCACAACTTTCACACTTTCTTGGTTTAGAGTTGCATATCGATCCTGAAGAACAGCTATAAAATTCACCATACTTCCCGGATACTAAACGGAAATATCCATCAGTACATATCGGACATTTAAATATCTTCCTATAGCGTTCTTCAAACGTTTGAGATGCAATATGCAGGTCGTATTGAGGGGTTAATAGTTCATTGATGAACTCTGAAGGTGCCATTGAGTCTGCTATTAAATAACATTTTTTCTTAGCTCTGGTTATTGCAACATATAGCAATCTGCGTTCTTCGGAATGTGGGAAACTATCCAAGCTTGGTAGCAATGATTCAACTACAGCTTCTTCTTTATTCATGTTAGGAAACCCAGATTTTCCTTGGAAGAAGCCGACTAAAATGCAGTAATCAGCCTCTAACCCTTTTGATCCATGAAACGTCCAGTATTTTACGTTAGAAATGGGTGTGTTTGATTTAACATTTTCTTTTATGTTATTTAGCAAATATCTATATCTTGCGAGAATAGCAATCGAACCTGTTGGATCATTTTTCTTTATAGTATTTATGATCTGAATAGCTTTATCTTCTAAGTTATTCTTATTATCAACTTTGCTATCTAAAAGGTAGACTTGGGAAGAGTCAACGTGTGTATGGGTGGTAACATGCTTTTCATATTGCTCAGGATTCTTCATCACAAAAGTACCAGCTGTATTAGCAATACTATTGTTATAACGGAAGGTCTTCTCTAGTTTTGTTAGGCTGTGACTACCAACCAAATCATTAAATCGAGTTGTCAATTCAAGCTTTCCGCCAGAAAACCTGTAGATGGACTGCCAGTCATCGCCGACGACAGTTAATATCGGATTTTTTCCATGATCAACAAGAGCATTTAAAAAGTCCATTCTTGCTTTTGATATGTCTTGAAATTCGTCTACAAGAATATGTTTCCATGAAGGAGTAAAAGCTCCGGAATTTACTGTGCTGATTGCCCTTATGATCATGTCGTCAAAATCTATTTTTCCTTGTTCATCGAGTTCTTTGACATAATCACTATGTAATGAATCTAGAATTTCACTATATTGCACCGCTTTTACAATCTTATTGGATTTTAACCTGTCGATAATTAGCTCTTTATCTAATCGCTCGACTCGAATTGCCTGTAAACATTTTAAATAACGTTGCGCACATTTTTCAATGGTTCCTGTATTCTTAAGGACTTCAAATAGTTCTTCAGGTGTCTTCTCCTTGATTTCAATCCCCGTTTTGTCCATGAGATACTTCAAGCGATCTTCAAGGTTATCTTCAATCCAGTCATAATGAAATGTCTCAAGTAATATCGTCTGACATTCATTATGTAACTGTCTTTTACTCTCCATTTCTAGGGAATATTGAGTTTTATCAATATCTTTTCTAGTGTTACCGTTCCTGTCAATTCCAAAGTGTTCAAGGTAGATGTTCGAACCCTTTAGGTGAAAGTCCGGGCGATAATCAAAGCCTACTTCAATACGCCTTTTGGTTATGTATGGTGCTTCATATTCATATTCAACACTATTCATGAAAAGCCAGTTTGCAATCAATAATTCTTGGTAACCTTTAACTCTTTCTCCTTGAAGCGTTCGATACTCATTATCCCTAACGTATGCGTCATACTCTTCTTTAGAGTTGAAATCAAATGGGTTAATCGGCTGAGATGATAGTTCGATGAATGTTTTTAGAGATTGAGGACTTGCCTGAATATAATTTACAAGCCACTTAGACACCCACATTTCAAGCTTAATGGGGTCATCTGAAAAGTCTGAAAGGTATGTCTGTATTTTGGCTTCTTTCAAAATCTGACGCCCTAAAGCATGAAACGTATAAATACTTGGACAATTATTCTCTGATATTCCACATGAACTGCCTCGCTGAATAATTCTTTCCTTTAATTCTTTAGACGCTGCTTTATTGTAGGCAAGTATTAATATCTCTTCTTTTTTTGCTTTTCCAGACTCTATCAGGTCAAGAGCTTTAGCAACCATAACTGAGGTTTTCCCTGTTCCAGCCGCAGCCAACACAAGGTTTCGATCATTATTCCGTATTACTGCAAGTCTTTGCTGCTCAGTTAATGGATTAGATTCAGTTTTATCATAAAATTCTTTTCTTAATCTTAGGGTTTTCGTCTCATACTCACTGCGGATTCGATTTATATTATCCTTTAATGGGATGTAACTAGAGATGAGTGATAATTGATCAATAACATTTGCATCAAATGAGTTATTCCACTTTTCCTTTGAAGACTCATAATTGGTGATTAAGGGGGTGATTGCCTGATTTAAATACTCTACTTCAGAATCTCTGAAGTATTCATCTATAGCTTTATTCTTAAATATTGAATGGACTCTTTGAGCATTCTCAGTAATACCTTGAATAGCTCTTTTATTGATAATCTCGAGCGATTGATGAAAATGCTCTTTATTTAAAAAGGACAGATTGTAGTTATCATTTATCGTTTGAAGGGATAGTTTTTTTCCTAAAAAGCTCGTTTTAACTACTGGAAGATCGATTAATTCAGAGAATAGTATGGTTGTTTCGTTATTATTTTTGTGAATTAAAGATATTCCGTCATTTGAAGTACGAATTTCTTTAATTTTACCTATTAGTTTTCCAATGAAGTTGGGCGTTACCGACAAGTCTTCCATTTTATGTTGAACATCCTTATGAGTATTGGGAGATTTTTTCCATAAAAATATAGCTAGAACCGATCAGGTTTGTAAGTCGTCCGGCTGCCAATTGGATAAAAATAGGCGGCTGCTAGCTAATTGTGAAAGTTCTTTCTTGAGAGAAGAGAAGCCATAAATGGTAAATAAGCTGGCGAGTACAGAGAGTTTTGAGTTTTCAAAGCTGTGTTTTTTCAGCTCTTCACCGACACGTCCGTTATTTTTATTGACTATTACCATCCTGATTCTGCCATTGAATAATGGTTATCCGTCTTTTGATTTACAGCTTTTGTCTTATTTGTTAGGAAAAGCCTATAAAAGTTCGCTATTTCAATAGCTTATCACTTTTATACCTGAAAATGCATTTAAAGAATTGAATGGTAGTTTTGGTGTTTTTTTAATCAGGTGAGAATGTGAATTTTGGTTTGTTTCCCCATTAATTTTGTTCTGATGCTGGTTTCTAACGTATCTCAAATGTCAGTAGGCATGCTTGGTTGGGAATTAAATAAAATGGAATTTATTTCACTTTATAATTTTTCATATTTTGATAATAAAGTTTAACTATATCAGCAGTATACCGATAATAGTTAAAGTTCTTTATTGCTTTCTGGTGAGTGGGCTAGGTTTATATTAATGTCCTAGCATAGGGAAGCATAGAACTTGGTGCTAGGTTGATTTTTCAGTGGCAGGCAGTGGATGTACTGCGGCTGAATAATGTCGAGACCTAAGATATGAAAATGTCAGCCCCTTTGTGGAAGCAGCCAAGCCTAGAGTGTTTTATGAGTCAATATGACTCAAAGCAGCGAAAGTTGGTGAATTTACTTACAACAACACCACCTGAAAAGGATATCGTCCCAGTTACGCTCAAGCAGATTAGAGCAGTTGAAGCTCTTGTTGGTGATATGCCTAACTTTAAGGAGCCTATTATGGCTATAGCTGATGCTTTGTTGGAGTCTTATGTTGCTAAAGGATGTGTGGAGTTCCCCAATATTTTAGTGATAGGCCCACCGGGGATTGGAAAAACCAAATTGGCACTCATCCTTGCTGATGTGCTTCAGATTAATTGTGTAAATGTTCAGGGTGGAGTGCTTGATAATAACCAGTCCTTAGCGGGAAGTGATCTTAGGTATTCCAATGGGGCTCCCGGAATTTTTTCAAAGGCAATTATCGAGAGCCCTCAGTTTGCGCAACTATGTTCTATTGATGAGATCGATAAAATTGGTACATCTGGGCAAGATCTAATTCTGCCTGCTTGGTTAGCGTTACTTGAGAAAATTACGGCTAAATCGTTTCGAGATAACTTCTTTGATGTGAACTTTGATACGACCGGATTCTCTTTTATTGCTACTGCAAATTATATCGAGCAGATACCGCCAGAATTACTTAGTCGTTTCATTGTGTTTTATGTCGATACGCCTGATAAGGGGCAGATGGTGGCTGTTATTAAGAATATCTACGCTCAGCTGAATTTGACTCGCCCTTATTTATCTCCAAAGGTTTCCAAAGCGGTTAGTGATAAGTGCGCACTGATGGTGCCGAGACAGGTAGAGGGCGTACTGAAAGCTGCAATCGCTAAGGCCCTTCGAAGGTCGTTGGATGGGAAAAGTGCTAGTAATTTGCAAAATTTACGGAAATCATCTGTCAAAATTCAGCTTGATGACATACAGCTGAAAACGCTGGTATGTAGACGTGTTATGGGGTTTATTAATTCGAATTAGTTCTTTGTCCGTTTACTGGGGGTGACGGCCCCTTTTTCCTCATTTTTTAGTCTTATTTATAAAGGTTGTTATAGCGTTTGTTAAAGGTATTAAGCGGTATGAGGGTATTAAGTCATAAGGTGGTAATGTGGTGGTGGGGGTTTTATTGGCATCCTTCACTGCAATATTATCATGTTAGCTTAAGAATGAGGGGATTGTGAAGAAAACAAGAGAAAATCATTACGTCCCTCAGTGGTATCAGAGAGGTTTTTTAGCTGATAATCAGCATCAACTCCATGTACTGAATTTAGCTCCAGATGTTGTGGTGCATAATGGTGTTGAGCGTACAAAAAACAGCCTGAAAAGGCAGTCACCTAAACTGAGTTTTGTTGAGACTGACCTCTATACAACATTCTTCGGTGAATTCATTAATGATGATATTGAAAATTATCTCTTTGGCGAAATTGATGATACTGGTGCTGCGGCAGTAAGGGCTTTTACTTCAGATGACCCACGGCAATGGCATAAGCACTTTCAAAACTTTTTCGAATTTATAGATGCCCAGAAGCTTCGTACTCCCAAGGGGCTGGACTGGATTCAGGCTCAATATCCCAAGCTAGATCAAGTTGAGCTAATGCTGGAGATGCAAGGGCTGCGGACTCTGCATTGTACGATGTGGGCAGAGGGGGTTCGTGAGATAGTTTCAGCAAAAGATTCTGAAGTGAAGTTTATTGTCTCTGATCACCCAGTGACAGTTTACAACCACGCTTGTCCACTTGATTCTGAGTCTTGTGCCTACCCACATGAGCCCTCTACTGCACTGAAGGCCAGTCAGACAATTTTTGTTCTTGATCAAGATCATTGCCTGATTTTGACCAACTATGAATATGCAAAAAATCCAGACCTGAATGATCCCTTGGAAAAAAGAACCAATGCCCGACATTTTGCGCAAAGCATGGCAAGGACTGATGCATTTATTACGTCGAGAAACTTGTGTGTTTCAGACGTTCAAAAAATAAACTATATCGTCAAGTGTAGGGCTAAACGATATATAGCGGCTGGAGAGCGGGAGTGGCTTTATCCAGAGAAGGCTGTGAATTGTACTTGGGGCGAGCTTAAGGGGGTATTACTACCTCCGGAAAATGGAATGTTTCATTTTGGTGGAGAAATGTTCGTAGGGTACAAAGATGGCAGTACTTATTATCAAGATGCCTTTGGGCGCACAAATCCGGATAGTGAATTCTTGCAGAAAGTTAAGCCTGTAAAAAAACAGAGGCGGAATAGTTTATGTCGCTGTGGTAGTGGAAAGAAATATAAAAAATGCTGTCTTAATAAGCGTGAAGAGGAAAAGTCCACTTCAGCTGTTTTAAGTATAAGGGAGCGTAATTTAGCATTTATCAACTGTGTGACTGATGTGCTGGGGTTGAATGATGGTAAAACGTGGGATGATGTAAGAAAGGAGCTGAGCGGTGATCAGATTAAGGAGATTTATCGTTTTTATGGTCATCTCTGGCCAAAAGATACTGATTACATCAGCTTATTACCTAAGCCAGATGGCACATTAAGGGCATTATATACGGGGATTGTGGATCCTCAGGCAATTACACTTACGATCACTAGTATGACGTTGTATTGTGATGAAATATTAGTAGTGAGCCCTTTTGTAAATCCTGCACTCATGAATCCAGAGTTTTCTCCGCTGGAGAATCCACATCAATATAAGCACGATACTTTGAAAAATATTATGTTGCTGTTGATGCTGGAGCCTTATATCAAGAAGGGGTATATCAATTTAATACCGGATCTTTTTGTGGCGAATCCATATCTGGGTAGACAGGCGATGTCCATGGCAGAGGAGCGCTTGAAAGATACTGAGGTGAATGAAGAGCAAAGCAGTCAATTGCGTATGTTAATGGAGGCGGATGCTAAGCGAGCATACCAGATGATGCCAGATACATATCATCGGCAGTCAATTTTAGAGACTTATCCTGACATGCCCGAAGAGCGTGTCGTGGCGCTAATAGAGCATGTACACCAAACGCGTGCAGAAGATCCCCTTACATTATTGCAGGATAATGTTTACTCAGCTGGTGGTGGTCAGTTAATGAAAACGAATCTGACTCCTAATTTTGAATATTCGTTGTTGATTGCGCAGATAACGGGCTCGTTTATTTTATCGGACAGCCCGCACCGTAAAATGGAAATTTTGGCCTCTTGCGCCATTGATGATGTCCAGCTGGACATAGCATCATTAATAAGCTCCAAGGATTTCTTACTGAATATTAATTGTTCTGCTGCATTTAGAGTGCGTAAATCCGGTAAGTTAGGGGAGATACGCTCTGTTCTTAGGGAGACGCTGATTGCCGCTAAAGGTTCAAAAGGGAAGGTTGTAACCTCTAAATACATGAAGGGGCTGGAGGCGCGGTATGATAAGGCCCATACAATTGCTCAAAGAGAAATGTCTTCAATCGACGATGCGTTGGGGTGCGACGGAGAGAGCTTTGATCAGCAAAATATTCAATGTAAGCTTTCCTGCATAATTCCAATACAAGGGTTTAGCGATAAAAACGTCCAAAGATTGTTAATTTCTTGGGGCAGTACAATCCATCTGAGTAGTGTTCCAATGGCCATTTTTGTCGATAGATCTGAAAAATCCTGAACATTCCAGTCTCATCTGTTTGTGATAATAGATATTATCGTAAGTAATGGACTAAAATTTTAGATTTGTAGGGAGTATATAATGCGAAAAGCGGCTTTGAGATTTTTGGCGGGCAATTTATTCGTATTTATTGCTGTAATACAAATGCTGTTTATAAGTATGCCGTCTAATGCTGTTCAGCCAATTACTGATGCTTTTGGTATTAAGCTAGGTTCTAAAGCGACTGTTAATAAGAAATATATAAATAAAAAGGCGCGACATGAGTTTTATCATTCGTTTGATATAGCTCCTCCTACTCCCAATAAAACATTCACAAACTATCACTTTAAGAGTGACCTTAAGGGGCAAAAGGTTTTTGATGTAAGCGGTACGTCAAGCATTCAAGGGAAGGATAATTGTTTAGATACCTTGGAAAACTTGAAGAAGAGTTTAATTCTCAGGTATGGCAGTGATATTGATGAAGCTCGTGGGAAACATGATGATGGCAGGATGTATGAGACCTTCTTGTTGGTAGGGGTTAATGGAAATATGATTGCTGTTGCTTGCTATGAGGTTGATCCGTGGGGAGATAAAAGGATTTGGACATCAAATGATAGGCTTCAATTTTATTTCACGATTAATTATTGGATGATGCCGATCGCAGGAGAGTTAAATGCATTAGGTGATTTTTCAGTTCTTATTGATCAGTCAGGGCTTTAAGGCAGGTGCATGTGTCTATTATTGCAAAAAGGCGCTGAATTATATTATTGATTGGCATCTTTTCAAGCCTTGTGTCAGCTGAGGAGCTGGATTATAGGGTTGAGGGCGACGTTTTTGTGACGTCTGAGGGGATAATTCCTAATGGGTGCTTTGGTCAGTTAATGATTTAGATGAACGGGGATGACTCAGTTGCTGCTATTTACATCAATCGTACTGTTTTAAGAGGCTGCTTATCATCAAATCTTCCATATCCGGGAGGTAATGAGGATGGAATATACTATTCAATTGAAGGTGCGCTGGGTGATCATAAGTATAAATTGAAGGTGTGTGAGCGTTTTTCCTAGGGGAGTATGGGGCGAGCATGCAGTAAAATCATCATTCAGTTTAATAATAGAGAATACTTTTACGAGGGCGGAGTTAAGCAGGTTTTATCTGTTGAAAAACTTGGGCAGTGGTAATTTTGTAAGTTGATCTACAGTCTGTAGTCACATATTTAATGAATTTCTATCTTATAAGACTAAAAATGGTAGAATTCTCCTACTATTTACAGTTTTGGGTTAATTATCGTGCAGTCACGTTTCTGTAACATTTAGACGTGATAAAGCACTAAAATTTAACAGAAAACGTTACAAAAATACTTTTATAGGATGTCTATAATGGGGTTAGTTCATGATTTTAAAGAAGAAAACGGGTTTACTCACTCACTCACTTCTCAATCGTGGTATTTATAACCATTTTAGGCTGTCGTAAAATTTATGAAAGTTTTATTGATTTCTGAGCAGCAAGATTTGATTGCTTCCGTTCGAACGCAGTGTCAGCAACGTATTGAGTCGGTGACGCAATTGCCGGTTAATTGGCGTGCAGTGGGTGAATCGGTTGATCTAGGGCATTTACTGCGCCAGCAACAGCCAGACTTTATTGTTTGTGCTGTGATGTTGCCTATAGCTGCTGAAGATGATGACTTACGCCATTATGAATCTGTTATTAAGTTATGTGCAGCTTTTGCTAAAGAGAATAAAACCCCGTTGGTTTTATTGTCGACTGCATCGGTTTTTGCGCCCGGTAAGCTTAATTATAATGAGACCGACAGCAGTGATTCAGGTTTGGCTCAGGCGAAGTTTTACTTGCGTCAAGAAGAGTATCTGCAGAAACATGTTCGCCAGCATATTATATTACGCACCTCCTGGGTGTATTCGGCCGATGAAAATAACTTTTTAGCTGCGGTGGTGCGTAGTGCTTCTGCGAATACACTGATTAGTTTTAATAGTGCAGGCAAGGGTTGTCCAACCTCGGTGCATGATGTGGCTAGAGTCTTGATTGCGATATTGTTACAGCTGGATTGTGGTGCGCAGGCTTGGGGGCTTTATCATTATGCGTCTTCGGATGCGGCTATAGGCTTTCAGTTTGTTGAAGCGATTGTTGCGCAGGCCTCACAGTTTGATGCCAATATCGATGCGCGCTCCCTGCATTTTGAGCATAACGATGCGGAAGATTCTGAGTTCTATTTTGAGCCTATTGTGCTGAACTGCCAGAAACTGCTAAATACTTTTGGTATTCATCAAAAACCTTGGCGGGCATTATTAGCCGAGGTCGTGAAAGATTATTTTGAAGAAGTGAATATTTGATGTCTGCGGTCATGAAAGAAGATAAGTTTATTAATATTGCGGTGTTAACAGTTTCTGACACCCGTGATGAAAGTAATGATACTTCCGGTGATTATTTGGCTGAGCAGCTGCAAGCAGCTGGCCATACATTGGCTGCACGTGCGATTGTGATTGATGATGTATATAAAATGCGTGCCATGGTATCTAACTGGATCGCAGATGAGGGTATTCAGGCGATATTGATGACCGGGGGCACTGGATTTACGCTACGTGATAGTACGCCTGAGGCGATTAGACCTTTGTTTGATAAAAGCATTGATGGCTTTGGTGAATTGTTTCGCCAGCTTTCTTATGCGGAAATTGGCACCTCAACCATTCAGTCTAGGGCCATTGCAGGCATTGCTAATCGAACCGTAATTTTTTGTATGCCGGGTTCAACCGGGGCTTGTAAAACCGCTTGGACAGGCATTATTCATCAGCAGCTGACCAGTAAGCATAAACCTTGTAATTTTCTGGGTTCATTAAAGTTGTAAGCACGTTTTAATATTTTCAGAATAAAGAAAAGGCCGTCGTATCAAAGATAGGGCGGCCTTTTTATTTACCTGCTTTTAGTCGTTAGTCTTCGTAGCGCTGGAAGATCAACGAGGCGTTAGTACCGCCAAAGCCAAAGCTGTTAGACATGACTCTATTCAGAGTAATATCATTGATAACTTCTTGAACGATAGGCATGCCAATCGCTTCATCATCCAGATTTTCGATATTGGCCGAGGCGCAGATAAAGTTATTTTTCATCATCAATAATGAATAAATGGCTTCCTGGGCACCTGCACCACCTAAGCTATGGCCGGTCAAGGATTTGGTTGAACTGATTTTCGGAGCGTTGTCGCCAAACACTTCTTTCATGGCTCTAAGTTCAGGTAAGTCGCCAGCGGGTGTGCTGGTGCCATGAGCATTGATGTAATCTACATCGCCGTCAATCATGCCTAAAGCTTGTTGCATACAGCGTACTGCGCCTTCACCACTTGGGGCGACCATATCGTGGCCGTCAGAGGTTGCACCGTAACCTACCAGTTCAGCATAAATGGTAGCGCCACGTGCTTTAGCATGTTCAAGTTCTTCAACCACTAATGCTCCTGCACCTCCGGCAATAACAAAGCCATCGCGGTCTGCATCGTAAGCTCGTGAAGCGGTTTCAGGTGTGTCGTTACGGGTCGAAAGCGCACCCATTGCATCAAATAAGCACGAAAGCGTCCAATGTTCTTCTTCACCACCACCGGCTAATACCACATCTTGTTTACCCAACTGAATCAATTCCATCGCATGGCCGATACAGTGTGCGCTGGTTGCACAGGCTGAAGACATGGAGTAATTAACACCCTTGATTTTAAACGGTGTAGCCAGGCATGCAGAGATGGTGCTGCCCATGGTTTGGGTAACGCGGTAAGGGCCTACACGTCTGATGCCTTTATTACGTAAAATGTCTGCAGCTTCAACCTGGTTGGAAGACGATGCGCCGCCAGAACCCATAACCAGGCCGGTGCGTACATTAGACACTTGATCTTCAGCCAAGCCTGAATCTTTAACCGCCTCGGTTAACGCAATATAGGTGAATGCGGCAGCATCCCCCATAAATCTCAGTAATTTTCTGTCGATATGCTCTTTTAAGTCAATGTCTATGCTGCCAGCTAAATGGCTGCGCATGCCCATTTCTTTGTATTTTTCCTGGAACTTAATGCCAGACTTGCCTGCTTTAAGAGAGGCACAAACTTCGTCTTGATTATTGCCGATGCTGGACACAATGCCCATGCCGGTGATGACTACTCGTTTCATATGATTACCTGCTTTGTTCTGGCGTAAATAGGCCTACTTTCAGGTCGTTGGCGGTATAGATAACTTCACCATCAACTGCGACGGTGCCGTTTGCAATACCCATGACTAATCTGCGTTCAATAACACGACTCAACTGTAGATGGTAAGTAACTTTTTTTGCGGTTGGTAATATTTCACCGGTAAATTTAATTTCGCCAGCGCCTAATGCGCGGCCTTTACCAGGGTTGCCTTTCCAGCCAAGGAAGAAACCTACTAATTGCCACATGGCATCTAAGCCCAAGCAGCCTGGCATGACCGGGTCACCAGGAAAGTGACAATCAAAAAACCATAAATCAGGGTTGATGTCTAATTCAGCGATAATTTCGCCTTTACCAAATTCACCGCCATCGACCGAGATGTTAGTGATTCTGTCCATCATTAGCATATTGCCTACTGGCAGTTTTGCATTGCCTTCGCCAAATAAACGGCCGTAACCGCAGTCGAGAAGTTGCTCTTTGTCGAAAGAGTGCTGATCTGTTAGAGGTTTAGCTGTCATCGTCATATTTCTTCTTATGCCATCTGTGTGGGTATTAAGACTTAGCGGATCATTTTACCTTGTTGGAATTTGATGTCTATATAAACAGGGTGTTTTAATGTGCCACTTTTGTTTGTATTTGACCAAATTGCAAACTTGCGCTAAAGGCATAATTTGCCTAAAGTATCAGCCCTGCGTATTCGGCGCTGTAAGATTGCAGCTGGACTTTGTGCGAAGCCCGCTATCTCTTTGAAAGGATTGAAAATGATTGATAAGTGTTTATTCCCTGTTGCGGGTTACGGTACCCGTTTTTTACCGGCAACCAAGTCTATGCCAAAAGAAATGTTACCGATAGTTAACAAGCCGCTGGTGCAATATGGCGTAGAAGAAGCCATTAATGCAGGCATGACCAATATTGCATTTATTACCGGGCGTGGTAAACGGGCTATTGCCGATCACTTCGATATCAGCTACGAGTTGGAGCATCAAATCAAAGGTACGGGTAAAGAAGAATATTTAACCGAAATTCGTGAGGTCTTAGATCAAGGTACGTTTTCTTTTACTCGCCAGCGTGAGATGAAGGGCCTGGGCCATGCGATATTAACCGGTGAAACCCTGATCGGCGACAATGCTTTTGGTGTGGTGCTTTCTGATGACTTATGTGTAAATCAGGATGGGGATGGCGTTATGGCGCAGATGGCCGAACTGTATAAGCAGTTCCGCTGTTCTATTGTTGCGATCATGGAAGTGCCTATGGAAGATGTGCATAAATACGGTGTGATTGCCGGTGAATCCATGAAAGATGGCTTGTATCGTGTGGATGATATGGTAGAAAAACCCAATCAGGAAGATGCACCTAGTAACCTGGCTATTATTGGCCGTTATATTTTAACCCCTGATATTTTTGATATTTTGCGTGAAACCCCGCCGGGCAAAGGTGGTGAAATACAAATCACTGATGCCTTATTAGTGCAGGCTAAAAAAGGCTGTGTCATGGCGTATAAATTTGAAGGTAAACGTTTTGACTGTGGTAGCGTTGATGGCTTTGTTGAAGCGACAAACTACTGCTACGAAAACATCTATAATAAATAGACCTATTTGAAAATTTATGACTGAGCTAACGTGTTTTAAGGCCTACGATGTACGAGGCCAAATCCCTAATCAAATCAATGCTGATATTTGTTACCGCATAGGCCGTGCTTTTGCCGAAGTGGTAAAACCTAAGAAGGTGGTTGTGGGTTACGATATTCGACTCACCAGCCCGGAATTTTGCCAAGCTGTTGCCGATGGCCTGATGGATTCAGGGGTGGATGTTTATAATATTGGTTTATCGGGTACCGAGCAGGTGTATTTCTCTACTTTCCATCATGAGTTTGATGGCGGTATTGCGGTGACGGCCAGCCATAACCCTAAAGACTATAACGGCATGAAGTTTGTTCGTGAAGGTTCCAGGCCCATCAGTGGCGATACCGGTCTGCTGGATATCAAAGCCCTGGCGGAGAAAAACGAATTTCCGCAAGTCGCAAAAAAAGGCCAGATGTTTGATCTGGATATTATCCAGTCTTATCCGGCGCATTTGCTGACCTATATCGATTTACCTGCACTTAAACCTTTAAAACTGGTGGTGAATGCCGGTAATGGTGGTGCGGGTACGGTTATTGATTTATTAGAGCCGCTGATGCCGAATGTAGAATTTATCAAGGTCAATCATGAACCGGATGGTGAGTTCCCTAACGGTGTGCCTAATCCTCTGTTAGAAGAAAATCGCATCTCGACCATCGCTGCGGTAAAAGAACATGGTGCCGATTTTGGTATTGCCTGGGACGGTGATTTTGATCGCTGTTTCTTATTTGATGAACGTGGTGAGTTTATCGAAGGTTATTATATTGTTGGCCTGTTAGCCGAAGCATTTTTGCTAGCAAGCCCAGGTGAGGCGGTTGTTCATGATCCACGTTTAACCTGGAATACCATCGATATCGTTGAAGCTTTAGGTGGCCGGGCTGTTCAAAGTAAAACCGGGCATGCGTTTATTAAAGAGCGTATGCGTAAAGAAGATGCGATCTATGGGGGTGAGATGAGTGCACACCATTATTTCCGTGATTTCGCCTACTGCGATAGTGGCATGATTCCATGGCTATTAGTGGCGGAGCTGGTCAGTAAAACCGGTAAACCTTTATCACAGCTGGTTGCCGAGCGTATGAAGGCTTACCCCTGTTCAGGTGAAATTAATCGTAAGCTTAATGATGCACAGGCCGCGTTAGAGAAAGTTAAAGTGGCATTGGCAGATTCAGCGAATGATACCGATTACACCGATGGCTTAAGCTTTAGTTATGATCAGTGGCGTTTTAGTTTGCGCATGTCTAACACTGAGCCAGTGGTTAGATTGAATGTGGAATCAAGGGCGGATGAAGCCCTGATGCAAGAGAAAACCAAGATGTTGCTGGCTTTAATTGAAGGTTGTTAATTGACACTTCCAATTTGTAAAAAAGGCGGATAACCGCCTTTTTTTATATCTGTTATTTGACTGAGATGAAATGAATATCATTGTATTCGGTGCTAGCGGTTTTTTAGGTAGCCATATTGCCGAACAGCTTAGTTTGGCAGGTCATCAAGTGACTTGCTTAATAAGAGAAAGCTCTGATGCCGGTTTTTTGAATGGCCTTGATGTGGCGGTAGAGACGGTGGATTTTCAGCATGAAAGTGCCTTGTTAGATTTTTTATCCCGCGCCAATATGGTGTGTAATTGTATCGCGGATACACGTATACATGCACGCTATGAAGATAAAGCCAAAACTGAAATAACGCTTACGCGGCATCTTTTTAAGCTTTCACAGAAGGCAAAGGTAAAGCGTTTTTTACAGCTGAGTACGGTGATGGCGGTAGGTTTTGATAGGCCAGCTGAGGCCATCGATGAGACGTATGTTTTGCAGCCGGTTTATGCTTACAGCCGTGTTGCTGCCGATAGAGAGCAGGCTTTAAAAGATCAATATGCCGAGGCAGAAACCCAGCTGATCATTCTTAGGCCCAGTAATGCTGCGGGTAAACGAGATATAAGCTTTCTGCCCAGTTTTATACTCACGGCTAAATTGCGATTATTTCCGGCGATGCTAGGCGGGCAGTGTCGGTTTTCGTGTATCGATGCTCGTGATGTGGGTCGCGCCATGGTGCATCTGTTAACGGTAGAAGTTTCTGACCCCGAAGTCTTTTTTGTTAAAGGTTATGATATAAGTTGGCTGCAATTAAAAGGGCGGTTAGATAAAAAATTGCAGGTGAAAACCCATGTTTTTAATATGCCAAAAACGCTTTTTATGTGCTTGGCTAGATTACTTGAGTTTATATACCCCTATGGCGCAGAGCCTGCGTTGACACGTTTTAGTGTGGAGGTGTTAAGTAATCATTTATTGTTTGATGATCATAAAATTAGGCAAAGCGGTTTTGAGCCAAAATATCAGCTAAGCGATACGCTGGATGACGTGATTTCATCCTAGTCTATCGCTGGTCGTTAGCCTTTTTGTTGCTTGTAACGCTGTAATAATTGCTGGGTTGAGGCGTCAAACTGGCTGAGTTTTTCGTCATCAAACATGGCTGCATGAATCTCGGTGCTGATCTTTTTACCTAACTCCACTCCCCATTGATCAAATGCATTGATCTGCCATATCACACTCTGACAATAAACCTTATGTTCATAAAGCGATAATAATGCACCTAACGCTTTCGGTGTTAAAGCCTGCATCATAATGGTGGAGCTGGGACGATTGCCGGGCATGCTTTTATGTTGTTCAAAGCCTGCCTGGGTTTCGGTTTTTCCGCTCATTAATGCTTGTGATTGAGCCAGGCAATTTGAGAAAAGCCAGTCCTGGTGTTCTTGATAACCTTCAACTCCCTGGGCTGCAACAATAAAATCTACCGGCGTAAAGTCTGTGCCCTGATGTAGATGCTGGAAGAAGGAATGTTGGCTATTCGTGCCTGCTTCACCAAAGATGCTGGGGCAGGTGGCATGGCCTATTTTTTGATTGTCTAAACTGGATGATTTACCGGTGCTTTCCATTTCCAGTTGCTGTAAATAGGCTGGGAATCGTCTTAATCTGGCATCATAGGGGGCGATACATAGGGTGTTTTTATGCCAGAAATTAACCGACCAAACCCCCATTAACGCCATGATAACCGGCATATTTTGCTCTAGGGGAGCGTTAAAGAAGTGTTGATCCATATCGGCGGCACCGTTTAACAGGGCCTCGAAGTTGTCATAACCCAGGCCTATGGTTAAAGAAAGCCCTATCGCCGAATAAGTAGAGTAACGCCCACCGACCCAATCCCATAATGGGAAGATCGCAGATTCATCGATTCCGTAGGTTACGGCCTTTTCCGGGCTGCTGGTTACCGCATAAAAGTGTTTGCCTAAGTTTTCTTCGGTCACATAAGCGCTTAACCAGGTTTTAGCGGCATCGGCATTTTTTAGGGTTTCTAATGTCGTAAAGGTTTTAGAGGCGATGATAAACAAGGTTTGTTCTGGCTCAATCAGCTCAAAAGTACGCTGTAAATCAAAGGCGCTGATATTGGAGACATAGTGACAACGAATGTTTTCTTGCTGATAAGGTTTAAGCGCCTGATAAATCATGGTTGGGCCAAGATCTGATCCGCCAATGCCGATATTCACGATATGGGTGAAGGGTTTGCCGCAGGGGGCTAATCGTTTGCCAGAAATAATGTCATCGGCAACCGCTTTCATACGCTGTTTGACCACGTTAATTTTCTGGTAGCAGTCGGCTAAAAAGGCATTATCTTGCGGCGCTTCTTTGGCTCTTAATAAGTGATGTAATGCGGCGCGATTTTCGGTGTTATTGACAGCTTCGCCATTTTTTAACGCTGCAATAGCGGTGTTTAATTTTTGTTGCTTGGCTAGCTCAATAAGCAGTGGCAAGGTTTCTTGATTAATCAGTTGCTTGGAAAAGTCATAAAAAAGCCCTGCAGCCTGACAAGAAAGCTGTGTGGCTCTTTGTGGGTTTTGAGCAAAGGCTTGAGGCAGGGATAAATCTTTAAGTGTGGCCTGATGTTGTTGAAGCTGCATCCAGGCAGGGTTTTTTTCCAATACTAGCATGTTGCCGACGTCTCGATGGTGGTCAAAATCTATTATTATGACCGGCAATTAAAGAGCGTCATTTTCACAGGTTTTTGGGGTAGATGCCAGAGGGTTGGAGGGTTTATTACTGTTTTTATAAGGGCGTCACGGCCATGATGCCCTGTTAGAGTATGGCTTGCGGAGCTTATAAATGGGTTGGCATTAGCTTGGGATGATGGCTGGCCATCACATTAACCGCATTACGCTGATTATCATCGATATCAATAATCATCAGATGCTTGCCATCGTGAATTTGAGATTCAAAACGGCTGAAACGTGTATTAAATTCCTGTATGCCCCATAGGCCACCTTCCCAGGTTGAAAACCCTAATGCGATAATGGCCAGGAAGAGAAATGGGGTCCAGCCGATATCACCAATCAGGCCAAACATATAGGGGACTAGCAGAGACATGGCTGAAAATACAACGCCAATCAATGCGCCGCGAATGGTACTTTGAATGATGTCGGTTTTTGAAAATGCATTAACACCGTGCATATGGTGTTCATCAACGCCGGCTTCGTCATCGCTAAGAACATGAACCTGTTCATCATTGAGACCGGATTTTAGCAGTTCTTGCTGAGCATCTTCCAGCTCATCCAGATCATTAGAAATAAAATATTGGCGTTCCACTGAGACCTCCTAAAGCTTTTAAGATTCTCTTTCAGTATAGAAGGAATGACGGGTAGCGCGAGAAATAAGATTCATGGTGTTTTAAGGAATAAACAGGCAATGCATTGATTCTATTTAGTTTAAACAGCTGTTAAGATAAATCTATCCCCCCTCTTAGTTCAATGGATAGAATAGGGACCTCCTAAGTCTTAGATGCTGGTTCGATTCCAGCAGAGGGGACCATTTAAAAGTTTTTACCTAGATAGAAATACACCGCCTGATGATTAGCGCTATTGGCTCCAAAACCTATAGCGACAGGGCCTAGTCGTGTATCTGTACCCACATAGAGTGTGCTGGCGGCAATCAAATCACTGCTGCGAATATCCGTTCCGGCATTACCTGTTTCAGCGCTTAAGCCGACATAGAGTGGATATTGCTGCAGTTTTAATAAACTTCTGCCTAGGTCATATTGGTATACCACACTGGCAAAAACTTTTTGCCTGCCGATTAAGGCATTTTTGTGATAACCCGAAAGATTTAAAAATCCGCCTAAATTGGAAAAATACACGCTGCTTTGATCATTGCGGGTAAAAACTTCAGAGTAGGAGGCTTTACCCACAAAAGCATGGTTGCCGAGATTTAATGCAGCCTTCCAGTTGAGTTCAACAAATAGTGAGTCTGTGAGATGATGGCTATTGTTGGTATTTAAGCTGTTACTCTCTTCTTTTCTGGCGTAAATCTGGGCACTGTAATAACTGCCTTGGGTGGGGAAACTGATGCTGTCCAGGGCGTCGTAGGTAAAAAGAAGATAACCGCCATAGCTGTCGTATTTGAGCTTTTCTTCAAAAACCAATTCATTTTCAAATTCGCCGGTTTCTGCACTCATGCCTAATTCCAGCGCGCCGCTTTGCGTCCAGTTCCAGCCAAAACCCTGTTCTATGGAATGGCTTTTTTGTTGAATATCTAGCAGTAACTGATTTTGATCAAAGACATCCCAATTTAAAAAGTCATAGCTATAAAAGCTGCGGCTATATAATAAACGTGTTGGCGTCAGCGGCAGATAAAGTTCGGTATTTAACGCACGTTCTGCGCCCAGTTCGATTTGACTACGCCATTCTCCGCCATAACGGGTGATATCTTTTTTGGTATAGGCCAGGTCAAAGTTTAAATTCGAATTTAGGCTGAAATCACTTTCCCAGCCCAGGCCAAATGCGATGTAGTTAGGCCCCCAGGATTTTTTTCGCGGAATAATTTGTAATTCATTGCCGGTGGGTGTTTGTATCATACGTGCATCCACACGCTGAAATTCATCGATGGAATACAGCTCATCAATCGCCAGGTTAATTTGCTTGGCTGTTAAGCGGTTTTGCCCGTGTAATTTCATTTTTTTATGGATAAGTGCAGAATGCACCGGCGAGTTATTATCGATTTTGACACGTGCAATAGGAGCCGAGGCACGGATAAGTAATGCCAGGTGGTCTTTCTTTTTCTGTTGTAGATAAGCTGCGTAACTTTCATCATCACTACGCAGTTGCTGTAATTGTTCTAGATGTTGTCTGGCGACTTCCTGACCTTTGATTAAGGCCTTATCTAAGATGCTCCAGTCGGTAGTACCCAGCCCCTGGATATCGGGTTTTAATAAGATGTCTTCTTTATCCAATTTTTGTTTTTGTAGCTCGGTGGTGGCGGTGGTCAAAAATGCGGATAGCTGGCCTAACACCGCAAATGTGCCATGTAATTTATCCTTTCTACGCAGATCGTTGCCTATATCAACGGCAATCACAATATCTGCCCCCATTTGTTTTACCACATCCACCGGCATATTGTTGCTGATGCCGCCATCCACCAATAAATAGCCGTCAATTTGCGCCGGAGCCAGCGCACCGGGTACGGTTGAAGAGGCTTGTACGGAGGCGACTAAATCGCCTTTTTTTAACACCACGGCTTCGTTGTTAACCAGGTCGGTGGCAATGGCTCGATAGGGAATAGCGAGCTCATCAAAGCTGTCAAAGTCGGGGTGTAAACCCAAGGCCTCACGTAATAATTCAGACATGGTTTGGCCCCGTAAAAAGCCGCCGGGCATTTTAACTTTGCCCTTGTCTATGCCTAATGTCAGCGGGATATTAAACTGATCGTTTTGCTGTTTGATGCGCAGGGGTAAGTCTTCCCTGGGAATCGCATCTGAATAACCTTCTTCCCAGGGTGTGTTGAGCATAATCGCCTCGATTTCATCGGCGCTATAACCTAATGCATACATGGCTCCAACAAAGGAACCAATGCTGGTGCCGGCGATATAATCAATCTGGATGTTATTTTCTTCGAGTATTTTTAATACGCCGACATGGGCAGAACCCTTGGCCCCGCCTCCACTTAAGGCCAAACCAATTTTAGGCCTGGCCGTTGCAGATGGGCTAAAAAAAAGGCTGAATAAGATGCAAGACGTTATCAGAGTAATAAGCTGTTTTGCTGAGGTGAGTTTCAGCATGTTTAGTCCTTTATGGTGGTTCTAATGGCGGATGAAAACGACGGGCTCTCGATGTTGCTGAAAGCTGGATTGATAAGGTGTTTATCTTGCCATGCCTTAAATGAAATAGTGTTATTGCTTAGCATTTTTTCATACAGTAATCGGTCAGAGAATCCGGGTAAAATAATGCGATAATCCAGCCATTGCCACCATTGATTTAATCTGGATGTTGCTCTTAATAAACCGGTCATGCAATTATCGGTAAAGGAATTATAAAATACAGGATGTTGCTGCAAATCTTCGTTGAGGCGTAGATAGTTAAATAACAAGGTGCGTAATTGAATGGTAGAGAGTTGCAGTGGGTAGAGATAGACTTTTTCCTGGCGTAAATGGCTGCGCAAACCGATAACATCTTCTTCTGTCGCCAGCACCACCGTTTTTTGATAGTGGCGAAATAGGCCCAAAATCGGGTTATAACCACCTTGCTGTTCTTGCTCCAATCTGGCTTCGATAGAAACCACTAAAAACTGATTCTTTGCAAATTCAAAGCTGACAAAAACATGCGCCAAGCCATAGGGGCCAAAGTGTGAGATGCCATACCAGAGTTGCTTGAGGTCAGAGAGTTTATAGTCTCTGTGAATATATCGGGCTTGTAAAATATTATCGCCAGAATCATCTTGATTGGCACTATAACGAAAGTCACGTTGGTTTTTAATACTTAATATATCTCCGTTAACGGAGGCTATAGGTAGCTGCTTAAAAGGTGTTGACCAGTCTTTATTATTGCTGGCTTTGGGGGTGAAAAAACTGAGGATAAAAAGCAGAAGTATTAAGCCGATAATAATATAAAAAGGGCGTTTTTTTAGCACGGAATAAATCATAAAGTGGCGTTAATGGTTTGATTGTTATGAAAGTATCATGTTTTTGTGAAAATCAACAAGTTTGATTTTGACCACGGCCTGAACCTGTGCCATATATTAAATATCGATGCGGTTTACATGCAGGCTTGTACGATGATTTTACATAGAGAGAGTGAGTGTGGTGTGTATACCGGTGGCCGCCATGGCCGCTTCACATTGCAAGAAGGGTGCTGGTTTATCCATACCCGCGAAGGTTGGGAATTAGGGCCGCATACCAATCGTAGTGATGCGGCCGATAGCCTAAATGATTATTTAGTCTTTATTCAGCATGCCGATGCTAAAACCCTGCAGCACTTTTATAAAACCTGTTTAGCGGGGCGTATACTGCATTAACTTAAGACGGGCGCTGATTAACCATAAAATTGGCCATTTGGAAGATGGGGTCTTTAATCATCGCCTTGGCTTCGTCACTTGCGCCAATTTTATTCATTGCGGTATCCCAGCAATAGAGCCATTGATCTCTGGCATCGTCAGAAATTTCAAAAGATTGATGTGGATAGGTTAAGCAAATCTTGCCGTATTTTTGATTGTATAAATCCGGGCTACCCAGCCACTGAGGTATTCAAATAATTTTTCTTTAATATCGCTAAGCGATTGTGCATGCATTTTGCGAATATGTTCGGCTTCGG
The DNA here is from genome assembly GCA_013215055.1 of Pseudomonadales bacterium. Classification (GTDB taxonomy): domain Bacteria; phylum Pseudomonadota; class Gammaproteobacteria; order Pseudomonadales; family DT-91; genus CAKMZU01. The sequence goes on along the minus strand of JABSRQ010000015.1, from coordinate 34,352 downwards.
GTAAATCATCCATCGCCTCATATTTGTTATTGTTTAAATCGAGCAAAAGAAGAGAGATGTTTATGGCAGCGGTTATTACTTGCCAGCGTGGCGAACATAAAGATATTAGTCAGCTATTGTTTCAGCTTTTATCGCTGGCGCAGCAGTCTTGTAACAATGATCGGAAAAAACGTCTGGTGATTAATCAGTTGAATGAAAAGCTGGTGCAGCTAGATGTCTTGATTGCTGGTGCACATCATTTAGTGGAGGAGTTGATGCAAAGTCCGGATGAAGTCAGTCAGCAGCTAGTGGATAATATGCTCGGCGATCATGAGATGCTGGATGTTTTTAGTGAGTTACTGCTTGTGCGTATTCAGGAATATTTACTGGATGACGGTAAAAAAACGGTGATGATGTCTGCGGTTAATCATTATGTGAAACAGCATATTCAGTATATCAATAGAGAACAGACTCAGCTGTTTAAACTGTGTGAAATAATGTTAACGGCTGCAACACTGGCAGGTGCTGGATCATGTTTATCCGGTTGCAAAGGCCATTGATGATAATAATGAAGGCGCTAGGCTAAAAGCGGTTTAATGGTGGTGATGGTGCATGGCTTCATCGCCGCCTTGTTCCGAGGTTGGCATATTATGTAAGATGCTGGGCATAGGCAGGTAGATGGCCAGCAAGCTCCATACACCAAAGAGTATCAATAAAAATCCGATAGCTTTTTTACTGTTTTTTAAGCGAAAAAATCGGCTGATTTTCTCTCCGGCTTTTAGGCTGGCCAGATTTAATATCAATAAGCTGGGTAATGTTCCCAGGCCAAAAATAAACATCAGCAAGGCCGTGCTTATCGCACCATAAGTCGAAGCGCTGCTATTGGCTGCGGTACTGGCCCATAACACGGTGCTGTAAATCATGCCGCAGGGCAAAAATCCCCAGACAAATCCCAACGCGAAGCGGGTTGCCGTGCCGTGGCTTTGCATCAGTTTGCTGCTGATAGGTTGTAACTTTTTCCAGATAAAGCCGAGCTTGGCTTCGATCTTTTTCAAAGTGTTATTTAATCCGCTGATATAAAGCCCCATGGCAATAATCAATAGGGCCGCGATATGACGCAAGATCGTGCTAAAGATAGGGGCGTCCGGGTTTAGCAGTTGGATAAATAAACCAAAAATCAGGCCTAAAAAGGCGTAGCAGCTGATACGCCCGAGATGAAATAATAGCAAACGCAGGCTGTTGTTAAGCAGTGATTTTTTTTGTGAGCTGTCACTCTGCTGGCTTAATGCGCAGGAGATGCCGCCGCACATAAAAATACAGTGGCCAGAGCTGGCCAGCCCTAAAAGAAGGGCGGTGAAAATTAATTCGGTTGGCATGAAAACTTAATCGCGTGGTGGGGTGTCAATTTCCAGGATACGTTGAGCTTCACGTTCCAGGTCGTCAAATTGTTTGCTATTCATAGACCAGACAAACAAACCCAAGCCTGCAAAGCAGAAGAATAGGGCGATGGGTAAAAGAATATATAAACTTTGCATGTTAAACCTGTTATTAATCCGACTTTTTCTTGAGCAGTCGCTGTGAGTTTAACACAACGACGATGGAGCTGAATGACATTCCCAGTGCGGCGATTAACGGTGTCACCCAGCCACTCATCGCAAACGGGATGGCGATGGCATTATACAATAATGCCCAGCCGAAATTCTGCCTATAAACCCGTTGATAAGCCTTGGCGTAGTTCAAGCAATCCTGAATCTTGCTTAGGTCATTGTTTAACAAGATGATGTCGGCGTTATTTTTCAGCCATTGGCTGCTATTAAAAAAGGCGACCGAGACCTGAGCTTTACGTAAAACCGGTGCATCGTTGATACCATCTCCAACCATCATGGTGATGGCACCTTTTTCCTGCAGGCGATTTAATTGATCCAGCTTATCCTGGCTGCTGCAGTGTTTGTGAAAGTTGCTTATGCCCAGGGTGTTGGCGGTTTGTTTTACATCATCGGAGCTGTCGCCGCTAAGAATATGCAGTTGGAGGCCCAGTTTTTTCAGGTATTTGGTTAGTGGCAGGGCTTCTGGGCGAATGCTATCGCTGAGTTCAAACCAGGCGATCATCTGTTGTTTGTCGGCCAGGCCAATCAGCATATGTGGTGTGTCAGGTGGTGTGGCACCGGAGTGCCACTGCTGGCAAAATTCAACGCTGCCTATGCGATAACGTTGTTGCTTCACCGTGCCTTCAATGCCTAAACCGGTGAATATATTGCAATCCTGGGCTAATAAACTTTTATCGTTAAAGGCTTTGGCGATAGGGTGCTGAGAGGTGCTTTCCAAGCTGCTGGCAATCGCCAGAAGCTCTTGCTTGTTAAAATGGCTCAGCGTATGTGTGTGCTGTAATTGAATCTGGCCGTGAGTCAAGGTGCCGGTTTTATCAAAAATAACATCGGTTAATTGGTTCAGTAGCGGTAAAACCTCGGGGCTGCGAATTAATAGGCCGCTGTGGCGCAGGCGATATTGCACCGCCGACAGTGCAGTGGGGGCCGCCAGCGATAGGGCACAGGGGCAGCTGATCACTAATACCGACAGCGCAATCCAGAAGGCTTCATCATGACCTTTTAGAAACCAGAAAACATAGCTGGCAATCGCCAAAAGAAAGACGCTAAAGGTAAAGATGCTGGCAATTCGATTGACGCTGTTCTGTGCCTGGCTTTTATCGGATTCCTGCTGATTGCATAACTCGGCAATTTTGTTGATCAGGCAGTGTTCGGCGGTGGCGGTGACTTCTACGGTTAATAAACCATCGTGATTCTGGCTGCCGGCATAAACCTCATCTCCGATTTTTTTATTGATAGCTCTGGATTCACCGTTGATGGCCGCTTCTGAAATACTGCTATAGCCAGAGACGACCCTGCCATCAAGCGCTATATCTGCTCCAGGTTTAATCAGTATAAAATCACCTAAAACAATTTCTGCTAATGGGAGTTCTTGATAGTGCTCGTCAATGACCTTGGTGGCGGTTTTAGGCAATAGGCCTTGTTGCTGATACAGCTTTTGCCGTGAGCGCATTTCAATATAGCGGGCAATAAGAATAAACAGGCATAACATGGCGACGGAATCGAAGTAGATATCGCCGGACTTACTATAAACACTGTACACGCTGCTGCCATAGAGGCCGATAATGGCCAGGGAGATATTAAAATCCATATTGATTTTGCGTTGTTTTAAGCCGGTGTAAGCCGAGCTGATAAACGGTAGGGCGGAGAAATATAAGATCGGCAGCGAAAAAAACAGGCTGGCGGTTTTTAATAGTTGGCGGTATTGATCGCTAATGCCTAGGTAGTCACCCAGATAAAGGCCTATGGCTAACATGCCGACCTGCATCATCAATATGGCGGTGATGCCAATACGTGTTAGCTGTTTTTTGTTCTGGGCTTTTTGGGCCGCGTAAATCTCGCTGTCTTGATAGGGGTGTGGGATATAACCTATCGCATTAATGGCTTGCATAAGTTGGCTAAGCGGTAATTTGTCGTCATGCCAGCGAATCGTCAACTTCTGTTCCTGGTAGCTGATTTTGGCTTCAATAACCGCGGCTTGTTTCTGCAAATGCTGTTCTATCAACCAGGCACAGGCGGTGCAGTGCATGCCTTCGATATAGAGGTGGGCGGTTTTTATTGGCTCGTCGTGTGTGTCGACAAATTCTTTTTGCAGCTTGGCATTGTCCCAATGGGAAAAATCATGTTGCTCAGGCTTATGCGCGTGTTGTGCGCGGCTTTGGTAATAGTTATCCAGCCCTGCCGCATAGATGGTCTCTGAAATGGCCAGGCAGGCCGGGCAGCAAAAATCAGCGTGTTGCTGATTAATGCTGAGTTGAAAGTGGCTGTCCAATGGTACGGGTTCTTCACAATGAAAGCATACTGCGCTTTGGCTCATTAGTGATTTTTAAGCCTTGTGGTTTTATTGGATAAATCGATTTCGCCTTTTAAGCGCCAGTTGGCATCAGTGCCTTCTTTGCCATGGGGGGAAATGTCGATATACCAGCGATTCATCTCTACGTCAGACAGTGTGCCACGGTAGATCTGATTACCCGCATTAAACAGCGTGAACTGAAGGTCTTTGTCGCTATCGGCAGGATGATGTAATTCGACAATTAAGTGATCGTCATTCATGGTGGTATTGGCACTGAGTTGTACCTGCCAGATGCTGATATCAACATTAATTTCGGCAGATAGATCCATGGCCTTGGCATGGTTTAAATCAGCAACCACGGCATTGATAGCCAGGCCTTCTTTATAATATTGATCGCTGACCATGGAATCGGCATTGTAAACCGCAAGATAAACCGTGGCGAGAGCGGCAATAACAACAACGCCGGGCAAGCCAAATATAAACCAGGGCCAGAACTGCTTATACCATGGCAGGGTGTCGTTTCCGTCGGCGTTTATGAATTTGTCATTTTGTTGCATATTTACGTCTTTGGCGGTGTTGCTGTGTGGGTTGTTAAGAGGAGTTTTACTGCTATTAATGAGTTCCATGTGTACTGCCTCGTCTATTTTTTATCTTGTGGTCTCGCTTTAGCGGCGTGACGGGTAGATAAAGCGAGATTCAAGCTGTTTATGGCTGCTGCCATCTGCGGCTTTGACCTCGAATATTATTATTTGGCTTCCGTGGGTTTCTTGTCCGTCAGTTAACTGACTCTCAACCGTAAAAAAGGTTTCCAAGAATTGCCCCTTATTTAAAGATATAGTCTTGGATTCTCGCAGTGTAAAGTTATCGCTGGTGATCGATACAGTGTAGCGGTGCTCGGATTGCGATTTATTGGCGATTTTAAACGTATAGTAATTGAGGATGCTGCCGCTCTTGGTCATCTGAAACATGCGGTCTCTATTGTGGGTCATAGAGGCTTCGATGTCGCTGCGGTTTAATAATTGATACAGAAATAAACTGCTCATAATCACTAATACTGTCAGATAAGCCACTGACTTGGGTCGAATGATGCGGCTTTTAAGGCCCTTTAATCGGTTTAGGGTATTAAACGTGATCAGATTCTTGGGGCGGCCTATGGATTCCATAACATCGCCGCAGGCATCAACACATAAGCCGCAGTTGATGCAGTCAACTTGCATGCCGTCACGAATGTCGATACCGGTTGGGCATACTTGTACACAGAGTGTGCAGTCTATACATTGGCTTTGACCGGTCTCTTCAAAATCTGATTTAGACTTGGATAGTCGGGGTTCACCACAGCCGGGGTTATAGGCTACAGCCAGGGTATCTTCATCGTACATCACCGATTGAAAGCGCGCATAGGGACACATATGAATACAAACTTGTTCACGTAACCAGCCGGCATCCATATAGGTAAGATAGGTAAATACGCTGATCCAGAAAACTGCGGTTAGCGGCATCTGCAGGTTTATCGCATCGTGTAATAATTCTCTGATCGGGTAAAAGAACGAGACAAAGGTGAGGCCGGTTGCCAGAGCGATGATCAGCCAGATAATATGTTTAAGTACTTTTTTGGATTTTTCCTGGTTTGTCAGCTTTTGTCCTTCACGTTTCCTGCGTGAATTGGCTGGGCCTTCGATTTTTTCTTCGATAAAAACAAAGATAAAGGTCCATATCGTCTGTGGGCAGGTGAAACCGCACCAAAGCCTGCCGGCAATAGTGGTAAAGAGAAACAGGGCAAATGCGGCGATAATCATAAACCAGGCCAGGAAGAAAAAATCCTGGGGCCAGAACGTCATATTGATGATATGAAATTGTCTGAGGGTCAGATCAAAATAGACCAGGGGTCTTCCGCTCCAGGTGATCCAGGGCGTAAAGAAAAATAAACTGCATAATACCGTGCCACCATAGACTCGCCATTTATGGCTATTTCCCCAGATTTGTTTGGGGTGTATGGCTTTTCTTTTAGCGTAAAAGGAGTCAGATTCGCTCATAGCTGCAGGTATCAGAGGTAAAGAAATCCCGGCATTTATCGATAAAATAAGAGGCCGGGATTAGCTAGCCATTACAGGCCGGATGAAAAGATTATTCTGGAACGTGGCTTAAAGACATCACATAGGCTGTCAGCAAGTGGATACGCTCTTTAGATAATTTATTTTCATGTGCTGGCATCACACCGCTACGACCTTGATCGATAGTCAGTTTGATTTCGGCCAGGCTGCCGCCGTATAACCAGTTGTCGTTAGTTAAGCTAGGTGCGCCAACAATCTGGCTGCCTTGAGCATCTTTACCATGACACGCCGTACACAACATCTGAAACTTCTCATGCATAGGATTGTTTTCAGCATCTTTACGTGTATCGGCACTGTTAAGTGACTTGATATAAACTGCCATCGCATCCAAATCGGTACCTAAGACCTTGCCCCATGAAGGCATGGTGCCATTTCTACCGTAGGTGATGGTTTGTTTGATGTTCTCTTCCGTGCCGCCATATAACCAGACATCGTCAGTCAGATTAGGGAAGGCGTAAGTGCCTTTGCCGTCGCTGCCGTGACATACGGAACAATTGCTCTTAAACAAGCGTCGGCCCATACGTAATGCACCGTGGTTTTCTACCAGACTGGCGGCAGGTACGGCGACATATTCTTTGGATTGCTGCATGAACTGCGCTTCACCGGCTTCTTGTTCTATTTGCCATTGGCCGACTGAAGTCCAGCCATCCTTATAGGCCTCTTCACTGGAAATATAAGCAAAAATACCTTTATATGTACCCATACCCGGGTAGATGACCAGATAAGCGATGGCAAAGATGATGGAGCCAACAAACATCTTGACCCACCAGGATGGCATCGGGTTGTCATACTCTTCAATACCGTCATATTCATGACCGGTGGTCTCCCCCGTGGTATTTTCACGGTTGGTAATAAACAAAAGCCAACTAACAAGACCTACACAGGTCGTTGTTAAAATAATAATCCATAAACTCCAAAAACTACTCATGATCTTTGGGCTCCTCAAAAAGTACATTGGCGGCTTCGTCATACGCCCCCTTGGGGCGTATGAAAATCAGCACTGACATGGAAACAAAGCCAATAAATAAAAGTAAGGTGAAGACTGATCTCAGAAAATTAATATCAAAATCCATAGCCAGTTCCTAGCGACGATGCTTGATAACGGTACCCAACTGCTGCAGGTACGCTACCAGCGCGTCGATCTCAAGTAGATCTTTGGTTTTAGCGGCGGCACCGGCGATATCTTCATCGGTGTAAGGTACACCCACCATTCTAAGTGCGGCCATGCGTTTACCGGTGATTTCTGAGTCAATCTTGTTTTCCCATAACCATGGGAATGAAGGCATATTTGACTCAGGAACAACATCACGTGGGTTATATAGATGCAGTTTGTGCCAATCATCAGAATAACGTCCACCTACACGGGCTAAATCAGGGCCTGTACGTTTGGAGCCCCATAAAAATGGATGTTCATAAACAGACTCTCCGGCAACCGAGTAGTGACCGTAGCGCTCGGTTTCAGCACGTAAAGGACGAATCATCTGCGAGTGACAAACATTACAGCCTTCACGGATGTAGATATCACGGCCTTCTAGCTGCTGGGCGTTTAATGGCTTTAAGCCTTCAACAGGTTCGGTGGTTTCGGCCTGGAAAAATAATGGCACAATTTCAACCAGGGCTCCGAAGCTGATCGCAACCACGATCAGTACCATCATTAAGCCAATATTTTTTTCTACTAGATCATGGTTCATGCTGCTGGCTCCATCGCTGTATCAGATGTGTTTTTCTTGGCCATTTGAATGGTTTTAAACATGTTGTAAGTCATAAATAACATGCCAGTCAGGAATAATAGACCACCAAGGAAACGTACAACATAACCCGGATGACTGGCTAATACCGATTCAGCAAAGCTATAGGTCAAGGTACCGTCGGTGTTGTATGCACGCCACATCAGACCCTGTATCAAGCCGTTAACCCACATGGAGGCGATGTAAAGAACCGTGCCTGCAGTCGCTAACCAGAAGTGAATATTGATTAATGTGGTGCTGTACATGGCGGTCGCGCCAAATACCAGTGGAATCATATGGTAAACCGCGCCTATAGAAACCATGGCAACCCAACCTAAGGCGCCGGAATGTACATGGCCGATGGTCCAGTCTGTGTAATGCGATAAGGCGTTAACGGTTTTGATTGCCATCATGGGGCCTTCAAATGTAGACATACCGTAGAAAGATAAAGAAACAACCAGGAAGCGTAAAATGGGATCGGTACGTAGTTTATGCCAAGCGCCCGATAAGGTCATCATACCGTTGATCATGCCGCCCCAAGAAGGCGCTAACAGGATCATAGACATCGCCATACCCAGGCTCTGAGTCCAATCAGGTAATGCGGTGTAATGTAGATGATGTGGGCCGGCCCAGATGTAAACAGAGATCAGCGCCCAGAAATGCACAATCGATAAACGGTAAGAATAAACCGGACGTTCAGCTTGCTTAGGTACGAAGTAGTACATGATACCCAGGAAACCGGCGGTTAAGAAGAAACCTACTGCATTATGTCCATACCACCATTGAATCATGGCATCCACGGCACCGGCATACACTGAATAAGACTTGGTCAGGGTGACCGGAACAACCGCGCTGTTAACGATATGTAATATGGCAACGGTGATGATAAATGCACCGAAGAACCAGTTGGCTACATAGATGTGGCTGGTTCTGCGTTTAGTGATCGTGCCGAAGAACAAGACCGCATACAGCACCCAGACGACGGCGAGTAAAATGTCTATAGGCCATTCGTATTCGGCGTATTCTTTACCCGAGGTGAAACCCATAGGTAATGTAATGACGCCAAGCAAGATAACCAGCTGCCAGCCCCAGAACACAACCGATGCAAGCTTGTCTGAAAACAGGCGTACATGACAGGTGCGTTGTACAACGTAGAGAGAGGTGGAGAATAACGCACATCCCCCAAAGGCAAAGATGACTGTGTTGGTGTGTAATGGACGTAATCGTCCAAACGATAACCAAGGCAGGTCAAAATTTAATGCAGGCCAGGCTAGCTGTGCGGCAATGGTGAGGCCTACCAACATGCCTACTACGCCCCAGATTACAGTCATGACTGCAAACTGTTGGACGACTTTATAATTGTATTCGGGGTGGTCGAGTTTCAAGAGTGGCTCCTAAGAAAAACAATGCGACTATTGTCCACGGCGCAAAGTAACACTTCTATGATGTAGATCAAAGTAGAAAATCTGCTAACAGACAAAATAGGCAACGTAAATTATAGATCAATATAGATTAGTTTAAAAAGAGAGCAGAATTCAGGAGACAAATTATGTCTAAACGCTATCCGATGCCTATTCCATTTGGTTGGTTCCACGTATCTTATTCCAGCGAGTTAGCTGTAGGCGAAGCCAAACCGATTAAATATTTCGCTAAAGATAGGGTTTTATTCCGTACTGAATCCGGTGCGGTTAAATGTATCGATGCCTATTGTCCACATATGGGGGCACATTTGGGTTACGGCATTCATGAGTTTAATGGTAATGGCGGTGAAGTTCAGGGTGAGACGATTGTATGCCCTTTCCATGGCTGGAAGTTTAACGGTGACGGCGAATGTAAAGATGTGCCTTACGCTAAAAACATTCCACCTAAAGTAAAAGATAAGCAGTGTATGCCTGCTTATGATGTTGTAGAGCGTAACCAGGTTATTTGGGTTTGGTATCATCCTGATCCTAAACAAAAGCCTTTATTTGAAGTGCGTGAATTACCGGAAGCGGCGATTGATAGTGATGAGTGGGGCGAAATTGAAAATCATCGCTATCACATAGGCACCCATATTCAGGAAATTGCTGAAAATGGAGCAGATCCAGCGCATTTTTGCTATGTACATGGCACTGCGCATATCCCCGATGTGGGTGAGGCAGTGTTTGATGGTTATGCACGTAACGTGGTCTTAACCTCTAAGTTAGATACTCCTCGGGGTCAGGTAGACGGTAATATTGCTTTTTATAGCAATGGCCCAGGCCAGGCAGTAACCACTTTTGGTGGCATTTGTGACACGATATTAATGGGTAATATGACGCCGATTGATGAAGAGAACATTGAAGTGAACTTCGGTTTCTTACAGAAAAAAGTCAACGGAGTGGTGCCTGCCGGGGGTGTTAATGCGGCGATTAAAGCCGATATTATTCAGCAACTGGAAGAAGATAGGCCGATCTGGCAGAACAAGGTTTACCGCCCGATTCCTATTTTATGTGATGGTGATGGCCCGATTGCTAAGTTTCGTAAGTGGTATAGCAAGTTCTACGTTGAATATGATGAAGTGCCAGATAACCTGGTTAACATCAAAGAAGTGTCTTAATTAAAACGATTTTACGTTTTCGGCTTTCCGCTAAGCCTGCCCCTCTTCGGAGGGGGGCAGGCTTAATCTCTAGAGACAATAAATAAGCTATAACTCCGCGCTCTTTATTACCTGATCTGCAATATCCCTTGAAATTATTCGTTATAAAAAACTTGCTAGAATTGCGGCTGTGCTTCTTTGGAGGGTTATCAGAGGCCATCTCCGGTAGAGCGTGATGGCTTCATTTGGCCTTGGAAAGGGGGGGGATATTATGATCCCGTCCGCATGGCGATAAACGCCATGAATAAATCTGGGGTGCAGGTGTGAAAAAGAGCGTGGTTTAATTATCGGGCAGGGTGTAAACGGCCTTGCTCTGTGATGGTTCATTAAGCGGACTTAAACTTAGGGAGAAACCCTGCGTGTCGGCGCTTAGGCTGGTTTTTTTATCGTCGAGAATGAAGTCTTGAAAAAATTGACGCATTTCAACCAGTTGATCTTCCAATAAAACCGGGATTAACGTGGCGTACATATCTTGCAGCGTGATGGCGTTTTTACAGGCATCGGACTGTGTGGCTGTTTGTAGCCGGCTTGCCAGGGCTTTATTCAATATATGCATTTGCTGATAAAACGCGGTTAACTGCGAAAAATTAGCCGTCTCATCGTTTTTATCTTGGCGAAAATAAGAGCCCAATAAAAACATGCTAGTGGTACGGAAAATGATTTCTTCCTCCGAAATCATCGGCAGATGAAATCGTGCCAACGGTTTTAGTTTCTGGGTTTGGGGGCAGCCGCAGCTGGGAAAAATTAAATTTAACATCGAAGTGATGGCATGTTGTAAATCGGTGTTTTGAATCACTCGTTTATCGCTGGTAATCACCTCAAGTTCAACCGTATCAATCGAGCTGCAATCATCAAAGCGGCTGACAACCTGATGCAATTGGCTGGCAATAGGGCAATGTGTATGTGTATCGGTAGACAGCGGGCAGTGGCTGCATTGCCGGTATTCAAGTTCAGTCCAAAAAGGTAGGGCGCCAGTTTCACTGTTGTCTGAGGCTAAAAGTTCAAAGCTCTGCTCTTCAAAAATAAAGTGAAATGTCTCTGTGCGTTTTTTTTGATTCTCATTATCTAGCAGAGAAATTTGATAAGTGGTGCTAAGCGTATCCATTATGTATTTTTATACTTCCCAATATTCATTGTGTGACGCAGTTTTTTTGCTCTCTATCACACGACATAAGCAATTATCTAGCCAGGTTGAAATAATTTTTTTGTACATGTTTTAGTGAGGATGAGGTTTAAGGCGGGTGGTACGAGGTGAAGTGGCTGACAATCTTTTACACCGTTGGGCAATAAAGGGCACATTTAGGCGGTATAGAGAGGATGTATAAAAAGGTTTTATAATGAACAGGCAGATAATTAACCCGATAAAATCACTACCGGGTTAATTTTATTTTTAGCGCGGCTTAGTCGCGTTTTTTAAAAGGTCAGTTAAAAACCGATCTTATTGGCGATGGCTTTATCCGTTTTCTATACCGAATAGGTCTCTATCTTAACCGGTCTTTCTTCACGCTTTTCTTCACGTTCTTGGTCTTAATATTGACCTGTCTTGTTTTTTTGGCGCTGATAGCGTTATACCTTTTTCCAGAGTCGCTGGGATAGCTGCGCCCTTAGTGATATAGCCCGTCTAAATCATCCATTGCCTAATTCAAGTCTAGCTCAATCTCTGGAATACAACAGGCTGTTTATATTGCAATTTATTCTGAAAAAAGAGGTGCATATTGATGAAAGTTGTAAGCAATATCGTGTGGTGAATTTGTTAAAGAATTGTGTCTTTGTAAGCTATTGCTTTCAGCTCGAATTGTGAACAGATGGAATTTCTTTTATGATAGGGGAAATAATAAGAGCTACGCGTAAACGTGTAGCCAAAACCTTTGCTTTTTATAGCCTTCAGTGCGCTATGTCATCCTGGGATTTATCATATGTTGTATAAAATGGCCGGCCTGTTATTAGCAGCAATGCTTATAAGTGCTTGTAATGAAGTGCCTATTACGCCACCTGAAGCATTACCCTATGTAAAATTGGATGCTGGCGGTTCAACGTTATTTGATCAAACGGTAACTTGGGATCCGCGGGGCTCGGAGGATGTTCATAGTCAATGGTCCTGTGTTCTGGATGAAGATACTGGCCTAGTTTGGGAAGTTAAAGGTAATGCGATTGATAGAAATGTCGATGCCAATAGCTCGGCTAATACATATACCTGGTTTGATATTTATATCGATCCCGATGATGGGGCAAAGCAAAATTCAGGGACTGAAGATGGTGGGGATTGTACTCTTACGGTTAATGGCTGTGATACAAAATCTTATGTGGCTGATAAAAATACCGCAAACCCGGTCTTATGTGATCCAGATCGCAATGAGTCAGGATTAAGCTGGCGTATGCCTAGCCAGAGTGAGCTGGGAACCCTGGTTGTTTGCACCACGAATAAAGAAACCTGTGAAGATCTAAGCACCGTCTTTATTGCCAAATATTTTTTCCCTAATACGCAGAAAACCTTCTACTGGGCGGGAAATCTGTCGCCATTGTTAACTAAAACTGCGCAATCGATTGATTTCCGTTCCGGCAAAGACTGGGATAATCCTAAGAATAATGCGTATCCAGTGCGCCTGGTATTTGGCCCTGTATCTGATAAGTGGAAGGAAGGCTTGTAAGGTCTTTAGCTTTTTTTTAATCTCCCGCGCTGCTGAAGCATTAAATGGCCGATGTTGATATTAATAGATATCGGTTCTTAAGCTTCAAGTCCTTCATGGTGATAAAGTATAAAAACACCGCTTAAAGACACCTATAGTTAGTAGGTAATCTTTATAGGTGTTGTTATGCTTGTGACAGAGCTGTCTACAATATCCCGCTATCAAGATGTCTTACCTATTGTTATGGAGGGTGTCTCCAATACCTATGGGCAAGATTTTTTTAATGCAATAACCACTCAGTTGGCACGTTGTATCGGTGCCGATTTCACGTTTATTGGCCGAGTCTCTGAAGATCAACATTCGGTAACAACCGTGGCCCTTTGTCAGGCTGATCAGATTGTCGATAATATCTCCTATGTCTTATTAGATACGCCCTGCGAAAATGTTGTAGATGAAAATACCTGTATTCATAAGCAGGATGTTTGTGAAAAATTCCCCAAAGACATATTACTGCAGAATATGGACATAGAAGCGTATATAGGCGCACCTTTATACGATAGAAAACATCAGGTCTTGGGTTTGGTTGTGGGGCTTTATTGCGCCCCTCTGGAGCAGGATGAGTATGTGAAATCGGTCTTTGAATTGTTTGCCGGCCGCATAGCGGCTGAAATTGAAAGCAGTGAAAGTGCCGTAAAGTTACAGCAACTCAATGAGGAGTTGGAGCAGCGTATTGAGGCGCGTACAGAGGAACTTGCTATCGCCAATGAAGAACTAACCGCATTTAGCCATTCTGTGTCCCATGATTTAAAGGCCCCGGTACGTGCTATACGGGGCTTCAGTGAGGCTTTGTTGGAAGACGTTGGCCGAGATTTTCCTGCAGAAGGCATACAATACCTGCAAATGATTCAAGACAATGCCTGCAAAATGCAATTTATCATCGATGATATGCTGAAATTATCCAAAATTTCTTTAACCGATATTCACAAAGAACAGTTAGATCTCTCGGCCCTTTGTGTCGATATTCTCAATGATTTACAAAAACACGATGCCCAGCGTCAGGTGAAATTAAACATTGCAGAGAAACTCTATATTGATGCCGATGCGGGCTTGTGTCGGCTGCTGTTCACCAATCTCTTATCCAATGCGTGGAAATACACCGGCAACACTCCGCAGGCTGAAATATCTGTGAGCGAAAGTTTTGAGGGTAATAAACATTTAATTGTTATAGCGGATAATGGTGCCGGTTTTGATATGGCGGTGGCCGGGAAACTTTTTTCTGTTTTTACTCGCTTACATAGCAGCAGCGAATTTGAAGGTTCAGGTATAGGTTTGGCAACCTGTAAACGTATTGTTGATAAACACGGGGCCAACATCGATTATTATGCCGAGGTCAATAACGGGGCAAAATTTATTTTGTCTTGGCCGTCCGGATTTCATTAATGATTAAGGTATTACTGATAGAAGATAATCTCTGTGATGCGATGTTGCTGCGCCGGCAATTAGGTAAGTGGCTGGGTGATTTTGAATGTGTATTGATAGAACGTTTAAAAGATTTGTCGCAGCACTGGCAAGATGATTTTGATGTGATTATAACCGATGCTCATTTACCCGATGCGGAGTTAACGGAGATCGTTTTGGTCTTAAAGAATCAAGCCATCTCCTGCCCTTATATTATTATCTCGGGGGCTATTGAGAATCTGCCTTTAAAGACGCTTGCCCTGGATTATCAAGCGGTGCTTATGAAGGGCGAGTGGCAAGACTTAAAGTGTGCGTTAGAAGACGTGGGTCTACAAGTAAACTGATGTAAGGGATGATCAGGCCAGGGTGGCCGAAGTTTAATATTATGGCAGTTTCTGTCATCAACTTCATAAGCCGAGGCCAGCATGAGAGCTAATCAAAGAAAAAAAGTGAAACAGAAACACGCTAGAAATCGCAGCAGCTATCACCGCCAGCCTAAAGAGATTTTTTTGCCGCAAGATCCACGCAGCAGTTTTATCAGTGAAAAATGAATTGAAAAAACCGCTTTTCTTATCGATTAAATAAAGAAAAGCGGCGGTATAAATCTGCGCTGCAGATTAGTCCAGCAGGCTTAAATCACGTACCGCGCCTTTATCGGCTGAGGTCACCATCATGGCGTAGGCTTTTAATGCAGCAGAAACCTTGCGTGGGCGAACCTTCGCCGGCTTCCAGGCATCTTTACCCTTGGCTTCCATCGCCGCTCTACGTTTAGCCATCTCTTCATCAGAGATGTCCACATTGATGGTACGTTCAGGGATGTTGATCTTGATGATATCACCTTGCTCTACTAGGGCTATCGCGCCACCGGCTGCAGCTTCTGGCGATGCATGGCCAATCGATAAGCCAGACGTGCCACCTGAGAAACGACCATCGGTTAATAATGCACAGGCTTTACCCAGACCTTTGGATTTAAGATAAGACGTGGGATATAACATCTCCTGCATACCCGGGCCGCCTTTAGGGCCTTCGTAGCGGATGATAACCACATCACCTTCTTTCACTTTACCTTCTAAGATATCGGCAACAGCATCTTCCTGTGCTTCAACCACATGTGCAGGGCCTTCAAAAATCAGGATGCTGTCATCAACACCGGAAGTCTTAACGACGCAGCCATCAACGGCAATATTGCCATGTAGAACAGCCAGGCCACCTTCCAGTGAAAAGGCATTTTCAAGTGAACGAATACAGCCATTTTCTCTGTCGGCATCCAGGGAGTTATAGCGTGTATCCTGGCTAAATGCGGTTTGCGTCGGAATACCTGCAGGGCCCGCTCTATAGAATTTTTTTACGTTCTCATTGGCCGTGACCATGATATCCCATTTATCTAAGCCTTCTTGCAGGGTTTTACTGTGCACGGTAGGAATGTCTGTATGTAAAACGCCGGCACGACCTAATTCACCTAAAATGGCAAATACACCGCCAGCTCTATGTACATCTTCCATATGATATTTGGGCGTGTTGGGGGCTACTTTACATAATTGTGGAATGCGGCGGCTGAGTTCATCGATATCTTTCATCGTGAAGTCGATTTCGGCTTCCTGTGCGGCAGCCAATAAATGCAGAATCGTATTGGTGGAACCCCCCATGGATATATCCAGGCACATGGCATTTTCGAAGGCTTTGAATGAGGCAATATTTCTGGGTAAAACTGAATAGTCATCTTCTTCATAATGACGTTTGGTGATTTCTACAATGGTACGCCCCGCCTGCAGGAACAGCTGCTCTCTATCGGCATGGGTCGCCAGCATGGAACCGTTACCGGGTAATGAAAGGCCTAGCGCCTCGGTTAAGCAATTCATCGAGTTAGCGGTGAACATGCCTGAGCAAGAACCGCAGGTAGGACAAGCCGAGCGTTCAATTTCAGCGACGTCTTCATCGGAAACCGAATCATCAACCGCGATAACCATCGCGTCAACTAAATCCAGTTTGTGTTCGGAAAGCTTGGTTTTACCGGCTTCCATAGGGCCACCGGATACAAAGATAACCGGAATGTTAAGGCGCATGGACGCATTTAACATGCCCGGTGTGATTTTGTCGCAGTTAGAGATGCAGACAATCGCATCGGCACAGTGAGCATTCACCATATATTCCACCGAGTCGGCGATAATGTCGCGGCTAGGTAAGCTGTATAGCATGCCGTCATGGCCCATTGCGATGCCATCATCAACTGCGATGGTATTAAATTCTTTGGCTACACCGCCGGCTTTTTCGATTTCGCGTGCAACCAGTTGGCCCATGTCTTTTAAATGTACATGCCCGGGCACAAACTGGGTAAAAGAGTTACAGACGGCAATGATGGGTTTAGAGAAATCCTCATCTTTCATGCCGGTGGCACGCCAAAGGGATCTGGCACCCGCCATATTGCGGCCGGCGGTGGAGGTTTTAGAGCGATACACTGGCATAACAGGCCTCTGAACAGGGATAAATTAGGCGCATATAATAGCAGGTGTACGAAAGCCTTACATGCTCAATCTATAGTTGCTTGCTGAAAACTTTGGATTTACGCTGGAAATTATACAGTTCTTGTTTGGCCGCCGGTAATTCTTGTAACGAGGTTTCGATAAAACCTTGCTCAATAAAGAAGTGCGCCGACTGTGTGGTTAAAACAAATACGTTTTTAATGCCATCGTTGGCGGCTTTTTGCTGTAAAAAGGCCAGCATTTGGGCGCCATGTTTACCACTGCGATAATCCGGGTGTGTGACCACGCAGGCGATCTCAGCACTATTCTGAAAGGGGTAGAGGGCTGAGCAGGCGATAATGATGCCATCACGTTCTACGACGATAAAGTGGGCTATTTCCTGTTCTAATAATTCGCGCTCGCGTTTAACTAATATGCCTTGTTGTTCCAACGGCTCCAGCAATTCCATAATGCCGCCAACATCGGCAATGGAGGCGGCGCGGGTCGTTTCAAACGCCTGTTTGCTGAGTAATACGCCCACCCCGTCACGGCTGAATAATTCCAGTAGTAATGCACCATCTTTTTCATAGGAAATCAGATGGCTGCGATTGATGCCAGCCATGCAGCCTTGGTAAATACAGGCAAGAGCAGGATTCTTTTGCTGGCTTAATAGTGTTTCGGCTTCGGCGGGTAAAAGCTCGTGAGGTAGATTTTCCAGGGACTTGTCATCACTGAAAACAATCAGTTTTTCGGCGCGCATGGCTCTGGCGGTTTCTACCGCAATTTCTTCGGCGGCGATATTGAAGCATTCGCCGGTGGCAGAAAAGGCGATATTGGGAATCAAGACGACGGCATCGTCATCCAGCAATAGTTGAATCGATTCTACATCGATGCGCCTAACGGATCCGGTGAATTGGAAGTCGTGGCCGTCAATAATGCCTAAGGGTTTGGCAATAACAAAGTTACCCGAAAGTGTACGGATATTCGCACCAAACATCGGTGTATTGGGCAGGCCATTGGAGAACTGTGCTTCTAATTCAAAGCGGGCCTTACCGGAAATTTGTTTAATCACATCCAGTGCATCGGCACTGGTGATGCGTTTACCTAAATGGGTTTCATGCTCGATTTGTTGTTGATTTAGCGCATCATCAATCTGTGGTTTAGTGCCATAAACCAGGATGATTTTGACCCCTAAGCTTTTAAGCAGCGCTATATCATGAATGATCCTAGACAAGCTGGTATGACGCAGCGTATGGCCATCAAGATAAATAACAAAGGTCTTTTTTCGATGTGCATTGATATACGGCGAGGACTGCCTAAAGGCGTGGATGAAATGGCT
This sequence comes from Pseudomonadales bacterium, assembly GCA_013215055.1. Lineage (GTDB taxonomy): Bacteria > Pseudomonadota > Gammaproteobacteria > Pseudomonadales > DT-91 > CAKMZU01. The sequence continues at coordinate 16,138 of JABSRQ010000015.1, read as the reverse complement.
ATTGTCCTCGGATGTGCTCACGATTGTTCTCTTTATGGAAATAGAAATAGTGGGTTAATCATGCACTTGCAGCTGACTTTAGGCAATAGTGTTGAATAAACTGGCGTAAGATTTTAACGCTGTTATGCATTTGTTTAATGTCGATAAATTCATCGGGCTGATGGGCCTGGTCTATAGAGCCTGGGCCAAAAACCACGGTTTCCATACCCATCGCTTTTAAGAACGGCGCTTCGGTGGCAAATGCCACCGCTTCGCTGTCTGAGCCTGATAGCCGTTCGGCGATTTGAATCAGCTCGCTGGTTTTGTCTTCGGCAAACGCATCAACACCACCAAACAGTGAACGAAAATTCAATTCAACCTGATGTTGATCGGCAATCGGCTGCAAACGTGCCTGCAGCTGTTCACGCACGGCGGCGTTATTCATGCCTGGCAGGCCGCGAAAATCAAAATGTAATTCACAGGCATTACAAATACGGTTGGGATTATCGCCGCCGTGAATGCAGCCCAGGTTGAGGGTAGGCACCTGCACTTTAAATTCACTCATGCTGTGTTGCTCTTGTACTTCATCTCGATAAGATTTGAGTTCGGTGATCAAATCATGCATGGCTTCCAATGCCGAGTGGCCTAATGATGGATCGGAGGAATGGCCAGACTGGCCGGTCACTTCCAGCGCATTCATCATGATGCTTTTATGCATATATATCGGTTTTAAGCCGGTGGGTTCACCAATAATCGCCGCCTTGGCCTGGCCTAAATAAATGCCTTCGGCACTGCTGATCTGCGATAAAGCCTTGGCTCCACTCATGGATGATTCTTCATCGGCGGTGGCGAGTATAATCAACGGTTGCTGAAAGTCTTGTTCTAATAAAGGCATAACCGCCTCAATGATCAATGCAAAAAAGCTTTTCATATCCGCCGTACCCAGGCCATAGAGACGACCATTTTTTTCGGTGGCAGCCAGCGGATTACTAGCCCAGCGGGCTTCATCAAAAGGCACGGTATCGCTGTGGCCGGATAAAACCAGCCCTCCCGGCCCTGAGCCTTTACAGGCTATCAGGTTGGCCTTGTTATTGCTTAAATCCTGGATATGGATATTAAAACCCAGTTCAGAAAACCACGCCGCCAGTAAATCTATTACCGGGCGATTTCCCATGTCCCACTGCGGGCTAACCGAGCTCACCGATGCGATGCTGATCAGGCTATTGATGCGTTGTTGTAAGGAGGGACTAAGGGAGGAGGCCATGGCTGCTTGCTTTTATGTTCCGTTGTTTTGACTAGCTTAGCATTGAAAAGGCCTGGAGATAAAAAATATTAGGCATAAAAAAACGGCAGCCAAGGCCACCGTTTTTGATATTCAGAGCAAGCTATTTAACCTATGCACCAAAGGCGGTTTTAATAATGTAATAGAACACGATAGATAGACCCGCACCTACAGGAATGGTGATAACCCAGGATAGGGCTATAGACCTCAATACACCCCAGTTCAGCTTGTCTTTGTTATGCGCCAGACCCACACCCAGAACCGCACCCACTAACGTGTGTGTGGTAGATACTGGTAAGCCGATGCCGGATGCAAGAACCACGGTGGAGGCTGCAGAAAGCTCGGCTGCAAACCCCAGGCTTGGAGTTAATTCGGTGATTTTATTGCCGACTGTTGCCATAACCTTAAAGCCGAAGGTGGTTAAACCTAATACGATACCCGCACCACCCACCAATAAGATCCAGGCGGGCATGGTAGATGTGGCAGAGATTTCGCCGCCGCTTTCCAAGACATTATAAATGGCTGCAAGAGGGCCTACCGCGTTGGCAACATCATTAGAGCCGTGAGCAAAGGCCATGGCGCAGGCAGTGAAGATCATCAGGATTGCAAAAATACGCTCAACCGGATGATGTTGGCTGCCGTGGTTGGTGAAAATATCCACCTTGTGAATGAAGAATTTACCAACGCCGCTGATGATGATGCCTGATATCAGCGAGAAACCAATGGCCTGGGCGAAGCTTAAATCCAGACCGATATGTTTCAGGCCTTTAACCATGGTGACCATGGAGATCATAAAGCCCACCAAAAACATATATACCGGAATGTATTTAACTGCGGCTTTATAAACATCTTCTTTATCGAGGATTAAGAAACGTACGGATTTATAAATCAGAAATGCGATGGTACCGGCTAATAAAGGAGAGACAATCCAGCTCGCTGCGATGGTGCCCACCTTACCCCATTTTACCGCTTCAACACCTAAACCTACCGCGGCAAAACCAACGATGGCTCCGACAATAGAGTGAGTTGTTGATACCGGCCAGCCACGTTGACTGGCGATAAATAACCAGGTGCCTGCGGCCAGCAAGGCCGACATCATGCCAAAGACCAGCATCTCTGGTTTTCCCTCCAGCGCAGCTGCGTCGATGATGCCTTTACGGATAGTACCGGTCACTTCGCCACCGGCTAAATAAGCGCCTAAAAATTCAAACACCACGGCGATCATGATCGCGTGTTTGATGGTGATAGCTTTGGAACCTACCGAGGTTGCCATGGCGTTTGCCACGTCATTTGCCCCAACACCCCAAGCCATAAAAAATGCAAATGCTACGGCGAGCATAAGAAGAATTTGGTTGTACTCAGCAATAATAGCCATTACTTCAATCTTTTTGTTTACCGGACCCGAGGCAGCGTTAATTTGTTGTTGTGCAGCGGCAGGTCAAGGTTTTTAAAAAATCATTGTTATCAGCGCTAATCCCTTCATTTAATTAGGAATATGACGCCTATTCAGTTGTACCATCGATGCCATAAGCCTAAGCTTATGAATCGGCCGCCATTGTGCCTGAATTTTATCAAGATCACACCATTGTTGTTTGGGTATTTATATGAAGCAATTTATGCAATCTGAGCGACTTTTAGACCTGCGATCTTTGTTGGTAGATTTGCTGAATGACGGCCTGTTAACGCAGGAAATTGTTGATAAAATTGTCAATAAACCCAAGACCTCGGCAGAGACAAGTAAGCACCCACTTAACTATATTGCCGAGCAGGGTTTAGAGGGTGATAAGGGCCTGCAATTAAACATCGAATTTCTAAGTCAGTGGCTGGCCAATAAGGCTGGCATGGACTGCTTTCATATAGACCCGTTAAAAGTAAAAGCGGCCGCTGTGACGCAGGTCATGTCGTTTGCGTTTTCCAAGCAACATAAAATCCTGGCCGTAGATGTAGGTTTTAATCAGGTCACGGTGGCGGTCTCTCAACCTTTTAAAACCGACTGGGTTAGCAATCTGGAGCATGTCTTAAATAAACCGGTAAAACGGGTGTTTGCTAACCCGGCCGAAATAGAGCGTTATGCGACTGAGTTTTATACCTTATCCAAATCGATTTCTGGCGCAACCGGCTCTATGGCGCCAACGACGAATATGGGTAATCTGGAAGCCTTCCTGGAGCTGGGTGAATTAAAAGACCCGGATGCCAGTGATCAGCATATCGTCACGATTGTGGATTGGTTATTTCAATACGCCTTCGATCAGCGCGCGTCGGATATTCATATAGAACCCAGAAGAGAAGTGGGTAATATCCGTTTTCGTATTGATGGAGTCTTGCATCGGGTATATGAGATGCCTATGCAGGCGTTGGTAGCGATGACCAGCCGCATAAAAACCATGGGCCGCATGAATATTGCCGAGAAGCGTAAACCGCAAGATGGACGCCTAAAAACCAAGACCCCGGATGGTCAGGAAGTGGAATTACGTTTATCCACCATTCCCACCGCCTTTGGTGAAAAAATGGTGATGCGTATCTTTGATCCGGATGTGCTCTTGCGCTCTTTCAGCCAATTAGGCCTGGCAAATCAGGATTTTGAGCGCTGGGAAACCATGACCCATAAGCCCAATGGCATCGTACTGGTTACCGGGCCTACCGGTTCGGGTAAAACCACCACCTTGTATTCCACGTTAAAACATCTGGCTACACCGGAGGTGAATGTTTGCACCATCGAAGATCCGATTGAGATGATTGAGGAAAGCTTTAATCAGATGCAGGTGCATCATGCCATCGGTTTGGATTTTGCTACCGGTGTACGTTCCTTATTACGTCAAGATCCCGATATCATCATGATCGGTGAAATCCGCGATAGGGAAACCGCAGAGATGGCGGTGCAAGCCGCATTAACAGGGCATTTGGTGGTCACCACCTTACATACCAATGATGCGCCCACGGCGATTACCCGTTTGATGGAGGTGGGCCTGCCTGCATATCTGATTCGCGCCACCTTATTAGGTGTGATGGCCCAGCGTCTGGTGCGTACCTTATGCCCGAAGTGCAAAGAAGAATGTTCGGTGGATGAAAAACTCTGGAGTGATTTGGTATATCCCTGGAAAGTAGAGGCGCCTACGATTGTTTATAAAACCGTAGGTTGCCTGGATTGCAGGAATACCGGTTTTAAAGGGCGCCAGGGTATCTATGAGATTTTACCGATGTCGGACAAGGTGCAGGCTTTTATTAATGAAGACTGTGATCTTGCGGGCATGCGTAAACAAGGCATGAAAGAGGGCATGAAAACGCTGCGTTTATCTGGGGCACAAAAAGTGGCGGCCGGCTTAACCACCGTAGAAGAAGTATTGCGTGTGGCACCAGTGCCTTTAAATATCAAATAACCCTCACCGCATTGGAAGTGTTATGACTCTATCTGCGCCTATTATAGAATCCTCTTTAATTCCTGTTCATTTACAGGTTTTTTTTGAGTCGCAGTGGCAGAATATTATCGCTGCGGCAGATGCTGAGCAGCGTATTCTAATTGCCAATAAGATCGCCGATACAACTTTTAGTCAGCAACTGGCGAAAACGATTGTCTGTAGTCAATACTTGAGTCAGCTATGGCAGAAGAAGCCGGATCTGTTTTGTGAGTTTCTGCAGCTGGAGAGCTTACAGAGGGATGTTGTTAACGATTATTTCCTCGATCTTTTAAGACAAATGTTAGCCGATTTACCTGCTGGCTCTGATATGGCGTTGGATAGAGTTATTCGCCGCCTCAGACATGTGCAGCAGGCACGGTTTATTTTTCGTGATGCCAATCGCCTGTGCTCGATGGTGCAATTAACCGAAGAGTTATCGTGGTTTGCGGATGCCTGTATCGATGCCGTCAGCGACTGGCATTATCTGCAATTAGTGGGTAAACACGGCCATCCAATTGGTGCCGATTCAGGAGAGATTCAGCCCTTTGTTGTGTTGGGCATGGGTAAGCTTGGTGCCTATGAGCTAAACCTTTCATCCGATATCGATTTAATGTTTTGTTACCCTGAATCGGGTGAGTCCTCGGGTCTGCAGGATAGTGGGAAAAAATCGATCCCGAATCAAACCTTCTTTCTGCGTTTAGGCCAGAAGGTGATTAAGTCCTTGGATCAGGTCACCGCCGATGGGTTTGTTTTTCGCGTCGATATGCGCCTGCGCCCGTATGGGCAAAGTGGTGCCCTGGCGCTGAATTTTGATGCGATGGAATTGTATTACGAAGATCAGGGTCGTGAGTGGGAGCGTTACGCGATGATCAAGGCGCGCTGTGTGGCGGGCAGTAAAGTTGCGGGTGCTGAATTGTTACTACGTTTACGCCCCTTTGTTTATCGCCGTTATACAGATTTTTCGGCGATTCAGGCGCTACGTGATATGAAGGGCATGATCAATCGGGAGGTGCGCAGATTAGGCAAACAAGATGATGTGAAACTGGGTGCCGGTGGCATCCGCGAAATAGAATTTATCATTCAGGCTTATCAGCTGATTTATGGTGGCCGTGATGAAGCCTTGCAAGAACGCTCCGTGGTGAAGGTGATGCACTTATTGGCTCAGCGAGGTGTATTAAGTGACGCTGCGGTACAGGGCTTATTTAAAGCCTATGAGTTTTTGCGTAATGCGGAACATGCGATACAAAGCTTAAATGATGAACAAACCCAGCGTCTGCCCATCGATGAACAACCCCAGCAGCGTTTTATCACGCATTTGGGTTTTTCTAGTTGGTTGGAATTTATCTCCGTGCTGGATCGACATCGCAGCCATGTGCGTGAAGAATTTGAACAGGTGGTGGCGACCGCCAGTGATGAAGATGCACCCCAGCTGGACGAGTGGCGGCAAATATGGATAGACCCCGATCAACACAGCTTTGAAATCTCCCTGCAGGAAAAAGACTTTAGCTCACCGGAAATAAAATCCTTAACCGCCTTACATGAAACGAAAAAAATACAGCGCCTGCAGAGTATTTCTCAAGATCGATTAAATGCATTTATGCCGTTATTTTTATCCGCCTTATACGCGACAGAAGAACGGGCAGATATCGTCACCGGGCTCTGCGATCTGGTGGATACGGTATTACGTAGAACGGCTTATTTAGTTTTGTTTAATGAAAACCCGCAGGCATTAGAACGCTTGATTGTGATTGCCAAGACCAGTCCCTGGGCATTGCAGCAGTTAGTACGCCAACCGGTGTTACTGGATGAGTTAATTTCGGCCGAAGGCCTGGGCCATGTACCTGAATTACCCGAACTGCTCGAACTATTACAGCAGCAGAGTTTACGCTTGGCGGTGGATGACCAGGAAGAGCATATGCAGATGTTGCGCTACTTTAAACTGGCCCATCAGCTGCACATTATTATTGCCGAGGCAACAGGAATGCTGCCTTTGATGAAAGTGAGTGATTACCTTAGTTTTATTGCCGAAGCGATCTTGGATTATGTTCTGCAGCTGGCCTGGCTGCAGATGGTGGAAAAATACGGCACCCCTACAGTCAAAGGCGTCGCCTGTACCGAAGCCGATTTTGCCATTATCGCCTATGGAAAATTAGGCGGCCTGGAGTTAAGCCATAGTTCGGATCTGGATCTGGTTTTCCTGTATGAGGTCGATAACCAGGGCGATACCGATGGCGAAAAATCGGTGAATAATCAGGTGTTTTTCACACGTATGGGCCAACGTATTATTCATATGTTAACGACTACCACGATGTTGGGTCGGCTCTATGAGGTGGATATGCGCCTGCGCCCCTCTGGTGGCAAAGGTTTATTGGTTAGCACCGTGCCTGCATTTGAGAAATATCAGAATGAAGAGGCCTGGACCTGGGAACATCAAGCTCTGGTAAGGGGGCGGGCCGTGGCCGGGAAATCGGATGTTATTAAAGCCTTTCAACATATTCGCCAGCAGGTATTAGCCCAGCCCAGAGAGCAACTAGCTTTGCAGCAGGATGTGGTGAAAATGCGCTTGAAGATGTTTGATCATCTGGCACCTGCCTATACCAAAGATGCCAATGCCGAGCTCTTTCATTTAAAACATAGCCGCGGGGGCATCGTTGATATTGAATTTATGGTGCAATACGCAGTTTTGCTGTGGGCACATAAATTCCCTGAATTGCTGACCTACACCGATAATATCCGCATTCTGGAGAAATTGACCGAAGCCGGTCTTTTTTCAAGCATCGATGCTGAAGCGTTAAATAACGCTTATCGGCATTATCGGCGTGCCGCACATAGGCAAGCCTTAAAGCAGGCTAAAAATGAAGTGCCTATTGAAGGCGTTGTAGAGCAACGGGCGGTAGTAGATGCTATGTGGCAGAAGTTGTTTGCGCATGCCATAGGTCTTATCGATAAAGCAGATTAGCAAAAGGAATAAAGGGCACAACGACGTCCATGGTGTTGTGCCTTTCCCGCTGCTACGGGGGGGTAAAAGTCTTGATGTGAAGCCTTTGGTGAGGGTTAGCCAATCGACCAATGATTAACAAAGGCTAAATTTTTTCCAGCCAGCCGTATTTATCCTCAGCTTTGCCCCACTGAATATCATTCAAGGCCTGGCGTAATTTCAATGTTGTATGCCCTGCTTCTCCAGAGCCAACAGAAAACTCTTGGCCATTATGAATCAGGGTGCCAACAGGTGTTAAAACCGCAGCGGTTCCAGAAAGCGCCGCTTCGGTACCGGGTTTCTTGGCGCGCTCTAGCAGTTCAGTCACGGTAAAGTCTCTCTCGGTAACCGTCATACCCGCATCTCGCGCTATGGTTAAAATAGAATCTCTAGTAATGCCGTGTAAAAACGTGCTGTCCAATGCCTTGGTGATAATTTCATTGCCATCAATCAGAATAAAATTAGCCGCGCCCGTTTCTTGAACATCGCCGTTAGGGCAGAAAAGAATTTGATCGGCATTACATTCTTTGCGCGCTCTGGAAATAGGACCTAGTGCACTGGCGTAATTACCGCCGCTTTTAATCATGCCCATATGGGGCGCACAACGCATTCCATCTTCTTCCAGTAACAGTCTTAATGGTTTTGCACCGCCGGAAAAATAATCACCTACGGGTGATAAAAGCACATATAAAAGCGATGAATCCGAAGGCACCGCTGCTTTTCCAATGGCAGGCTCCGTACCGATATGGGTGGGTCGAATATACATAGAACCGGGTGGGTTCGGCACATCATTAGCATATAGGCCAACAGTCTCTTTGATCATTTGAGCGAGCTGATCTTTATTAATCTCAGGCAGGCTCAATAATTCACTGCTTTGACACATGCGCTGGATGTTTGCATCCATACGAAAAATATTCACGCTACCATCTTCGTGTTTAAACGCCTTCAAGCCTTCAAAGCAAGTGCTTGAATAATGTAAGACATGGGCACCTGGGTGAAGCTCCAGTTTGTCGGATGGAACAATACTTGAAGCTGTCCATGAATGTTTTTCGAATGTCGCCAGTGCCATTTTCGGCATGAAGACTGTTCCAAATGCGGCCATTTTCTATTCCTAACTTTAAACACGGAAACCTTAAGCAGCTTCCTGGCTCACTATTCTATGAGCATTAATACGGTGTCGCAGAGAGTTAAGCAACTCACCTGCGCTGAATTCATAATGTTCTGCCAAAGCGTTTTAACCGTAGTGATGAGAGCTGTTAACTTAAGCTTGGGCTGGCTCACTGGGGCTATGCAGTAATTTTTGATGCTACAGTGCCCTACTGTGTGCCAATGAGCGGTGGGCACTTAGGTTCTATAGACCGGGTAAAAGCTTCGCTTGTTGCGCCTGTCTCCCCTAGGGTACTTAACAGGCGCACATTATCTGTCTATTGAAGCAAAGAAAGGGGTGTCGAGTGAGTCAGTACCAGGTACTGTATTATAAATGCACTGTCGACAATGCCACCGGCATCTTGCTTAAGTTGAGTCTTCCCCGCGCTTTGAGCGCCTAGATTATCGCGCATTTTGTGTCTTATTTCCCGTACTTCTTTTATTAGCTGGCCAATATTCCTAACTTTTTCCAATTTAGGGGGGAATATGGGCATATTCGCGATGATAAGCTGGTTGAGCGCAGATGTAATTAGTTTGAACCCCAATACCCAGTCAAGTCTTGTTGGTAGCGATTTAAGGTAGTTAACGAGGCCAAATCATGCTGTTGGCCCCATTGGAGGTGTATTTCGATCAGGTTAAAAGACCGCCGTAAGGAATTTCCGGAGTGCTTATCGCCGCTTAAATAAACGAAAACTTAAATTGAAAAAACCGGCTATGGCCGGTTTATTTATGCTCCCCCAAAATCAATGTGGGGTGAGTCGCTGATTATTTCTTGGCGTAGAAGCTGGGTGACTCTGGATCGGGACGAGTTTTAAAGCGTCTGTGTACCCACATATATTGGCTGGGGTCTTGTTTTAAGCTGTCTTCCAGGGCTTTGTTTAATAATGTCGCATTGGCGACATTGTCATCGGAGAATTTATCTTCGAAGGGATCTGATACGGTGCCTATATACATCGTGTCTTTGCCTTTGCCTACCCGGTTGCAGCTATAAAAAAGGGGTTTGGCACCGGTCATGCGAATCAGGTCTGAAATCGATGTGAGGGTGGCAGTGGGAACGTCGAAGAACGGTGCAAAAACCGAATTTTTACGGCCAAAGTCTTGATCGGTGGCATACCAGATCATCTTACCTTTACGCAGGCCACGTATCATTTTACGCATCTCTCTCTTTTCGATCAGATGAGTGAAAATACGTGAACGGCCATGATTAATCAGATAGTTAAATAAAGGGTTGTTCTGTTTTCTGTAGGTGACATCGGCTTTTTCTCTTAATGTCATCACGCGGCCAGAGAGATCCAATGTCGTAAAATGCGCGCCAATTAAAAGAATACCGCGGCCTTCTTGTTGGGCTTTGTGGATATGTTCTAAACCTTCCACTTTACTGTGCTTTTTAATCACCGCATCATTTCCCCACCAGCCATAGGCGGTCTCAAAAAATCCGAGGATATTATTGGCCATGATATCGTCAACTAAACGGGTTTTTTCTTCGCCTTGTATATCGGGGAAGCAGAGGCCGATATTCACTTCGACCACACGACGACGACCTTTAATGACTGGGGCCAGCTTATAACCCAGCCATAAACCCAGTTTTTGAATCCAAGGGTACGGTAATAAAAGAATGGCACGTAGCAATGCATAGGCCAGCCAAATAAGCCAGTAGCGCGGGTGAAGCAGGCTTTTATCTAATGCGTTCATTCTGTTTTCGCTGTGTTAAAGGCTGTAGGTGCTTAGTGATTTCTGGCGTTTTTCACGGCCATCTTGGCCTGAATAAAATCACCGTGGGATACATAGATCAGCTCGCAAATTTTGCGGATCGTATATTCTTCGTATTTATCCAATACCGCATCGGCGTAAGCCAAGTGCCATAACGATTGTATCAGCTTACATTTATCCGCATATTCATAATGATCGTTGATCAGTTTGGTGAATTGATAAACATCGTTAGATTCGTCAACTTCCTGTATCGCCAGCTGCACCAACTCATCCACTTGCTCAGCCGCGATAGAATATTCGTTGAGTAAGAGCTGTTTAAGCTGAATAAGTTCCTGTTCAGAGATGTCGTGGTCGGCAATCATTACCTCGGTTAATAAGGCTGCCGCCGCCAAATCTAATTGCTGCTGACCGGTTTTGCTATCCTCGCTATGCAGTTGGGTGCTAAACAGTTTTTGAATCGCTTTTAACATGATTTTTTTAACCGCAGGTATTCATAAGAAAGGGCTTCGATAATTTCGGGTACGTCACCGGTGCTGTCGGCAATATGTACCAGCGCATCGGCATTTTTATCGTAGCTTTGGGTGGCTATGGCACCGTTATTCAGCGCGGTTTCAAACATCGGTAATATACCCAGAATTTGCTGGCGAATAATGCCCACTTCAAGTGGATGATTACTGCCTTCAGATATTTTGCGGTAGATATATAAAACAAAAACATGCATCACCGCCTCTTCCGGAGCTCTGCCTGCCACGAGGATTTCCAGGCCATGGCGAATTAATACCGGATCAATAAGATATTCCAGCGGCAGGGCTTCGGCTAAAATGGCTAAAAAACGCTGTAATTGTTTGATGTCGATTTTATTGAACTCATCGTCACTGAGTTCTGATTTTGCCAAGGCAATATAGGCAACAAGAATTTGTTGGAGTTTTTGCTTGGTATTTTGCTCAGGCTGGTTATTGCTCATGCTTTATTCACATCAGTAAAAAGCGTATTTTATGATCATGGCGAGCTATGATCAAGCGCAGCGGCGGCAATATTATGATGTCTAGCGGGGTTTTCTCTGTTTGATGATTTGAAATTGTACGTTTGTGTCTCTGGCATCAATAAGAATCAAGCAGCGGGAACCATGTAAACTTTTGGGGATAGATTTTTCAAAAGTAAAATCCCCGACGCTATAACGCTGCAGGCCTTTTTTAACGTTTATATTGGCGCTGTATTGATTGTTGCCCAGGTGCTGCAGCTGAGCAATAGCCACAGGTGTTGAACCTATAGGCTTGGAAATATAAAGCGTGACTGAGTTTCCAAACACCGCTTCGGCTTTTTTATCTTGTTTGGCAATATATTCTGCCCGGGTCAACGCGGCTTCTGCCTGTGGCATATTGGCGATTTTTTGTAGCAGGGCCAGCGCTTCGTCCCGGCGTTTTTTATCGGCGTTTAATTGTTTTTGCTGGGTCATGGCCTGTTGTTTTTGTTTTTCTTCTTGCTTGCGGGCCTGCGCTTGTTTTTGTGCGGCTTTTTGCGTGGCTTTTTGGGTTGCCAGGCGTTTGGCTTTAGCGGCTTTTTGTTGCACCGCAACCACCTGCATACTGTTGTTGTAGAGAGTCTGTTTGTGATTTAGCTCTGCGTTCAGGTCATCCAGCAGGTTGGTTAATCGTTGCAGGCGTGTCAGCGTATTACGCTGTTGATTAAACAGCGCATCTAGCTGTCTTTCGGTTTTACTATAGCTGTTCTTGGCGACTTTTTCTTTATAGGCCAATTTACTGAGTTGTTGTGTGTCATTGCCGCTGGGAGGATTGCTGGCCAATGATTGTACTTTTCGAATTTGGTGTTTAATTTTTCTTAAGTCAATATCCCTGATGCTGATCTGCGATTCCGTTTGTCGAATCGACATACCCTGGGCGTTAAGTTTTTCTTGATAGGTAATCAGGCGTTGTTCTTTAAGCGAGATCGTTTGTTTTAGATGGGCAATTTCTTCCGTCAATAGCTCTTCTGCCTGAACGGGGAGACAGGAAAGTAAGGAGGCGATGAATACCGCAATAAAAAACTGCGGTATGGATATGATGTTGATGATAAAAATACATTATTTTTTTTATTGTGATCTTTATCATAACAACCCAGCGGTCGATATGGCAATCAACAACCGGGTAATAGAGGTAAAATAAGCGCGTAACTGTCTAATATGGCTTATTTTTTAGCCGCATGGCGTGAGGCGCGTCGGCCCGCATAGATACAATCGGCAATGGATAAACCACTGACATATCCCTTAGAAGGCACACCTACCGCAGTACGACCTATGGCATATAAACCTTTTATATCCTGACCTTGTTTGTTAACTACGATGCCGGATGCTTCATTAACTTTAAGGCCGCCCAGTGTTAGAGACGGGCAGGGCACAAAGAAATAATCATAGGATGCATCGACTGCATAATACGGCCCTTCACCTAACTCTGGCATATAAGCCTTGGGTTTACCCATGGCATCTTCTTCATCAGATGCGGCTACGCGGTTATATTCGGTAAAGGTGCGATGTAGTGCATCCGGGTCGATATTTAACTTATTGGCTAATACACGAATGGAGTTGGCTTTTTTACAACCAAAAAACAGATAAAAAGCGCCCAACATAATGTGGAACCATAAGGCCTTATCGAAGCGCAGGTCTTTCGCCGCTTGTTTATATTGTTTCTGATCCAGAATGATATAGGCCTTGCCATCGTGGTCTTTCATCATTCGTTCGCCTACTTGCGCGCCGTATAACATCTCATTGCAGATACGTGTGCCTGTAGGGCCAACTAAAATGCCTTTGACAAAGGACATCGGTGGGTTGATAAAACGCCAGGCCGATACGCTGTCCATCAGTTCGGTTTTTGCCCCTAAGTCCATCGCCATCTGAATGCCTGAACCGTCATCACCCATGGTGCCTAACGGGCTGCCTCCCAAGAATTGGGGTGCGTATTTCTTGATCATGGTTTGATTCGAATAGAAACCGCCGGTGGCCAGCATTACGCCTTTTTTGGCGCGTACATAAATCGTTTCGCCGCAGTTCTTTTCCAGCGCTTCACACCAGGCGGCCAATAAATTAAACAGTGGTGGCCAAAATAGGGCCATATAACGCAGCAAGGTTTGTAGCTTATAAAGCATCTTATGCGCCAGCGCAGCCATGCGATTATTTTTTAATTGAATCGCCTTTAAACCTAATACTTCACCGTCTTCGCTGGCGATCAAAGCAACAACCTTGGTTTGGGTTTGTACATCGATGTTTTTGCTTAATACCGAATCACGCATGGGTTCAAAAATCGCCGCCCCCGAGACGCCTTTTTTATGCCCTCTATGGCCTCGTGCAGCCGGGGTTGCGGTGTTGGAATAAGGCGGGAAAGATTCATTACCCGAATAATAGAAGAACAGATGATCCGGTGGGTAGGATGTCTTGAAATCACAGAAACTGGCATCAAAAGGCACACCTTGTTTTTCCATCCAGTCGAAATTATCGATGCTGTTATCACAGAAGTCTTTTAAGGTTTTATCGCCGATCGCACCTTGTACTTCCTGTTTTAAATAACGGTACATATTGTCGGCATCATCTTCCATGCCTGCTTCTTTTTGAATGCGGGTGCCACCACCGGCATAATAAACGCCGCCAGAGATAGTTGTCGCGCCACCGCCGCCAAAGCGGTCTATCACCAGAGTGTCCAGCCCTTGCTCGTGAGCTTCTAACGCTGCTGCCGCGCCTGCACCACCAAAACCTGCAATCGCCACATCGACGGTTTTATCCCATTGCTGAGCCTCGGCGTTAGCAATAATGATATTATTTTCTTTATACGCTTCACGGAAACGTATTTTGTCGATAAGTTTTTTTAGCATATCAATGGCGTATTCGAAAAAAAGGTCATTATAGTCAATAACAAAGCCGGAAAAGCTTACGGTTTGTTAATTCTTAATGGTGTTTCAGCCAACCAATAAATGTGCACGTACACAGCGCAGAATACCGCTGTTAATTTCTTGGCCTAACAGTTCTTTGCAGGCCTTGTAATTAAATGGCTCATCTTCTAAATCACCGGTGGCTAACAGGCATTCTTCTATCAGTTTTTGCTGATCCTGGCCTAGCTGTACGGCTTTAATTAATGGAATTGCTGCCATCTCAATTAATTCCGCCAACATATTGTATACCTGGAATTCCTTGAGCTGCAGTTGTTCGGCAATGCTAAAGGCGCTGAACCCCGCATTGCATAGCTGCAGGATCTTTTGTTGTTGCTGCGAAGAGGCCAAAGCATCATCGTGATTGTCGGCCATAAAGTCGGCAATTGTATCGATAAAGGCATGCCCAAAACGTTGCAGCTTTTGTTCACCTACGCCGGAGATTTTTAACATCTGGCTTTCGTTGCTGGGTTGATAACGCAACATCTCCATCAATGTGGAATCATGGAAGACCACATAGGGGGGCACTTCATGTTCTGCAGCCAGTTTCTTGCGGCATTCTCGTAATGCCTGCCACAGTTGCTGATCTTCATTGCTGAGGTTCTGAGATTTAGCCTTGGCGGTTTTTTTTGTGCTGGGCGCTTGCATTTCTTTACGCAGATGTACGGTTTCTTCGCCGCGTAAAACCGGGCGGCATTTATCGGTGAGTAACAATGCGCCAAAACCTTGTAGATCAACATTTAAGAATCCGCGCGAGATCAGTTGGCGATAAACACTGCGCCATTGATTGGTGCTGAGTTCTTTACCTATGCCGTAGGTGCTTATTGTTTGATGTTTAAATTGGCGAATTTTTTCGGTATCGCCTGCCCGTAAAACATCAATCAGATGATTAACCCCAAAACGTGAGCCGGTGCGATAAACACAGGACAGCGCTTTTTGCGCAGCCTCGGTGCCATCCCAGGTGATGGTCGGGTTTAGGCAGGCATCGCAGTTGCCACAGGGGGGAGTATCGTGTTCACCAAAATAATTTAACAGGGCCTGGCGTCTGCAGCTGGTGATTTCACAAAGGCCTAACATTGCATCGAGTTTATAGCGCTCTATACGTTTAAAGGCTTCATCGGCTTGTGAGTTTTCCATCATCTGGCGCAGTTTGATTACATCTTGCAGGCCATACACCATCCAGGCATTGGCTTTTTTACCGTCTCTGCCAGCACGGCCGGTTTCTTGATAATAGGCTTCTATGCTTTTGGGTAAATCCAGGTGCGCGACAAAACGTACATCGGGTTTGTCTATACCCATGCCAAAGGCCACGGTGGCAACAATAATCACGGCTTCTTCACGCAAAAAACGCTTCTGATTAAATTGGCGTAACGACTGTGGCAAACCCGCATGATAGGGCAGAGCATCAAAACCTTGCTCCACTAGCCATGCAGCTGTGGCTTCAACTTTTTTACGTGACAGACAATACACAATGCCGGCATCTTCGCCGTGTTCTGTGCGTATAAAACGTAATAATTGGCTGCGCGCGTTGTTTTTATCGTGGATGTGGTAACGGATGTTGGGCCGGTCAAAACCCGCAACAAAGGTCTTGGCATGTTGAATATCCAGGCGCAGCAGTATGTCTTTTTGGGTTTGTTCATCGGCGGTGGCGGTCAGTGCAATTTTAGGCACCTGCGGGAAATAGGTTTGCAGGCAATGTAATTTCAAATAATCGGCGCGAAAGTCATGTCCCCACTG
>JABSRQ010000148.1 GCA_013215055.1 Pseudomonadales bacterium | reverse complement strand
CCTGCCCATCTAATATTCCGTTGGTGCAATATTACCGCGCCTCCAAAGCCGATATTCGCCAGGCTGAGCAAGATGCCAAAAAATCCGAATACTCCAAAGAACGTTTTGAAGCCCGTGAAGCGCGTTTAATCGCTATAGAAACGGAAAAAGAAGCAAAACGTCAGGCACGTCAGGAAAAGGCTGCCAAAGCCGCGGCGGCAAAAGCCAAGGCTGCGGAATCTGGCGAAGCACCCGAGAAAAAAGATGCCCATAAAAAGGCCCCAGTTGCAGCGGTAACAGCCCCTGTCGATATGAGCGACCCGGTTCAGGCAGCCATAGAACGCGCCAAAGCCAAGGCTGCAGGCTCTGATGCACCTTCCGACCCAGTAGCAGAAGCCAAAGCCAAGTTAGCCGGCTTGCAAAAACGCCTGGCTAAAGCCGAAGATAAGCTAAAAACTGCACAGGCATCAAATGATGCCAATTTAGCCGCTTTTGAATCATCGGTAGAAAAACTCAAAACTAAGATTGCCGATGCTGAAAAAGCACTGCCCGCACAGGCAGAGAAACCTCAAAAAACTGAAAGCCCTGATGTCGACACGTCTGATCCGGTGCAGGCGGCCATTGCCAGAGCCCTGGCTAAACGCGGCGGCGCAGCTGAGGACGAAGATCCTAAAGCCAAGCTAGAAAAAGATATTGTCACCTTCAAAAAACGCCTGGCCGCCAGTGAAGAGAAACTTAAAGCCGCAATAGCCGAAGGTTCAGATAAAGCGGATGCGTTTAAAGCCTCGGTAGAAAAAATCGGTGAAAAACTG
This sequence comes from Pseudomonadales bacterium, assembly GCA_013215055.1. Taxonomy (GTDB): domain Bacteria; phylum Pseudomonadota; class Gammaproteobacteria; order Pseudomonadales; family DT-91; genus CAKMZU01. The sequence goes on along the minus strand of JABSRQ010000148.1, from coordinate 11,311 downwards.
CTAAAAGCTGAAACGGCATTGATCCAGCTTAATGGCGACAGCCCAGAAGCAGCGGCTGCCACTTCAGAAACAACAGCGACTGAAACAACGGCTGCCGAAGTGGAAATGAACGACCCGATACAAGCGGCTATCGCCAGAGCGCAGGCTAAACGCTCAAGTGCAGAAAATGTTGATCCTAAAACGACGCTGCAAAACAATGTTGCCTCATTACAAAAACGTATAGACAAGGCAGATACCAAGCTGCAAAAAGCCAAAGATGACGGCGCAGATACGGTAGAGATATTAGAAAGCTCCATGCAAAAATTAAAAGATAAACTGGCCAATGCTCAACAAGAGCTAAGTGAACTGTAATGGCGTTGTTAAAAGTTACTTCACCCCATGCTCATGGTCCACGCTCAACCGGCGGAGTTATGCAGCAAGTTATCCTTGCTACGATTCCAGGTGTTGCCGCGTTAACCTACTTTTTTGGTTTTGGCATTCTGATCAATATGTTATGGGCGATTATCACCGCCCTTGCCTGTGAAGCTGCGGTTTTAAAGCTGCGTAAACGCCCCATCGGCTTTTATTTAAAGGACTACTCGGCTGTGGTGACTGCCGTTTTGCTGGCTATTGCACTTCCCCCTTATGCGCCCTGGTGGTTGATAGTATTAGCCGTGGCCTTTGCTATTTTAATTGCCAAACACCTTTACGGTGGTATGGGTTACAACCCCTTTAATCCGGCCATGGTTGCCTATGTGGTTATGCTGGTGAGCCTGCCTGTGCAAATGACCCAATGGGCAGCACCGATATCTACCGATGTTGGCAGTTTTATTGGTCCGGTTGATGCGCTATTAAATAGCCTGGGGCTAATCAATGCCATAGATGGCCATACGATGGCGACACCATTGGATGTATTAAAACAAAATAATACGCTGATGATGGATCAACTTTGGCAAGAAAATACCCAGTTTGGCCTTTTTGCCGGCAAGGGTTGGGAAATCGCTAATCTCGGTTTTTTAATAGGCGGCTTATATCTTTTATGGCGTAAAATATTCACCTGGCATGCACCGGTCAGCATGTTAGCAACACTTGCCCTCTTGACTCTTATTACCTATGACGGAGGCAGCTCAAATTCTGGCGGCTCACCACTGTTCCATCTATTTAGTGGTGCCACCATGTTAGGTGCATTTTTTATCGTTACCGATCCCGTAACGTCAACCGTGAGTAACCGTGGACGTATTGTCTATGGGGTTTGCATTGGTATTCTGGTGTATATTATCCGTGTTTGGGGCTCCTATCCCGATGCTATTGCCTTTGCAGTGTTGCTTATGAACTTTGCTGCGCCCTTTATTGACCATTACACCAAGCCAACCACTTACGGTTATGGGAAACAATCATGATCGGACAGGCGATAACTAAAAACAGCTTATTATTGGCAGGCTTTGCGGTATTCGTCGCAGCCTCGCTGGCATTAACCGAAAGCTCTACCCGCGACAGACGTGATGCTGCGATACGTAAGGTACAGTCACAGGCACTGGAAGAAGTGGTGCCCTTGCAGCAACGTGATAATATCTTATTGGATGATTACATCATCACCCAAGACAGTGAATTTCTGCAGTTAAAACCGCATAAAAAATGTGGTGGAAAAAATGGTGATGATAAATGCCACAAAATATTTATCGCCAGAAAAGAAGGTGAAATCAGCGCTTTTATCTTTCCTACACGTGCACCCGATGGTTATAGCGGCTCTATCCACTCGATAGTGGGTATAAACCTCGATGGCACCGTATCCGGTGTACGCATCATTCAACATGCAGAAACCCCGGGGCTTGGTGATAAGATTGACACTAAAAAAACCGATTGGGTATTAAGCTTTAACGAAAAATCCCTGAATAACCTTTCTAATAAAGAATGGGGCGTAAAAAAAGACGGTGGTGTTTTTGACCAGTTCACCGGTGCCACGATAACCCCCAGAGCGGTGGTTAAATCGGTGCAACGTGCGTTGACCTTTTTTGCCAAAAACAAGGAGCAGCTACTTCAGCAAGCCAATCAGTCTAATCTGGAAGAAGCTGCAGCAACCCTAAAGACACCACCCGCACCACAGCAGGAGAAATAAGATGGCCGATACCAGTTATAAAGACATCACTATTTTAGGGCTGTGGAAAAACAATCCGGCCTTAGTACAACTTTTAGGTTTATGCCCCTTACTTGCCATGACAGGCTCTGTGGTTAATGCCATAGGCATGAGTGTTGCTACTACCTTTGTATTGGTCACATCCAATATTGATGTCTCACTGATTCGTAATGTTGTATCCGATGCCGTACGCCTACCCGCCTTTGTGATGATCATCGCCGCTGCGGTAACCGCGATTCAACTATTAATGCAAGCCTTCACCTATGACTTATATACTGTTTTAGGCGTTTTCCTGCCTCTAATCACGACGAACTGCGTGATTTTGGGACGCGCCGATGCGTTTGCCTGTAAAAATAACGTATTTGCCTCGGCCTACGATGGTTTGATGATGGGGCTGGGCTTTAGCATTGTGATGTTCCTATTGGGTTTCTTCCGCGAGTTATTTGGCACCGGAACCGTATTTGCTGATATGCACCTTTTATTTGGCCCTATTGCGCAAAACTGGACCTGGGAAGTCTTTAAAGACTATCCACAATTCCTGTATATCATCCTGCCTCCGGGTGCGTTTATCTTCACCGGTTTTATGATTGCAATTAAAAATATTATTGATAATCATTTTGAGGAAATTCAAAAGGCGCAAAAAGCGCAAGAGCCCAAAGAAGATCGTCGTGTACGTATCACCGGCACCATTTCTTAATCGACGGATATAACTGGCCTGCGTTTTTTTAAACAAAGGCCAGAGTTAAATTATTTATGAATAAAGCGATACGCGCGGAAATTTTTGCCCGCTGGAAAGCCGATAACCCTCACCCCAAAACCGAGCTGGATTACAGCTCCACCTTTGAGCTGCTTATTGCAGTGCTGCTTTCGGCTCAATCAACCGATGTCGGCGTCAATAAAGCCACACAACATCTATTCCCTGTCGCCAGAACCCCTCAAGCCATGTTTGACCTAGGTGTTGACGAGCTTAAAAACTATATCAAAACCATAGGCCTGTTTAATACCAAGGCTGAAAACGTGATTAAAACCTGCAAAATGCTGGTTGAATTACACGGCGGTGAAGTGCCCGAAGACAGAGAAGCCCTGGAGGCGTTACCCGGCGTAGGACGCAAAACAGCCAACGTGGTGTTAAATACTGCCTTTGGCCAGCCTACGATGGCGGTGGATACACATATCTTTCGTATATCCAATCGCATCAATCTTGCCCCAGGAAAAAACGTCAACGAAGTAGAGAAAAAGTTGATTAAAGTTATTCCCAAAGAATATATCGTTGATGCGCATCACTGGCTGATATTACATGGCCGCTATGTATGCATAGCGCGTAAACCCCGCTGTGGTAGCTGCCTGATTGAAGATCTCTGTGAGTTTAAACAAAAGACGAGTGATGACTGATGCAAGCCTATATTGGATGGATTATTGGCGCGATCTGCGTTGGAATGGCTGTATGGCCTATCTTGCATCTGGTGCCATCCACGGCCCAGAAACGCCAAATGGCCTTTAGGGCCAAGGCTCAGGAACTGGCGATTCAAGTGCAAATTCGTCGCCCACATTTACCGCCTGAACTAAAAAGCCAATATCATGATGTCGCCACGTCTACCGCCTACTATCTACCCAACTTCGATAGCAAACTCAAAGGCTCTTTCACCGCGATAAGGAGTCAAAACGCACCCTATGATTGGTTCTGGATTCATCAACGCCCCACAGCTCAATGGATGACCAAGATGCTGCCGATTTATCAACAGCTGCCTGATAACATTCTCGCGGTAGAACAATATGCCGCAGGTTCTACCGTTTTTTGGAGAGAACAGGGCGACATAAATACCGTTCTCGAAATACACATACAATTACAACGACTTAATGACTTATTGAATACATAAACAAAACCAAATGACAGCGCGGCAATATTGGACCATCGGATACAATTAGATACGTTTAGTAAGCCTTTGAAATTACAGTTATTAAATAATTAAACACCCCCCTCCTCCCTGCCAAACAAGCAATATCCACTTGCATATAACTAAAAATTATTAAATAATCAAACTAGATTCGATTCAAGACTAGCAGTTACACAATATTTCTTGTGAAACACCGCTCATTTTGAATAAAGAAGTTGAATTAAGATGTTCTAATATATTGAAACAGGTTCAAAGTACTTAGTAGTATTAATACTACAGGTAACCGGAAGTACCGGTGCTGTTGAGCTCAATATTCGCTGCAGAAAAGGCAGCAAATAGACAACAGCAACGGACAAATAAAAAATAACAATAAAATTATGAAGCACTGGTATCAGTCCTTATCACTACATAGCAAGCAGGTCTTGGTCATTATTTTGATCAATGCATTAGCCTTGTGTATTGCATCTACCGCATTTTTATTGAGCAATGCCGAGACCAATAAAGAACGTGAGCTTGAGCAAATCATCAGTACATCGAAAATCCTCGAAGGTATTTTGACGACCTCGCTAACCTTTCAAGACACACATTCAGCCCATGCCCAGTTAAATAAGCTGCAAAACAATCCCAGCGTGTTGTATGTAGGCGTCTACGACAAAGATAAAAACTTCTTTGCTAATTATGTTGGTACCCGCCATTTTGACCGCCCTAACGTAGACAATTACGCGCTAGGCATGAGCCACAAAGAAGGTTCAGTACAACGTTTCTCTAAAGTCATGCTGGATAATGAAATAGTGGGATATTTATTATTTATTCAAGACGCCAGCTCTTTAACCAGTGATATATCACGCCATGCGGTCATCACCTTGGCGGTATTTATTGTTAGCCTATTATTTGCCTATGTACTGTCTTTATTTATGCAACGCTGGTTATCAAAGCCGATCAAAGACCTGGTTGAAGTTATTCAACATATCACTACCAATAAAGACTTTGATCAACGCTTAAAGCCACGTCATAACGATGAAATAGGCCAGCTTATCAATAGCTTTAACACCATGCTGGAAGTTATTAAAAGCCGCGATGCTAAATTACGTAAACACGGCGAAGAATTAGAAGATTTAGTTAATCTTAAAACCCGTCAACTGCATCAACGATCGAACTACTGCCAATTAACCAAATTGCCAAATCGCCACTTTTTTATTGAACAACTTGAACGCCAAATTGAGGTCTCCAAACTAGACGGCACCTCTATTGCGGTATTATTTATGGATTTAGATCGCTTTAAGGTGATTAACGATAATCTAGGCCATGAAATCGGTGATGACGTGTTACGTGAAGTGGCACAACGTCTAGAAAACGTTCTTGAGAGCAAAGATATTGTAGCCCGCTGGGGCGGTGATGAATTTGTTGTTTTCCTGCCCAGCATGAAAAAACAAGAAGACATCGTCGCTTCGGCTCGTAGCATCATCATGGCCTTGGAAGAAGTGATTATATTGGATGACAGACAGCTGCATATCTCTGCCTCGGTTGGCATCAGTGTTTATTCTGAACATGGCAACGATGCTTTCACCTTATTAAAAAATGCCGACATATGCATGTACAGAGCCAAACAACGCGGTGCGGGCACATTCACGTTTTATGATGCATCCATTGATGTAGCATCTACCGATAGACTATCCATGGAAACCAAGTTACGCCGCGCACTGGAAGAAGGTAAGCTGAACCTGGTCTATCAGCCTAAAATCAATATTCAAAAATATGATATATCCGGTGTTGAAGCGTTGCTACGCTGGCACGACGATGAATTGGGTGACATTCCTCCAAGTCAGTTTATTCCTTTGGCTGAAGAAATCGGCATTATCAATAAAATCGGTGAATTTGTTATTCGCACAGCCTGTAAACAATTTGCCGACTGGCGTTTACTCGGCATGCCTGCAGTACGTATAGCCATTAACCTGTCCCCCACCCATTTAGCTGAAAATGATTTAGTTGATAAGATTCAACAAGAACTGGCCTTCTACAATATCGACCCTCAATATTTGGAATTGGAAATCACCGAAGAAACCTTCTTGGATGGCAATAACCAATGCCAAAAGAACTTAGCCACATTACATGATTTAGGTTTCCGCATCGCCATCGATGACTTTGGTACCGGTTACTCCTGTTTAAGTTATCTGATTGATCTGCCGGTAAGTACACTCAAGATCGATGGCAGCTTTGTGCGTAAATTAGGCACTAAACCAGAAAACGACGGCATTGTAAGCGCCATTCTGACCCTGGGCCATGGCTTGGGGCTTGAAGTGGTTGCCGAATGTGTAGAAACCGCCGAACAATTACGATTCTTAAAAACCAGTGGCTGCGATATTATTCAGGGTTATTATTTCTCCAAGCCACTTTCACCGGATGATTTAGTGCATTATGTGTTAGAGAACTATCCTCAAACTCAGGTAGAAATGAAAAAAATCATCCCTAAGGAAAGCCCGATTCTGACCATGATATAAGTGGCTAATATGCGCAGAAATCCAAAAAAAATTCACGCGCCTTGGTTTAATTGTTTATGATCATTTAAATAATAAAATTAAGTGAACGCCATGCTCAATAAAACCGCTCTGTTAACCCTATCTGCCCTTTCCGTACTGACATTAAGTGCCTGTGTATCAACATCCAAACACGAAGCCTTACAGCAACAGTACCAACAATTACAAGCTTCACAAAAACTACTAGGCTTACAGGGAAAAACATTAGCCACCGCTAAAGTTGCGCTCACAAAGTCACTGGAAAAACTTCAGGCTGAATACGATCAACTCAGTGCAGAAAAAGCCTCCTTACAAGAAACCTATAACGCACTGTCCAGTCGCAGCTCTAAAGATCTAGTCGCCCAAGCCGAACAAAACCAGGTTTTATCGGGCCAATTAAAACTCAAAGAAGCGCAGCTGGCCCTTAAGAGCCAACGGGTGGATGACTTAGAGCGTCTGATTACAGCACAGGAAACCCAGATGCAAGCCTTGAAGCTGTCGCTATCCAAGGCGTTACACAACTTTGAAGGTAAAGGCCTGGCCGTTGAACAGAAAAACGGCAAGATCTATGTCTCCATGGAAAATAAATTATTATTCAAAACTGGCAGCTGGGCAGTAGGGGTAAGTGGCCAACAAGCGGTACAGCAATTAGCCGCCGTGCTGGCGGATAATAAAGAGGTGGATATTTTAATCGAGGGTCATACCGATAACGACCCATTCGCCTCAGGAACAACCTTACTCGACAACTGGGACCTCTCGGTTAAAAGAGCCACCGCCATTGTCAGAATCATACAGGCTAAAGGGGTTAATCCCACTCAGATTACCGCTGCCGGCAGAAGTGAATTCCTTCCTGTTGCCAGCAATGACAATCAAACAGACAAAGCTAAAAACAGGCGTATAGAGATTATTTTAGCGCCTAATCTGGATGAAATTGCCAAGCTTTTAGCTCAATAAACTACAACGTTAGGCATCGGGTGCAGAGCCGGCAAACAAGACCTGCACCTTGCCATCATCCAACTTACTGACCAGTGAAGACGTCACCTTAAAGATCGTTTCCTGTATTTTCCAGCCATCACCGTCATTGATAAACGTATCGTGATAAAAACCACTGAGTTGCGTTAAGGTTTGCGCCTTGGTATTAATCTGGTGGAAATATAAATCGGATATAGCGGTCGCCTTAGACGGTGACTGCCAGCTGATCTGTGCATTTTGTCCATGGTGTGTATCAACAATATGGTCGTGACAGGCTTGCTCTTCAAACATACGGATAAAATCTTCACGGCTGCTAAACGTGCCAACCACACCATAATCAATCCAGATTTCACCTTCGGCAAAACACTGGGCCAAGCTGCCAATCGCCTTCTGATCACAGGCATGATAATAGGCCGCTTTTAAATGACGTATCGCCTCTATATCGGTCAAACGCTGAATTTGCAGTTGCAGCACATCTAATTCTAAATCCATAAAACTCTTCTCTTCATGACTTTTTAAAATAAAAAACAATTGAAAAATAATACCTTAGCGTTTTTTATTGATTAATATTTTTACAATCGTGCATAACTGACTATAGTGAAATGGCTAAAAACAGGAATAATAAAGCGGTGCCTACCATGATTGCCGAATTATTGATTAAAGCCAGGGATTTATTTGCCAGTGAACATGCACTGCAGGACCCCGGCTATACCCATGTCAATGTCAGTAAAATTAAAACCGATTTACGGCTTTTACATCCGCAACATTATCAAGCGGTTTATAATCCGCGCTGCCAACATCAGATGGAAGCTTTTTTCATCGACTATTTCTGTAAAGATTTCACCGCGGGTAACAGAATCTATACCCCTGAACACCATCATTACGGACTATTCCAGGATTTAAAATCACCCACTTATAGAAGCACATTAACACAACATCTACCCCAAGCGATATCACGGCTTCTACATGCATCCAGACATGGGCTTAATAATGAAGAATCCAGTCATAATCTATTGCTTTCGCCTTATATCAAACATGAAATGCTTGCTATAGCCAATCAAGCCCCATTTGCACAGCATACGATGTTCAATGATTTCAGTGATATCAAAGCCCATATGGGACATGCCGAGTTTTTGGCCGTGGTATGCACCGCATTTTTACAGCAGCACTGCCTCAGTAAAAATACCCACGCAGTGGAAAAACAACTCTTTCAGCATGGCTTACGTAACGCCTATATCAGCCTTTGCCTGTCACACACGCAGCAGCAAGACGGCATTTGTGCGTTTATTTCCGGTTTTATGCATTTTATCAGCCTAATTTATCTACATCGAGAATTACAGTTGAATGAAATGCCACCGGCTAAAGGCCGCTTATTAGAGGAGATTACCGCGTTTTTACCTCGCTTTAATTATTGGCTAGCCAAAGACTGGGGCCTGCCCGAAGAGGTCCTCAAGGCACTTAGAGAACGATTCCTGGATACCGGTGAACTTGAAGGGTTATCTGGGTTAATGCAAACAGCCGATCACGCTAATTTAGCCCTGATGTTACATCAGGAAAACCTGATTCCTCTCAAACAAACCCGCCAATTTCTTCAATCGATGGTATTAACCGAGTTTAATTTAATGCAGCAGCTATTTACCACCCAGCATTAATCTTCCCCTCTTTTGATAAACCCATCTAAGGCCTTTGCATCACAGGGCCTATTATCGCTACAATAGTCACTTCAAAATAACTTCAACGGCAAGGAGCTTTTATGCGCCGCGTGATATTTAACCAAAAAGGTGGGGTAGGGAAATCCAGCATCAGCTGCAATCTGGCGGCAGTCAGTGCGTCCATCGGTTATAAAACCTTGGTGGTTGACCTTGATGTACAAGGCAACTCCAGTTTCTACCTAGGGGTAGATACCCATAATGAAAAAAGCCGTAACAGCACCGAAGGCTCTATCGCCGAGCTATTAAAACAAAGCTCAGGCGGTTTTTTTGGCAACAAGAAAAAAGCCATCGATTTTGTCCAGGAAACCGCTTTTGAAAATCTCTATTTAATCCCGTCCAATCCTGCGCTGGAACTGCTGGAAAAAGAGCTGGAGAGTAAATACAAGATTTATAAATTACGTGATGCGCTCGAAGAACTCTCTGAAAGCTTCGACCGCATCTACATCGATACCCCACCTAACTTTAATTTCTACAGTAAATCTGCATTAATTGCCGCAGAATCGGTTGTGATTCCATTTGATTGCGATACGTTCTCAAAAACGGCTTTATATAATCTACTGGATAATGTTGTGGAATTACAAGAAGACCATAATCCCAAGTTACGTATAGAAGGCATTGTGGTGAATCAATTTAATTCACAGGCCCGATTCCCGGCACAATTAGTACAAGAGCTGCGTGATGAGCAATTACCTATTCTGGAGAGCTTTTTATCGGCTTCGGTGAAGATGAAAGAATCTCATCATCTGCAACAACCCATGGTTTATGCATTCCCCAGCCATAAGTTAACCGAACAATTCCGGGAACTATTTGACCTTATAGAAGCCACAACCGAGACGGCCACAGCTTAAGTCTTCTGCAACATAAGCTTTTAAAAATAGCCAGTTCAATTCCGACCTGGTTATTTTTTAAACAGCACATAAATCAACTTACCTTCAACGCGACAATCACGTATAATACCCGAGTGTTTTTATCAACTACTCTCGGTTCCCCTCCCCGCATGTCGTATAAATCCTTAGCAAAAAATCTTGATAGCTACCGCAAATACTGGGCTGAATGCCTGGGGCCTGCGCCTGAGCTGCCCATGAGTCGCGGTGAAATGGATTTATTAGGCTGGGACAGCTGCGATATCATTCTGGTCACCGGCGATGCCTATGTTGATCACCCCAGCTTTGGCATGGCCGTCGTTGGCCGTGTTTTAGAAGCCCAGGGTTTTAGAGTTGGCATCATTGCACAACCCGACTGGCGTAATAAAGACGCCTTTATGGCATTAGGTAAACCCAATTTATTTTTTGGCGTCGCCTCAGGCAATATGGATTCCATGATCAACCGCTATACGGCAGATCTGAAGATCCGTAAAGATGACGCTTATACCCCCGATGGAAAACCCGACGCTAGACCCGATAGAGCCGTACTGGTCTATTCGCAGCGCTGCCGTGAAGCCTTCAAAGATGTGCCCATCATCCTCGGCGGTATAGAAGCCAGCCTACGCCGTATGGCCCATTACGATTATTGGAGTGATAAGGTACGCCGCTCAGCCATTGTTGATGCCAAGGCCGATATCCTGGTTTATGGCAACGCCGAACGTGCGATTGTCGAAATAGCCCATAGAATAGCCAACGGTGAAGACTGCGCTACCATCACCGATATACGTGGCACCACCTTTATCGTCAAATCCATGCCCGAAGGCTGGAGCGAAATAGACTCCACCAAGGTTGATCAACCCGGAAAAATAGAAAAAAAGATTAACCCCTATCAAACCCAGGAAGATGACACTGGTTCTTGCAAAAAAGAGAATTCTGCTACTGATAAAGATACTGCAGAAGTTGTACAGATTATTGATCTAAAGAAAGAAAAAGACAAAAACACACTCAATGTGCTGGATAAAACCTATATACGTCTACCGGCTTTTGAACGTGTCAGCACTAAAAAAATCTTGTATGCCCATGCCTCACGTGTCTTTCATCTGGAAACCAACCCAGGTAATGCCAGAGCATTGGTGCAACGCCACGGCGATAAAGAAGTGTGGATGAACCCTCCACCGGTGCCACTTAAAACCGAAGAGATGGATTGGGTCTTTGAACTGCCTTATACCCGTAAACCCCATAC
>JABSRQ010000147.1:8854-12116 GCA_013215055.1 Pseudomonadales bacterium | reverse complement strand
CAAACTTTTTCATAAAGTCGGCATCAATTTCTGGCAAACTCTGGGTTTGAACAGTATTAACCTTCACTTTAAAGACAACCGCAGCGCCTTTCAGCTCTTCAGCATGATAATCGTCTGGGAAGTTCAGGTTTAATTCTTTTTCGTCGCCAGCTTTTGCGCCTACTAAGCCATCTTCAAAACCAGGAATCATTGACTTGGAGCCGATAACCAGGTTTGAACCCTCAGCCTTGCCGCCTTCAAATAATTCGCCGTCTTTAAAGCCTTCAAAGTCGATGTTCAGTTGATCACCGTCTTCAGCCGCTTTATCAGAGTCTGCAAAACTAGCTTGCTGCTTACGCAACGTCTCGATCATTTCATCAACATCGGAACCTGCAATTTCGGTTACCGGCTTGCTGATGGAAAATCCACTTAAACTATTTAGTGTTATCTCTGGGTAAACTTCAAAGGTCGCAATAAAAGAGAAGTCTTTCTTGGGATCCATTTCTTTAGGTTCAACTTTTGGCTGACCTGCAGGGCGTAACTTTTCCTGAGTCACGGCTTCTTGGAAAGAAGAGGACATCATTTCACCCAAAACTTCCTGGCGAATACTTTCACCAAAACGCTGACGCACAACCTTAACAGGCACTTTACCCTGACGAAAGCCGTCTAACTTTACGTTAGGCGCAGCTTTCTGGATGCGTTTATCAATTTCTTTTTGGATTTCATCTGCTGAAATAGCAATAGTCAGACGACGTTCTAATCCAGATGTCGTTTCAACTGAAACTTGCATTGCAAAACCTCGATCGCAATTATAAAAATCTTAGATGAGCAGAGGCTCTAAAGGATCTATCAAAGATGGTGCGAGAGGAGAGACTCGAACTCTCACGCCTTGCGACACTAGAACCTAAATCTAGCGCGTCTACCAATTCCGCCACTCTCGCCATATTTACCGCCTAAACAGATGTGTATCTGCTTAAGAGGTGCGTATAAGACAGGATTCCTTGTTAAGTTTCAAGCATTAGATGTAAAAACTTTATATGTCGATTAAAAAACCATCATTTTATGTCTGTTTTGTGAGTATTTGACTGATAAACGATCAAATGGATTTATATTTTAGGATTTAAAACGCTGCTGATATCTGCATATGGCGTTTGAAAATCAATAATAAGCAGATCATTTTAATTCGGCTATCCTTTAAATCAGGCGCGTAATCGTAACAAGGATAGAGAATGAAAATAAGTTTTCAGAATTTCTATGGCTGGATTTTTTTATTGGCCTCATTATTTTTAAGCAATATCGCTGTAGCAGGCGAAAGAGTTTTGGTGAATGCGGCATATATCCCGTTGGCCGATCATTATGCTGGCATTATCGCCTATGAAAAGTACCGTGATCAGATGAAAATAGCCGATTATAAAATCACACGTATGAAAAGCTGGCCGCTTTTACGCGGATATTTTCTCGATGGCCAGTCTGATCTGGCCTATGTGATGAGTCCGCTGGCTATGGATATGTATAGGCAAAGCCCAACGTTTAAATGGGTAGGGCAGATGCATAGAGATGGCAATGCATTGGCGATCAATGACCTAATTAATAAACATGTTAATTTGCCGCCCTTACGCATCGATAGAAAACCCGATGCCAAGGTGGCCAATGCCTATACACTGGTTAAAAAGGAGATGGGACGACCTAGCCAGGTTGGCGTGCCGTCATTATTCGCGACCCATATGGTTGTTCTCTATAAATATTTAAAAGATCACGGTAAAACGCTGGGTATAGGCACTGGCAGTGAAGAGGATGTGATTGCAATTGCGATTGCGCCACCTAAAGCGCCACAATTTATTCAACGTCAAAATTCAAAAGGCATTGCCGCATCATTTGAACAGTCTTTACCCTGGGCCGATGTGGTTGAAACGCAAAATTTTGGTCATGTGGCCTGGTACTCCAAGGATGTGCTGCCCTGGCCGAAAGGGCATGTGGAATGTATTGCGCTGGCATCCGATGAGGCTATAAAAAATAAATCAGCGGCGCTAAAAGAGGTGATTTTTTATATTCATAAAGCCGGCTTAGATATAGAAACTGCCAGAAACCAGGGAGGGCAAGCTATTAAAGACATCGCCACGATGGTCAGAAAACATATCCCCGAACACAATGAAGAAGCCATTATTCAAAGTTTGCGTAAAGATCTGATGGTGATTAATTATAAAAATCTCAATGTAGAGATTCCAGGCATGAAAATGATTATGGACTTGGCCGTTGAAGGTGGCATTTTACGTGCGCCTATTAATCTTGTTGAGTTTACCGATGCAAGTTTTGCCACCGAGATCACGGTGCAATAAATCTTTATGTGAACAATGGAAAAACGCATATGCAAAGGCGCAAGGAAAGCAAAATCAATCCAGTATATTCAATTATTCGTCAGACTCTGGCTCCGGGTTTAGGGCGCAGCTTATTAATTCGCTTCCTGCTTATTTCTATATTGCCTATGGTTTTTGTGTCCTGGTTAAGTGTAAATAATACCACGGCTGCGATTAGAGAAGATGAAACTCGTTTACTCGATGCGATCACACAAGCTAAATACCAACAACTGTCGGCGTATTTTAACAATGAGATCACCAATCTGCGTTTACATTCTGAATTAGCTAACACGGTTAATTTTTTAACGGCATTAAAGCATCAATACCGGGCATCCAATAAATCGTTAAAAGCCTTTAGCGAAGGTTATCTATGGGCAATATTGCAGGATGAATATGCCAGTGATCTTTCTCATATTTTAACCACCTATAATTATATCGATATCTTACTGATTGATATTGATGGCAATATTTTGTTCAGTATACGCCGGGATGATGACCTGGCGAGTAATCTATTTAATGGTCAATATAAAAATAGTCACTTTGCTGAGGCAGCAAAAAAAGCCTTGATAAGCGGTGAACCTGTCTATTCTGATTTAGAGAAATATCCGCCTTATACACGTGCATTAAGCAGTTTTTTATTACAAGCAGTGGTTGACGAATTTGGTGAAAAGATGGGGGTATTAGCCATTCATTTATCCAATATACCGATTGCAAAAATATTGGAAGATCATGCCGGTTTAGGAGAATCGGGAGAGACCTATTTGATTGGGAAAGATTTGTTAATGCGTTCAAAATCACGGTTTTCAAAGACCTCAACCGTGTTAGAGCAACAGATTGAAACATCGGCAACATTAAAGTGGCAGTCCTCTGTCAATAACAAGGCTTTGACAGATGTGAAGGGCCTTGGCCTTATGAGCCAAAAATCCTAT
>JABSRQ010000147.1:0-8844 GCA_013215055.1 Pseudomonadales bacterium | reverse complement strand
CCTATTTAAACTATCGTGATGTTAATGTATTCGGCATACCGAAGTCGGTTGTTTTTGCAGGTGTGCCGATGTTGTTAATAGCCGAAGTGGATGAACGAGAAATTTTTTCTACGGTAGATATATTGATAAAAGAGGTTGCCCTCACCGTATTGATAACGATTTTATTGGTTTTCTTAATTTCAATTTTCAGTGTGCGTTTTATAACTGAACCGATTATGCAACTCACTCGGTGGGCCAAAGAAATATCCCTAGGCTCCTTGAAAAAAGTCGATATTAAGGTTCCTAATAATGAGATTGGTGTTTTGAATAATACCTTTGTTGAGTTAGTGGATTCTTTGTCGCAAGTCAAAGACGTTATGGCGGCTTTATCGGTGGGTGATTTAAGCCAATCCATGCAACCCCGAGGGATTAATGATGTGCTGGTTTATAGTCTTAATCAATTAAGCCGGGCCTTGCAATCGGTTGTTGATCAGGCAGATATCATCTCGTTGGGAAATTATGAAGCGGAAGTTGAGCTACGTTCTGACAAGGATGCATTAGGCACTGCATTAAAATTAATGACCGAGAATTTGCGTCTGGCTGAATGGGAAAATAACCGCCAGACGTGGTTGAAAACGGCTCAATCAGATCTTGCGAATGAATTAAGCGGCGACTTAGATGTGCATTCCTTAGCTGATAATGTTGCCGCTTTTTTTGCCCATCATTTTCACGCGCATGTGGCTGAAATTTATATTCATGATCCCTATAGCGAAGAGTCAGGCTTAACATTTGTGGGTGGTTATGCTTGCCGGCGTAAGCGTGATAACAATCTCATTTTTGCTATGGGAGAGGGCTTGGTTGGTCAGGTAGCCGCGGATAAAAAAATCATACTGTTACAAGATGTGCCCAAAGATTATTTAATGATTGAATCAAGCTTAGGGCAATCGAATCCACTTAATATTTTATTAGCGCCATTTGTGACTAATGATGAAACGGTGGCGGTAATTGAGTTGGGAAGTTTTAATGCCTTTACCGATGATTATTTGGAATTATTGCGCCTATCTTCTGAATCTATTGCCATCGCTTTCGATTCCTGTTTTACCCGCAGGCAAACAGACATACTGCTTATCGAAACTCAGCGACAGTCAGATGAACTGAGGCGTTATAATGAGGAGTTAGATAAAAAGGCCAAGGAATTAGCGTTAGCTAGCAGTTATAAAACTGATTTCCTGGCTAATATGAGTCATGAAATTCGTACACCGATGAATGCGATAATCGGTTTTGTACGTAGAGTTTTAAAATCTGATTTAAGCGATGATCAAATAGGGTATGTGAAAAAAATTGAATTATCTGCTGATTCTTTATTAGACATTATTAACGATATTTTGGATTTCTCTAAGATTGAGGCGGGTAAATTAGAGTTAGATAATGTTGAATTTGATTTATATGATGTGATTCATAAAGTGGTCAGTATTACCTCTTTTGGGGCGCATGAAAAAAGTCTGGAGTTTTTAGTGGATCAGCCCGCCACACTGCCACATTTTTTAGTCGGTGATTCAATGCGGCTACAGCAAATATTGATTAATCTAAGTAATAATGCGGTGAAGTTTACTTTACAGGGGCATATCCTGGTGAAGATCGAACACCTTGAAAGCGATGACGATGGGATTACATTACAGTTTTCGGTTAAGGATACCGGCATAGGCATCAAAGAAGAAAAAATGGCTATCTTGTTTGAATCCTTCTCTCAAGCCGATACCACCATTACCCGAGATTTTGGTGGCACCGGTCTAGGTTTAGCGATATCAAAACGTCTGGTCAACTTGATGGGCGGAGATCTTATCGTGACAAGTACCGAGGGTAAAGGCAGCTGTTTTAGTTTTACCGCCCAATTTGGTATTTCAACAATGATCGAAGATGTGGTGGATGTTCAAAGGGATATCGATGTCAGCAATGCTTTGGTGGTTGATGATAATGCTTCGGCCCGCTTGGTTTTAGAGAATTTATTAAGTTCCTATAATTTGAATGTAACATCGGTAGCTTCGGGTGAAGAGGCGCTGGAAAAAATCCGAGATGCTGATAATCATTATGGTCTTATCTTACTGGATTGGAAGATGCCAGGTTTGGATGGCATCGCTACCGCTGAAAAAATCCATCAGCTAAAATCGGGAAAAGATGCGCCTATTTTAATGATGGTCTCGGCATTTGATGATAAATTTCTACGCGAAAAAGCCAGCAAGGCTGGAATAAAAAAATTCATCAACAAACCGGTGATGGCATCCACATTGCTGGATTCCATGAATCACTATTTCCCGATTGAGGGGCGGATAGCTCCAAGTCAGAAAAAGACTCAAGAAGACTGGTGGTTAGAGGGTGCTTTCACCGGGAAATGTGTTTTATTGGTAGAAGATAATATTTTTAATCAGCAGGTGGCCACTGAAATTTTACAGGAATCAGGCATTGTGACAACGGTGGCAAACCATGGCCAGGAATGTCTGGATCTATTGGCAGAAAAAGAATTTGATTTAATCTTGATGGATGTACAAATGCCGGTGATGGATGGTTATACCGCAACAAAAATTATTCGTCAAAATAAAAAATGGCATAACTTACCTGTCTTGGCGATGACAGCACATGCGATGCGAGAAGATTATGAAAAAAGTATAGCTGCCGGGATGAATGATCATATTTCCAAACCCATTGATGTTGATGTGTTATATGAGAGACTGGCTAAATTTCTGCATATCGTGCCAACGACAGAGAATAACGATGAAAATCCTGATGAAAAGGACGTTCAAACGATAGAGAATTTACCCGGTTTAAATATTCAAGAAGGGCTAAAGCGAATCCGCAATAATCAAAATTTATATCTTGATCTGTGCAATATGTTTATTAAAGATTACAGCTTGTCTACAGAACATATGCGCACATTCAGTAGTCAATCAGACTTCGAAGGGCTGGCTGGTTTGGCCCATAAGATTAAGGGTACCGCAGGAACGTTGGGGGGGAATGATTTAATGAATATGGCAGCTGATATAGAGCTGCTTGCCAGTGATCACACGGTTGTTTCAGAGAACGCCATAGAGAGGTTTGATGTTTGTTTACAGCAAACGATAACATCCTTACAAACGTTTATGGATAAGCATGCTTTATCTCATGCTCAGCCTGCCTCGGTGCCAGCCAACATCAAACCGCTTCATGTTTTATTAAGTGAGGTAGAGCACGTTTTAAAGGCTGATGGCATTGTTGAAGACAGCGTTATCAAGACCTTATCCAGTTATAGCCTTGAAGAAAAAAACTATGCATTAATGCAGGCGTTTTTGTCCAGTGTTGATCAATTTGACTATGAAGTTTCATTAGAACTATTAAACCAGCTTAAGCAGCAATGTTAACCAAGAGGCTATAAAATGGCTGAAAATAACAAAGCCTGTATTTTGATTGTGGATGATGAACGCATCAATATTAAAGCCTTATCGGCACTGTTATGTGATGATTATCGGATTAAAATTGCGCTTTCTGGCCGCAAAGCTTTAGAAATCGCAGATTCATTTTCAGCGCCTGATTTAATTTTATTGGATGTGATGATGCCTGAAATGGACGGTTATGAGGTTTGCAAAGTCATAAAAAATACAAAAAGCACTTGCCATATTCCGATTATATTTATTACCGGTAAAGTGGATGAAGAAGATGAGACAAGAGGGCTGAATTTGGGCGCGGTTGATTACATCACCAAACCGTTTAGGCCGGCAATTGTATCTGCCAGAGTGAAGACACAAATTAAAGTGAAGCAACAGTCAGATCTGTTGGCTGAAATGAGCTATTTGGATGGTTTAACCGACAACCATAACCGACGATCCTTTGATGAAACCCTGGAAATTGAATGGCAGTCATCATTACGTTACAAGAGACCACTTTCATTATTGATGATGGATATTGACTGTTTCAAACAGTACAACGATTTTTATGGGCACCAACAAGGCGACAGCTGTTTACAGAGTGTGGCAAGCTGTTTAAAAAATTCGATTATGCGTTCAACGGATCATATTGCAAGGTATGGCGGCGAAGAATTTTGTGTGATTTTACCTGAAACTGGCCATGAATCGGCTTGTGACTTTGCTGAAAAATTACGTGAAAAAGTTGATGCAATGCATATCAATCACGCATCTTCAAATTGTGTTGATCATATTACCCTGAGCATTGGCGTTGCAACAGATGTTCCAACCGAAGGTAAAACCGCTAAATCTCTGATTTGCTCTGCAGATGCGTTTCTTTATCAGGCCAAGGCGTCCGGTAGAAATAAAGTTGCCTTTGAACGACCAGTAATTGATGGGCAGTAAAATCGAGTGCCGTTAAGTCGATAAGATCATATGAATAGTCATCTCTTATAATGTGTAATTATTTATAAATGAAACGGTGGTAATTGATGCCTTATTCTTCGAAATAAATGTTTTTGTCCGTCTATACTCTATAACAAGCTTGGTCTAATTTAGATTAGATATCTTAAGAAAAACTCTGACATGGCAGTGCTGAACAATTATTTGAGCAGTGTAAATAATGAGCGTAAACAGCAAACAAACCATATTGATCGTTGATGATGAACGCAGCAATATCAAGATGTTATCATCGATTCTCGCCGGATATTATCATCTTAAAGTCGCCATAAACGGTAAGAAAGCCCTAGAGCTCGCAATAAAAGCGCCTATTCCAAACTTAATCCTGCTGGATATTATGCTGCCAGATATCAGTGGTTATGATGTTTGCATGAAGTTAAAAAACATGCCAGAAATGAACGGTGTTCCAATTATATTTGTCAGCTCAAAATGTGAGGCTGAGGATGAAGCCAATGGATTGGCGATGGGCGCTGTAGACTATATCACCAAACCTTTTCAGCCGCTTATTGTCGAGATGCGAGTACGGCTGCATTTACGCCAGGAGCAGCTACATAAAGATTTAGAGCATTTGGTTGAGTTGCGTACTGTGCAATATAAAGAGGCAAAAAAAGAGGCCGAAGAGAAAGCTTTGCAAGCTGAAATGGCTTCTAAAGTGAAAAGTGAATTTTTAGCCAATATGTCGCATGAAATTCGCACACCGATGAACGGTGTTATCGGTATGAATGGTTTGTTATTGGAAACACAGCTTACCGCCGAACAGCGTGAATATGCCGAAACCGTTGGTAGCTCGGCCGATGCGTTATTAGGTGTTATTAACGATATTCTTGATTTTTCTAAAATTGAAGCGGGCAAACTTGAGTTTGAATTGATTGAATTTGATTTGAGGAAGTTTATCGCTTCTTTAAACCATTTATTGTTATTTAAAGCGCAGGAGAAAGATATTGGTTTTCATTGCACCGTAGATCCTGCCATCGATCCTCATCTAATTGGCGACCCAGGCAGGTTACGGCAAGTCCTATTAAATTTAGCCGACAATGCAATTAAATTTACCCATCATGGGCAGGTGAGTATCTACGTTGATCTATTTGAGCAAAGAGAAGGGCAGCTTGTTCTGCGTTTTAAAATTCAAGATACCGGTATCGGTATCAGTGAAGAACAACGCAATCTTTTATTTCAATCCTTTCAACAGGCAGATGCGAGTCATTCAAGAAAATACGGAGGCACAGGTTTAGGGCTTACAATCGCTAAAAAACTGATTGGAATGATGCAAGGTGATATTCAAGTTGAAAGCGAAGTGGATGTAGGTAGTACATTCACCTTTACTGTGGTGTTGGATGTTCAGGCTGAAAATAGCTTGGAGCGTAGCAGCATGGGGGCAGATATCAGTCATTTACAGGTATTGGTGGTTGATGATAACGCTACCAATAGACATATTTTGGAAATGCAATTGCAACATTGGGGTTGTACGGTTCAGCAAGCGGTAAATGGTGAGACGGGATTAGCGTTAATTCGCCAACAAGAAAAAATGGGTAAACCTTATGATATTGCGATAATTGATCATCAAATGCCGGGTATTGATGGTATGGAGTTGGGTAAACTTTTAAGTGATAAAAATTTACATTGCCATACGTCGCTTATTATGGCGACTTCGTATATTCATTTAGGTGATGCCAATAAAGCCCATAAAAACGGTTTTCACTCCTATTTAATCAAGCCAATTAAATCCTTTGAACTTTATGATGCCATTCTTGCTCAGCCAGTTTCAAGTGGATCAATGCGCTGTAAAACGAAGCCTCAGCCGGCTCAGAGCTCAGCTTCTTATTTATGCCATCAGGCGAATTTAAATATTTTATTAGCTGAAGATAATGTTGTTAATACCAAGGTTGCAACCAAGATGTTGGAGAAATTAGGTTGTCATATCGACTGTGTCAGTAATGGTAAAGAAGCCTTGCAAGCCGTGGCTGAAGATAAAAGTCATTACGATATTATATTAATGGATTGCCAAATGCCTGAAATGGATGGTTTTGAGGCCACCAGAGAAATCAGAGACTGGCAACATAAAACCCAGCATGTAGAAATTCCTATCATTGCTCTGACGGCTAATGCGATGAAGAGTGATAAAGACAAATGTCTGGCCGCCGGCATGAATGACTTTTTGAGTAAACCTATCGTCTTGGCCGATCTGGATTCTGCGATAGCGTTATGGGCTATCACACCAAGTAATATGCCGCCGGATGTACGGCTATGATTATAAAGACGTGAAGTTTTAAACCGCCGGTTTATTTTTTAACCAGGGTGGCTCGCGGGTAAATGGATTTAGCGGCAATGCATTGATTTTTTTTACCGCAGAGAATTTCTTTGCCATTGCTTAAACGCAATAAATAGGTCTCGGCCAAAACGCTTTGACTGCTAAAGATGAAAAGTAAAATGGTAGAAACCATACTGCGCTGTAACAAACTCATAAAACCTCTGATGCAAATGTCTATGCAGGCATTATGAAAACTTTGTGCTAACTTTTCTATTGGCCAAATGGCCTAGTCCTATGGGTTTTTGTGCTAATTGGAAGCGCTTGTGTATTATTGCGAAAGCTAGAGGATATAAATGAGTTTTTCGGCTATCAGCAGCTTCGCTAATAAGGCCGCGGAAATGCCTAATAACGCCCCTGCAAAGATATCGCTGAGATAATGCACACCTAAGATAACTCGTGATAGGCCTATCAATACCGTCCATAACAATGCCACGATAAAAAAATCCGGATAATAGCAGGCGGTCATTGTCATCATTACGGCAGCTGCCGCGGTGTGGCCAGAAGGCAGGCTAAATTTATCCGCCGCTTCAATGGAATAATAAGAACCTTTGATATTGACATAGGGACGGCTGCGTTTAAATAGCAGCTTTAAGCCAATAAAACTGGGTATTTCAATAAAATAGGCGAGTAGGCTTGTGGCCACAAAAAGTTTGCTGTGTGGGTTATCAAGCAACATCGCAAAGATGCCTAACATTATATATAAATAACCATCGCCACTGCGGGAAATACACCTAAAGATACGGGTGATTAATAGGGAGCGCTGGAATTGATTAAACCAGCGGTAAATCAGTTCATCGACATTTTGTAATGTTATAAACATTATCTTCTCTCTTTTTTTGGGGTTATGGACAATATAGTGTCAATCTGTGACAGTCCTATGAAGACAATATGAAGCTTTGATGACGGACATAGATAGCTATATGGACCTGCATATTTTAGAATGTGCGCTTCATTGTTCTTTTCAAAAAGTTACAGGGACGCGGTAGCCGCCTATGAAAATTCAACAGTCATTACTATTGGTATCGGTATTCACTTCGGTGTTGCTGACGGCCTGTAATAAAGCGCCAGAAGTTGAACGTGTCGAGGCTATTCGCCCGGTGAAAGCGATCACGTTAGCTGATCCTTCTTTAGGCACCGAACGCGGCTTTCCGGCCAAAATCGAAGCCGGGCAACGGGCCAGCTTGTCTTTCAGAGTGCCTGGCCAACTTGTTAAATTGCCGGTGAAAGAGGGAGATTTAGTGCAAAAAGGCCAGGTATTGGCTGAGCTGGATCCCAAAGATTTTCAATTGCAGTTAGCCGATAAAAAGGCCAGCTTTGAGCGTGCAACCAATGACTGGGTCAGAGGCAAGGAGCTGGTAAAAGAAGGCCATATGGCTAGATCTGATTTTGACCGAACGGTCTCTCTCCAGCAGCAAGCCGCGGCCGATTATAAGCAGGCCCAGCTAAATCTTTCTTATGTCATCTTAAAAGCGCCTTTTTCCGGACGTGTCGCCAAGCGTCTGGTTGAGAATTTCGCCGAAGTCAGCGCCAAACAGAAAATCTTTGTCTTTCGCGGTGCCAGTGAACTGGAGGTGCGTTTTGATGTACCTGAACAGCTGATGATTCATCTAAAAGAGCAAGGTGGGGAAAATAAAGGGCTGGCTTATGTGCAATTTCCTCTTGCAGGGAAAAAACGTTATGCCATGACATTCAAGGAAGTTTCGGCGCAGGCCGATGAAGATACGCAAACCTTTGAAGTGCGTTTTATGTTAGAGAAGCCAGAAAATCTCAATGTATTACCTGGTATGAGTGCCAATGTAACTGTGCGCCTGCCCCAGGTGCAGTCTGACGGTTGGCTTGTACCCGATTCAGCCTTGTTGAAAGACGGCGATTCAGCCCAAGTTTGGGTCTTTAATGCTGAAAATCATACGGCAACTCGGGTTGCTGTGACGGTTGAGCCTTTTGATATTGGCCATAGTCGTATCAAATCAGGGGTAAAAAGCGGTGATCAGATTATTGTCGCCGGTGTGCATGCCTTAACTGATGGCATGAAACTTTATATTATGGCATCACCCGAACAAGCCGAATATTAAGCGCTTATTGATCTAACGGAATTGAGATTGTTATGTTTATGATAAAACCGCTTTTGGTAACAGGTTTAACGGTGTTTTTACTGGCCTGCGAAAA
>JABSRQ010000146.1 GCA_013215055.1 Pseudomonadales bacterium | reverse complement strand
GACAACCTGACCATCTTCATCAAAAGATGATGATGCATCTAAAGAAACTGCCAACTGTTCATCAACAGCATCCGGGCCGATAATTGCTATAACCGGACTTTCATTCACCGGTAAGACTTCGATATCAATGACTTTTGAGATTGTTAGCTGGGTTGCATCGGTGAGCGTGAGTTCAAATTGCAACGTCAATAGCTCAGAGGTTTTAGGGCTTGTAAAGTGCAGTTGACTGCTGGTGGCATTATCAATGGCTACGGCTACGCCACTGACTTGAGACCATTGATAACTACTGATGGATAAATCATCAAAAGAGCCGCGGGCATCCAAAGTGACCTGACTTTGCTCGTTAACTTGTTGAGGGTAATTGATGCTCAATGTGGGGGGCTGTGCAGGTAATACCGTAATAGAAACAGTATCTTTAGCTGCTTTCCCTTCTTGACTGATCAGCGAAAACTCAAAAACCAACTCACTTTCAACGGCCACAACTGGAGCAATAAATGACGCCGAATAAGCGTCAGCATTTTTAATCTGGACCTCGAGGCCGCTCACTTGCTGCCAGCTGATAGTGCTGATATGGATATTGTTATTAGTATTGCTGCCGCTTAATAAATAGGCTTTGCCGCTGGCCAGTATTTGATCATCACCTGCTGAGGCTTTAGGATCCAGATCCTGAATAGTGATAATAGCCCGATTGCTGCCTGGAATGCCTCCCGACCAAATTCCTTCTTCAACCCCCACTTGTACATAGCAAAAAACATATCTTTCACGGCTGACTTCAGGGGCTGTAAAGCTTACCGTATCAGTATCCAAGCCTTCAAAGATGATGCCTAAATCATCATCCTTGCATGTCCATGTATAGGTTAATGCCGTCTTATACCCTGTGAATTGGGCGCTCACACTTACACTTGTTTTATTTCCCTCACCAACACTGATATTTTGTAATGGAGAGACCGTTAATTTCCCTTCTTTGGAAGTAAAGCCATCATCCTCATCATCAGAGCCACCACAAGCTGTCATCAATAAAAACAGAGACAATAAAATGAGCTTTCTTGTAACAGAAAAGTACGAGCAGAGAGGCTTATTTAGAAACATGAAAGCTTGATCCATCAACGTTTTTTGGAGGGAGTAGGTACAACGATTGTTTCCGTTTATCGAGTAACGTTCCCTAGGGTGATAAACGGAATCTATAGGCTAACCTGTTAGAATCGTTTTTTCTATTAAATATTGAGAAGGCATAGGCTACTCCTGAATCAGCATCAGTTTCAGCATCACTACTGGATTAGCCTGGAGGAGGGAGATGATGATGATGAATATTCCCATAGGCATGCCAGATATAGGTAGGAAGAAGTAATAGAGAAACTAACAGATTTAGCGACTGATTTTTCTCAATACGGTCGTTGGCCGGGACTGATTAAAGGCTACGATTTCCAACAAAGTCAAGGGTATAGTCTTTAGTCGCATATAAGGTTAGCCTGTTAGCCCCGATTATCCTATTAAATAGGGGCAAGGTAAGTGTGGCCCTAGCATTTGTGGAAATTGCCGAAGGGTAAGCCTCACAGCGGGTCTTGACTTGACTCATTTATGACATGTATTAACAGCCGCTTAAGCCTCATTGCTGTATTAGTCTTCATTTGATCAAATGGCTGCTTTGCCGACTTCCCGGTGTGCTGATGGCTTTGTAGCCACAGTGGCTTCAGGCTAACAACTTGCAACCTGACTAATATTCATAAAGTTTTACACGTTTAGCCTTAATACCAACGCCTAGATAATTTGATCAATTTAAGAAGTTGGGGGGGGATGGTTATTTTTCAATCAAATATATTCTTACGGTTTAGGTTACTTCCGTAGGTGAATTATACCTTACTTATCAATAGGTTAGATTTAATATCCAGATCCTACCCTGGGTACCTGGATTACTCTCGTTACTCCCTCTAGTAAAATCCTTCGTATTTATCACTCTGTAACTTTCTTTAATACACTTTAAACAACACATATTTATACGGTATATCCGTAACAGAACTGATACTCAACCAAACAGTGAATAGATGTTATGCATTGCTGCCTTGGGACACAACGTGACTGTATTATCTACAGCACCCTTCTCACTTGTAGGTTGATAAAGCAATAAGCGACACGGCAGAACAAAAGCTTTAAAATTCCCCCGGCTTTCAACCTTGTTATATCCACCAACACGACATGACTTATGACAATTCAACTTTTTATGACCGGCGGCACCATCGATAAAACCTATAATGAACTTAGCGGTGAGCTGGCTTTTGATGCTGGGCATAGCCTGCTGCCACAGATGTTAAAACAGTCACGTTGTGGTTTGGATATAAACTGTGAAGAGTTATTTTTGATTGATTCTCTGGATATGAACGATCAACACAGAGAAACTATTCTGCAACGCTGTTTAAGCTGTGAAAGCGATCAAATCCTTATCAGCCACGGTACCGATACCATGGCAGAAACCGCAGCCTTGTTAGCCAGCCACATTCATGACAAAACCATTATTTTATTTGGCGCGATGATTCCCTATAAAATAAAAGGATCTGATGCGTTGTTTAATTTAGGCACCGCGATTGCTGCAGTACAACAATCCCCTAAGGGCTGTTATATCAGCATGAATGGTAAAGTATTTGATGCACTAAACGTCAGTAAAAATCGTCAGCAAGGGGTGTTTGAATCCACCGCAGATACCCAAGACCAAAGCTAAGCCTTATTTTGAATCCGCATGGCCGCTAAATTTCAGCTTAACAGTGCCCCACCCTTAGACCGGTAACCACCAACTGGCGGCAAAAGTATAAGCCAGCTTCACACAGAATGGGTTCAATTTTCACCCACTCTTTAGCGAGCTACATAGGCTCCTGCGACTTATTCAGGGTCAGAATGTCTCAACCAGATATCAGCATTCACCTGCACTTTCTTTTTGCGTTTTTTCTTACCCGTACCTTCTGGTTTTGCCATCGGTTTATCTACGTCTGAGGGAATAACTTCATCGGCTTCAAAACCCGCTACGTTCTCACGTTCGAGCCGAATCTTGTTCTTCTTTTCTATCACCTTGAAATGATGATAATCTTCATGGTCGATTAGCGATAAGGCTAAACCCACTTCACCGGCACGGCCAGATCGGCCAATACGGTGCATATAGTCTGATGGACTTCTGGGTAGATCAAAATTGATTACCACCGGCAGTTTTTCGATATCCAGCCCACGGGCAGCAATATCCGTTGCAATCAATACGTCAATCTCGCCGGCTTTAAACGCTTCAAGCACACGAGTACGCGCGCCTTGGCCTTTATCGCCATGAAACACTTCTGCGGCAATGCCCCGCTTAGCGAGCTTTTCGGCTAAGTGCTCACAGTTGTTTTTGGCATTAACAAAAATCAGCGCTTGCTGCCATTCATGTTGCTTGATCAAATGCGCTAAAAGGGCTGTTTTTTTACCCTTGTTCACGGTAAAAACGCGCTGTACTAACGTACTGGCATCCGCACTTTGCACTTGTATTTCAACCGGATCGTTGAGCAATTCTGCAGTTAAGGCCTGTACTGTTTCCGGAAAGGTGGCTGAAAATAATAAGATTTGTTTATTCTTGGGTAATAAGGCTAATAGCGCAGAAAGCTCTTCAGTAAAACCCAGGCTTAACATCCTATCGGCTTCATCAAGCACTAAGGTTTTCACCCTATCGAGCTTAATCGCATTGCTTGAAATCAAATCCAGTAAGCGGCCAGGGGTTGCCACCAAAATATCCGTGCCGCCGCGTAATGCCAGCATTTGTGTATTCGCCGATACCCCACCAAAAACAGCCACCGTTTTAATCACGCCGTTAAAATGCACCGCATAAGATTTGATGCTATCTGCCACTTGCTTGGCCAGTTCTCGGGTAGGCACTAAAATCAGGCCAGTAACAAAGTTACCTTTATGGCTTTTGTCACTCGATGATTTCTCAGACTGTTGTTGCTGAAAAAGTTGCTGCAATAGCGGCAGTGCAAAAGTGGCTGTTTTACCCGAACCGGTATTGGCTCCTGCAATTAAGTCACGCCCCGCTAATACACTGGGGATAGCTTGCGCCTGAATGGGCGTAGGTTGGCGATATTCCAGCTCCGTTAATCGAGTTAACAAAGGTGAAATAAGGCCTAGTTCGGTAAAGTTGGCAGGTGTGGAGTCAGAGGTCATTAAGTAAAAGGCTCAAAGCTAGGATAATCGCCGGCTATTTTAGCCTAATTTTGCCCCGGTCAGTTAGTGAAAGCGATCAAACATGCCGATAATATTCAGTAACCTTCCTCTATTTTGTCTTAATTATTTTTGTTTTTTCAGCCAATTTTCAAGCAGGATCACCGTCCTATCATTAAAAACCACTGAGTTTACCCTCAACTGTATTATCACTGGCTAGCAACACCGTGTTGGGAAAGGCTTTAATATCATAATAGCCCTTAATAAAAGCGAGCCTAATACAACGTTTTTTGGTGAGCCACTCAAAGAGTTTATAAAAAATTGAATATGCTCGATATTATAATTTGAACCTGTCACGACATTCATTTGTGCATGTACCAGGATAAATTCTACCTGAGGGTATTGCTTTTCCCTTTTGGCTAGCAAATTTTCTGTTCAACAATAATTGAAAGACCATTTATTGATTTTCTAAAACATACTGGCTCGCGGTGTAAGTAGATATCGGTAAAGTCTGCAACGGATTTCATACGTTCAATACTTTCATCAAGTTTGCAATGGCAGTTCAGGCATATGGCTGAACTCGAGGCGTATGCCGTTCCAATTTAGTGAACAGGCAGTCGGTGGTGATTTAGCAACTTTTGCAGTAACAAATGGAGACTGCTGATTTCTGAGTTTGAAGAATATCATTCCAATCTTCAGGTGTTTTACGCTTCATGGTAGCTCCTTTGATAAAGACGCTAGCATAATAATTTTGAATGTTGTAAACAGGGTGTAATTGCTTATGCGTTTACAGTGGTGCCGTTGTTGTGGGTCATTTTCAGCCGATAAATCACCTGCCCTATTTACCAAAAAATAGGCGTTTTCGGACAAAGCCCCTCTGGAGATATAACCGGTTATACACCAAAAAATAACACATCAAGCCCCAAATAACTGTCACATCCTTGGCTGTTCATTTAATAGATTGTCATATAGCAGGATATGTTTTCGCTAGGTAAGTACAAACTAATGAGTCACATCCAGATTAATATTTCCTTATTGATAGGCTGTACTAAAGTATCATTAAATATCCTGAGCCAGCCTAAAACCAAACCGGCCACTTCTTTTTGATGGAGAATGAAAATGCCTATTAGCTGAGCGAATTTCATCTGCCGTCACCAACCAGGATCCTCCTCGTAAGACTCTTGAGTTGCAATCACCACCAGACCACACACTCGCAGTTTGTGGTGCATCATTATAGTTAGCATGCCAACAATCTTGCACCCACTCCCAAATATTGCCATGCATATCATAAAGACCAAACGCATTAGCAGGATATGACTTCACTACTGAAGTTTTCTGGCTAGGGTTACCACAACGCCCCTTATATTGGCCATCATAGCTTTTATATTGCTCATAACGCGCCAGATTACAAGCGATGTGATTGCCCCAACTGTATTTACCTTGTTGCCCAGCTCTTGCCGCGTATTCCCATTCTGCTTCTGAAGGTAATCTATAACGCTGGCCGGTTTTTCTCTTAAGCCAATGAATATACTTTTGAATATCACGCCAGCTCACCTCTAATACCGGTCTATTACCTCTGCCCCAACCATTATCCCCACCATCTTTACGGTTTTCAGAACAAACTCCTTCTTTAATACAGGGCTGGTACTGATTCCAGGTGACTTCGGCGGCCATTAACCTGAAGGTTTCCACCTCAACACGATGAACAGGCTGCTCATCCCTTTGCCCCTTTGCACTGCCCATCATAAAGCGGCCGGCATTAATCGTGACTAACTCATCTTGAATACTTTTTATCGCCGCTAGGTCAACCTTGTTCAATACACTATCAAGCTGAGGTATTATTGGTGATTTATGGCTGAAAGCAGTTTTCCCTATAGCTTTTAGTTTGGCTATCACATCAAATTCATCACAGCCCTTGCAGGTGATAGAATAACTTTCTACCGCTTCATCGGTAAGTACATTGATAATTTCAAGCTTGATAAGATAACCACGGCTTAATCTTGTAATCGACGTATCGGCAACTAATTCACCGTTAAAAGCCAAGGCAATATTTTGCATACAGCGCTCAGCCGTGCAGCCTATTTTTGCATATTCTTTTTCTAATTTTTTAACAACCGCTTCGCCGTAATAGACCTTATAACGTTTTCCTAATGCTTCTTTTACAGCACTACCATAATATTCTTCCAGCTGTGCATCAGATTTTGGCAGATCAATAGGCAAAATAACTAAAGCTTCTTTTCTGTCATTCTTATCTTGTGCAAAAACATAAGCACCTGAAGAAAGGTAAACCATACAAGCGACGATCATCACGCGTAAAGTAGACAATAAAGGCAGTACGGCTTTCATTGTTTTATTCTGCATCTGACTTCAATAACGCGTCAATCACCAACAAAGCCTGATTCATAGAGTTTAGGTTCTTATTAATAATCTTCATTTCCCCATTAACAATCAGGCTGGGCACTCCCGTTATCTGATAAGTTTTCATATATCCTCTCACAGCAGCCATCTCTTTTGCATAGTTTCCCGTCTCCATAGCTTTAGTCGACTCCATTGCTGTAATACCTAATTCTTCCAGCTGTGTAATCAGCGCCGTTTTATTTTTTATCAAACTATCCGTTCTGGATAGCCCCGCTACGATGTCAAACATCGCTTTATGCAAGTCTGAAAAGCTTTCTTTTGAGCGAATTAAAAAGAATATTTTGGCATGTAGTTCCGTTGTTTCATTCCATACTATCGGCAAATAATTCACTTTTACCCCAGCATGGCTTTTTTCCCACGTAGTCAACGCCGGTGCAAAAAGCCGACAATGTGCACAGCCATACCAGAAAAACTCGGTAACACCGTGGCTATTTTCTTCAGCATTATCATTAGTATTCAAAGCAGTCAGTGTAAGGCCAGCGAGCTTTTCATAATGTTTGCCTTGCTGAAACGTTAAGATTGATTCTACTGACGAGCCAGATTGATTTTCAGACACACTCTTCACCTTCCCCTCCTCTGAAGAGCAAGCATTTAGCATTAAAACGCCGGCAACGATGATAATGCTCAGAAATTTTCTTCGCGTAACATTCATATATTTTGCCTGAATTATTTTTGTTTTTTCAGCCAATTTTCAAGCTGGATCACCGTCCTATCGTTAAAACCACTGAGTATACCCTCAACCGAATTATCACTGGCTAACAACACCGTGTAGGGAAAAGCTTTAATATCATAATAGCTCTTTAATAAAGGCGAGCCTAATACAACGGTTTTTGGTGAGCCGCTCAAAGAGTTTATAAAAAATTGAATATGCTCGATATCATAATTGGAATCTGTCTCGGCATTCATTTGTGCATGAACCACGATAAATTCTACCTGAGGGTATTGCTTTTCCTTTTTGGCCAACAAAGGAATCTCTTTTTTACAGGGCAGACACTTCACCCAGAAAAAGTTAATGACCTTAGGTTTTCTTTCAGCGCGTGTTAATGCAAACAGGGTATCATCGGTCTTCCTGCCAACAATCTGCGGCGCGTCATCACCTAATTCAAGCGCTTGAACATGAACAGCGGCGAAACATAAAACTAATGATACTAAGCTTGCAGAGAAGTATTTTGATAATGTCATAGCTACTTTTTTCGATTCTTTAGCGATAATATTTTTTTAAAGCGGCTAACGCGGTAGGGTTTGCACGTTTCCATTTCTCAAAGCCACTTTCAATAGTCAATTTATGTTCTTGCCTGGCCATCACCTTCACAGGCTTTACCGCAGCATCCGTTTTGGAGTTATACAGCAGTTGGTTTGTATTTAAATCCCAAACACTTATTTGCAATTCAAAGTTGCCCACATAAAAACCTTGCTCTCTTACGTGATTGAAGGCGTAACTGTAAATCGTGCCATAAACCGCAGGCGTTTGATGCGCCTGACTCATACACTGTTTGTTGCTACTGCATTGCCCACCCTCAAAGCTACCAGAAACCTGTGCCGATATGGCTTCAAACAAAAACTTATTCATGCCTGAATGTTCACGGCCATTGACGATAAATACGGCATTACGCTGGCTAGCAAGCTGATTCTCTAATGACGTTTTTTGGGCATAAATTTCTTCCTGCAGATGTTCGCTGGATTGGCTATTGGGCAGCTGAGAAAAGTCATTGTTCTGGGTAATCTCTATCGCATTGGCCAGGATCAATATACGTGTATAAATATTAAAACTTGCATCTTTACCCTGTTCAAAATATGAAAGCACTAGGGCTTTTTGAGCAACAAGATGCACCATCCTGTCAGACAACTCCACCAACACATAAACTTCACAAGTCTTTTTATTCTGCCATTTTTCCTTAATGGCTAAACCTGGCAACTCCAATTTAGAACGGGTACTAATACGCTGAACAATATCTTGTTTAAAATTCACCTTTTTATTATGGCTAGTTTCACGGGTCTGAACATCCAGCTCACTTTTGACTTCTACTTGTAGGCTTTTAATCAAATCAGCTCTAGCGAGATTCTCTGCATTGGCTAACTGTTTTTCGTAAGATTGTTTGCTCTGATACAACACATGGCCAAAGCCATAACGAAAGCCTGTTTTTTCATAGGAAAAGCCTGCCGTTACCCAATCAGGCTCTGGCATTTTATCGGCATGTTTACACTTGGAGCCAAACAGCGCCATGGCCTGATGGCTGCATAACAAAAGAATTGAAAGTGTTAATAAACGTCTTTTACTCACGTAGATTCGTCATCCTTAATCGTTCCAACGTAATGATCAAATAATAATCAGTGAATAAACCATAAACTGCAGCGATTATTTGTTCTGAACCGTGTCACTGACTAAATTAGCGGTACCTTTAACGGTATCAACAACTAATCCATTTAATCTTCCAAAGAAGTTTTTCTTTTTTACCGGCGGTGTTTCTTTTTTTTGAACTTCCACAACGTCTATTGCTTGCTGCACAAGCTCTATAACCTCACCTTTACCCATGGCTTTAAATGCATCCATCACCGCAAAACCATCACAGTTCCTACATGCATGGGTTCTTGACTCTATCAACTCGCCTGTGAGCACATTATGGATGCGTAATTTAAGCGCATAGCCCGTACCTAGACGTTTGGCCGATGCATCCGCAACCAACTCGCCATTAAAAGCCAGTGCAACATTTTGCACGCAGCGTTCAGCATCACAATCAATTTTTTCAAACTCTTTATTTAGCTCTGCCTCAACGCTTGGGCCATAAAAAACCTTAAATCGTTGCTGTAAACCTTCTTCCAGCGCCGAACCAAACTCTGGCTCAAAATCAGCATCCACACTGGCAATTTCAATGGGGAACAAAACCAGTACAGGATCAGATGTTGATGCATTTACAGTAATGACAAAAAGCATTAGAGAAAGGCTTAGAAGATAACGCATTTAGTAAAGCTCATAGTATGAATATAGAGAATGCATAAGTTAAATTTTTCGCCAATACACAAACCCCGCCTTAAATAGCAGGGTGTAGCGTAAAATAACTTGTGCACGTTGACTTAGTTGACTTGCTTGGAGAACTCTTTATCAAACTCTTCTTGAATTTTTCCGGCTAACAAAATTTGATACTGCGCCTTCGCATTACCCATGGAAGATTTAACCGAAGCTTCAACCAACTCGTCATAACCCTCTCTGGCAATCCCCATCAACACATAGGTATAACCATCCGGCCCGGTTATGGTTTTTAACAAACGACTATTTTTCACCGAACCTTCAACAATCAAGTTTAAAACTTGTTTGTTCGCGGTATCCAAGGTTTCATCGGCAGTACCTGCGGCACCTGATTGAACAGAAGCCTGACGCAGCCCTTTTTCAACAGAGGCTTCTATTTGCTGTTTTAATCCGGCTAAAGCCGCTGCCTGAGCCGTATTTTCGGACAAGGTTGCATCATATTTAGAGGTTCTAGCCTCCCCTTTGGCGAAGGCAACAAATTTGTCATCGGCTGGTAATTGATTACAGGACCATGCAGGGGCGTTATCTTTGCCATCCTTCCACTTACAGGCCTCTAGATCATAAATACCCAATGATTGTGTGGTTGCAGGTTGCGTTTCATTGCTGCCACAGGCGGCTAATAAGCTGACCAATAATGAGACGGCGAGTAAGTGTTTTTTAGTCATTGCAGAGTCCTTTGTATGTTGACGTGGCCGGCAATATTAACCTTGTTTATGGAGTAAAACCAATGCATTCCATATCCCATGAAAAATATGCTCTAGCACGGTTTATAATAGCTGCCTTGATAGAACTGTAGAGGATGCAGCCGTCTTATTTTTTAATGCATTGATGCACTTCATCTAACAAATCAATATTACTGCGTAATTGCGCCATGGTATTGCACCCATAAATATGTAGCTAACAAAGGGGCGAAAGTTCACAAAGGCCAAGGCCATTTGACAGCGATGAAAAACCAAGAGACTGAGCCCAATCTATGTTCAACATATCGATACAACAGGGAATAGTCATTTTGAATGAAGGCGATACGTAATAGATTCCGGTTAACGTTTTACCGATGATCTGCTGGGATTGCACGGCTTAGGATACGCAGCCTATTGTCACAATCACTACAACATACCGTACGATTAGTTGAGGCAATACAAAACAAGGCGCAGAGACTATAAGCCGAGCTATAAAAGGTCGCTTTGTGATGCATCGTTAGGTGCCGCAGGTTTTTCCCGCTTAGCCAGGCGCGCGCGGAGTTCACGCTGACCACAGGCTTTAATGATTTGGCGCTTAACGTCTTGCTCCAACACATTCCAGTGCTGGCGCTCTTCGCGCGAACGGAAACAACCCTGACAGAATCCGCGTGGGCCATTCTGGCACACACCGACACAAGGGTTGTTGATTTCAAAGAACTCGATCTGTTTCACAAGTATCACATCTAAGAGCGTTTATCCAGATTACTGAGCTTTGCGCCTAGACGCCAGTTTTTTGCTCATTTTTGCGCCAAAAAAGGCTCCCAATTAATCGCCATAAACGCTGGACAATGCTTAATTTTCCAGAGAGTGTCGCTGACCTATAAACCCCATAACTTCGAATGACGATCAAGCAAAATGTATCTTAAAAAAAGATTATAAACCTTGCTTTTTTTAAGCCCGAATAAGATAAAGCCCATAAAGTAAGTGACCACTTAGGAATTTTTTAATTAAGGATATCCACAACATATCCACAACATATAGTGTTGCGAAGACATCTGACACACCATATAGTGTGTCGCATCGGGTTTGGGGCCCTGTATCTTGTATTCAATATCGATACTGCCCCTCCCTACTAATTTACCAAGGATGTGTATTCAGGACTCAAGGACAGATTCGTCCATCTCCTATTGAACACCCTGCGTCTAATTTATAATAAGGTTGGCAATGAACAGTAGTAATATAAAAATTACTAAGCGCGACGGCAGTTGCGAAGCTATCGATCTGGATAAAATCCACAAGGTGATTACCTGGGCTGCGGCGGGTTTAGATCAAGTCTCGGTCTCTGAAGTTGAGCTTAAGGCCCACCTGCACTTTACTGACGGCATCACCACCAGTGATATTCACGAAACACTGATTAAATCGGCCGCCGATTTAATCGGCCAGTGGACACCAGACTATCAATACCTGGCCGCCCGCCTGAATATTTTCCACCTACGTAAAAAGGCCTACGGTCAATACGAGCCGCCTAAACTTGCCACGCATGTCGCCAGCATGGTTGATGCCAAGCGCTATGACGCCTCACTGACCAATGACTTTAGCGCAGAAGAATTTGATCAGATGGATGCCTTTATCGATCACACCCGCGACCTGGATTTCAGCTACGCCGCGGTAAAACAGTTGGAAGGCAAGTATCTGGTACAAAACCGCGTTAACGGTGAAATCTACGAGAGCCCACAGTTTCTCTATGTTTTGATTGGCGCCTGCCTGTTTGCCAACTACCCAAAATCCACGCGCATGGATTACATCAAGCGTTTTTATGACGCGGCATCCACCTTTAAGATTTCTCTGCCGACACCGATTATGGCTGGCGTACGTACACCCACC
>JABSRQ010000145.1:8123-12225 GCA_013215055.1 Pseudomonadales bacterium | reverse complement strand
AGACGAACATTAAGACGGACATAAAGACGTACATAAAGACGGACATAAAGACGGACATAAAGACGGACATAAAGACGAACATGAAGACGAACATGTAACAATCAGTGCCACTATCGCGGCTCAATCAGGCATTAAATTAAGTACTGCCGGATCTGGCGAGATAAACCATACCCTCACCGTTTACGGAAAAACCCTGGCCGACCCCGCTAGAATCAGCCATGTACGCGCCCGCTTCCCCGGCATTATTACCCGCGTTCAAGCCACATTGGGGGATAAGGTTAAAAAAGGGGATGTGCTGATTGAAGTGGAATCCAGCGAAAGTCTTAAACGTTATCGTCTACAGGCCCCGTTTGACGGCATTATCACCACACAACATGCAACAAAAGGTGAGTTAACCGATAATGAGGCGCTGTTTACGGTGGCTAATTTTGAACAGGTCTGGGCCGAATTTCAGATTTTCCCGGGTCAAATACGTCGCGTCGCAGCAGGTCAAGCGATTGAAATTTTGGCTGAATCTGAAAAAACCACCTCTCGCTTACAGCATCTGATTCCCAGTGCCACAGGCCAACCCTTTGTAGTAGCCAGAGCCGCCATTGATAATCGCGAGGGTTTATGGACGCCGGGTTTATTATTACAAGGGAAAATCAGCATTAAACAAAAAATGGTCGAACTACGTATCGATAACCGCGCCCTGCAAAATTTCGAAGGGCTGCCGGTTATTTTTATCAATGAGGGGGATGAATATTCACCGCGTAAAATCACCCTAGGCCTTAGGGATTCCAAATTCAGCGAAGTCTTAGATGGCCTGAATGCAGGTGAGAAATACGTGGTTGAAAACAGCTATTTAATTAAAGCCGACCTTGAAAAGTCCGGCGCATCTCACGAACACTAAACGGAGAACGTTATGATTGAATTTATCTTACGTCTCTCGATTGAGCGACGCGGCTTAATGCTATCGTTAATATTTGTCTTAATGGGCGCAGGCATCTGGAGTTTTCAAAAACTGCCCATCGATGCGGTGCCGGACATCACCAATGTGCAGGTACAAATTAATACCGAAGCACCTGGGTTTTCACCGTTAGAATCCGAACAACGTATTACCTATCCTGTAGAAACAGCATTGGCAGGGCTACCGAATTTATCCTATACCCGATCATTATCACGTTATGGTTTATCCCAGGTGACGGCGGTATTTGAAGAAGGCACAGATTTATTTTTTGCCCGTAACCTTATTAACGAACGATTAGGGGTGATTAAAAATGCGCTGCCGCCAGGCTTGGAACCAGTAATGGGCCCTATCGCCACAGGTTTAGGTGAAATATTTATGTACACCGTTGAAGCTGAACCCGGTGCAGTGCAAGCCAATGGCCGGCCCTTCGATGCAACCGCGTTACGCGAAGTCCAGGATTGGATCATAAAACCACAACTGGCCTTGGTACCTGGGGTGACCGAAATCAATACCATTGGCGGTTTTGATAAGCAGTATCACGTTACCCCTAAAATACAAAACATGCTCAGTTTTAGTATCTCCATTGACGATATCGCCAAGGCGTTGCGCAATAATAATAGCAATCGCGGTGCCGGTTATATCGAGCGTAATGGTCAGCAACTGCTGGTACGCTCACCCGGACAATTACAAAACATTGCCGATATTGAACAGGTGGTTGTAAAAAGTATAAATGGCATACCGATTAAAATTTCTGATATTGCCGATGTAGCCATCGGTAAAGAATTACGCACCGGTGCAGCAACACGTAATGGACGCGAAACTGTTCTGGGTACCGCGATGATGTTAGTCGGTGAAAACTCCAGAGAGGTTTCCCTTGCGGTAGCTCAAAAATTAGAGCAAATAAAAACCACATTACCGCCAGGCATTAAAGTGGATACTGTTTACAACCGAACCACGCTGGTTGATAAAGCCATGGCCACGGTAGAAAAAAACCTGTTAGAAGGTGCCTTACTGGTTATTGCCGTATTGTTTTTATTATTGGGTAATTTTCGCGCCGCCTTAATAACCGCTGCGGTTATTCCGTTAGCAATGCTGGCGACCATTACCGGCATGGTGCATTACGGCGTATCGGCCAACCTAATGAGCTTAGGCGCGTTAGATTTTGGCTTGATTGTAGATGGCGCGGTCATCATTGTTGAAAATGCGATACGGCGTTTATCGCAGGCACAAGGTAAGCTGCCGTTAAAAGAACGTTTAGAACTTGTTTTTGAAGCCACCAATGAGGTTATACGCCCCAGTTTATTTGGCGTGATGATTATTACCGTGGTCTATATTCCGCTATTTTCACTCACAGGCGTTGAAGGCAAGATGTTTCAACCTATGGCCGCAACCGTAGTGATGGCCTTATTAGCCGCGCTGCTTATATCACTCACCATTGTACCTGCGGCAATTGCAGTATTTATGAACGGTGAAATCAGTGAAAAAGAAAGCCCACTTATTGTTGCCGCCAAATCTTTTTATCGCCCTGCTTTAATCCTCGCCATGAAGATGAAAACGCTGGTATTAACGGGCGCATTATTATTAGTTGCTGTGTCGATGTGGCTAGCCAGCAGCCTGGGTTCGGAATTTATCCCCCAGCTTAAAGAAGGGGATATTGCCTTACATGCCATGCGTATTCCGGGTACCGGTTTGCAGCAATCGGTGCAGATGCAAACCCTGTTAGAGCAACGCATTATGGCATTTCCACAGGTGGATAAGGTTTTTGCAAAAATAGGTACACCGGAAGTTGCCACTGACCCCATGCCACCGAATGTTGCCGATACGTTTGTGATGTTAAAACCACGCATTCAATGGCCTGATCCCGATATGACACAGGATGAACTGGTTAAAGAAATTGAAGCCGCAGTAAAACAATTACCCGGTAATAATTATGAGTTCACCCAACCTATACAAAT
Organism: Pseudomonadales bacterium; assembly: GCA_013215055.1. Lineage (GTDB taxonomy): Bacteria > Pseudomonadota > Gammaproteobacteria > Pseudomonadales > DT-91 > CAKMZU01. Next base: position 9,321 of record JABSRQ010000145.1, on the reverse strand, counting down.
GCGCTTTAACGAACTGATCTCCGGTGTACGTTCTGACTTGGGCATTAAAATTTTTGGTGATGATCTGGATCAACTCATCCGTTCTGCAGAAGAGGTATTAGAAGTATTGGAATCTATGCCGGGCGCAGCCGATACCCGCATTGAACAGGTCTCAGGCCTGCCAATGTTATCGATAAGTCCGAAACGACTAGCCATTGCCCGCTATGGTTTAAATGTAATGGATTTACAAAACTTATTGGCCGCTGCGATAGGCGGTGAATCTGCCGGTTTGATTTTTGAAGGCGATAGACGTTTTGAATTAGTGGTGCGCTTACCCGAAATTGTACGCCGCGATATTGAAGGTTTAAGTGAGCTTCCGGTGCCACTGCCTAATGGCGGTTATGTGCCGCTATCGGAGGTCGCCACACTTGAAATTGCGCCTGCTCCGAATCAAATAAGCCGTGAAAATGGCAAGCGCCGCGTAGTCGTTACAGCCAATGTTCGGGGCCGAGATCTAGGATCCTTTGTTGCCGATGTCAAACAACGTATGCAAAAGGACGTGAAATTACCGGTTGGCTACTGGCTGGATTATGGCGGCACATTTGAACAGTTAGAATCGGCAAGCAAACGTTTATCGATTGTTGTACCTATTACCCTGGTGATTATTTTAGGCTTGTTGATCATGGCCTTTAACTCGGTAAAAGATGCTGCAATTATTTTCACCGGTATTCCGTTAGCCTTAACCGGCGGCGTGATCTTTTTATGGCTACGCGATATGCCGTTGTCGATTTCGGCAGGTGTGGGCTTTATCGCTTTGTCCGGTGTTGCGGTATTAAACGGCTTGGTGATGTTGGCGTTTATTCGTGATTTATGGCATGAAAAAGGCGATTTATATACAGCGATTATCGACGGTGCGCTGATTCGCCTGCGCCCGGTATTGATGACCGCATTAGTCGCAAGTTTAGGTTTTGTGCCTATGGCCTTAAATACCGGCACCGGAGCCGAGGTACAACGCCCCTTAGCGACCGTGGTGATTGGTGGCATTATTTCATCCACCTTATTAACCTTGTTTGTTTTGCCGATTTTATACCGCCTGGCTCATCAGCGGGATAAAAAACATAAAACCGAAGATTGCAATTGAGCCATATCACCCTACAATCGCGCCATGTTAGAAGAACTTAGAAAACTACAAGCCGCGATAGTGATGTTTACCCGACTA
>JABSRQ010000145.1:0-8113 GCA_013215055.1 Pseudomonadales bacterium | reverse complement strand
GCCAGCCCACAATTACATGATAGGCACTTTCAACAAGCGCCCTATTATCTGCCAATTGTTGGGCTGATTATCGCCTGCCTCAGCATCGCCCTCTATCTATTATTAACACAGTTTTACTCTACACAGACAGCCGTGCTTGTCGCATTGATCAGTGCTAGCATTTTCACAGGTGCCATTCATGAAGATGGTTTTGCCGATTGCAGTGATGGTTTTGGCGCAGTACCGTCGCTGCCACGCAGCCCCGAATCGGTTGAGAAGATACTCAGCATCATGAAAGACTCCCGATTAGGCACTTTTGCAACCCTGGCGTTGATCGCGATGTTTATGACACGTTGGCAGCTGTTTTCTGAAATACCCGACGAACGTCATATTATTGCGCTGCTCAGCCTTTATAGTTTATCTAAACTAACGCCGTTGATCATCATGTGGAAAATGCCCTATGTCAAAAGCACAGAAACTCACAGTAAAATGACCGCATCCGTTCAACTTAATGCGAAAAAAGCGGGTTTTATTGCGCTAATCACCTTTGCCCTTCTTTTGCCCTTTGCCACGCCGATGTTGTTACTGCTGCAAGGAGCAAGCATCATCATGATAAGCACAGCCCTTATAAGGTATTTCAATAAACGCTTGGGTGGCTATAACGGTGATTGCTTGGGTGCCAGTGAACAGCTTTCCGGCCTTTTACTGTTATTAGTAGTCGCTTTCTATTTTTAAGCATTACACTGCCAAATAACCTATGCATAAGCCTTAAGTAAACTGCAAGCAGCTGCAATTTACAGTTTTAAAGGGTATGATGCGCCAAAAACAAGAACTGGGTGATTTATGAATTCCAAAAAAATCAAATCTCTGCAACTCGATTTAGACCATGCAGAAACATATGAAGAGTGGCGTGACATTGCCATCGAATTTGATAAAGAAACCGGGCTTGAAGAGTGGAAAAATCGTCAAACTTCTGAGCACTATGATCACCACCTGATTCGCCTGCGTCTGAATAAACTCAAAGACCTACGTAAACGCCGCGAAGATGTAGAGCTTTTTTACACCCTGAATGAAGGTATTCACGGTAACTTAGGTGGCATGGGGCGTTCTGCCTTATATAATTACACTAAATTTGGCACTAAAAAACTCATTGTTGAATACATCGATGAAGTGGTTGCAGCGTTAGTACATATTTCACATATGGAAAATGAGACCATCAACTTTGCCGAGAAACTGGATTTCTTCCGCCGCGCCAGTCACTGCTTTGGCCGCTCAGCCCTGATGTTATCCGGTGGCGCTAACTTTGGCATGTTCCATGTTGGGGTCGCAAAAACCTTACATGAACAGAAATTATTGCCCACCGTTATTTCAGGGTCTTCGGCAGGCTCCGTGGTTGCCGCCGTGTTAGGTACCCATTCAGATGAAGAGCTAATCGACTATTTTGCATTGGAAGATATCAAGCACGAAGCGATGAAATTCATGGGCTGGAAAAAAATATTTAAAGGTGAAGCCTTATTGGATGGTGAGCATTTAGAAGAGTCTATGGCCAAGTTTATTCCGGAGCTGACCTTCGAAGAAGCCTTTGAAAAAACCGGTAGAGCCATCAACATCACGATTTCTCCGGCCAAGCTGAATCATGAATCACGTATGCTTAATTCTATTTCAGCCCCCAATGTCTATGTGCGCAAAGGCGTTTTAGCATCTACTGCCGTTCCGGGTTTATTCCCACCGGTGACCTTAGTGGCTAAAAACTATGATGGTGAACCACAACCTTACAACCCTTCACGTCAGTGGGTTGACGGCACATTATCTAACGATCTTCCTGCTAAACGCCTTTCGCGTATCTATGGGGTTAATCACTTTATCGCCAGCCAGGTTAATCCTCACGTAGTACCCTTTGTTAATGAAAAAGGCCAAGCCCAGGGTATACGTCAATTAATCGCAGAAATTTCCGCTAAAACCACTAAAAATATTGTTGCCAATGTGCTTAAACACACCACCAGCAATATGAAATCACCGGCATTAGGTTATTTTCTAACCCAAGTGCATGCACTGGTTTCTCAGGATTATACCGCTGATATTAATATCACACCTAATTTCAGCACATTGAATCCGGTTAAACTTTTCGCCAACCCAGACCCCCAGGACATCATTAATATTGTTAAAGCCGGTGAACGTTCAACCTGGCCTAAAGTTGAATGGATTCGTAACTGCACCAAGATCAGCCGCACCCTGGACAGCATTCTTGAAGTGATGGAAAAAGAAGAGCTGGAGTTATTAACCAGTGGTGGAAAAACCAGCAAGGCCAAGACTAAAAAAATCAACAACCAGGAAATGAGAATGAAAAAAGCCAGCTAGAAAGCCGGCTTTAAGGTTTTTTCGATACGCCGTATAACCATGTTTATACGGCTTCTTCTCGCACCCTATGTCCACGTTTTTCATGGCTGCCTGACACGTCGCTTTCAGCTTGATAAAACACCTGATTACGGCCGCTCTCTTTCGCCTGATAAAGTGCCATATCGGCCTGCTGCAACACATCACTCAGCTCTAAGCCCGGCAACCACACTGCCACACCAATACTTAAACTTACCTGAATATCGGTTTCGCTATAGAGATCTGCCATTTTTTGCTCAACGTCTATACGAATACGCTCAACCATCAATGCCGCTTTGTGCACATATGATTCACGCATAAAGATCACAAATTCATCGCCGCCCAATCTTGCCGCCGTATCCTCTACACGGATGCCATGACGGATAATCTGGGCCACCTCAACCAATACATGATCACCAGACTCATGGCCTAACTGATCGTTAACCTGCTTAAACAAGTCAATATCCAGCATTGCCAAGCAGCAAGGAATCTGACTGCGCTCACAATAAGCTGATTCCCGCTCTAATAACTGCATAAAAGCACGTCGGTTAGGTAAACCTGTTAGGCTGTCATTAAACGCCATCTCGCTGAGTTGTTTACGTAAATCCAGGTTTTCATTGCGATTACGTTTATCGCGTTCCAACACCACCGAACAGAATGTCCAAAATATCATCAGCGGCAACATCACGCCCACTTCATAGGCCATCGATAGCGGCTCCCCCCTTTGAATCAGCAAATAAATCGTTGCCAGGTGAGCGATGGCCATAAAAACGCTGAGCGCCATACCTTCAACAAAACCCAAAAGACCACTGCCAAATAATAAGACGGTAAACCAGCCACCTAACACCAAAACACGTGTCTCTGGCACCAGATAGACCAATAAGCAGATTAACAAACCGGCCGCAGCCGCCGGTATTAATAAAAAGTGGGGGTCAAAAAAAAGATATTGGTCCAGCTCATAATGAATAAGCAACCAGAAGAACGACCAGACCGCTATATTCAGCGTCATCGCTAATAGCCAACCCGGCCAGCTTAAATCGATTGCCTTAAAATAGACAAAAGGCAAACCCAATAGAAGTACCAACAAAAAACCGGCACATGAAAACATCATCGCCTGTTTTTTAATGGTGGCATGGCGGTGTTTTTGATTGAGGTTAAGAGAATCGCCCGACAGTGTCAGCTTACTATCCATGTAAACAGTGTGCTCTTGCATGCCTGCCTCTTTTTCATCCTATGAAAATTCTAAACGGCGGCTTTTCCCGCCTAGAAGGTCTTGAGGCAAGCAGCTTACCTGTATAAAAGCTGACTAGCAAATAAGATTTATTATAAATAAATCTTTACAGTTTTTTGACATTGTTACCATTTATGCCTCTGAATTTATCCAATCACTGATCTGCAACGCATAATAACTGATAATTAAATCCGCCCCGGCACGCTTAAAAGCCAGCATGGTTTCTAACACCACCGCCTCCTCATCAATCACGCCTGCAATCGCCGCCGCCTTTAACATCGCATATTCACCACTGACATGGTAAACCGCTAACGGTAATTGTGAGTTTTGTCGAATTTTGCAGAGAATATCCAAATAGGCCAGGCCGGGTTTCACCATAAGAATATCCGCGCCTTCCAATTCATCCTGCATGGATTCTGCCAGAGCCTCTCGGGCATTGGCGGCATCTAACTGATAAGTGGAGCGGCTGCCTTTAAAGTTGCTGTCTACCGCATCTCTGAAAGGCCCGTAATAAGCTGAAGCAAATTTGGTTGAATAAGACATCACCGGGATATGACTAAATCCGTTATCATCTAGCACTTGGCGAATCGCAACAATCATGCCATCCATCATGCCAGAAGGTGCAATCATATCGACACCCGCCTGTGCAGCCACAAGACATTGCTTTTGTAAATTCACCAAGGTGAGATCGTTATCCACATCGGCCTTTACAGCATCTTTATTGAGCACACCACAATGGCCATGATCGGTATATTCACAAAAACAATTATCACTTATCACTAACATGTCAGGCACAGCTGCTTTTGCCGATAGTATCATTCTTGCCATCAAGCCCTGGGCATTCCAGGTATCGCTACCACAATCATCCTTGTGTTCTGACACACCAAATAAAATAATCGCTTTAATGCCTTTATCCCAGGCGGTTTTAACCACCTGCGCCAATTCAGCTTCCGGATAACGAAAGACCCCTGGCATAGAATCGATAGCAATGGCAGCATCAATATTTTCTTGCACAAAAATGGGATAAATTAAATCATTTAAGCTGAATTGTGTCTCTCTAACCAGATCACGTAAAACAGATGACCGTCTAAGGCGGCGAAAACGAAATTCTGGCAAATAAGATGAAGATGAAACTGACATAAAAATAGCCATTTATAGCAGAGAAAATAAGTTAGCCAGAATCATAGCAGATTAACGTTAAACCCCAACGGCTAGTGAATCTTTTAGTGCACGGCAACCCAGTCAATAAAGCTTTGCACCGTAACCTCATCCATCGCGGTTAAACAAAAAGCGGCGATGCCGGCTTTTTCAGCTGCCTCAACATTGGATCTATAATCGTCCACAAATATCGCATCGCAAGCGTCGACGCCCAAGCGCTTTAACGTATATTCAAAAATAGCCTGATTGGGTTTTCTTAAACCTAATTGGCAAGAATCGGCAATAACATCAAACACTTCATGCACCGCAAACGGAAACATATCCCGCCAATGATCAAACTCCTTGATATTATTGGTCACTATCGCCAATTTAATGCCCGCCTGCTTCCATTGCAGTAGCTGCGTAATCAACACATCATTATTTTGCCGTTCGATATCGGCAAAACGTGCAAAGACCTGATAAATATCGATGTCCAAATTTTGTAGACGCCCGAGAGATAATATCGCCTCACGGCATTGCTCCAGGCTTATCTCACCCCGTTCCAGTTGATGCCAGGGGTGTGCATTATCTTCATGATACTGGCCAAAGATAATGTTATGTAACAGCTCTTTTGGAATTTTCAGCTCATTCGCCACATCGTCTACCGCAGCAAATGGAGAGCTGACAAAAACACCACCAAAATCAAATAAAATCGCCTTCATAAAACCACTCCAATCTCATTTTTATACTGCCAGCCCTGCGGCGAATGAATACAGCGGTGTAACGCAGTGGTATCGGTCGCATCGCCACTTTCATAAGCGGCATCACCGGGATACAACATAATCAACTGTTCCTGCAGGAAGCTCACCTTAGGTAAATATTGATTAGGTGTTTTGGCTTGATAATGCTGTTTCACATCGGCCACACAATCAAAAGCTGCAATGCCCATCAAGCTGATCAGCGTAGGGGGTAAAAATTCTACGTCTTTATCTCTATGGCGTTGAATCGCCTCTTCACAGCTGGTCCACAGGCTGTCGGTCATCTCAGAGCCATCCACCGATACACGATCATCGCTGACCGAAGCTATATAAAACCACGTATCAAAACGTTTTTGTGCCCCTTCGGGGGTAACCCAGCGGGAAACCGGTATTAAATCATCGATACTAATGTCTATGCCCGCCTCTTCCTGCGTTTCTCGCACAGCCGCATTTTTGAGAATAAGGGATTCACCGTCACAAACTTCGGGTAATATGCCATCGGGGCTATCTGTGGCATCCACTGCACCACCTGGGAAAACCCAGAATCCACCACAAAAATTCAATTGACTATTACGGCGCATTAATAAAACTTTTAAGCCGCTATCGGTATCTCTTAATAAAATAATCGTTGCCGATAAGCGAACAGGAATAATTGCATCGGTTTCTGACTTTTGCTTAAACATCACGTCCCTACCCATAAGAATACAAGCTATTGAAAATTAGACCATTTAGGTCTCTACAGTAGCGAATTTCAACCCGGCTGTCAGCCATTGACAGAAACAGCTGATCCAGCTATAAATCATCATAACAACTATTTTTGTCCAAAAGTTGATCAATATCACAACGAAAGTTCAGATGTTTTCTTGAAATATATACCAAATACACTAAAATCGCGTCTGCCTAAAAGGGTCAAAAAAGAATCTACGGGATATTTTATCGAAACCTTCCTGAAAATCTAAGACCCTGCCCTATTTGTATTGATACACCGGATGCCTAATGCCCAATTGCAGCAAGCTTATCTATCGTACCTACCATATTTTTTGTCTTGGTCTTTTGCTATTAGCCTGCCAAACCGCAGCAGCTCTGGAACATGATAAATTAGCCATCAATGGCATTGCCAGTTATCAGATGCTGGGCAGCGAATATTATATCGCCAGCTTACATCTACAAAAATCCAGCAGCAATAGTGAAGACATTCTCTATGCGCCAGGATTAAAACGTATGAAGCTGGTGGTCACAAAAGACAAATGGCGCAGCCGTCATTTTGCCGATGCCTGGTTAACTGCCATCAATATCAATAACAATCAAGCCACACAAAAAGCTCTCGGTAAGGAAATCTTCTCCTTCACCCAGATTGCCAAAGACGCCTTATATAAAGGTGATGTCATCACGATTGATCATACCCCGGGTTCTGGCACACAAGTGCGAATCAACCAAACCCTGGTTCTGGAAGTTAAAGACGATAATTATTTCCCTATTTTATTACGCGCTTGGATAGGCCAACGCCCTCCTTCCAGCGAATTTAAAGAACATATTATAAATCGACAAAGCAATGACAATGCCTCTGAATTAAGCAGCCGTATGCATCAGACATTGCCTGCCAACAAACAAGCTCGCTATCAAGAAGTGGCCGCCTGGGGGCTTTTTGCAGCCAGCAGCCTTGCAATAAGTGCAGGCGAAACACAAAAGAAAACCAGTGCACGTAAAGCCGAAAAAAAGCGTAAGGCAAAAAATGCAGAGACCGCTAAAAAAGCCGAAAAAAGACGCAAAGCTGAAATTGCCAAAAGAGCCAAACGTAAAGCGGAAGCGGCCAAAAAAGCTGAGCAAAAACGCATTGTCGATGCGGCCCAAAAAGCCAAAGCGGAAAAACTGGCCGAGCAAAAACGCTTAGCCGAACAGAAGCGACTGGAAGAACAAAAGCTGGTTGCAGAAAAACGCCTTGAAGAAGAACGCAAAAAGAAACGTGGCAACCCCTTACGCAACCGTATTCGTGAACAAATGCGTAAAAATGTACATAAGGCCTATAGCCAAAACATCACTCGTATCGCCCAGGAGAAAGTGATATACCCCACCAAGGCATTAAATAAAGGCCAGCAAGGCCGTGTGGCGATCATCATCACGCTGAACCGCCACGGCAAGCTGATGCAAACCGAGCTTAAAAACAAAAGCCCTTATACCAGCTTAAATAAAGCCGCAGAAAAAGCGGTCAGATCTTCCAGTTACCCACCATTACCGACACAGCTGAATGATATGGAAGAATTTACGGTTAATCTCAATTTCTCGCTTAAATAAACCTTACAGACACAAAAAAGCCGCCAGTTCAAAAGAAACTGCCGGCTTTAGCAATAAACCTTTATAACCCTGTTATAAAGGTGAACGGCCTTTTTTCGCAGCAATACGCAGTCGTAACGCATTCAACTTGATAAAACCTGCAGCGTCTTGCTGATCATAGGCACCGGCATCATCTTCAAACGTCGCAATATTTTCATCAAACAAGGTATCGGTCGATTTGCGCCCTACAACGGTCACATTACCTTTATAGAGTTTCAGCTTCACATCGCCGTTTACATAGGTCTGGGTATTATCGATAGCCGCTTGCAACATGGAGCGTTCGGGAGACCACCAGTAACCGTTA
>JABSRQ010000144.1 GCA_013215055.1 Pseudomonadales bacterium | reverse complement strand
AAGCGGTGCTGGTATCAATCTTGCGGTTGGTAGCACAGTGAAGGCCGCAGGCATTTTAGCGTTGACTTCAACGGCCACCGATATTTCAGTTGATACCTTGAATGCCGACAGCATCAATATCAACAGCGCAGCGGCCTTAGATTTACAAGGAAATGTCACTGCCACTAACACGGTAGCTATTATTGCCGCTAATGCGGTGAACCTGGCAGCGGATAAAGTGCTAAATGCGGGTGACTTATTAGTTGAAGCTGACAGTTTCATGATGGGTGAAAATGCTCAGCTAGTTTCAGCTAAATCTGCAGTGATTGATGTTGAATCTGCTGTAAGCTTTGCTGCGGTTGATGTAACAAACACTTTAGATGTGGATGTCGCATCAGGTGCTGCGACCTTTAACGGTTCAGTTGATGCAGCCGATATCGATGTTGCCACCAGTAACGGTATTGCTGTGAAAGCGGCGATGACTGCCGATAATGGTTTATCCCTGATCAGTGATGCCGGTGACATTACCGTGGATGCGGTAACCGTTGCAGCTAAATCAGGCAACGCAAGCATTTCGGGTACTGCAATCAATTTTGCCAGCGATAGCATTTTGGATGTTGCTGGAGATTTGAGTTTAAGTTCAACAGCATCCGATATCTCCATGGGTGAAATCAATGCAGCTTCTGCGGATATTAACAGTGCAGGCGCGGTTGATTTTAATGGCGATCTCACGAGCAGTAATATGCTGGATGTCTTGGCAGCTGATGCAGTGACTTTAGCGGCGAGCACAATACTCGATGGTGGTGATGTGAATATCACGGCCGATAGCTTTGTTATGGCTGATTCGAGTCAGCTGCTTTCTAAAGCGGGGGCAAAAGTGACCGTAGATAGCTTGGCCATATTTGCAGCGCTTAATGTGGTCGACATTTTAGATGTGGATGTGAGCACAGGCGTTGCAGCGTTCAACGGTGTGGTCACTGCTAAAGATATCGATGTTAATGCCAATAGCGGGATTGCCTTACACGCGGCGATGATCGCGGAAAACGCTTTGTCTCTGATCAGTGATACCGGTGACATTACCGTGGATGCGGTAACGGTTGCAGCCAAATCAGGCAACGCAAGCATTTCAGGTACAGGTATCGACTTTGCCAGCGATAGCATTTTGGATGTTGCTGGAGATCTGAGCTTAAGCTCAACAGCTTCCGATATCGCCATGGGTGAAATCAATGCAGGCTCTACGGATATTAACAGTGCAGGCGCGGTTGATTTTAATGGCGATGTAACCACCAGCAATATGTTGGATGTCTTGGCAGCTGATACTGTTACTTTAGCGGCTGGAAAGATACTGGATGGCGGTGATATGAATCTCGCGGCCAACAGTTTTGTGATGGCTGATAATTCACAACTGCTTTCTAAGGCGGGGGCTAAAATTGCGGCAGATGCTACTGCTACATTGGCTTCAATAAAAGTTGCTGAAGCTTTAAATGTGACAGCTAATAATGTTTCATTTAATGGTGCGGTAGCTGCAAAGGATGTGCTCACTCTAGCAGGTGAAGGTATTCAGATTAATGCCGATATGGCTGTCACAAACACGTTATTACTGAATACTACAAAAGGGAATATCACCGCCAATAATGCCAATGTCACTACTGAAACTTCAGATGTGAGTCTGGCTGCTACTGGTTTGTTATTCTCTGCAGATAGCTCTTTGAATGTTGCAGGTGATCTAGCCATGGATGCAGGTACTAATGGCATCACAATGGGAAGTGTCATTGCCAATTCTATATCGATGAATAGTACTGAAAATATTGCTCTATTTGGTGATGTAGCGTCTACCAATCAACTGAGTATAGTTGCAGGAAATGTTGTCTCAGTTGCGGCAGGAAAATCCTTAAATGCTTCAGTCGTTGGTGTCACCGCTAAACGTATGACAATGGCTGATGGCTCGTCTTTACAGGCAGATAAAAATGTTACAGTGAGTGTTTCTGGTCTCGCGACTATGGATGGTGTCACTGCAGGCCAAACATTACATATACTTGCTGATTCAGCTTCCTTCAATGGTGTCATTAATGCCAATGATATTGATGTTCAGGTTGCTAATGGTATTGAAATTAATGCGGATATGACCGCTGTTGAGTCTCTGCTATTAAAGACTGCAGCAGGCAATATCTCAGCCACTGATGCTGCTTTGACGACTTCGACTTCAGATTTAACGTTGTCAGCGACAGGCTTATTATTTGCAGCTCAAAGTAGCTTAACTGTAGCAGGGGATCTAACCCTTGATGCAGGTGAAAACGGCTTGAGCATGGGCGATATTGATGCGCAATCTGCCACTATAAATAGTGACTCTACGGTTGCTCTATTGGGTGATGTCACAACGTCAAATGGCGTTGATATCACTGCAGTCAATAATGTTATCCTGGCCAGTAATAAAACCATTGCCGCATCAGACTTCACTGTTACTGCAGCAAATTTTGCAATGGCAGAGTCATCGCAATTATCGCTAAGTAATAATGCATCTATCGTGGTAACAAATGCTATTGAGTTAGGAGCAATTAATGCCGATAACGCGGTTACCGTAACGGGTGAGACTGTGGTGTTTAATGGCGAAGTGAATGCCGGGCATGTAGATGTGCAAGTTCAAAAAGGCATTAACATTGCTGCAGATCTTACTGCAAGCAATAATCTAACGTTAAATACAGTTAGCGGTAATATCACCGCAGATAATGCAACCATTACTGCTCAGTCTTCTGATGTGAACCTTATTGCCGATGGGGTTTTGTTTGACAAAGAAAGCAGCCTGGCAGTAGCGGGGGACTTGCTAGTTGATGCCGGAGTTAATGGCATTACTATGGGAGATGTTAAGGCGCAATCCGTGGTTATGGAGAGTGAGGCGGGTGTAACGCTTATGGGGGATATGAACATCGCGACATCTCTTGATGTTAATGCTGCCGATGTCTTAGAGATCCATCAAACTACCGTAGGTTCAGACATGCATTTAAGTAGCACTAATAATGCTATTTCATTGCAAGGGGATGTTGTTGCTGGCGCTCAAGTTACATTGAGTGCAAATGACAGCATTACATTAATTGATGGTATGAAGCTAACGAGTGCTAGTCATTTAAGTGTGCATGCAGATAGCCTTATTATGGGGCTTGATTCAGGTATTGAGACAGAAGGCGCGATTCATATAGCCACTACCAATGATATTCATGTATCCAATATGCTCAGTCATCACAATGCAGCCGATGCGTTTGTTATAAGTAGTGAGGCCGGTGGTATTTATGGTATTGATACCACTACGTTACAAAACGGAATACATCTTAAGGCTACAGGAGAACAAGCTAGGGCCACGTTGAGCACAGCAACGGGTATCGGTAATCCTTTGGTTGTTGATCTTCCGTGGTTATCTGCCCAGAGTGACAATGGAGATATTAACCTGGTGACTCGATCCGATCTTCATGCCGAATTGATCAGCGCCAACAACGGTGATGTCACTATTAAAGCTGCAGCTAATTTGACCATCGATGAGATTGTGGGTGATGCGACTTGGATGTTAGTTGATGGTTTATTGATCACCAAAGAACTGCACGCTAACAGCGTAGAGTTGGCGGCAACAAAAGGTATTGTTGTTAATAATCTAGTGATGAATAAACCCGGTGAGGTAAAACTTAATTCAGCTAAAGTGAAGGTATCTATCGATGCAGGTGGTCAAGATCAATTATCGTTGAGCGTTTCAGGCTATGGAGACAATAGCCGTGCTCAATCGGTTTCCATCAATGTTGAAAATACACCGCGTCTGCACATTACTGAACTTCGTACGGATAACGGCGAGATTTCAGTAGCTGGTGATCTCACTCTTGATCATGCGGATGTAAAAGATACGTTAGTGCTGCAAACAGATGTGTTAAGTCTCTATATGAATAATAATGATTTAACGTCTAAGGCTGTTGATGGTCAATTTGCCTCAGCGTATGGCCCGTTCTGGATGATAACCAACGGTAATCAAATTACCACTAATGCCCAGTTCACGCGCCATGATGCCGACGTAGAGTTAAATTATCGTGGTTGGCAGGCAGACGTGAGTGATGAGGGTAGCAGCGGTTATGGTGCGTTAAGTGCATCATCTCAGCATTTAAACACTACGCGTATTTCTGAATTGTTACCTAACCCTCCAGAGATTAGATGGATAGATAAAATCTTCGATTGGTCTTCTTTCTTACAGGGTGTACGTATTCGTAACCGCAGCCAGTCTGATGTATTCCGTTATGAAGGTGATAAACAAAGTGATGGGGAAAGTATCTCCGTAGATGATGTTTTGGCATATAAACAAGTACAGGGTGAGGTTGAACAAGGTGAAGGTTAAGTCGTTAGTAATATGTTGTGGTCTAATACTTAGCCCCACTGTTTTTTCTGCACTTCCTGGGGTTAACGCTCCTGCTATTAATCCCGGTGCAGCATTAGAGGATAAAATCCGTCAAGAGAAACGCTTGCAACGTAAGAAAAATCAAAATGACGAAGCTAAAAAACATGAACAAGATGGTGAAATAAAAGCTAGCGAAGATGCGCCCAAGGGAGCGAGTTTCACCTTGCAACGGGTCAACTTTTCCAAGTCCGAGCATTTAAATCGAGAAGACTTGATTCAAGTGGTTGAAGCTTATGTCGGTAAAGACGTGAGTTTTGGTGATTTGAAAAAAATGGTTGCGAAAATCAATATTCTTTACCGTAAAAAAGGCGTCTATACAGCCACCGCTGTGTTACCACAGCAACAAATTGAAAACGGTATTGTTTATGTACGCTTGATTGAAGGCACTTTAGGCGCACTTAAAATTGAGGGTAATGATTATACTGAAGATGCAGCTATTCGAAGTTGGGTACAGCCAGGTGGCTTATCCAGTTCTTTGGATGCCCGTGAAATTGAAAATGATATTCTGATCTATAACCGCGTCAATCAACAACAGTTGCAAGCCGAGTTGAAGGCCGGGGATAGTTTTGGGTTAACCGATATCGTGGTGCAAGTGAATGAGCCTAGCAGAGATGTATTGCAGCTATTTGCCGATAATCAGGGGTATATCAGTTCAGGCCAAGAAGAAGTAGGTGCTATGTATCAACGCCAGCAATTGTTTTTAGCCGGTGATAGAAGCCTGGCCTATATGTTGTTCTCTGAAGGTATGCAATCTTTAAGTTTAGGTTATAACGCACCTTTAGGGACTTCGCGTTGGCGCATGGGCGGAACAACTTCTTATACCAGCACCGAAGTGATTGCTGCATCGGATTTTGGAGATTTCGATATTCATGGTGAGTCCATCAGAGTCAGCTTTGATGCAAGCCATCTAAGTTTCTCTACTCCGTCTATGTGGTTTAATACTTTATTATCGATAAATGCCACGCAATCAACTTCTGAAGGAAATGGCAAGGATGGAGTAACGGTTGATATTAGTAAGTACAACTTTTATCAACTTACTGCTGGTGGAGAATATATTTGGATGGGGCCAAGTTGGCAGTTATCTTCGCGGGCCAATATCAGTCTAAATCGTAATGATGATAAATTAGACCTTGATGATAATACTTCCAATAACCTGTTCAATGCAGATGTCACTGGCATTTATCATCTTCCCTGGAATATGTATGTACTGCAGCATGTTGAAGGGCAGTATTCACATACTCAAGGCTTAAGGGGGATAGAAACCATCACTATTGGTGGCCCTTCAACAATACGAGGTTATGAAGCGGGAGCGTTATCCGGTGACAGTGGCTGGTATCAACAATTAGAGCTGCATTATAACGGCCTTAATTTATCTTATTTAAGTATGGATGTATTTGGTTTTTATGATGCCGGTAAAGTCAGGTTACAAGGTGCCGATAAAAAAGCGGCCGCAGCCGGTATCGGTGTAGGGCTCAGTGATAATAACTGGTTTCGATTGGATATGACCGCCGCAAAAGCGCTAAAAGATAATGTTATTCCAAATCAGGATGACTGGACTGTTTTTGCGCGTATTACCTGTACTTGTATTAATTGAGTTTGACTGATATGAAACGTAACCCTCAGATAATAATTGCCGTAACCATACTTGCCTTGGTAGGTGTTTTTGCCGTAGTTAAATTGAATGTATCAGGCCCGGTAGAGATTAAATTAGACGTGGTTGAAGCCAAGATCATTCCTGAAGCCAAGCCTGAAATTAAGCCGATTTCAGAAACTGTAGTACTTGATGATATTGAGCCCAAAAAGACAGCCGTCGAGGTAGAATTAAATTCTATCGCTAAGTTTTATCCTGAGCTATTAAAGTTATTTGCAGTGCTTGAGAAAGAGCAGGCATATTTTACCCAGACGTTACAAAACCGCGATGCAAAGCAATTGCATCGCTTTGCAGTGACAAATGCCAGCAATATCGAACAATTAAAAGAACAGCTTTATGTCGTATTACCCATAGCTGAACTACCGCTAAGAAAATCCAAAAAACAGTTAAAGGTTTTGTCTTTTTCGCTTAAAAATCATTTAAGCCAACTTTACAATGAACGAGTCTCACAAGCTTGTGCACCTATTAACGAGGCAGAAAAAAAATGGTTAAGCTTGGCTGAAAACTACGCTATGGGCATGCCAGAAAAACAGCAGTTTTCTTTAAAGACTTATCAAAACTTAATGCAAAAAAATCGGCCTTATCAAACGCGTATTCAAGCTTGTGACGATGTGATCAGACTTTATCAGCAGTTGGTGGCTAACAGTGCAAGTTTGGTTGAGGTTGTTAATCTTGTCACGGCTCAGCAACAGCGTTTTGTCGCCATCGGCTCTGAACAGAGCTTGACCCAGGCGGATACGGCCGAGATATTTATCCAACAAGGCAAGACCGAAGCCTTGGCTGGAAAATACCCACCGGCAATTCTGTTTTATCATCAAGCGATTGCGGCCTATAACATTGCTTTTCAAGAAAAGATGATTGCGTTAGCAACACCGAAAATGATTGCCCTGCAAGCCGATGAATTTTTAATGGGAGATACAGAAGGCGGAGGTCATGAAGATGAATACCCCGTGCATAAAGAAAAGATCATGTCCTTTTCATTGGGCGTGACGGAAGTAACTGTAGAGCAATACCAAGCCTATCTATTTTATAAAGGCGATTTAAAAATTGAGAATATCAATAAAGCTAAACATCAATTTCCGATAACCGATGTCAGCTACCCAGAAGCGCTGGATTTTATTCAATGGCTTAGTGAAAAAACCGGTGAAACTTATCGTCTTCCTACTGAGGCGCAGTGGGAATATGCCGCTAAACTGGAATCAACATCTACGGTAGCGCCTCAAAAGGCACATTGTGAAGGTTGCTCAAAATGGGGTAATAAATCTGCCCAAGCGGTTAAAAGCCTAGCTGCCACCATGGGTGGGTTCCATGATTTATACGGTAATGTTTGGGAGTGGGTTGAGGGTTGCTATAAACCCGAATATCAAACAAAGAAACCTGCCATAACCCAAGACTGCAAACAGCATATGGTACGTGGTAGCTCTTGGGCTGATATGCCTGATATGCTCAGAGCCAGTAATCGTAGTCCTATTGCCGGTGATACCCAAAGCGATAGAATAGGCTTCAGGTTGGCAAAATATGAGAGACCAAGAGATTAGCCTCTAGCGTTGAAAGACTGGCGAGTGATGAACGTTTTAAGGCCTACTCTAATATCACCAAACGCCAAATATGAGTTATGAAAAAGCCAGCTAAATGCTGGCTTTAACAAAAATACTCAACACGATTTTACTATGGCGCGCAGAGACAAACTGCAGCTATTCTAAGACAGATCTGCGTTTATTTTTTCAATGTTGCGGTCTTGGTTTATCTGGTTTTTCATAGTTACCGTCTGGGGTTTAGCATCCAGGATCAACAATATGGCAGGCAGAACAATAAGATCGGCAAACAACGCGAGGAAAGTGACAACACCCATTAAGGCGCCAAAGATAACGGCACTGGTAAGCGTTGCAAAACAGTTACCCATTACCGCGATGCCAAATGCCAGGCTGGTGATAATCAGAGCACGACCTACACCATGTAAACTATGGTGTATGCTGGCTTTAGCATCCAGGCCACGGCTTCTTGCATGTTTATAGTGATGCAATAAATGTAAGGTATCATCTACCACAATCCCCAATGCTATCGCGCCTACCATCATGGTTGTAAGATCAAAGGTGAGATCAAAAAACACCATGATATGGAATAAGATCGCTATGGGTAATAGATTGCCAATCATGCTGATTAAACCCAGTTTTAAACCCAGCATCGCTATCATTAACAAGCTGATTAAACAGATGGCAATGGCATAGGATTTAAACGTTGTGCTAACAACCAGTGGCGTGGTACTTGCGCTTATTTTACTGGCCCCGGTGGTATGAAAGTCATATTCACCTTTCAGCTCGGCGGCGATGATATTGTCTAATTCAGCAAAAAATACGATGTAATCTACCGCATCTTTATAAGGGATTTTTAAGGATAATTTTAGGTGTTGAAAATCATCATCCACAACCGCAAATAAATCTGCTGAATTATTACTTTCAAACATCAATAATTCTTGTGCGATTAATTCACGATTATCGGGCAGTGCATAAAATTCTGCTTTGTTTTCATGTAAGGCCTGATGGGTTTCTTTTAAAATAGTCAGTACCGAATAAACATTTTCAGTGTCTATGCCTTCAATATGTTGATATTCAATTTTCTCAAGCAGATCGGACATAGCTTGAATAAACTGTTCATCATAAATACCGTTCTTTTCACCACTATCAACAATAATTTCAATATTATTAAAGCCATGCATAACGTTATCAATGCTTCTGGCTTCTTGATTAATGCGATGTTCTTCTGGGAATAATGCCAATACATCATGGCTGAATTCAATTTTACTTAACTGATAAAAGCCAGAAAATAATAATAGCATCGCAATCACCGAGATGATTTTAGGGAATGTTAACGCCAGGTTTTCACAGAAAGTTAATACTTTGTTTAAAACAAATGAAGCTGATGTTTCGACTTCTGGGCGTTTTACCGGGACCACCGCTAATACGGCAGGAATAAAAAACATGCTATAGATAAGTGCGGTCAGTACGGCTACTGCACTATAAAAACCTAAATCGGAAATGGAGGGGATATCGCCTGCCATAAATGAGGCAAAACCGGCTGCAGTGGTTAAGCTGGTTAGCAATACGGCAGGCCCTGCAGCTTCACAGGCCCGGATAATCGAATCAATTTTTTCACCGGTTTTGGCATAAAACTGATAAAAGAAACTCAGCACATGCACACTGTCGGCAATACCCAGTGCAATCATAAGTGGAGCCAGTGTACCTATAGGCATGGTGTAAGGGGCTCCCATCCAGGCCATTAACCCCAACGCACAAAGAATGGAGGCCATAATAACAATTTGTGGCAAGATCACAGCCGATGCGCGCCTGAAAAAGAAGATCATAAAGACCACGGTTAATACCATCGCGATAGAAGCGGTAATGTTTGCTTCAACCATAATGGTCCTATCGAGGTGAGTTTTAATATATAACCTGCCGGTAAGCATCGGGTTGAGGCCCGTACTGAGGCGAAAATTATCCACCAATGCATCTAATGTATTGACGCTTTGTGCTAATTCGGCATCGTTGAGTAACTCACCTTCGCCATTAAAGGTTTCCAGCTGAATCACCATGCTGGTATAGCGGCCATCTTCACTGATTAAGCGATTTTTATAACTGGGTTGCTGGAGTAAATAATCAATCAGATCATCATTTTTCCATTGATGATCAGGGTAGCCTTCCAATAAGTCCTCAACGTATAAACTGTCATCTTCTGAGTAAGTACGTCTGGCATTGATAATGCTCACGACACTTTTTAAGTGGCCAACGTCTTTTTCAATGTTGGTTTGCAGGGTATGCATTTGTGGCAGGTTCTTGCTCAGAAAATCACTTTTTTCTGCGCCCATATCAAAAACGATAAGAATGGAGTCATCAGTGCCAAACATGGACCTATATTGGTCGTAGTGCACACGTGCTATATCGTTTTTTTCCAGCATCGCTTCATCGCTGGTATCCATGGTTAGGCGACCTAAACCGGAAGCCAGTATAACCAAGACTGCAAGCAGAATGACAATGATGGTTTTAGGCCATTGGCAAGAGCGCGTAGCCAAGTGCCTAAAAATTTTAGACAAAGTGAATTGCTTTTCCATTTAACGATCTCTACATCAAAATGATTTTTCGCGCATTATAAAGCAATGCAGATAAATCGAAATTAAAATAAAGATAAGTTTAAAGGCGGTATTTAATACGGGAAGTGAACGTATATCTTTGAATTGGTTAGTTCAACGCGTTAATGAGACTAAAAACATAAGTTACGATGGGAGTCTTAATTTTTTATTTATCAGCTAATAAAAAACCCAGAAAAACTGGGCTTTGAAATCATGCAAGGCTAAGGCTTAATGCCTGGTCGGTACTACACCACTAATTAGGTATATGATCCATGCCGATATCTCTGGCATGTTCAACAAAGGCCTTGTTCATCCAGAAGAAGGTACCAGGCATCGTTGTTGGGATAACCAAAACGTAGAACAGGCAGCGGCCGATCACAGCTCATAACCGCGGTTTTAAATTTAGTCTGCAGCCTATCATGTGCAGCTCCACTAACAATACCCACTTGCCAGGGCTTTGTATTACGGCTTAAAGGTGCTGTTTGTGCGGTGTTGAAGATGCTTTTCAGCGTCGCTTGATTCAGTGATTCAGGCAGGTAAGCACGTAGCGAGCGCTTTGAACTGATTAATTCGAGAAAGCTGTTGGAAGCTTGTTAATTTGCATGGTGATAACCCTGGCTGGCGGCTCAGCTGATAAGAATAATATA
Organism: Pseudomonadales bacterium; assembly: GCA_013215055.1. GTDB lineage: Bacteria > Pseudomonadota > Gammaproteobacteria > Pseudomonadales > DT-91 > CAKMZU01. Next base: position 1,454 of record JABSRQ010000144.1, on the reverse strand, counting down.
GCGCTATATATTACCTGTTGATCATTGTTGCAACAACTTTATCGGTGATATGAAGCCTGTGTAATTTTAAATATGTGCTTAACAACGTGTTTTTTTTTGGAGCTGAATACTGCATATAACATATGGTTATAACTGTGAGGTAGTTACTTTATATTTTAGAATAAGCCTGTAAGATTCTGATCGCTATTAGATCGAAGACTTCTTTTAGGGAGCTGTAAGTGCAAGTCTCTTATTTAAAAATCCTGATGACAGTATCCGTGGTCATAATTCCAACCCTTCTATTTCCAGCATATGTTTATAGTGACATCGTGCCCGATGGTTCAAGCAATACCTCTGTTTTTGTAAATGCTGCCGGCGTTGAGTTTGTCGACATTGCCTTGCCTAATAGCAGTGGTGTCAGCTACAACGCCTATGACCGATTTGATGTCTCCAGTAAAGGTGCCGTACTGAGAAACCTCTCTTCCATCACTAATGCGAGGACCATCATCAATGAGGTCACAAGCCGTGATATCTCGCAGATCTATGGTGATTTGCGTGTCCATGGCACCACCGCCCACGTCATCATCGCTAATCCTAACGGTATACAGGTGGATGGTGGTCGCTTTTTAAATATGGGCGCGCTGGCGCTGACCACCGGTCGTATAGGCTATGAGACGGTTATTGACGGCGGTGGTGGTGGCACACGTGAGAACATCGTTATCAGCACCGATGGTGGAGAGATCGTCGTAGGCCCTGGCGGGTTGTCTGGCACGATGTTGACTCTGGATTTGATTGCCAAGGCGATAAAAATCCAGGGAGCGATCGAATTGCAGGAATCGGCGCTCAGTGATACCAAGCAACAGCTGCAAAAAATCGATATATACGCAGGTTCTTCGCGTACGGTGATCGATTCCAGCGTACCGATTGCCGATGTACTGGAGCAGCAATGGAATACCGTAAAAGCCACCGGATCAATTCAGGATCAGCTGGTTGTTGATATCACACGTGGCGGCAGCCTGCGTGCCGGTAGCATCAAAATTGTCGTCACCGACGAGGGGGCGGGCTTTCGACATGCCGGTGAGATTTTTGCCGATGGCAATAACTTTTTGTTGCAGGCCGATGGCAGCATCGTGAATAAGCTGTATGCGCAGATAGAGGGTGGTCAGATCACGACCACAGCGACGGCACAGGAAGACGGTAAGGTGACGGGCGGGCATCTGACCATCGATGTGCATAATCTGACGATAACAAGTGATGCCAAACAGCAGGCACAACTCGTTAGCAGCGATGGCAGTATTCTGATCAAATCTGTGGGCAACGTCAGCAATACCGGCGGCCTGTTGCAGGCCAGCGGCGCCAACCCGGATGATGAAGAGTCTCTGGGGGCTATCACGATGAATATCGGCGGTAACTTCTTTAATGGATCCGACAACGCCGAACAGCTGGGAGTGCTATTTGCGGTCAATGATCTACTA
>JABSRQ010000143.1 GCA_013215055.1 Pseudomonadales bacterium | reverse complement strand
CTTCTCCAACCACTAATAGTTTAGTTTTTATTTGAATGATTTTTGGTAATGATGCTAAAACAGTAATTGATCTATCCACTTGTAAGCCTCCAAAGGTGATGGAAGGACAGGGAACAAAACAGCTGTGATAAGATATATCTATCGCATGGAAAGGCCCGCTGTTAATAGGCGTCATGTATTCTTTAGGCTTTCCTTTAGGGTCTAAATCCTTACTTTGAGCAATAACGTTATATTCGTTGAGGGTTTGCGTCAGGGACTGCTCATCAATCTGTAATTGACGCGCTAAGTCTGCGATAGAGTTGGCTTTAACATGGCATACATACTTAAATAGATAACCCATGAAAATATGAAACCATTGCGCAATTTTTAAATTCATATCTCCGCCCAAGGCCCTATAGGTCTTATCATCAAGAATGATCCAACCTTTGCCTTGATGTTCGCGCATCATTGAATCACCTAACTGGGCACCATAAAGCATTTCATTACAGATGCGTTTACCCGATGGCCCCACTAATAATCCTTTTACCAGGCTGATAGGCGGATTAATAAATCGCCACGCACCGATGCTATCCATATAGCTGGTTTTTGCCCCCATGTTCACAGCCATTTGTATGCCAGAGCCATCATCGGCAAACGTGCCAATAGGGGCGCCACCGACAAAATCAGGGGCATATTTTTTCACCATATTCTGATTCATGAAAAAGCCACCGGTTGCTAACACAACGCCTTTATCTGCCTTGATATATAAAGATTTTCCAAAGCGTAGTTCCAGCTGCTCGGCTAACATGGCAAAAACGTTGAATAAGGGCGGTATAAACAAGGCGATATTTTTCAGGTATTTGGGCAGCACTGCCGATAGCTGATGTAATTTACTCACTAGAGGGCGGTCGGCAATTTGAATGGCCTTCACGCCAATAACAGCGCCAGCGCTATCTTTTATCAGAGCCACCACTTTTGTTTGATTCATGACCTGTACTTGCGGTTTTTTTTCAATGGCAGCTTTTAGCGGCTGAAAAATGGCTGGTCCAGAAAACCCTTTATGATCCCCTCTATGACCCCGTATGGCAGGCTTTGATACATCCGAATAGGGAGCAAAGCTTTCATTACCCGAGTAATAAAAATAATATTCATCGGTAGGAAACGACATTTTAATGGGGCAAACCGTGGTACCAAACTTTACCCCGTAATCTTCCAGCCAATTAAAATTATCCACGCTGTCATTACAAAATTGCCTCAAGGTTCCATCACTCACAGCCCCTTGTACTTCCAGTTTTAGATAGTTGAACATATTATCGCTGCTATCCTCCACGCCAGCTTGCTGTTGTATACGTGTGCCCCCTCCGGCATAGTAAATTCCGCCAGACATATTGGTTGCACCACCGCCTGTGAGCCTATCCAGAACTAGGGTTTTCAGCCCTTGTTCACTGGCCTCCAGTGCTGCAGATGCGCCTGCGCCACCAAAGCCAACAATGACAAGCTCGCTTTGCTGGTCCCACTGAAAATCTGAGGGATTATCGATAGTTATATTGTTTTCTAGATAAACATCATGGAATCGGATTTTGTTGATTAACTGTTTAAACATTTTTTCCTATCGGCCTTCAGTTTGGGGTTCAAATATCAGTTTGGAACAGATATAAGTCTTAGCTTTCATCACTTTTTCTGTGTTCACATTCTTTTAGGGGGCAGCATCATCACTTCGCAAGCATGATTTGTGTTAAAACACATAGGCAATGCCAAAAGGCAGGAATAAAAATACAAGCACATATTTAAAATACCTTTCCCGCTTTCAAGCCAGTTCCGTTCATATAAAGGTTGAATGTAACAGTAAGTCAATTTTACTGCGATGACGGTTTCGATCATTTATACAAGATAAGGGTATAAATCATATATGAGCATTTTTCTCTGTTATTCCAATGTATGATTTTCAATCTCTACCCTGAGCAAAGATCATCAGCACATATCAGGCTAACAAGCCAATCTGTTAGGTCAGGTGTTTTTATCAAATATCGAACGGGAAAAGAAGATTAAGCATTTCATTGAAAATACTGAGGTACTAAAATTATTGGCCAGGCGTTAGATATTTGATTGTGCAGTGTCACTTGGTCTATTTTCTCGTACGCTGATATTTATGGATCTGCTAGTGAACGCGGTAGTAAATATGGAAACAGTCTTAAAAAGAAGGACAAAAAATGTCTAGAGACACGATGAATATAGTGAAGTTTTTAATCATGGCTGAGTTAATGCTTCTGGTTTTACCTGGGTATTTTGCAGGAAAAACAGGCTTGTCCATAACGGTGATACTCTCAACGATTATTGTCTCGTGGATCTATATCTGGGCATTAGCAATGGGAGCTGCTTATACAAATAGCCGTGCCAATTCTCCGATTAATGTTGAGATGTTTAAAAATATCGTTCTTATTGCACTGTTATTTACCTATCTTGCCTGTGGCGTTGAAGCGTTTGTGACGGCTTTAAAAACAAAAGAGGCCGTTCCACTGTATTTTCACCTCTGGCTTACATCGGTTGTTGTTACCGTTATTAGCCTCCATATTGTGAGTTATAAAACTGACCCAATACGGTTAATGGAGCTGGAAGCTGAGAATATGGTGAAGCAGAGTGAGAAGCAAAGAGATCTTCTTAGAGAACAAGAGGAAAAAGAACGACAAGTCTATAAACTCAGTGTTTCTCAACTTCATAGTCAGTTTGAAAACGCAATGCACACGCCTGATGAGATCGATCATTACATCACTGAATCGGAAAATATTTCACAGCGCTTTAAAGACCTCTATTCGTTGCCTACCATTTTAGCCAACTACACAACAAAGTTGATGATTCACGCTCTTGGCAATAAACAGTATCACGTTGCTCAGAAGCTGTTTGATAGCTATGTCGATGCAATTGTTCTTAACAGTGGCCTATCAGAAAAGAGCACGGATGTTGCCAGTAACGGTATTATTCTCTGCGTGAAACTCAACGATAGTACGATTTTTGATAGGCTTGAGAACTCTATTCTAGGTGAGAATTTCAAACTCAATGCGATTAGCAATGAGATACTTCTCTTTAACCTCGCCTGTCACTACGCATTGACGCGGGATAGAGAGAAACTTTTTCCCGCGGTGATACAGGCTAGAAAGTTTGGGAAAACGGCTGAGCAGTTTCTCAACGATCCTGATTTCGAGCTTTACCACAATGACAAAAAGTTCTTATCAAGCCTTAATTCGGTGGTGAAAGGTGAATAGGCTTGTTGAAGGCCCGTTTCCCCCTACTAAGGCCTTAGCTTGGGGCTTAGTAGGGGTAATGAAACTAACCGAGTATTATTTTAGCCAGTTCTTCATTCGGCGGTAATTTGTCATCCACTCGCTTTCCTGTCACACAATGATAGGCCAATCCAGTCATCAGTTTCTTGAACACGCCCTTCATCATAGGTCGCATGATTAAATATCCCATCAGCCATCCTAATGGGCCTGCTTTTACGACAAAGTCAGAGGACATGTAGATTTCGCTGCTATTAGCATCAATCTCTTTCACCCCCATTTTTGCAGACATACTCTTTAACGGTAGCGAAAACTCAGAGAGTTCCATGGTAAAACCTTGGCCCTGCTGGAAATCAATAATCTCTTCAACCAGGCTTGAGCCATCAGTAAAAGTACACAAGCGTTTGGCTCCCAGCCCTGACCTTATATCATTGACGATAGGTGATGTTTTTATTGTAGTGGCGAATTTTTCAACACTGCTGAAGTCCTCCAGCACTTGCCATATTTTCGCTGCAGGGACATTAACTCTTATTGTGTTCTCAATATGATGTGTCATAAAAAAACCTTGTTTTCAATTAATTTTTTTAGCCAGCTGATTTCTGCGTAGCCAATGTGGTTCTGGTTCTGGTTATTGCTCGCCTAACTGGCTCTGATCCCTTGAATAAATATTTCAATGGACGTGCTTAGATCGTTTTCAAAATCTGGCTTCAACTCTTTGAACTCATCTTGCTGGTAGATTTTTTTAAGCGTCTCATTTTGTGTAGCTGCCGCCCAATAATTTGTGGTCGCTGCATGCGTAAGCGTTAGCAGCTTAAACGCTTTTTCATCATGGATATCTGGATAGACTCTGCTGATTTCAAGGGTCAATTGATAGAGTAAATTTTTAGCCATTCTTTTGAATTCAAGCAACTGCTCAAAGGAGCTATTGCTTTCAAGAGAGATAAAAAGAAGTGGGCATAGATCAAGGAAATGCGGATGAGAAATCAGTGACTGCACCCAGGTATTTGCAAAATGCGCTATCGTTTCGTCTTGTTCAAGTTGTTGCAGTCGTTTGCTACAGTCCTCAACCCATTTTTGAAATAGCTCGGAAAACACATTTAAAAAAATCTCTTCTTTGGAGCTAAAGTACCGATACATATTGGATTTAGTAAATCCTGCTTCAGCAGCAATGCCATTGAAACTCACCTTGTCATAGCCGTTCTTTTTGAAAAGATCGAAGGCTGCCTTATAAATGGCTTGTTTTCTCTCATTCTTCTTTTCGTCTGTTGTTGCTCGCTGCCAATTCATGTCTTTCGCTAGTGTCCACTGGTCTCTTATTTGAAATATAAGAGACCATCGGTCTTTTGTCAATGGTTTCGACTACGCTATCCTTTCCGGATAATTGATTTCGGGGGGCATTGCTAAGATGCGTTCGGATTGTCGCGCTATCTTTCGCTTGTTCGGTGTGCTCTCTTTTAGCCCAAACGCCGTGAGATAAGCGTCTTGCGGCCTTTTTCTGCACTGTCCCCGTTGGCCATGGGGATTTTATCTTTGGCGTAACCGTTGAACCTCCGGCGATTAACCGGTGCCGTTGTATTATCTTTTTGCTTCAGCCGACATCTTTAACTGATCCATACGGGTTAGGGTGATGGCTTGAAAGTAATCGGGAAATTGCTCGATACGGTCATCGGACAAGAGCGTATCGGCATCTTAGCTACCCATGGCGATTAAGGGCCCCCAGCTGCCCAGATACAGGAGACACCGGTCTGCATATGACGTATCAAACCCGATAGAGACGCTTGCAGCAGAAACGGGGCCAGTAAATTGGGCATGGTGGTTTGATGGTACGGATTGAGTTGATGGTAGTTCGAAATATTTTTCTTATGCCCTTGGCGGCGAAGACTTGGATCAATCTGTAGTTTGCCAATTTCAGTCGCCAAGTTTGAGGGAAAATATTCTTGATGCCTTTGTAAAAAATCAAGGCCTTAACAACCGGTTGGTATTTTTCGGTGCTGGCTAACGCATCGATTTCCTGTCGATAAGCCTCCAGGGTGGTGGTTTTTATTTGACGTGTGCGTGGGCTTGGTATGCTGGCGGGAGCGAAAATATCACAGTGATAGCCTTTTTATGAAAGGTCACGCTGCAAGGTAAAGGCAATATAGGAAGCTTCATACACATAGTTTGAGTGAGCTGTTTAAAAAGTATTTGGTGAGTTTTTATCTGATTAAGCAGGCCCTTTAATATTATCCTGCATTGAAAAGTGATGATTTCACCGGATTCTTTATTCATTGTGCAGCCGTGATATTGAGCATCATCAACATCCAGGCCAAGATAAACAATTGAAGAATTCAAAACGAACCTCTTGGAGCTGAGTGATACCTATCTTGATGGTAGCAGCCAGCTCGAATTAGGGCGGGACGTTTATATCTTCTATACACCTCTATGTAATATTTGTTTTGGTGTCTGTGATGGTTAAATAGTTATAGCTTCACGTAAAACATCACCTCGCGTTCTTGCCTCGCTTCGATAGAGCTGTTGCCATGTAAATTTGGATCTGAGACTCCATCCTGAGAATTAGTCAGTCTAAATAGAACTTTACAACGGTCCACACCAGCAGCGGGTATAGCATCTCCGATTAACTTATTTCCACTCATTTGGTAGCTACCTGTATCGGCGATGATGTCACTGTCACCACTGGCGCCATCCGGGTTTTTCTCGGATAAATTATACAGTTTAATGATATCGTCGCCTGCACTGTCAACATCATAACAAAAACTGGTAAATGACATTGAAATCACATCACTGTCGACTGTTTGCCAATTAAAAATAATCTCTTCATCACGCTCAAAAACGTGATTTTCCATGGGCGAGAATAACGTCGGTGCATCGGGCAATACCGCTGTGGATATAAATATGGAGCCGTCATGTCGTTTTAAACTTAGAGTAAATTCAGCACCTGATGATTCCTCACTAAAGGTGGTTGAATAGGCCATGGCCTCGTCCAACATTTTAACCAGCATATTGAGAGGGAAGGGAAATTCTTTGCTGTCCATTTTCTCCATGCGTTTAACTTCATTATTGACTTCGGCGCTAATCGACTCTGCATCATCCAGCGTGACAAAGTCAAACAATGTGGTTGTTTCAAATGACGCATTGACAGATGTATCACCGTTACCGTTAGCGACTATAATATAGTCGGCAATTAACTCTTCAGTTGGTATGTTAAGGCTGGTTTGACAGCCTGAAAAGACCACGGATGCCAATAACGTAGCTGCAATAGTGTTTTTTTTATTTATATTATTCATCATGATTCCCTGTTTTATTATTATGTTGTTTGTGAGTTGTTGTCAGTTTTAAGATGGCGTGATCTTCAATAACGTAAATACTTTTCCATGAATATTTTCCATGTATATTTTTTGGAATTTGTAAAAATTATCTCGTTCTATGAACTAATAAAATAACTCATGTTCTTGTTAATTGTATTGCCGTAAGACGCCCGATACGGCGCAGTCTTCACACCAAAAGGCATAACAAATACCTTCTATAGAGTCTTCATTTTCATCTGCCATGGCAAAGTCAAACTGTGCACAAAATTTCATTGTATTCTGACAACATGGGCATTGAGGATAAACTGCATCCTGTATCCAGGTAGGACGGCCACCAATGCGGTTTAAATTCTCTCTGCCTTTTGCCATATGCCAATTTTGATTGCACCATCTTGCTGGTGTATCGGTAAGGTGAACGGCCGTTTTTTTAAACGGCGTTGCTGAGAAAAAGGCCGGAGATGGATTGTCTAAAAAATCTATCGCTTCGGGCAGTCCCTGTTTATCATGACGATAAAAAAAGGCGTCTTCTTCCCAGCCTAGACATGCAGTGCATGTTGCCAGGGTAATGGGATAATGATTGTTTATCGTATCGGCGGGAAGGTGGATTAAACGCTGAAGTTGATCGCCACAGCAGCCGCAAGTGTTATTAAGATTTCCACCAAAATCAGTTTTCCGTGAATGCTGTTTTTCCAGTTGCCAGGAAGGGTGGCTATTTTTATAACAATCCTTACCGTTGAGGCTGCTCTGTAGTTGATTATCTACACCGAGTAAATAATCTTCGTCAAATACGATATGTTTTACATCATCAAAAAAAAGCTGACGGGATGTACCGTTTTTAATTTCACAATCCTGTTGAGAGCATGCAGGAGCGTGTATCTGCCGTTCAGTAATTATTTTTGTAGAATAGGCGTCAACCATTTCCGGATACTGCAATGAGGCAATATGCATTACTGAGTTTGCTGCCAAATGATTGCTGTTATCAGTGAGTATTATCCGGGTTTCTGTTAGCAGTTGTTCAAAATCCTCTTTGCATAAATAACTTAAGGTCACATCGATAAAGGATGCTCCAGCGGGGAACTCCTTAAGGCTAAGTTGAACAAAATTAAGTAATTGTTCAGGACTATTATTTTTAAGTGTAAATATATTTTCTAACGGGTTTGATTCCCATCCGTGATTTTTAAAACCATCAATAATACTGAGTGCATTATTCATCATTTTTTCAGATTTGTTCTTGTGAGTATAAAACTGCCCCATAAATGACTTCCTATGGTGTTTATTTTTCCTTGAATCATGCAGAAAAATAAACGCATTCCCTTTTCAATTGCAAAACCTGGCCATCCATTCACTTGAGTTTACAATTTTTACAAAAAATGAATATTGATCTCTCATTTGTTAGTAACTAACACGTAAGCAAAGTGTTGGTGGCTTGTTAATGTTTAATAACTATACAATAAATAATCGACTCATGGGAATAAATTCCCATCAATTAGAGAGGTTATTTTTAAATATCTTTAAAAACAAGTAGATAGGGGTGTTTCTTATGGCGTCTGATTGTTGTTTTTGTATGCGTTTAGCGGCAATTATCTTGGCAGACAGAATGCCTGTTAAGTAAATAACGGTAAAAGGTCTGTGTATTTTTTGTTTACATGCAGAGATTCAATCGTCGAATAAACAAATACTAAACAGATAAATGGGGGGGGGATTGGCTGGGCAGTAAGTTTAAAAAGGGGGGGATGTGATAAAGGATCGTGTATTAATAGATTTTTGATATTTTTTAAGCGTGATTATCTAGGGTATATCATTCCTTGATGTGATAAATGCCTAAGCCCGTGCGCACCGTTTTCTTATGGGCAGTACGGTCTTTATTCTGCGTCTTGTTTTTTAGCCAGCGGTTTAATTCAAGCAGTAATTCCTGGCTGCGTTCACTGCTTAGTTGTTTAAACTCCAGATAGTCTTCTTCGGGTAAATGATAACAAACATAACGCTGCATCAATGCTGCTTGATCTGTATTGCTAATATTATGATTGAGGGTAGAAAGCAGGTCATATGCTGATTGCCCTGCCAGCTGCCACTGTTCATTACTTCCAGGGGGGGCAATAAGCCCGTTAACCATTAAATGAATCAAACCGTTGTTATCGGTTGTGATAGCTGCCATGCGCTCCAGCTCTTCAAAGACCGTTCTGGCGGTGATATCCCCACTGGATTGTTTTACCAAATCGGTGAAGCTGGGGTTATCACCTTCAAACTTGATAGGCAGAGCCAGCCCCTGTTCATCACAGTAAGAGGGCAGGTTTAGCCAGGCATTGATAACACGCTGTACACGATTCAGTTGTGTTTTTTCCGGACTTATTTCTCCACTAATCAGCTCACGTAAACGTTTCACTTCTTTGCGGTGAAGTCCGGTAATGGTCGCTACTCTTGAGGTAGTGATGGATTGTTTTTCTTGTTCAAAGTCATCTATTGCAGCCTCAACAAAGGCTTGACGCAGCCATTCGCTGGTAGTTTGATAACTGATACCCGAACGCAAAAGCAGTTTCGCTAGTGGTTTTAGTAATTTTATCAGAGCTGATTGGATAGATTGCGCCTTCATGGGGTGAATATTATTCCCTGTCTTGTATTTGTACAAGGTTTTGACTAAAAAAACGTCAGTGGTATAACAGATTTACTGAATCTGTTCTGTTTTTTCAAACATTAGTGACTTTGATCATTAGTAATAATATAAAAAGAATGAATTAATACACGGTGTGATTTGTAGATTAAAAAAGAGTATTCGATAAACCCATAAATATAGTAAACTAGTATAAAAAAGAATACGTATGACTCGGAGTCCACTATCATGCTGAATTTTTTCTTTCGGGATGAATGCTTTATCAGCCTATTTAAGTTAGTGAAACCATTTTCATTAGGCTTAGTGCTATTAATAGTTTTACTTTCATCGGCGTGCAGCCAGAATCATGGTGATGATGAAAATGGCATTTACGGTACTGGGTATACCATCGATACACCTATTTACGCCAGAGTGTCTGTGCGTAGACTCGATAATGCTGATGAAAATCCTAAAACCTTATGTGAATTGCAGGATCTAACCGCTAAGTTCACTTTGCCTTCTTATTGTTTTTCCGAAGCAGGGGAGATACACCTTATCGAGGCCGAGCTAATAAAAATTGACGGTGTAACTGACGATATTCCAAAAGGTGAATTACACTCTGTCTACATTCCTGAAAGTACAGATTCAGAGGTTGAATTAACGCTGAGTGAGCAAAGTGAGCGCATTTATCAATATATCATCTATGGATCAGAAAAAAGGCTGCTAAGTAATGACGAATTGATTACCAGCCTGAATATGTTAGCGTCGGATGTACTCAATGAAGATGTTGATAAGAATGGTTCTATCGATTACCTGGACGTATTAGCGCTTAATTTTAATACTGAGGTAAAATTATCGGAGTTGCCATCCTCAAGTCCTGAAGTTTTTTATGATAATCATCAAGCCTTGTTACATGCTCAACTTATTACCGATTTTGTCGGTACATGGGCTGTGATATCTCAGGACTTTAGTTTTTATGGCTATTCCATAGATAATGCATTTGACCCACAGGGCATGAAAGGCCTGTATCGAGAGTTTTGTCAAATAACTCACGTTATTGATAAGCAATATAGTAGCAGCTGTTTTCAGGTTGATGCACAGAATCCTGTTTTTCATGATCTGGTCTGGCAAAATGATTCTTTGCAGGGAGAGAATGGTGCGATCACCCTGAAAATTCAAGACAAGGTGTTAGTGGGGCAGGCGCAATTCAATTTTGAATACCTGGATGATCCAGATAATAAGTTTCGGACCGAAACGATTTTAAACAAACTGTATGCAACCAAAATAGCAGACACGGTATTACCTCTGGCTGAAGTGACTGTTAAGGCACAGCTACAGGAATATAAAATTCTGGCTAACTATATTATTCAATATGATGTGATTTGGGTTATTCCTCCTTTTACCAGTAAAGAAGATATGGTGACTACCCTGGTATTTAATATGGCGTCGTCAGAGCAGCTGCAGGCAAATCAAATTCGCGAAGTCGTGCAGCCGGATGGTGTTAGTACCAGTCCGGCTCCTATCACATTCAGCACGATTGATATCACGCTTGAATCAAAACAAACCATTGATGTAGATAATCCACCGCTGTTTAACGAGTTTATTCTAGATAACAATAACATCGGACTACCTTTATCTTTTGTAGGCAAGGATATCACCACCGACGTAGATTTTAATGGCAATATAGACTGGCAGTTTTTATCTACGCCATGAAACACTCTATCTATATAAGCTAAATGACCGAGTGCAGAGTGAACCCGAAAATGAGTAGTAGTCAGATTGTTTTCTGAGGATGGGGACTGTGTGATTTTGTCATTCTTTCACAGAGACGTTAAATGTGGCCTCGTATAGACGTCCCTATGTTCACTCGAATATGTGGCGAAATATTTTATAGCGGATGATTGGAATGATATCGGGGCATGGCCACACTTCAGTGTGGCGTTATTCCGATTTTTTTATTTCAAGCTTTGTTCTAAATCTATTAGAACAGGAGCGGTAAAGAACAGGAAAGCCAGTTCGGCATACTAATAGTGTGCTTTACGATGGCCGATGTTACGTAATAGCAGGCCTGGATTTTAGTTTTATCGCTTAACAATCGGTATAATTCTCTGCTCTTAGAACTATCCATGGGTTTTCTCTTGTTAAAAAATCGCATATTTACCGCTTTTATATTATTGCTCTCAATCGCATTATTGATACCTGGCGTTACTCAACCTATCTTGAGTATCAGCGGCACTATTGAGAAATCGGAGCTGACTAAAGCGGGTATCGATCAAATATCGAAAAGCCTGGGCGATGATTCGGCAGGCGGAAATACCAGAGCAATGCTTTCATTGTTTTCCGGCATGCTGGGGCTTAATGATATTCAAGGTGAGCTTGAGGTTTTTCAGAAAACCCGCAGTATCTGGGGTACGGTAGAAGAGTTGTTTCAATCGGGCAATGCCGTGGTTGCGGCCTTGGTTATGCTTTTTAGTATGATTATTCCCGCGCTGAAACTGAGCTTGATGTTAATTCAACAGCTGCCTGTTAAAGCATCGATTCGTCTGGGAATAAGCCGTTTTACCAGCGCTATAAGTAAGTGGTCTATGGTCGATGTTTTTGTTGTTGCGCTGATTGTGACTTATATGGCCGGAAACGCTTCTGCGGGTATGGGCCAGCTGTTAAAAACCTCGGCGAGTTTTGAGCCTGGCTTTTATTATTTTAGCGCTTATTGTCTCTTTTCTATCTTCAGTACTTATCTTGTTAGGGGCGATAAAGTAAAAGCCATTCCATCATAAATGGGTGAAAATATGTGCTAGATGCCACAAGCACAGCCCACTTTTTATTGTCATGATTAAGCTCAAAAGTGCGTTACAAATCGCTGTGTATTAAGCCGCTGATAGACTTA
>JABSRQ010000142.1 GCA_013215055.1 Pseudomonadales bacterium | reverse complement strand
TTGGAAAGATTCAATATTTGAAGAAGATTGATATCAAAATAAACAGTGATTCTGATGATAGAAAAAGGTATGAAACATTAGATAACCAAAAAAAACTACATGTACATTTAACAGCACCTAAATACAAGATGATCACCTACTGTAATAGTTTAATGACTATCTTTGCTGTACAAGTCCTTAGCGAAAATGATGAGTTTGATAAGCTAATAGCCATTCTAAAAGCTGGTATCGTGAAGGACAAGAAGTTATATGAATTCAGAGCAGGTGTTGAAGGAAATATATCTTGCTTAAAACGACGTTTCGGCCTGTCAAGATGTACTTGGCAAGGACTGGATAAGTTCAAAGCCTACGTCTGGGCTTCGAGCGTTGCATACAACTTGTTGCAACTGGCTCGAATACAAACCGACATATAAGAAAACGAGAGGAACCACAAAACTTGGGGAACACCTGTTAGGTGAGGCCTTCGCATACATGCAAATTGGGTAAATAACCCAAAACAGCTAAAAATATCGCCATCGCACACTTCTTGTGCTCTTTGGCAACAAACTAAAATTATTTTGATGACTAATTTTAAAGTTCAGATGAAAAAACATCCATTTCTGAATGGGCACTAACTATAAAATCACCAAAGAATTATCTGTTAAAGAAAAGCATTGTGAAAACTTAGACATTAAGAAGAAACTGGCAAAAGTAGCAGTAGAACTCATCAATGATAACGAATCTATAATCATTGATTCTGGTACGACGACAGAAGAAGTTGCAAAATTATTGATTGATCACAACAATTTAATAGTGATGACTAATGGTCTAAATATAGTTGCAGAATTAGCTCAAGCTAATAATATTGAAGTTATGAATACTGGTGGAACCCTACGGAAAAAATCATTATCATTTTATGGTAATAAGGCTGAAGCTAGTTTAAATAATTTGAGGTTTGACAAACTCATTCTTGGTGTTGATGGTATTGATATTCAAGTAGGCCTAACTACTCATTTTGAGCCTGAAGCAAACTTAAATCGTTTAATGTGTAACATTTCAAAAAAAATAATTGCCGTTACTGACTCTTCAAAATTTGATCGCAGTAGCTTTCATGTTATTTCTTATTTTGACTCAATTGATATTTTAATCACTGATAGCAATATTCCAGAACAATATAAAGAGTATTTACTATCAAAAAACATCGAGCTTATTATTGTGGATGTATAGTGGTAAGTGGAATTTCCCCTTTTAAATGTAAACACCTAACCAAGCAACTTATTCCTTAAAAAGTAGCCTTAAATTATGATCACTTTAATTTTTAAGCGAATTACTATTATTTAAGCTAATCAATCCAGGCACTCACCCTATTTACTTGGTTGAAATAAAACACAAGGGATGACACATACCCGCTTGACTGGAGAGAGCTAATGGGTGACCCTACCCTCTCCAATGTGGCGGGGTGGTTAAGATCATTGCGAGTATTGGCAAATCGACAGGAAATACTATTTGCACAGAAAATACTGCCCCGAAGGGGTTAGACACAAGGAGTTGTACATATTCAATTCTTTGTTTAACTAAATGTTAACGATAAACTCCAGCGCTTCTTTTTTCAATAAAGGCATCAATTCATCTACCATTTTTTGATTTTCTGCAGCGATGTTAATTTTTTCCATCGGGTCGTTTAGATGGTCGTACAATTCAACTGTTGGTTTTTCATCTCTAATGTACATGGTTAGCCGATACTTTTCAGTTCGCATGGACACGCCATTTTTCCAATAACTAAATGCTAAATTTTCGTGGTTGGCATTTGGATCAGAAATCAAATCAACCAAACTCTCACCATGTAAATCTTTCGGTGGTATAATTCCACAAAGTTCCATTAGAGTAGGATAGATGTCAACGGTTTCTACAATGTCTTTATTTAATTTGGTGGCGTGTTTCGTTCCTGGAACGTTAATAATTAAAGTACTGCGTAAAGCGTTTTCGAAAAGGGTGTGCTTGCCCCAAACACGTTGATCTCCTAGGTGCCAACCATGATCCCCCCATACAACAATGATGGTGTTTTCTGCCAACCCCAATTGGTTTACCTCTTCCACTAAGATGCCTACTTGTGCATCTATATAGCTCACTGCTGCATAATAAGCATGGTTTAGTTTTCTTGCGTATTCATCTGAAACAGATTTATCTAAACTTGCTTTTTCATCGCCTAGCTGGTAGTTGACATTAAATTCACCACTCTTTTGTAAACTTTTGTTATTGATGTTTAGTGGGATGTTTGGATTAGCTGAAATCGGAATAGAAGCTCTGTCGTACAAGTCCCAATATTTTTTTGGTGCGTTGAAGGGGAGGTGCGGTTTGAAATATCCCACTCCTAAAAAGAATGGCTTGCTTTGATCTTTCAATTCTCTCAATTTAGCAAGTGCGAGGTTTGTGGTGAGTCCGTCTGGATAGCCGTCGTCGTCTACCTCTCCAGCTTCATAAGGTTTTACTTGACGCTTCATGCTTTGTCGGTTTTCTCCATCAGCGTAAGCGAAAAATGCATTCCAACCTGTTCCCCATTTTCCTGCGTCATAAGGCCGCTCATCCCAACTGTGGGGGAGTTCTCTCTTGGTAGAAACAGTATCTTCATAGCCATACAATAGTCCATCTGCTGAATGGCTAATTTTGCCAATGCCTACCGTATAATATCCATTTCTTTTGAGATGATGCACGAATGATTCTGGCGACCCGCCTTCCGGTAGATCTGAGATTTCTATTTCAATGGCGTCGTTCCAAGTGTGTACCATTTTGGTTGGCCTGCGACCAGTAAGTAAACTAAGACGGGATGCGCCGCAAGTAGGCACTTGTACAAAGTGATTGCTAAAAGCGGTTCCTGTGGAAGCCAGTTTGTCGAGGTTGGGAGTTTGAATTATTGAGTTGCCATAAACGCCTAGTTCAGGGCGTAAGTCATCAATAGCAATAAATATTACATTCGGACTTTTGACTTCAACTGTATTTTCTTTTTCTAAGGCACATCCTGCCACAAGTAGAATTGATACTAAAAAGGGTAGGACTTGAATTCTCATCATTTAATTGGCGTCTAAGTTAGGATCTGGAAATTTCCGCAAATGGCTATATCTAGTGCGATACTGACGGGGCCTTTGAAGGGATTATCGTCCGCGTGGTGCTTGCTCACCATCAGTGTTTTATAACCGACCGTTTTTAGAACATCACCTTTTAGAACATCACCAAAGGTCACATAATTTTGATAAGTAAAATGCTGCGCACCATAGTCACTCATGCCGACTTTCTGTGCATATTGCCCCGTCATCAAGGAGGCGCGGGTAGTGAAGCATTTTGCTGTATTCGGAACTGATTGAAACGCATGCCCTGCTGGGCGAGCTTGTCAAGGTTGGGTGTTGCCACTTCACTGCCAAAACCGCCAATATCGGAGAACCCCATATCATCAACCATAATAAGCAGGATATTGGGCCGTGCTGCGCTTTGCTCTGTTAATACTTTGCTGCCGGTGCCAGCAGCAAAGGCGTTAAACATTAACGCTAGTGCCGGCACTAGCGCTAACTTAGGTGAGAAAACAACAATCAGGCGAAGCAACTGCATAAACCTTGAGCCCATTTGTGTTAAATTATTCATCAACATTCTCTAATAAGCACTTTCTAATAGGGGGTTGAATTTTTTAATTGAAGCGCCAGGATTAACAGGTTCTTTGAGCCATGTTGGCTGAGTGAAGGCGCCATTTCGGGCGATGTCCCAAACTTCCAAACGCACCCAAGTCGCGCGACTCAGGTCGATGGGGAAGTTCATTTTTTCCCGGCCAAACTCCTGACTTTGTGACAGTGAAATTGTATGGCTTTTTATCTGATCGCCTTCGCCCCAAATAATTTCAGCGAAACCGAGCGGAAAGGTCCATTCAACGTCGACAGAAACTTGCGTTTTCGAGATGGTATGAGAGTGCAGCAACACCTCACCGGTAGTGACAAAAAAGTCACCGCGTCTGAGTACATCCACTACTTCCGACCAATTACCGCTATCCATATCCGGCATTTTAGACAACTTCAGGTAGTTTATATTCATCTGACTGTATAGTTCAGACTCAAAATCTAAATAGAACATATCAGCTGCGCCGACTAATTTCTTTTTAAAGCCCCACTGAGCCATGTCATCAAGCAGTTTAAGCGCACGACGCCCCAAACGAGGCTGTGAAAGGTCTGAAGGTATAGCCTTCCACTCAGCGCCCATAAAGACATCATCATCCTGGAAGAATTCCTCGTTGGCATAGTCATCTGGATAATGCCGGGATCCCTTGACGCGCGGATGCGCGGTAAACGCCAAACCGCCTTCACGTTTTAACATTTCATATACTTCCTCAGAATTTCCAAGGCGGTAGACCGTGCCATAGGGCGCTAGTGTCTCGACAAAAGGTTCGTTTTCTTTACGGCTTTTAACGAAATAAACCGGCTTAGGGAATAAGTAATTCCAATGACCACCAAAATGAGCATTGGCTTCTTCTCCTGGCAACATCACGAACTCGTCATCAGAATACTGCTTGGCAAGTTCGAACATAGCCTTGAGTCGTTTAAATCGTTTTTCCCCGACGCCCCTGCCACTATAATCACCACAACAATGGAACTCGGCCATGTGCAATATTTGCACATTTAAACTTTTCAATACTGCCTTAAATTCAAGGGCGTTGGTGAAGGGGTGGGCTTGTCCTTTTTTATCCAAACCCATCTGTCCCATAGCATTGCGCGTCATGGCGGGATGGTAGTGCTCGGTGAAGGTCTTATAACCATCAATGATTTTGAATTTATCGCCATGGGTATAGCGCTTTACAAGTTCGAGCGTGTTTTCTGCCTTAGTGGGACTGAGCAAGAGAAATGCGCCCATACGCTGCACCGTACTAGGAAACGCATCTACCCAAGGGGCATGGTCATTATCACCTTCTTTTCCCTGACGAATACCAATAAGCCCTAGCCCTGCTTTCACATAACCTTTGTTGTGCGCATATTTGTTCATTGGCCAAGAAGATGCATGCGGTGGAGGAAAAAAGGCAATGGTGCCACTATCATACTCAGCCATAACTGTTCTGTGTACAACCTCAAGGGGCGTGGCTTTGTTAGACGGACGCTGGCGTACGATTTTTTTAGTTTTATTATCCTTATAGACGAGCATCGGCACTTGGGTTTTGAAAAGCCCTTCATAAATATACGCAATACCAGATTGCTGGGTGCTCATAGCCGCTTCCCAGTACAGCAAGGGACTGCCAGCATAGATATTAAGCACCAAATCACCCGAGAAAGAACCGCTGCTAAGCGTTGAAAAAACCAGTTTGACGCGCCCCCCCTCTGAACTGACTTTGACTGATGTTAAATCAAGGTGCGAAGCAAATGTTTTTGATGGGCGATCACTTGGCGTATCGAAAAAGATATATGGCCATTCTATCTTACTGCCAGGCTTGCCGCGAGAACCTATGGTGACTGGAAAGTCAGGCTGAATGTTTTTTGCTAACGTGGTAAAAGAAGCGGCCTTGGCACTAGCGTAAACGATCGATTGCATTAGAGGATCTTTACCCGCAATATCTAATACAAGTCGATAGTGAATTTTGTCTGCTGCCTGCCAGTTTACCGTTAAAGTATCACCTCCATGCTTAACTTTTATGGGACTCAAGGGATTATATTGGGTCATGTCTACCTGTTGGGCAAACACAGGCAGGCTCAAAAAAACAAAGATAATCACTGCGAGAAGGTTTTTTTTAGTCATATTACATTTCCATATAAATTAGGTAATTGGTAGGAGATCGGGGTCAGAACAAAATTACATTTAACGTTGTTCTGACCCCTGATTATTTCCAGAAGCTTGCGTCCGTGCAAGTTGCAGCACACCTAGAGTATAACGGTATTTATTTTCAACGTGTTGAATATGACACCCCAATACCGCTTGTCAATACTCTGGGCGCCTATTGGCTAAGTGACCATTGCACCCAGTCACCTTTCCATGATTTTGCGCCAAATGATACTGTGCCATCACTATTGATATTTAGTCTGGCATCATGCTATACATTGTCGATAAAATAATTGTTTCCGACAGAGGTCAGTTGCCATTTAACCGCATCACCCGTACTTGAAGCACTCGCCATGCTAATGGAAGTTTCATCGGAGTTATTATTAATAACCATTAAGTTCAAACTCACCAATTTCCCAGTAGTCAGTTCTATAACCACTAGTGACCACAAGTTTCACATTTTGAGCAACAATGCCACTTAGAACAAGGGTAATTGACTGGCCACTGCTATTAACAAGTGTTCCGCTGGCGGCTAACGTATAGTTGCTGCCATCAGCAGATGTCCATACTTCAACATCTTTAGCCCAATATTGGCCTTCACCTGTACCAGAGTGGATCACTGCATCAGTTAAGGTAACATCACCGTTAGCGAATGAGTAAATAAACTCTTGAGTGTTAGGGTTAGCTTTACTTGCCCAGCCATCCTCATTGGTTACACCATTGGTTAACTTGGCTGCGCCCCATGTGCTGCTGTACTCACCGGTAAAGCTTTCTAATGTACCGCCATTGCCTGGCAGGGCAAGGTTGATAACTGTAGGAGGAACATACTCTTCAACCGTGACGATACGCGTTACAGAGGCAGCGTTACCCGCAGCATCAGAAACATCATAGATGATGTCGTAATCACCTGCCACAAAGCTATTAACTGAACCTGAGATAATAATGTTAGCACTAATGTCGCCATCATCATTATCGATGGCGGTAGCACCGGCTTCCACGTAGGTTTCTTCAAACGCTAAGGTTACAGCGCTAGCGCCATTTAGGGTAATAACCGGCGCAACCGTGTCGACGTACTCTTCATCAACAGTTACAGTACGCGTTGCACTGCCAATATTACCGGCTGCATCGCTAACACTGTAAGTGATTGGGTAAGTACCGGCAATTGAACTATTAACGGTTCCGATGATTTGGATGTTAACCGTTACGTCACCGTCATCATTATCCAGTGCTGTAGCACCGGCTTCCACGTAGGCTTCGTCGAAATCAAGGCTTATTGAGCTAGCACCAATTAAGGTGATAACCGGCGCAACAGTATCAAAGTACTCTTCAACAACGGTTACAGTACGAGTAACAGAGTCTGAGTTGCCAGCAACGTCGCTAACACTGTAAGTAACAGGGTAAGTGCCAGCCGTTGAGGTATCAACAGTGCCGGAAATCACAATGTTAGCCGTTATATCACCGTCGTCATTATCCGTTGCCGTCGCACCTGCTTCCACATAAGTTTCGCCAAACTCAAGGGTTATTGAGCTAGAGCCAACTAAGGTGATAACAGGGTCAATAATATCAACATAAGCAATAACGGTTACCGTACGTGTAGTTGAAGCTGAGTTACCGGCCGCATCTATCGAGGTATAAGTGATAGGGTATACGCCCGCACTATTGATATCGACCAAACCGCTTACATCCACGCTCGCAGTGATGTCGCCGTCAACATTATCAATGGCGGTAAAACCTGGTTCAGTGAAGCTGCTGTACTGAACCACTGACATGCTGGCATCGCCAATAAGCGAAACAACAGGCGCTGTTTCATCAACAGCCGGGGCCAGCTGGATCAGGCTCATGGTGTCAACTTTGGCAGTGGAATTATCACTGGGCGGTAACCAGAAGTAAAGTTTCACCGACGTTGTAACGGCATCTGTGGTAAAGGTTATCTGATGTTGCGTGTATTGGGTATCGTACATATCCAAAGTGTCGATTTTAACTTCATCGCCATCAGTCACACCCATCTGAACATTATATGCGCCGTTATTTATTTTAGCATAAACAGAATAGGTATAAGTCGTTAAAGGCTCTACCGTTATCCATTGCTTGACAGAGGCTTTGTTATATAACGACATGGCAGAAGCGCCTTCATACGCATCGCTGGTTACCGTAGGATTGTTCCAACTGCCCCAGTCGTCAAGTCCTGATTCAAAACCGCTGTTAAGGATCAGGTTCGCCCCTGGCGTAGTGGCACTAACTCCCGCTGACGCACTGCCGGTATTACCTAAGGTATCGCGCATGGTAACTGTGTAGGTGTACGAAGTGAGTCCACTCAAGCCGCTGTCCGTATAAGTTGAACTGGACTGCCATGAACTGCTAGTGCCACCCGCATTACCTGAGGTCTCAGTGAACAGATATTCCACTGGGTAGATATCACTGCCGGTCATAGACGTCATAGTGATCGAGTTACTGCCAACTGCAACAGGCTCTGAGGCAAACGAGGCCGGGTTAGGCGAGGGCGGTGTAGTGTCTGAGATGGGGTCTATCGCTTCCAGTTTCATATCGTCGACATGGGCAACTGCGCCACCACTGGGCGGTAACCAGGCGTAGATCTCAATCTGGGTGGTATCGCTGTCGGTGAAAAAGATCTTCTCAACGAGCGTATAGCCGGTGCCATAGGTATCTACGCCGCCTGCGCTAGAAGTGCCATTGACACCGAGCACAACACGCACGGAGCCATCGCTGGTTTTTATATAGGCCGACAGTTTATAGAACGTCGAAGGCAATACTTCAACAAACTGCCCCACAGAGCCCTCATCGGTCATTTGCACCGCAGAAGCACCCTCAAAGGCATCAGCAACAATCACAGGACTGTTAAAGATAGTCCAACCGCTTAATCCCGATTCAAAACTGCCGTTGCTAGCCAGGTTCGACGTGGTAGTAGCACTTTGTTCCGCTGACGCACTGCCGGTATTACCCGCGGTATCACGCATAGTTACAGTGTAGGTGTACTGGGTGAGTGAGTCTAAACCGCTGGCGGTATAAGTCGAGCTGCTCTGCCAGCCGCTGCTGCCGTCGCTGCCAGGATTACCTGAAGTTTCACTAAACAGATATTCCACTGGGCTGTCATCTATGCCGGTTGTGGCTGTCATGGTGATTGACGACGCACTGAGCGCAACAGGGGCAACGACGAAAGACGCTGGGTTCGGTGTCGGTGCAGTCTCATCGCCCGGGCCGGCAATCAAGTACAGGTTGTCTATGTGAGCTGTGCCGTTACCCGTGCTCGGCTGCCAGAACGTGACTTTCACTTGGGTATCGTTGGGGCCTGTGATGAAGGGCAGCTCATGGTAGGTGTAAACATCGTCATTCACATCCATTCGCACCAGCTTGAGATCATCGACGTCGTTTATGCCAACATTCAGATAGTTAGTGTTGTCGCTATTTTTGGCATAAAAGGCAAGTGTATAGGCGCTATTCGGGGTCACGTTAACCCACTGGCTTGCGCCGCCGGTGTCGGTGAACATCATGGCAGAGCTGCCGTCGGCTGCGTCGGTAACTATGCTAGGACCATTCCAGTAATCCCAACCCACCAAGCCGTATTCAAACGAGCCGTTGAACAATACTCCATCCAGAGCAGGTCCTGCGTTGGCATCGATTACGGCCTGTGTTACTGTTTTGCCTTTGTCGTTTCCGCTGGCCAGACTGAAGCTTATGGTAGAAGTATCAGAGCCTGAGTTATAGCTAACGTTGTCGCCATTGAACTCGCCGTCCAGGGTGATTTTTGCCGTCATCGACGAATACTCAGGGCTAGCGACAGAGACTATCACATAGGGCCCGTCTTTTTTAACCAGCACGGCCACTTTCTTGTCTGAAGTCAGTGTGCTTCCGTCTGCCATTGTCACACTGCCAGACTGATAAAACAGCGCACTGGTAATGTCTAGCTCATTATGGTGCACGGCTTGCACTGAGGTGGTATTGGACAGCACTTGGATCGGTGAATTAGCGGCATAGTCCGACATATCGGAAACGCTAACACCCGGCACTACTACATAACCATAGGTCTTATTGCTAAAGCCCTGACCATGATCTATGCCTAGGCTAAACACGCTTCCGCTCAATAAATCATTGCTCAGACCGTCGGTATGATCGCTAAGGCGGCCAGATTGCACAGCCACACTTGCTGTGGCGCTGCCATAGTGATCCAGCATCAAATAGCCGATATCATAGTGGTGCACCCAGTCATCCTTGGACAGGGCAACGGAGCCGCTGGAATGGGCCTGCTGCGAAACCGTTCCGCCCACAGTGAAGTCACTTTTGTGCAGGGTTTGGTTTGCGGTTGTCACCACAGGGTTTCCTGCGTTTGACCCGGAGACGCCTGCACCGAGGGCGACAAATTCGTCGTCAAAAAAGAATTGGGCTTTGTAAGCATCTACGTTGGCATTTTGGCTGCCTTCGTTAAAGATAAAACCATAAGCACCATATTTGCCATCGGATACGCCGCCGGCATAACTGGTACCGCCTGCGCTGCCTGTTCCGCCTTCAACTAGCGGTAGCGAGCCTGTGCGCTGCTCTATGGTGGTGCCAGGTAAACGGCGCCAGTCCCATATGGGAAGGATAGTCTCATACTCGTCGCCATGGTGCAGTACCATATTCACGCCGTCACCTGTATGGTAACCTAGCTTGCCCTGGCCCTTGAGTGACTCGTTACCCACAGTGCGATTTGAGGTTCCTCTAACGCTAGTGTAGTAGTTTGGACGGGTATGCGTCATAAAGTCGGTATGCCAGAACATCTTGTTGGCGACTGTATCTTCAGGCGTTACGCCCATCATGCGATCATGTAAAGCCTCCAGTTGGGGTTTGCGGGCCGTTCCGTAATTGATCAAGCTTTCAAGGGGCCAGCGCCATCTCTTGGCATCTGGCGTGTAGGTAGGATTGCCGGCATAACCGCGCCCCGATACCAAAAAATCACTGTAGTGCTCGCCATAGATCAAATTTTGCACGCCGCCGAGGAAGAATTCCTCAATCAGGGTGTCTTTCTCCACAGGAACACGCAAACTGGAATCTCTGACGACTGTGGCTATATTGAGAAAGCCGTATATATAGACATTGGCGTATCCGTTATGATACAGCTGCCTGCCGTGACTATTGTGCTGAGTAAACGAAAGATCTGTCATCAAGCCATCATTGTCGCCGGTTTTATAGTTGACGGTTGAAAGCATTGAATTGACCACAGTCTCACAGAGATTGTGATCATCACCGATGGCGCACGCAGCCAGTCCCACCAACTGCACATCGGTGGAGTTGGCACCCGCCTGATTGCCAATTTTACTCCAGCTGGCAGATACCAGGTAGGACTTCAAACTATTGCGCAGGCTATTATTGTGCGTCACTAGGGCAGCCTTCATGATCACCCCAACTTCAGCGGCTTTCTTCGGCCAGCCAATGGTGCTCCACCACCAGTTCTCATTGCTTGGCGTACCACTGACCCAGCCGCTGATAGTGGAGAAGACATCAGAGCGAAGCGAGGCGTCCTGATAGTAGGCACCACCCTCTCTTTCATAGGCCTGGGCTAGAACCAAAGAGCGCTCTAAATGCACCATCGTATCCCAGCCGCAATCGCGACATGTGGCGCTGTAATTGATGTCAGTAAAACGACCACTGCCGTTTAGCAGGGCGAGGTATGACGCCACGTCGGTATCACTGCCGCCCAT
This sequence comes from Pseudomonadales bacterium, assembly GCA_013215055.1. Classification (GTDB taxonomy): domain Bacteria; phylum Pseudomonadota; class Gammaproteobacteria; order Pseudomonadales; family DT-91; genus CAKMZU01. The sequence goes on along the minus strand of JABSRQ010000142.1, from coordinate 988 downwards.
AGCAAGCTCTTTGTAGCGCTCTGATATGGACGCGAGATCCGACGCATCATCTGCCAGTGCTGAACCTGGCATGGCAAGGCTCATAACAACAAGAATATAAAAGAGCAGCGCGGCTCTGGTGTGAGATAAACTTAAGGTACATAACCTGCGAATAGTAGACTGCATGGTTACTAGGGATCGGGCTATCTGCGTATACTGCTTCATTGGGTTTTCCTTATTATTATTATGATTGTTATGTTGTTATGTTTGTTGAGTAGCTTTTGGAATTTATGTTCATATAATTCCCTTATACACCTCTCTTTTATTATCATGACAATTTTTTTTAAAAAAGTTAGTCTGTAAAAAAATGCCAATCATAATATGATTAGCATTAATATTAAAAGACCCTGCTAATTATTTAATATTCATAAACATGTTAAAACCTTGCTCCCCCCTCTGTCAGAATGGTTGCAATGAGAGCTTAAATAAGTTCTCATATTTATCAAAAAGGTGAAATAAGCAACATATGAAAAGTTATTCAAAAGAGTTAAAACAAAAAGTTATTAATGATATGCGCCCACCATTATCATTAAAAATTCCTGAATTATCTATCAAGCATAATATTCCTAAACAAACAATTTATACTTGGCGTAAGCAAGCAGTAAAACAAGGCAACTTAGTTACAAATAATAGCGATAGTAGTAAATGGAGTAACGAGGTTAAGCTAGCCGTCATTATTGAAACAGCTGTTATGACACAAGCAGAAAAAGCGGAATATTGCCGTAGTAGAGGAATATATATTGAACAGATTGAACAATGGAAGTCTGCTTGTCTTTCAGGTTTCAATACTCAACCAATACAAACTAAAGAGCAGAAAGCTGCGGACATTCAAAAAGATAAAAAAATTAAACAACTAGAAAAAGAGCTTACCCGCAAAGCAAAAGCGTTAGCAGAAACGGCAGCGTTAATGGTGCTTTCAAAAAAGTACCGTCCTGGATTTCTGGACGAG
>JABSRQ010000141.1 GCA_013215055.1 Pseudomonadales bacterium | reverse complement strand
TATCTTGGGCAAAGCAGAAGCCCAAAGGAGATATAGATCCTATAAAAAAAACGGCTGCATAAAAACGTTTAGTGTGTACTAAAGCGTTCGATAAAAATTGAATACAGCTGTTATCCATAACATCAAAGCGTGTAGCCGATTAACGGTTGCCGCCACTCTCATTCGCCACTTTAGGTTGCGTATTATTCACGCGGTGATAAATTTCTTCTCTATGAACTTCGACATCCCTGGGTGCATCAATACCTAAACGTACTTGATTACCTTTTACAGACAATACAGTTACGGTTACGTTATCACCGATCATCAAAGCTTCTTGCACTCTTCGAGTTAAAATAAGCATAGAAACTACTCTCCCTTACATCGCATATTACTTAAAAATATTCAGTAATCATGCTTATAATTCTATTTTTATAAGAAAAGCCCGAAACGGCCATAAGGCTGGACTTTCAGGGCTAGAATAGTGCATTTACACTACATAAACAATCACTTATTAACCCCATTCAAATACCACGAGCATTAAATTGCAGACATTATTACTGCATATTAACTTCAAACGATGGCTTATAGGCATCCCCCGATAAAGACATACGCCCCTGTTCAACAAATTCACGTAAAAGTTTATCCAATAACACGGCAATTTTTTTATCGGCATTTAAACGATAGGGACCATGTTTCTTGATTTGCTCTACACCTTCAGGTTTCACATTTCCCGCCACGATGCCTGAAAACGCGGCGCGTAAATTGACACAGAGCTGATCTTTGGGGGTATCGTTGCGCAACTCCAACGCAGCCATCGAGCCATGGCTGGGATAAAAAGGCTGCTGCAAGGTGATAGGGATTTTTAAATCCCAGTTAAAACCATAAGCTTGTTGCAGTAGGCGTCTATGTTTATGGACTTTCATGACCCCCTGTTTCACTTTCTTGGCGACGATTTCTGGCCCTTCGCTGATAATTTGATAATATTTACTGACCTCATTACCCAGACATTCACGCAGAAATAAATCCAGAGACTGAAAATAGGCCTTATCTTTTTCGGCACAGGCAAAGACCAGCGGTAATTGAATATGTTGATTTTCAGGCTGCATCAAAATGCTCAGAATATATAAGATTTCTTCAGCGGTTCCGGCGCCGCCAGGGAAAACAATAATCGCATGAGCCAGACGTACAAAAGCCTCCAGACGCTTTTCAATATCCGGTAAAATCACCAGTTCATTGACCAAGGCATTAGGCGATTCGGCGGCAATAATGCCAGGTTCTGAGAGCCCTATATAACGACCGTTTTTCACCTGCTGCTTGGCTAAACCTAAAGCCGCGCCCTTCATAGGCCCTTTCATTGCACCGATGCCACAGCCGGTTGCCACATCTAATTTACGCAGACCCAGCTCATAACCCACTTCCTTGCTGAAATCATATTCGCTACGAGAAATAGAATGCCCGCCCCAACACACCACTAAATTGGGTACATAGTTGCTACGCACAACATCGGCATTTCTTAATATACGAAAAACAATATCGGTATACACATCACCGGATAAAACCTCGCCTTTTTTTTGCACACGAATATATTTATGGCAATAAACCACATCCCTTAAGGTCGCAAATAAATGTTCCTGTATGCCCTGCACCATTTTTCCATCTACAAAAGCACCGGCTGGCGCATTGGATAATAGCAATTTAAAACCGCGGGATTGAGGCAGAAGTTTGATATCAAAATCGGCATAAGTTTCTAATAAACCGATGCCATCATCGCTGCGACTACCGGTATTGAGAACCGCCAACGCGCAGGCACGAAACAGCTGATACGAAGACTCACTGCTTTGCATCAGCGATTGCACTTCGTTTTGTGATAATAAATTAAGATTATGGCGGGGGCGAATGGCGGCATGTTTAACCACATCCAATACATCTATTCCTTTATTCATAGAGCAACTCCTAAAACAAGGTTTACCCTATAAGCATACACAAGATTAGCGAGATTCAGTCTCTGCCTGTGACTTTTCATTTAAATAATTCATATCGGGGCGATTATAATTCGCCATTTCATGATTTTTAGGCTTGGTATCCGATAAATCTTTAACTGGCATTTCCCAGAAAGGTTTTTTGCCTGAATTTTGTTTGGCTAATACTAACTTGGCCTGTCTACGCATCGATAAAACAATGATCAATGCGCCCATCAATAAAAAGCTAAAAAACACACCGCTGATCACACTCCAATTTTTTTGCATACCCTCAAAAAATGCCTGTGGTGCAGTAGGTTTATTCTTCTCTTTAATTATTGGGGCGGCTGCAACGGCAATGTTTTGCGCGGATATAGGTTCAGGGGTCGACAGCGAAGCATTCTGAGTTTGAAGAAGACTTATTGTTTCATCCATTTTTTGCAGTTTTTCTTGTAACTGCGCCGCCATAAGCTCCATTTCATAGACACGTTGACGCAAAGCTGCATTTTCATTTTTTAACCTATTATCACCCTTAGGCACTGGTGGACTTACCAAAACCACAGCCTCTTTTACCACGCTAATCGGTGTTACTACTGCAGCTTTACTGGTCTGGGCAGCATTTTTAACCGGCATACGATTAGCATATTGGCTTATCTGCTCAAAATTGGGGATTTTTAATGAATAAGCCGCTTTTAATCTATTGGGGTCGGCTTTAACAAATGACGATGTGTTCAGGGAATACACAGCATTCATAATTTGAGCAACGGGTGCGGACGTATGGGCTTTTATTTTTTTGGCGATTAACCACAGGCTATCACCTGACTGACTGAAATAACGTTCACCCCTATTAATACCCTGCGGCGCGTTTTTACTGCTGCGGGTTTTAGTGCTTATTTTTTGAGACTCAGTCACCACTCTTGAGCTGACCGCGACCGCTGAAGGTCTGGCCGATATTTTATGTTTGCTGGGCTGCAATACAGGCGGGTCGATCAATAAGGTATATTCTTTATAGATCTCGCCCCTGGGCCAACGTAGGGCCAACACCACATTCAAAAACGGTTCACGTAACGGTTTATCTGAGCTTAAAATAAACTCGGAATGACCATTCACATTACGATAGGTAAACTGAATATTTTCATGGAAATAAGGCCTCTCCACCCATAAAACCTTATAGGCGGCCTCATTCGCCAGCTCTACAATCAGCTCGCCTTCCAACAGATGATCGGCATCAATCAGGGATAAGGTCGCCGCTAGCGGCTCTCCAAGCCCAGATTCAATCTGCATTTGCCCTAGGCCCAGCGCCTGCAAGGATCCTGCACTTCCCACCAGCAATAAGGCTGCAGAAAGCTGCTTAAAAATAAACCTATTCAATGTATTCATCCCTAATCATCGCAAACTCAGATCATATACTCCTCAGTATATGTAAGATTCAGCGAATGATGAGGCGATTAATATTCTTAGTTCTTCTTAAAAATATCCTGCTTATTTCATTTTATAAAATATGGCGTATATACCAACACTGATGGATTTTTTTATGACGCTCAAAATCCATATCGATGCTTTGGCGTGTCACATTTTCCATCACGTACTTTTCAGATAAGCCTTCATCTATCTTAAAACCACGTAAGTTATTCGAGAAAATTAATAAGCCACTTTCCGATAATAACGCCATCGCATCGTTAATAATCTCGACATGATCACGCTGAACATCCAGCGTATCGGACATACGTTTAGAGTTTGAGAAACTAGGCGGATCCAGGAAAATTAAATCAAACTTTGCCGTCTCATGTTTAGCCAGTTTCAGCCAGGTTAAACAATCGGCTCGCACCAACTGATGCGCCTTTAAACTCAATTTATTGGTTTTAAAGTTACGGGCCGACCAATCTTGATAGGTCTGTGACATATCCACCGAAACAGAACTTTTAGCACCACCTAAGGCAGCATGTACGGTTGCCGCCGATGTATAAGCAAATAGATTTAAGAAGCGTGTACCCTTGGCCATCTCAGCTATTTTTTTGCGTATGGGGCGGTGATCCAAAAACAAACCGGTATCTAAATAGTCATGTAAGTTGATATAAAACTGGCCCTGTCCTTCCGTTACTCGGAAGAAATGGTTTGAATCTCCGGTTTTTTCATATTGCTTAGAGCCTTTTTGCGGCTTACGCTCCTTCACCACCAGCTGACGTCGGGTCAAGTTATACACCTCACAGACAGCCTGTTCAAACTGCTGTTTACGCTGGTAGGCGGCAAACTGATCCACCGTTTTGGGTGCCATATATTCGGTGACCTGATATTGACCACCATAACAATCCAATGAAAAGGCATATTCCGGCATATCGGCATCATAGATACGATAGGCATGAATCTCATTTTTATTCAGCCATTTTTTCAGTCGTTTCTGATTTTTACGCAGACGGTTGGCCACCATCTGCACACCCTGTAAAAAACGTTCACTTTTATCATCCACCTCAGGCATCACCTGCTCGGGCACCACCTGTTCAGAGTCGGCTTCGGTTTTTTGCTGGCGTTTATCCGCCATTTTCTCGCTGGCCTGCTGCCAGACATCCGCGGCTTTTACTTCAGGTTTTGGTTGATCTTGTTTTGCCACAGCGGCTGTCGCTGAAGTCTCTTTTTTATGAATATCAAACAATAACCACTCAGTCTTTAGTACGCCGTTATAAAACTGATATTTTTTACTTTTCTGTAAGGACAAAGCTTTTAATAAAAAATCATCCGAACTTAACACCGCCGCCTGCCAACCCTGGCAGTGGTCACGGATTTTTTTACCCAGCAGTTGATACACGGCAAATAATTCATCCCGCTGATCTAAACGTTCACCATAAGGAGGGTTGGTCAGCAATAGCGCCTTATCGATGTTGGCATCGGGGGCAAAGTCGATCAACGACTGCGGTTTAAACAAAATTAAATCCGCTAATCCGGCACGTTCAACATTCTCTTTAGCGGCCTCTATAACCCGGTTATCGCGGTCATAACCGATAGCCAAATATTCACCTTTAGCCGCAGCGATATTCTTATCTCGAACATCTTGCGCCTGCTGCTTTAAATTTTCCCACATCGGGCGCTGATGCTTTAACAGGTTTTCAAAACCAAATTTTGGCCGTTCAAGCCCTGGCGCAATATTTAACTTTATCATCGCAGCTTCAATCAACAACGTGCCTGAACCACACATTGGATCTACAAATAAACGTTCATCACCACTATTTACACCCGCACGTTTTACCAGTGCTGCCGCCAGATTTTCTTTTAACGGCGCCATCGCCCCGGCTAAACGATAACCACGTCTATGCAGGCTACCAGCCGACATATCGATACCAAACAGGAAAAAATCACGTTTGATCTGTGCATATATTTTTACATCTGGATTTTTAGGTACCACATTTGGGCGTTCACCTAACTCGGCTTTAAAGGTATCCACAACCGCATCTTTTAATAACAGACCACCAAAATTGGAATGTTTGATAAAGCGGTTGGTGCCCTTGAAGTCTACCGCGAAGCTTTTGGATATCGAGAAACAACTGCCCCAGGCGATATCTCTGACCGCCTTATAAAATTCATCGTTATTTTTAACCGTTTTTTCAGCCAATATCCAAATCACCTTATTGGCAAAACGTGACCACAGGCAGATATGGTAGGTTTGCTCTAATGTTGCTTCACAAAAGATGCCACCGACGGTTTGCTTGATGCTTGCAAGACCCATCTGTACCAGTTCATCTTCCAGAACCAGTTCCACACCTTTGGGGCAGGTAATCAATAATCGACTTGTTGTTTTCATGTTTAAACTTATTTTTTTAGACTGTGTAGTTATCTACAGTCGAATAGTTATTTCAATTCTCTATAAGGCTTGCTTACGAGTAAATTAAATCATCCTTGAAACAAATACTTAGCTTGTTATATCCAATCGCGCTATTTCAGAGCATTTCTATAGCATAAAGATCATAGACGCACAGCATAGAATTTGATTTCCTAGACGACCTCTTCAAGTCCCTGATGAGGTTTACAGTGCTATCCTTAACAGGATACATCTTTATCTAATCTATCGAATCTAGCCCTGTGTTAACACGGAGATGATAAATGAAAACACAAAAACGTGACTCTCAAAAGCGCGCATTTAATCACGGTTATAAAGCTGCCATCTTTGGAAAATCCATCAGTAGCTGCCCTCATGAAGCCGAAACCATGCGTTATCAATGGACGTCAGGCTGGCGCGAAGGCCGCCAAGACCATTGGGATGGCAATGCTGCCATAGCAGGGTTACACAAGCTTTAAATCTTCTCCACTGTTCATCAATAAGAAAACGCTGCAGTTAATACGCTGCAGCGGCCTCTTCAATCAGCTTAGCGCCTTTGTAAATAAACCCGCTATAAATCTGTACCATCTGCGCACCGGCTTGTTTCTTGGCCGCAGAAGATGGTCTATCGGTAATGCCGCCCACACCAATTACTGCCACTTTGCCTTGCAGAAGCTTGGAGAATTGTGCAATCGTTTGAGTAGACAATTCACAAACTGGCGCACCGGATAAGCCCCCGGCTTCATTGGCATGTTTATGCCCGGCGACCGCCTCGCGGCCAATCGTTGTATTGGTGGCGACCAAGCCTTCAATTTCAAAATCAATCAATGATTGGGCTATATCGGCAATATCATCGCTGCTCATATCCGGTGCCACTTTAATGGCTAGCGGCACATGTTTGCCATGTTTTTTGGCCAGCTCTTTTTGGCGTATTTTCAACTGTTTTAATAAATCACGTAACGGCTCACCAAATTGTAAATCACGTAGCCCCGGTGTATTGGGCGAAGATAAATTCACGGTGATATAAGAAGCATATTGATAGACTTTATCCATACACAGCAGATAATCATCCACTGCGTTCTCATTAGGTGTATCTTTATTTTTACCGATATTGATACCTAAGATGCCATCAAAAGACGCATTTTTAACATTTTCAACCAGTTTATCTACACCGTCGTTATTAAAACCCATGCGGTTAATAATGGCGGTATGCTCCGGTAAACGGAATAAACGTGGCTTGTCATTACCCACTTGCGGGCGTGGTGTAATGGTACCGATTTCGATAGAGCCAAAACCTAAACTGGCTAACGCATCGATATAATCGCCATTCTTATCCAAACCAGCGGCCAAGCCTACCGGATTTTTAAACGTCAAGCCCATGACTTCAACCGGATTATCAGCTACATTGGCCGCTAACAACCCTGCCAAACCACATTTTTCCAGCAAACGTAAACCATCCAGGGATAAATGATGCGCAGTCTCGGGATCTAATTTAAAAAGTAGTGGTCTGATCAGCGAATACATGAAACTGAGGCCTTTTAAAACATGAAAAAACAGACGAAGGGTTAAAGGCGCGCAGTATAACAAATTACAGCTTTAGCTGTTGAGATATTGCAGATTTTAAACAGCCTTATTAGAATGTCCGCCTCAGGATCTTTGGTTTGACTTAACTTAAGAATAAAATAATGGATACAAGCAACGCATTTCAGCAATTAGAAGCCTTTTTAGACTCGCAGATTATCGGTCAGGCTAAACTTGTTAATCGTTTGATGATTGCCCTTTTAGCCGATGGTCACCTCTTGGTGGAAGGCCCTCCGGGCTTAGCTAAAACCAAGGCGATCAAGACCCTGGCCGATGTTATCGAAGGCGATTTTCACAGAATCCAGTTCACCCCGGATTTATTACCCGGTGATATCACCGGCACCGATATCTACCGCCCGGAGACCGGTGAATTTACCTTTGAAGCCGGGCCTATTTTCCACCCACTTATTCTGGCCGATGAAATAAACCGTGCACCCGCCAAGGTACAGGCCGCCTTGTTAGAGGCGATGGGCGAGCGGCAAGTCAGTATCGGCAAACGTACCTATCAACTGCCCGAGCTTTTTTTGGTGATGGCGACCCAAAACCCGTTTGAGCAAGAAGGCACTTATCCGTTGCCAGAAGCTCAATTGGATAGATTCCTGTTACATGTCAATGTGAACTACCCCTCTGCCGAGGCCGAGCTAAAAATCCTGCAGTTGGTACGTAAGGAGTTCAAAAAAGAACAAACCGTTAACGCGCCTGAACAGATGTCTCAAGAGCTATTATTTAAGGCACGCCAGGAAGTCTTAAACCTGCATATGGATCCGGCGGTTGAACAATATATTGTGCAACTGGTTATCGCCAGTCGCCAACCTGAAGCCTACGATAAGCAATTAGCCAGCTGGATAGACTACGGCGTTAGCCCAAGAGCCACCATCGCGCTGGATCGATGTGCCCGTGCCCATGCGTGGCTTGCCGGTAAAGATTATGTCAGCCCCGATGATGTACAGGCAGTCGTTCACGATGTGATGCGCCATCGATTGTTATTAAGTTTTGAGGCCGAAGCTTCGGGCCTAAGCAAAGATGACATCACCGATCGCATCATTGAATTAGTGCCTGTTGCTTAAGGTGCTAACAACATAGATATGGCCGTCATTAAAAACACCAAAACAAGCCCTAACGCTGCTCAGCAATATTCTGATCGCAGCGAAGGCGCTTATGTCGATTTCCAGCATTTGGCCAGCTTTCAATTAGCCGCCAAACACCTGCCGCTGGAAAAAAACCGTAAAGCCATCAGTTTCTTGAGCGGCCCGTATAAAACCAAGATCCGTGGCCGCGGCATGGAATTTGAAGATGTACGTCAATATCAACCCGGCGATGATATCCGTAATATTGATTGGCGTGTCTCCGCCAGAACCGGCAAAGCCTACAGCAAAGTATTTCATGAAGAGCGTGAAAAGCCGGTATTGATCGTAGTGGATCAACGCCAGCAAATGTTTTTTGCCAGCACCACGGCGATGAAATCTGTTGTTGCCGCTGATCTAGCCAGTTATATTGCCTGGGCCGCCAAACACAAAGGCGACAGAGTGGGTGCGTTAATCTTCAATGATGAAACTCAACAAGATATACGCCCGAGAAATCAACGTAAAACCGTATTACAAATTTTGCATTTCTTAAGCAGCTATAATCAGCAGTTAAACGGCTTTGCACAGAACAAAAAACGCCATATCAATGCGGCGTTATTGGAATTAAAGCGCGTTTCCAAACCCGGCACACAGATTTTCATCATCTCCGACTTTGCCGATATCGATGAAACCTCAGAACATCTTTTACACGATCTGGCTAAACACTCCGAAGTTGTGGCCCTGCAAATATTGGACACACTAGAGGAAAAACTGCCTAAACAGGGATTTTATAAAGCCTCTAACGGCAGTGATAATATTGTTATCAATGCCAATAAAAAATCGACGCGCCAGCAATACCAAGCGTCTTTTACTCAGCATCAAGCCTATTTACAACGCTGCTTTGGAAAATATCAAATCCCGCTAATACCGGTTTATACCCACGATAACCCCTTAGCCTTGTTACAGCATTATTTTGGCCGTGGTTTAAAACCTGAATCCAGCCAGATAAAGGATCATCAGGTATGAATACCGCACAAACTGGGCAAGGAGCGCCAAATCCTTTAGAGCAATTAAAAGATATTCACCTGCCTGATGCAATTTCCTCGTGGCCACCCGCCATGGGTTGGTGGTTAGTTACCATCATCATTATTGTCACGCTGACGTCGGCTATCACCCTGCTTTATCTTTATTGGCAGAAAACCAGCTATAAACGCCAGGCCATTAAAAAGCTTAAAGACATACAGCTGAAAAATCAAACTGACGACGAAGTGATCAACACCTTGGCAGAGTTATTACGTCAAACCGCCATTGCCGCCAATATGCCTTCGGCCCGAAACTTACATGGGGAGCAGTGGCAAGCCTTGCTGCAAAAAAACATGCCTGAAAAAACGGCTCAACTTTTTGCCATAGGCCGTTATAAAAAACAGATGGCCTCGGATATAGAGACGCCGCAGCTCTATACCGATGTGCTGCATTGGATAAAAAAACACCGCAATGAGGAGACTTAAACATGAATTTTGATTGGCCTGCGCTGTTTTTATTATTACCTCTGCCGCTATTGGTTTATTTTCTATTACCTGCGTTAAAAACCTCGGCAGCTTCACTATATATGCCAGGACTGGCTAGCCATTTATTAAGCAATAACAATGAATCGGCAGCACAAACCTCACGTCTACATATTTTATTGATGGGGCTTATCTGGATCAGCTTAATTACCGCTGCCGCCAAACCTATACGTTTGGGTGATGCGATAGAACTACCCGCCAGCGGCAGAGACTTATTATTGGCGGTGGATATTTCAGGCAGTATGGAATACGCCGATATGATCTATCAAGGTAGAAGAGTTTCACGTATCGCTGCGGTAAAATCGGTGCTGGACGATTTTCTACAGAAACGCCAGGGTGATAGAGTTGGCCTAATTTTATATGGTTCAGGTGCTTATATACAGGCACCTTTAACTTTCGATTTAGTCACGGTACAACAGCTATTATCCGAAGCAGAAATTGGTTTTGCCGGTGATGGCACCGCGATTGGTGATGCGATAGGCCTGTCCATCAAACGTCTGGCAAACAACCCCGCCGATAGCCGCGTGGTTATTTTATTAACCGATGGACAAAACTCAGCCGGCGTCGTCAATCCTATAGAAGCTGCCAAGGTTGCCAAAACCGAAAATGTAAAAGTGTATACCGTAGGGGTAGGTCACCCCAGTTCACGTAGGTATCCCATTGATGAAATCAGCTTACAAAAAATAGCGGCCATCACCGGCGGACAATATTTCCGCGCCAGGAATATCACCGAGCTGCAAAAAATTTACGATGTCATAGATCAATTAGAAACCCTGGAACAAGAGCCCGAAAAGTTCAGGCCGCAGCAATCACTTTTTTACTGGCCTTTAGCTGCCATGCTACTGAGCTTGTTTATATTGTTATTGGATAAACAAATCCAGTTCAGCACGCTATTTAATGCTTCACGTTCACCAAAAAAACACGGTGATCAAAAATGAATGAATTTATCCATAACTTTCATTTTATCCGACCGCTGTTTTTATTATTGCTGCCGTTAGCCTTTTTTGCCGTAATAGCCTTGCGTAAAAACCAGGCGAGTAACAGCAGCTGGAATCAGGTCATCGATAAAAACCTGCTGCCACATTTACTCAATGACAATAATAGCGCCGCAATAAAAAGCAGCTATCAAACCACGGCCAATATCAGCCTGATTAGCCTATGGATTATTGCCTGCATCGCGCTGGCGGGGCCAACATGGCAGCAAATAAAGCAGCCTATTGTTAAAAAACAGGATGCATTGATACTGGTGTTAGATTTATCACTTTCTATGTATGCCGAAGATCAAAAACCCTCACGTATCATCGCCGCCAGGCGTAAAATCAGCGATATTTTACAACAGCGTGAAGAAGGCCTAACCGCGTTAATCGCCTATTCCGGTGATGCGCATGTGGTATCCCCGTTAACCGATGACACTGAAACTATCGCCACCTTATTACCTGCGTTAGAGCCGAAAATCATGCCTAAATACGGCAGCAATCTTAATGCCGCGATGCTTGAAGCCAATAAACTTTTAAAAAATGCGGTGATGAATAACGCCAAGCTGATCCTGCTAACCGATGAAGTCAAAGCATCTCAATTTACAAAAGCAGTGGCGACATTAAACCCTAATGTAGACATGTCGATTCTAACTTTTGGTACGCAGGCCGGTGCACCTATCCCGTTACCGGCACCGTTTAAAGAAGGCTTTCTAAAAACTAATAACGGCCAAACGGTTATTACCTCACTTAATCTTTCGCAGTTACAATCTTCGGCTGCTCAATACGGCATCAAGGTTATTAACAGCACGGTTGATGATACCGACATTAAAAAACTACTATCCGATCAACACACGTTAAATGCCCGCGAGATAAAAAACAGCCAACAGCAACGCGAATTTGATTTATGGCTGGACAAAGGCCACTTACTTAGCCTGTTATTAATCCCGTTATTATTATTAAGTTTTCGCCGGGGTTTTATTTTAACCGCGTTGATTTTGATTATGCCGTTGCTGCCCGATAACAGTTACGCCGAGACTGAAAATCCGCCATCAAACTCTGTATGGCAGCAGCGTTGGAATAACTTATGGAACAATCAAGATCAACAAGCCCAGCAGGCTTTTAATCAAGGTGACCATACTCAAGCGGCTTCGCAATTTGACGATGAACAATGGCAGGCCAGCAGCCAATATAAAGCCGGCAACTATGAACAAGCCGCTACGGGTTTCGCTCAGGCTAATAGTGCCAATGCCGATTACAATCGTGGCAATGCGCTTAGTCACTTGGGTAAATTGGATGAAGCGATAAAAGCCTATGATCAAGCCTTAAGCAAAGATCCCGATATGAAAGATGCCAAGGCTAATAAAGCATTGATAGAGGCGCTTAAAAAACAGCAGGAAGAACAGGAACAACAAGAAAACCAGGACGGTGAAGAAGGTCAAGAAGGTCAAGAAGGCGAAGAAGGCGAGGAAGGCGAAGAAGGCGAGGAAGGCGAGGAAGGACAAGAGTCTGACCAACAGGATCAAGGTGATCAG
>JABSRQ010000140.1 GCA_013215055.1 Pseudomonadales bacterium | reverse complement strand
GCCGCCGGCAGTGCATGTATCATCTGGCTGAATATGGTGCGGCACAGCGAGGCGGGCAGTTCGTATGTCAGCTCCTCGGGTAATATCGTTAATGTACCCGAGGAAGCCTTCACCCCTGTCGACTATCTGGTACGTGGACAAAGCCGTAAGCATTTCTACCTCAAAGATTCCTATAGTGGTTATGTTCGTAATGACTGTGGCGGCAATTGCAGTAGCGGAGATTCTTACGCCGACTCCACGACCGAAAACTATGAGGGCAGTAATAAGAAACTGTGGCTGATCCAGAGCTACGAAGAGGGTATGGCCGACTTTTTTATTGGCAGCATTGATGACACCGTCTGGGAGCTTGCGGACTACATCATGGTGCGTTCAGATCGCCAAAGCCTGGAAATCGATAATGTCGGCGAAACGCTTCAGATTGAAGAGACCCCAGATCCCCATAACTGGCCATCAGGCAGCACAGACGGAACCATCATAAGCATCACCAACGGCATTTTCAGCATTGAATCGAGAGGCGATAACCATAGACCACTACAAGTGTTCCCGCGAGGTAGTTGCCCTGCGCCGTTCTGTACCCGGGACCAATTCTACCCTTATTGGGATTAATCGCTTGGCCTTATCTTGGGCAGCTTCATCGGTCATTTTAATTCTTAAGCTTATGCCTAGTTTGAAATAGGCTGTTTAATTTTTAAAGAGGTTGAGATGAAGTTAGGGGAGCCTTGGCTCCCCTTTCTGAAGAGATGAATTAGAACTGGTAAGCAGCGAGGTTTTGCGGTGCAAACTCCTCGGTGTTTTTATCTGCGAGTCCATAAGCGAATGTGCTTATAAGTCTATAAGGGGTTATTGCTGATCTATAAGTGAAATGTGATGTGTAAATAATTTTTCATCTGTAAGCTTTTGAAATTATAGTAGTTTTTATTATTGGTGTGATGTTTGCTAATTTATGACTCTATACAAGAGATTAACCCTACATCTGGTTAATCCGTGATTCAGGAAATAAAGTTCTATGACAAACCTTGTAGACAATTACATACCCAGCATTCTGGCTGTTGATGATATGCCTGCCAATGTTGATATTTTAGTGGAGCATTTTCAAGACGAAGATGTAAATTTAACCGTGGCCTTATCCGGCAAGGATGCACTGGCCCTGGCGGAACAGCTGCAGCCTGATCTTATTCTGCTGGATATCATGATGCCGGTGATGGATGGTTATGATGTGTGCAGGCGCTTAAAGGCTAATCCTAAAACCCAGGACATAGCAGTGATTTTTGTTACGGCGATGGGTGATGTTGATGATGAGGAAAAGGGTTTCTCTCTGGGTGCGGTTGATTATATTACCAAGCCGTTTGTGATGCCTATTTTGAAGGCCAGGGTGCGAAATCACCTGGAATTAAAGCGTAAAACGGATTTGTTAGACCAGCTTGCGCATAGAGATGGGCTGACCCATATTGCCAACCGGCGCCATTTTGATCATATGTTAGAACAGGAATGGAGCCGCTGTGCTAGATCCCGGCATCCGCTGTCATTGATTATGATCGATATCGATCATTTTAAAGCCTATAACGATTTTTATGGCCATGGCCGTGGAGACGATTGCCTGAAAAAAGTCAGTGCTGCTTTGGCGGCTTCAGTCAATCGCCCGGGAGATTTGCTGGCGCGTTATGGGGGGGAGGAGTTTGTTGTGCTATTGCCCGACGTGAATATCGCCGCTGCAGCCGCGATTGCCGAGAACCTACGAAAGAGTGTCGTTAATTTGAATGTGCCCCATAAACAATCGCCTACCAGCGCCTGCGTCACTATCAGCCTAGGTTGTGCATCAGCCTTACCCGGCGATCATTCTTGTGCAGAAACGCTGCTGAAGCAGGCCGATCAAAACCTCTATAGGGCCAAACAGCAGGGGCGTAATCGTCTTTATAGCAACGTTACTAACGTGGAAAACAGCGTGGCCTGAGGGGGGCTCTGGTGTTCTTGTTTTGGCTATCTTGATACTATGTACCCGAACTATCTAAGTAATTGATTAAAAATATAAAAATAGGTAAAACCTAATGGGTACAGGGATAAATACAATGTCACGCATAACCATGGTAGGGGCCATGTTATGTACTGCAAACGTTTATGCAAGTGATGAAGATTCAGAACTGGCGGCTTTGATGGCGCTGCTTGATGCCGAGACGGAATTGGCAACCAAAAGCAAGATGAATGCCGACTATGTGCCGGGCATGGTCACGGTGTTACATGGTGACAAATTGAAGAGCATGGGTATACAAACATCGGGAGAAGCCCTAGGTTTGGTACCAGGCATATATGTTAGCCCAGGTAATACCGGCCAGGTGGTATCCGTCGTGCGAGGAGTAGGGGTTACGTTGGGCTCCAGTAATTTAAAAATCATGTTAAATGGTGTGGCGATGAACAGTGCCGTTACCGGTGCTGCAGACTCCGTTTTACGCTTGCCTATATTTCAGATTGAACGCATCGAGGTGATTCGAGGACCGGGTTCATCTCTGTATGGTGAATTTGCTTATTCGGGTGTGGTGAATATCATCACCCGAAAAAATACCAATGCGGCCCATGTGAAGATGGGTGACAATAATTATAGGCAAATGGATGCAATGCTTGGCAGTGAAAAATCCGAAGATGGCATCAACTGGCAGCTGAATATGTCCAGCTGGGAAACCGATGGCACAGGGCGGGAATCCGGCCTAGATAACTTTGCCGGTGCAGGTGGCAATGGTTATGCGCCGGGTTCTATCTTTGATCAGGAAGAAGGGCAGCTATTATTTTTTGCTAGCAGTTATCAGGGCTACGAATTTAAGGGGCATTATATCGATACTGAGCGTGGTGGTTATTTCGGTAATCTGGCCAAGGGTGAGAAGGATTATGACCCTGGGCATGAAACCATCATCAATGTTGAACTCAGCAAAAAATGGCAGATATCCGATAACATCAACTCTGGGCTTTCTGTAGCTTACCAACAAACAGACTTTGAACATGCAAAAAACCTGGCCTTACCTGCAGGGGTTAACCAACCCGGGCCAGGGCCTAAGATCCCGAATACACATGATCAGATACGGCAAACAGGCTTCGAGGATTCTTATTTTAAAATAAATGCTTTTATGGATTGGCAGACATCCGCCTCGAATACGGTGTTAGTCATGTTGGAAAGCGTGAAGTATGAGGTTAAGGATTCCTATGGCACCGCTACGGATTTAGGTATTGAGATGACACTGCCTGAAAATGCCTTGGAGGTCATCAATACTGCCCAGCGTCAGATCAATAGCCTGGTATTACAGGATCAATGGCGAATTGTTGACAATATTGAGCTGCCGGCAGGTATCAGGTTTGATGATTATGACGATCTGGGTAGCAACTCGTCGCCACGTCTTGCCGGGGTTTGGCGTATTACCGATAACCATATACTCAAGGCCCAATATGCCGAAGCGTTTCGACCACCGACCCTGGCGCAAAGTTACCCCGGGCCTGAAACGAATTTAGCCAGATTTACACCACAAGCCATTGTGCCGGAGGAACTTTCAAGCTATGAGCTGAGTTATATCTATAGACAGCCTATCCGCAATTTTAAAGCGACCTTGTTTCAAACAGAAGTGACCGACTTGATAGAATTTTATATTAAGCCGGGATCACCGCCTATTTTTCGTAATCTGGGTGAAATAAAGAGCACAGGCCTGGAGCTTGAATGGCAGGAAACGCTCAGCGATAACTGGCAGTTAATGAGCAATGTCTCCTACGTCGATGCCGAGGATAAACGTGATGTGGATGAGGAATTTACCGGTGCCGTTAACTGGTTAGCCAATTTGGGCCTGAGTTGGAATGCAACACCTAACATGATGCATACGTTGTTATATAAATATGTCGGTGAGCAGGAGGGCGCAGAATTGCCAAACTTAAAACTGCCACATGTAGAGACCTTTGCTGCCTACAATACCCTGGACTATAGCGTCAGTTACGGTAATGCCTTTGGTGCCAGGGGATTATTATTACAGCTAAGTATCAAAAATTTGACCGATGAAACATGGGAAAGCCAGGCTTACCCCACACAGTGGCCTGAAGGGTTAACCCAAGGTGGTAGAAACTGGTTGCTGGGCTGTGAATATGAATTTTAATTGCATGCTGAGCATGATGACACTTACGAAAGGGGATAGCTGACTTTCTGTATGTTAACGTTAAGGTGCCAAATATTAGTGTTGTTTATGCTGTTATCCAGCATAAGCTTTTCATTGATTGCGGATTCATTTACCGACAGGCGAGCTGTGGTGGGTTTGAAATTATTTCGCACCTTGTTGGTGGCCGATACGGGCTATCAACACCACATTACGCCCGATGGAAGACTTAACGTCAGTTTAATTTATTTACATGATCTAAAAACGGCCAGCCAGTTGGCCGAGCAATTAAGTTCAGAGCTCACCCAGCTGCATGATATTCCGGTAACGGTTTTTACCGTTACTCTGCAAGACTATTTAAATAAAAAATCCCAGCGCTCACTCGGTATTTTTATTGCTGATAAATTTGATCTTCCACGACTTCAGCAGCTGGTTAAAAGCAGTGTCGCCCATAAGCAGATTCTATTTTCACCCTATGAAGGGGACGTCGAAAAGGGCGTTTTGGCAGGATTATCAGTTGAATCCCGTGTGCGCCCTTATCTGAATATGCAAACACTGAAAAAATCTCAGCTAAAAATTAAACCCTTCTTTATTAAGGTGTCGAAAAAATATGCGGCTGAATAAAGGACTTAGTGGGCGTGCTTCCAATAATCTGGTGATCAGCCTGGTATTTTTATTGCTGGTGATATTCTTTGTCGGATCCTTGTTTCAGTATTGGTATAACGTGCTGGACCCGAGGCTACGATTGGCCGCTATAACCCAGGCTGAAATTCTTTCCCAGTCTCAGGCGGGGCTGCTGAGCAAGGCGTTTGATGTTTATGAAGGTGAGCAGAGGGAAAAAGCGCTGCAGGCGGCGATTGAAGAAATCCTGCTGGTAACGGATCCATCTATCAAAGAGCCCTTTGTTAAAGGCATCTCCCTGGAGGTGGACTATGACGTGGTTGATGCCGACATCGACAGCCTGAATATCCGTGAAGGCATTCTGAACTGTACGGATTGTATTGTTACCGAAGTGGCTTTGATGGATGAAGATTACAACCTGCTTGCGATCGCCACGTTCAACGTCACCGATGCCTATTACCGTTGGTTAGGTTCAGATATAAAAGACAAACTCATTAATCAAACGTTATTTACCCTGGGGCTGTTTACCGTGGTCTGGCTGATTATACTGCTGCTGGTTTCCAGGCTGGATAGAGTCAGAAAAAATATTGAAATATCGGATAGAGCCAAAACCCAATTTCTGGCCAATGTCAGCCATGAGTTAAGAACACCGTTAAACGCCATTCTGGGTTACACCCAGTTGTTTAAAAAAGATAAAGACATCATGGCTAGTCAGGGCCGCGGTGTAGAGACTATTCATCGCAGTGCCGATCATCTACTGATGCTGATTAACGATATTCTTGAATTCTCGAAAGTCGATTCTGAAGGGGTTCAGCTCTATCCCAAAGAGGTTGCTCTGAGTGATTTTCTTAATACCCTGGTGGAGATGACCGAGATACGTTCAAGCCTGAAAGATATCAATTTCAATTTTGAATTCCCCCCCAATTTACCCGAAGTGGTTTTTGTTGATGACAAACGCCTGCGACAGATATTACTTAACTTGCTGAATAACGCGGTTAAGTTTACCGATAAAGGCGAGGTGACATTTTCGATAAATAATCTAACGATTAAAAAATCCGATAAGGCATCGTTTGCTCGTATGACCTTTACCGTGGCCGATACCGGTATCGGTATACCCAAGAGCAAACTCAACGATATATTTGTGCCTTACCAGCAGGTTGAAAACAAAATTACCCGTGCCGAAGGTTCTGGCCTGGGTTTAACCATCAGTAAAAATCTTACCGAATTGATGGGGTCCAAGCTGCACGTTAAAAGTGAATATGGGCAGGGCAGTCGCTTCTGGTTTGAACTGAAATTCCCCATTGTTGAGCAGGCTTCACCGCTTATACATAAAGAAAACCATACGATCTGTGGTTATGAGGGGCGGGTAAGAAAAATCTTGTCGATTGATGATAACGATTTTAACCGGGATATTATTCGCCAACACTTGATGCAATACGGCTTCGAAGTTGTAGAGGCTGCATCGGGTGAAGAAGGCTTGCAGTTGTTAGAACAGATACAAGCCGATTTGGTATTGTTGGATGTATTGATGCCGGATATGGATGGCTTCGCTGTTGTTACACAGATTCGTAGTGATAGACGTTACAGTCATATACCGGTGATTGCGTTGACTGCCTCGACACAAGAAGCGCTGGAAGAGGACGGGGCATCGGGTTTTGATGACGTGCTGAGTAAACCTATTGTTGAGCATGATCTGCTTGCGTCGCTTAAAAAACATCTGGATCTAAGCTGGAAGCATGAAGTTCTTAAATCATCGAATGACGATGCCTTAAAAAATCTTGAGAATATCAAAATACCGGATGCTGATGTTGTTGAAGAACTCAAAGACTATGCACGTAAACATAATATATTGGCGCTACGAGACTTACTGAAAAATCTGGAAACAGACGATCGCTATCAAGATTTTTTTCAGCTGACTAATCCTCTAGCGAGAAATTACCAGTTTGGAAAACTGGTTGAAACACTGGAAAACCTGCAAAGCCAAACTGATGAGTGATTAGAGGGGGCATATTTTCCGCTTCTGATGCCTGATCATTCCTGCTGTTGTTCTTTACCCCGAACCTGTTCTGGTTCTGCTCTATCTTTAAGCGATTTCTCTTATAGCCTATAAGTGAGCTTATAAAGCTCTATAAGCGATGAGCGTTTTTCCCTAGCTGAAATCAACGTGATTTACACTTAAGTTATTGAAAGTTATTGTTAAATTTAAGTTGGCAAGATTCTTGTTATGTATTGCTTATTGATTTAAACAAGATTGCCAGGAAGGCTTAAATAATAAGGGTAGATAACGATTATGAAGATTAATAACAATATATTAATACCGGTGGTGGTACTGAGTTGCATGGTGGGATTGCCCGCTTGTGGCCCGGCCTTACCAAACCTTGATAATGGTGGCGGAACCAGTACAAGCACAAGCACCGGAACTGGTACAGATACAGGAACTGACACGGGTACTGGAACGGGTACTGGAACTGGCACGGGTACTGGCACGGGTACTGGAACTGGCACAGATACCGGCGGTACAGCAGCCACCTATCCAGAAGTCTTAACCTCGTGGATCATGAACACTACCGATGAGCAGGCCGCTTATATTATTAATGATGACGGTACTGCCAGCGCCAATGATAAAGCGTTAGTTAATGTGCAGTCGGTCAGCTCTGATGAGACTGACTATGTCACGGTGCTGGCATCGGGCATTCCTAACTACAGTTTTTATATTACCCAGGATCAGGTGGACTGGATGAATGGGCGTCCACAAGCTGCCACTGCAGACTTTAGGTCTGGCACCGCAACGACGGCAACGGCCGGCCAATTGGTAGATTTTGGGTCTGACCTGAATTACAACGGCAACTGTGAATTGGGCGAGGGCAAGGGCTGGTGGCCTAAGGGGCCAGGTTGCCCAACCAATATGGATAAAACGGCCAACTTCCCATTAGAGCCTACGGTTAATGTCGCCGATGATTGTGAGACCGGTTTAGGTGCACTGGGTTATGCCATTAATGGTACTTCGATTTATGGTTGGGGTGACGGCATGGCGGTTTCCTATACGGGGGCAGTTTGGGAAGCGGGTCAAGCGGGCACCTTCCAGACTCTGGCACCGGTTGCCGAAGTTTACGATGTGGATTTATGTGGCGGCCATGCGGCTAACGGTGATTATCATCATCATTTCTATTCGGCATGTTGGGAAGGGATTACCGAAGAGGCCAGTGCGACTACTCACTCGGCTGTATTTGGTTTTGCCGCGGACGGTTACCCTGTGTATGGGCCTTACCATGACAAATCCAATGGCACGCTGGCGCAAAGCTGTTGGGTCGCTAGAGACTATACCGCAGGCACAGGTACTGGCGGTGGTTGTACCGGGGGGTCGAGGACTTGTGTACTGAATGATCAATACGATCCTACTCAGGGAACCACGGAAGCTGGGGTTACTGAAGGGCCAGGATTTACTGTTGAATACTCCAGTTTGTCGGGCAACCCTTTTATCGCCACTAACGGTTCATTCTTTGAAGATTATTTTTATGACAGTACTTGCCCTGCTCAGGGAGATCAGTACCTGGATCAACACAATGGCCATGACCATGACAGCTTAGGTTATCACTACCATGTCACCATCGATGTTGCTGGCGATCCGCTGTTTCCTTATGCGATAGGTATGACCTTTAAAGGTGAGTTACCCGCTGTCAATGCAGTCTCTTCATGTGGTGGAACCATACCTGGTGGTGGCGGTGACACTGGAGGCGGCCCTGGTGGCGGTGGTCCTCCTGGTGGCGGTGGCCCAGGCGGCGTTTAATTAAACATTGCCTGCCAGGTGTTGATCCCTAACCCTGGCAGGCACGGTTTTATAAAATACCAACGTAAAAAAACAAGCAGTTGAAAGTTCAAATGTTACTGTATTTATGATGAAGAATAGGTAGGAATATGTTGAAAAACAATTTTATAAAAATCAGTCTAACGGCTTTATTTATGTTTGCTGCTGTTGGCGTTAATGCCGGGCACCCAATGGCGAACGAGATGAAGCATGAATCTATCGATGTGCCAGAAGGTGTTGCTGCACCGCAGCTAAGTGTTGAGGTTTATCCCGATATGATGTCAGGTTTTAATCTGCATATTAAAACCAAAAACTTCCAGTTGGAACCGCCTGAATTTATGGCCAATAAACCGGCTGTGGGTGTGCAGGGGCATGCGCACTTATATGTGAATGAAAAGAAGATAGCACGTGTGTATGGGCCCTATGTGCATGTGCCTGCAAGCCTGTTAAAAGACGGTATGAATATGATCGCCATTACCATTAATGATCATCACCACAATACCTGGCGTTATCAAGATAAAGAGATCATTGCGGCGATTATCCTTAATACACAAATGGAGAATCCGGTGCAGTCTATCCATAGCCCGTTTCCTGTCACAGCATCGATAGCTAATAGGTAAAGCGGAACTAAAACAGTGCGGAATCTAACAATAACATTAATCAAAGATTGGAACGTTATGAAAGCTATTTATCCCTCGCAGTTATCAGTGCAGCGATTATCTTTGCCGGCTGTAATCCAGAAGTTGCAACCCCAACCCCTCCTGTAACAACATACTACGCAGACATCGATGGTGATACTTTTGGTGATCCTGCAGCAGAACATATTGGTGACGACCCGGGAACCGGTTGGGTAACAAATAATACCGATTGCGATGATGATGCAAGCACTGGCGCTGCTATAAATACAGCTGCAAGCGAAGTTGAAAATACGCTTGATGATAACTGTGATGGCATCATCGATGAAGGTTTTATGACCTATTATAAAGATGCCGATGATGATGGCTTCGGCAATGAATTGATGAGCTCGGATGGGAAGCCGGATAACACATACATTTTAGATCACAGCGATTGTGACGACAGCAATGCATCTGTCAATACCGCTGCCACAGAAGTTGCCAATGCAATCGATGATAATTGTGATGGCGTCATCGATGAGGGTTTTACTGCGGATGATGGATTTGTTGATGATGGTACTTACTTCGATGATGGTACTTACCCCGATGACTTTGTTGATGATGGTGTTTACTTCGACTGATGGTAACAACTACGTGCCGCCAGCGGATGATGGGGGGAACAGGATTCGAGCAGCCGGTTATTTATGCGTTGTTCATTTAAACTGACATGCGCCGGTAATGGATGTGCCGGCGCTGAACATCCACATTAGAGCTACAAAAAACAGTGCCAACAGCTATTCTAAGGCTGTAAGTTCTTCCCAATCTCAGGTTAACGATCAAGTCAAAGCGCTGTTTCGCAAGCTGAAGTATCTTCCGTGTCGATGCGGTTAGTATGTTGCTGGAGCCGTGCATATCTCCCCAAAAAATGCCCGCTAAATCGGCATGACAGAGTCAAATAAGCCAACATTTAGTGGCAAGTTGGTTGAGCTAGACGCAGGTAATCATATGAGGACGAAACTGCGACTGAAATTGGCACCGGTACAGATGCCTATGTGAGTGAAGAAGGAGGTGCACTGTAAGCGGCTAACGAACCCATCTTGCTAGCGGATGAATTACAGGCTAACAGTCATGGGCAGAAGCTTATCAATATCTTCGAGCGATTCAGCTTGTGGAAGCATCGTGAAAACATGTTTCAGATAATCGTAGGTATTTAAATCATTAGCAGACTTATTACCATTCTACGTCACTGAATCCCGTTAGCTTATTAAACCACATCAACATTTTGACAATCATGGTTTAAGAGAGGTGGGGCTAATCCACCTTATACTCCTACTTACCTCAATATCAAAAATGTGACCAGCTGGTTTTGACACGCACCTGCCTAAATATCAGTCAACGATGTAGAGTTATTTCAGAGAAAGAACATATTAACAAATAGCGTTATATTTCTGGGCGTTTTTTGTACTGTAATGTGTCAAAATCAGTCGCTCACATTTCCAATACATAGTAATATAGCTAGCCTGTAATGAAGCTGAAAGAGCCATTCACGCCTGACTAAGCGGACAGAAGAGTTGGCTGCAATGTGTGAGGAGCAAACTCAGCCATGCATAACCCATGTAGGACATACATTACCCAGCGTTCACCTATAACCACTGGGAATTATCAGCGTACAGGATTATACTCATTGGCATTCACCTGGGCTGAATGCTGCCATATCAATAAACCCCATCAATATTTTCTACCTCAAGGTTATAGTGAATAGGGGCTAATGCTCCTTATACCGCGCCTTGTGGCCTGCATAACAAGCAGTGCAAGCAACAGCAGGCCAGGCCAGGATGAAGGCTTGGTGCATGAGTCTATGGATAGTTATACAGATGTTGAGATCCGTCATGCAGAAAAATTCTGCAGTACGGGGGGATAAGTTTTGAGTGTGATTTTCGAAGCACTGAATATGTTTTTAAGTTATAGCCAGACAGATGACAGATTGGCTGCAATTATAGGAAGTACTCTATGACAAATATCAGAAACAAGGCTCAGGGGCTCTATCGTTCCGAGTTTGAACATGATAGTTGTGGTATTGGTTTTGTTACCAATCTGAAAGGCAAGAAGTCTCACGACATCGTTGAAAATGCCCTGACCATGCTTAGCTGTATGGAACACCGTGGCGGAACCGGCTTCGATGTGAAAAGCGGTGACGGTGCCGGCATACTCATTCAGATTCCTCATGACTTTTTTGTTGATGAAGTTGCCGAGCTGGGCACACAGTTACCTGGCGTTGGCGACTATGGTGTAGGCATGGTTTTCTTCCCAGGTGAAACCGTACAGGCAGAAAAATGCCGCACGATTTTAAATGCCAATATGGAAGAATTAGGTTTGAGCCTGCTGGCCTATAGACCGGTACCCGGTGATAACTCGGTATTAGGCGCTGCAGCGCGTGAGACAGAGCCTCAGATTGAACAGATTTTTATTCAAAAGCCTGAAGCGCTTAGCCGCCAGGAATTTGAGCGCAAGTTATTTGTGCTGCGTAAATACACCGCACATATGATAAACAACAGCATTGCCAAAGAGGCGGATGAGTTTTATATCGCCTCCATGTCTACCAGTACCATCGTCTATAAGGGCCAGTTCACCACCGAGCAGGTCAGACAATATTACCTGGATCTGCAAAACGAAAAGCTGACCTCGGGTCTGGCGATGTTCCATTCGCGTTTTTCTACCAATACCTTCCCCGCCTGGTGCAGGGCGCAGCCTTTCCGCTATCTGTCACATAATGGTGAGATCAATACGGTACAGGGCAATATCAACTGGATGAACGCGCGTGAAGCGATGTTTGCCTCGATTAATTTCTCCGATGCCGAACTGAAGATGCTTAACCCGGTTTGTAACCGCAGAAATTCAGATTCAGCCAACCTGGATATGGCGATTGAACTGCTGGTGCTCAGTGGTCGGTCATTGCCACAGGTCATGATGATGATGGTGCCGGAAGCCTGGCAGACTCAGGAGACTATGGATCCGGTTAAAAAGGCTTTTTATGAATATTATGCCTGTGTGATGGAGCCCTGGGATGGCCCGGCCTCTATTTCATTCACCGATGGCAGCATCATAGGCGCTACGCTGGACAGAAATGGTCTGCGTCCTTCACGTTATTTGCTTACCGACGATGGCACGCTGATCATGGGTTCCGAAACAGGTGCGCTATGTGTTGATCAATCTACCGTCGTAGAAAAAGGCCGCCTGCAACCGGGCAAGATCTTTATGGTTGATCTGGAGCAGGGGCGCATCATCAGCGATGATGAAGTGAAAAAAGATGTTTGCTCGGCACAACCTTACAGCCAATGGCTTGTTGAGAATAAAATCATGCTCGGTGATCAGCCTGTACCTGCGGCGTCCATTGCTCAGCCACCGCTGGCCGATCTGCGGAAAATGCAGAAGGCCTTCGGTTACACTAATGAAGA
>JABSRQ010000139.1 GCA_013215055.1 Pseudomonadales bacterium | reverse complement strand
GGGCGCGTTTAATGCCGTCCCAGAGATAATCATTGAGTGGATAATCGACGATGGGTGAGCCATCGTCGGCCAGCTCTATTGAGCCGCCGACACTGTCATCATCAAAACCATCTCGCATCAAGGCGATCATTGCGCTGGTATTGGCGAGTTTGGCAATGTCTTCCACATGGGATTGCCCGTGACCCATTAATAACACCGAGGTAAATGCCGGGTGCAAGGGCGGCACTTCCAGCTTGTAACCCACGGGGCCTGTGGCGCCATTAGGCCATTGAAAGTGATCACTATAAACCGATTGTGGCGCACCATAAAATGGATTAATGCTGTTCTCAAATTGGGCAAACGAGAACGCAACCGGGTGTAAAAAAGTTCTCTTACCGATACGCCGTTGAGGATCGGGTGCGTTGGAGCGCAATAACAACGCCGGGCCATTAATGCCACCACAGGCCATGATGATATGAGGCGCTTTAACGATAATTTTTTTACCCGTAGCTTGATAATGCTCATCCAGTGCCGTGCAGCTAACGGCAGTGACTTTTTCACCTTCGATAATTAACCGCTCAGCTCTGGCGTTATAAATCAGTGTTGCACCCTGTTCTAGTGCGCTGGGTATGGTTGTAACCAACATGGATTGTTTGGCGTTGGTCGGGCAACCTATGCCGCAGTAGCCCAAATTCCAGCAAGCCGAGACGTTTCTGGGGATAGAATGCCATTTAATGCCTAAGTTATCACAGCCTTTGCTGAGCACTTCATTATTGGCATTGGGCGGTACCTTCCAGGTCGTAATATTAAGGCGCTGTTCCATTTTTTCGAAAAACGGCGCCATGGTTTCAGTACTGCAGCCTTCGACTTGAAAGACAGATTGCCAGTGCTTTAACGTAGCCGCCGGAGTTCTAAAGCTGGAGGTCCAATTCACTACCGTAGTACCGCCTACACAGCGGCCCTGCAAAATACAGATACCGCCATCCTTGCTCATACGCCCGGCGCTTTCCTGATACAGATCTTTATAGGCGTTATGCTCCTGCATGGTAAAGTCATCACTGGATTTTAATGGCCCTTCCTCAATCAGTATGACCTTTAGGCCCGCTGCTGTGAGAATCTCGGCACTGGTTGCGCCTCCGGCTCCAGAGCCGATGATAATAATATCTGCCGTCAGCGTGCTGTTATCAAGCTTGCCAGCATCCAACGTTGCCCAGGATTTGCTGGTTTCATCGTTATAAGGGTCTTTAATGCCACGCACTTCAGAGACAATATTCATCGCAGTGTTCCTATGACGGAATCTTTTTAGGTGGGCCGGGATAGCCAGCTAGAGATATGTTTTCAGGCTGCGCATACCAGCTGTTGACAATAAGCTTGGTGAGCGAGGTATAGCCCATACGCTTAAGAGGCAACATACTGTCGCGCCAGCTCAGCAAGAAAGTATTAACGTCGGCTGCTGATGCTTGTTGCCAGCTATGCATAGGGCCGCCGGCAATAACTCTGGCAGGGCCTAACGCCATTAAATCAAATAATTGCAAAAGTTGTTGCTGGGAGTAAAAATCAAGATTAAACATCAGGCTATCCAGCGCCTTGAGCGCGCGGGCTTCGGCCTTGTCAGCCAAGGGCCCGGGATAATTAGCGGCTAATACTACCGGTACCAGCGCCGCCAGGAACAGCAGGTCATGCTCTCGTAAGAAGCGATAGCCTAGTGAACGCGCAGGCTGTCGTTCAAAGCCTGAAAAAGTTGCAAGTCCCGCCCCCAATGCCAGCGCCGTACTGGCGAGCAGGCCGGCTTTTAATAATCCTCGGCGTGACGTGGTAATTGGCATCGTGGGCCTCAGCGTATAAAGAAGCTATAAATGAGTTTATGTATCGCCGTACCATAGGGAGGATAGGCCAATTTACCGCTATTGAATCTACCAATACGATGCACCGCCTTGGCCTTGGACAAGCTCAGGAAGCCTTCATAACCATGGTAATGCCCCATGCCCGAAGGCCCTATGCCACCAAAGGGCAGATCTTCTTGTGCTAAATGCACCAGGGTATTATTCACTGTGACACCGCCGGAGTGTGTCTGATGCAAGACCCGATCATGCACCTTTTTATCGTAGCTAAATAGATATAGCGCCAACGGGCGGGGGCGGGCATTAATATAGTCAATGGCCTGTTCCAACGATTGATAACTGACGATCGGTAAAAGGGGCCCAAATACTTCTTCTTGCATCACTGCACTGTCGTCACTGGCGTTTTCAATCAGGCTCACCGGCATCTTGCGTGTACCCGTTAATGTTTCATTGCCTGGGTTAATCTCGGTAATTGTTGCGCCCTTGTCTTTGGCATCTTTTAATAGCGCTTGCAGACGCTGCTGTTGTCTATCGTTAATGATGGCCGTGTAATCACTGTTATTTTTTAGCGTTGGATACATCTTGCTGAATACTTTTTCATAGGCGGCTTTAAAGGCTGGTGCCTGGCCTTCTGGCAGCAGAATATAATCCGGTGCAACACAGGTTTGCCCTGCATTCAGTGATTTACCAAAACAGATACGTTCAGCCGCAGCGTGGATATCAGCCCCCGGGGCTATCAGCACGGGTGACTTGCCACCTAGCTCCAGCGTGACGGGAGTAAGGTTTTCAGCCGCGGCAGCCATGACTTTCTTGCCTACCGCGGTAGAGCCGGTAAAGAAAATATGATCGAAAGCTAATTGTGAAAAACGGCTAGAGATGTCTGCTTCACCTTCAACAATCGCCACCTGTGATGGCTTAAAAATATCGGCCATGATGGTGGCGAATAAGCGGTTAAAGGCTGGCGTAAATTCTGACAGCTTGATCATGGCTCTATTGCCGGCCGCCAAGGCTGTCACGAGTGGGCCCAGCGCTAAAAATAGCGGATAGTTCCACGGCACGATGATGCCAACCACACCCAAAGGCTGATAGATCACCCGGTTATTCGCCGGCGCAAAAAGAATGCCTACCTTGCGCTTGGAAGGCTTCATCCATTTTTTCAGGTTTTTGAGGGTATTATTAATGCCGTCAACACTGGTCATCAGCTCGGCTATACGCGTCTCATCTACCGAGCGCCCACTAAAGTCCTCACTAATTGCCGCGGCCAATGCATCTTGCTGCGCTAGTATCGCCTGCTTTAAACGCCGAATATCGGCTATGCGTTGCTCAGCCGTAGGATAGGGCTGCTCGGAAAAAGCGCTTTTTTGCTGCTCAAACATGCCTAGCAGGCTTTCCTGATCGGTGATACTGAATGTAGCGGCGGCGGACGTAGGCATAAGCACTCTGCTGAATATTAGGGGTTATTTTTAGCTCTTTAGTATTATTAGAGTTATTACTCTAAAGTTCAATAAGGTAAACTGTATTAACCAGCGTTAATTCAACTTTTCTATGAGAATGCCAGCACCATGAAGACCCGGGAACGGATTTTACACACCAGTTTATTGCTGTTTAATCAGCGCGGGGAGCGTCATGTCAGCACCAATCATATCGCTGCCGAGTTAGGCATATCGCCAGGCAATCTGTATTACCACTTCAAAAATAAAAACGAGATTATTTTTGATCTCTATTTACAGTACGAAAGCCAGGTCAGCCAGTTTTTAGCCTTGCCCGAAGGGCGTGCGCTCGAAGTTGGCGATAAGATTGAATATCTGCAAGCGGTCTTCGAAGGCATGTGGGCATTTCGCTTCTTACATAGGGATATGCAGTATTTACTCAGCACTAATGCCGAGCTACAGCGTCGCTATCAAGAGTTTTATACCCAATGCCTGAGTAATATAGAGGCTATATATAGCGGCCTGAATAACGCGGGCATTATTCACGCCACAGAAGAGGAAATTGTTTCACTGGCATTAAATACCTGGGTGCTGATCACCGGCTGGTTCTCGTTTGTGCATAGCCATTTATTGTCGCCTGGTGATGAGGGCATGAGTAAAACCATGCTACAGGCGGGTATCCATCAGGTCTGTGCATTGGAGCAGCCCTATTTAACCGAGGCTTACCGGGATCAGGTATTAGATATGCAAAAGCAGTTTAAGGCACTCGATCAAAGCGCCAGTAAAGCTGAATGATGTGGTTTCATCATTAAATTTTTATACTTCCAGGCAGCCATGTATCAAAAGTTGACATCGAGTATTCATCATTGTTCTTGCAATGAAACACACGCTTCCATCAGCTTTATTGACCTGTTGATGCGGCTAAGATGCTGTGGCTAGCGTGTTTATTACTGGTCCTGTCGCCCCTATGGCCAGCAGGATTAATTAACAACCGGTGTCTGTTAGCGGTCACAAAAATGCAGGCTTAAACGGTACGAGCACACCAGACAATCTTGCCATTCACTTCATTGCCCGAACGTTGATTCACGTTAATCTGCCAGTTTTTGTAATCCGGATTATCACTGAGTACCTGTAAATCACCACTGCTGTTCTGAATCAGGCGTTTGGCCATTAAGCCATCCTCGCCATTTAGCAGATAAAGTCCCTCACCCTGCACCGTGTTTTGTGACAGATCGACCAGCACTCTATCGCCGTCATGCAGCGTTGGATACATGCTATCGCCGCTGATAGTGATAAAGGCCAGTTGCTCTGTGGATACCCGTATCTCACTGCTGAGGAAAGCCTTATTAAAGGCGAAATAGTCTTCAACGGATTCCATATCAACGGCGGCACCACTGCCCGCTGAGGCCTGTACATCAAACATGGGCGCAAAGATTAAATCATTAGCCTGAGGCACACCCGCAGGGTTGGCACCTTGACTCTGTTCACCGGTTAACAACCAGTTTAAATCGATACGGTATTGCTCGTATAGCTCTTGCAGGTAGCTCATAGACGGGCGGCTGTTACCCCTACAGATCTTGTAGATATGAGAAACCGATTTGCCTGTTAACTGAGCAAACTGCTTTTTATTACCGCCGGATAATTGATCGACAATTTGTTGGAAACGTAAGGCAAAAGCATGGGACATGAACGGACTCTATAACGGGGACTTTAAAAAGCCCGCGAGTATACGTAAGTCGTGGGCAATTTGCATAGACTAACTCACATTAACGGCAGGATTATTTGGCTATGGGCTTATTCAGGTTGTTGAATACCTATAGCCGACACTATTCTTGCGGCCTATGGAGCCGCTGGCACAGATAGGGGAATTCCCATAGCTTGGCCAGATGGTCACATTATTGTATCCAAGCAAACAATGTGTGGCCTGGAATGCACCTGTTTTAACGTTCTAATATCCAACTGTTTGATAAATTACTATGTTTAAACTATGCCCACAGACGGAGTTTAGAATTTGAATTACGCTTTATAGCGTGAATGCAGAAAGGTTAATTAAGAAAATTTGAGCAGACAGTATGTTTCAGGATTGGCTGTTGATTCATCTCATAAATGAGTCACTTCACTACCCGCAATGAGGTGTGAATTCAACTGATCAAAGCAACGCTATACTTTTTTACTAAAAAGGAGTTTTTCCATGGGCTATCCCAAACGTATTTATTACAGCGCTGAACAAAAGACCTTGATGTGGGATCTCTATAAGCAGGGATAGTTCCTAGATACAATTGGGGAAATGTTTGATCGAGGGCATCAGTCAGTTAGAGGAATCCTGTCTCGATCTGGCGGTTTCTTGAATTTTTCATGAATAGTGTTGATTCAGCGACTAGTTTTTTCGGCCTTAAATGAGATAGGGGACGCTGAATACTGCAATCGCATCCCCCCTTGATAACGATGAAATTAAATCTCCCAACGCCATCCTGCGGTGTAACGCATTTGAGTTAAATTGTTATAGCCTTCAAGAGATTCAATTTCAAAAAAACCTGCATTGCCATTTTTTAATTGAAAGTTAAACCCTGCCGCGACTACATAATAGGAGGAATCCGCCTCATCAGACTGTAAAGAGAAACCAACACCATCAGGATTGGCTGCAAAGCTCCCCTCAACATCATTGGTATTGTCTTGCACGTTATGATTATATGACACACGTGCATTAGGAATAAAAACGCCTTTAGTTGTAGAGAAAACATAACGGAAATATGAGCCTATATTAATACTGGCAACATCGCGCTGTTGCTCTCCTATATGTAATTGAGCACCTGATGTCTGTGTGGGATCAGCGGCAGTTTCTGTATATTCATCGGTTTTGAATTTGCCCAAATTATATTGCGCAAATGGAGTGAAACTGAAGGCATTAAAGTTAAAATCATAACCACCGGATAGACTCATACCATATTGGCTGCCGTTAAATTCACTGTTATATGTATCTTTAATATCCCCCACACCCAGATTACAAATTGTTTGAGCACAATTAATTTCTCTACGCTGCACATAATCACTGGCGCTATAAATTAAAGAGCCATCAACAAACCAGGAACCAAAATAGAGACTGGCATAACTACTAAGTGAAATGTTTTGTCCATCTAATTGGCTGGCTTCAGCGGCAGATAAATCAAACTTGGTGGTGGAATCTGCATAGTTCATTGCCATGCCGGCTAAAAAGTTATTCGTGAAACGATAGTCTATACCCACGGTTAACATGGCAATAGAGGTTTCTGAGGATGACTCCAGGCTGGTATCATTCTCCTCGGCATCAATATAGGCAGCATTGATAAATACACCCAAACGCCCATCATTACTGATGGATTGCTCCACGGCCACTGGCGCGGCAGGCATTGCATCGTTTGCATAATTATCATAACTATTTGCAGCTAACAAGGTTCCTGCAGGCAGCCACTGTCCATCAGTATAATAATACTGCGCAAGACTTTTGTTTTCACTTGGAGCAGCTGGCGCAGTTGTACGCACTCTGTATAAGTGATTCTGAATACTCATTTGAGATTGGTTAAAAGCCACTACTGCAGTATCCAAAGGCGCATCCGGTTTTTTGGGCATTAAAGTATCAACCAAGGCAATGACTGCATCATTATCGTCACTCGCAAGAGCCGCTGCACAGAGCTCTGCCATTGCGCCATTTGGGTCACAGCTAAGAAAGCTTTCGGTAACTGATTTAAGATTTGGGGGTAAAATATTCAGCACCGGCGCAATACTTGTGTGTATCGTTTCTGCCCCAGTATTTTTTGGCACCTGACAAAATCCCAGCTCACAATATTTTGTGCGGGCAACCATAGATTCACACAGGGACTGATCTGCACTACATAACAAATCAGTATCAATGCTGCTAACACATTGATTCGTAGTTGCATTGCAATCCAGTTGTACGGCCGTTTGTGCGCTCAAGTCTCTTGCCACGCAATTACTGGTGTTATTGGCATAATCTGGCGTACAGGTCATAAGCAAGCTTGTTTTAGGATCGGGGGAAACATTACACTTCAATAAACCGCCGTTATATACACAGTTAGTTGGTGTTATATCACCACCAGAGTTGGTGAATTGCATTATTTCATTGGCAACTGCAATCATTGCACTTGCATTCACAGCTGTATTGCTGGAAGTACACGTACTCACATCAGCAAGATCACTGCATGTAATGCTATCGCTTAACACTTCAGCTTGTACAAGCCCATTAACGAGGCTTAGAAAACTCACAAAGAGTATAAGTTTAATAGCCTGTAAAAATGAAACATGGTGGTATTGCATAGTTTTCCCTAACGTTACTCGATAAAGCTTAAAAACGGCTTTAATTACTTCACTGTTTAAGTCAATTTAAACAACGACATTATTCAAATAAATTATATACTTTCTTGTATCTCATCTTTGCTTAAACACCATGGAAGGCGTTATTCCCTGTATGTGAATATCGCCAGCGAACGGGAGCTTATAAGCTCGATAATTCGGTGATGAATAAGCTGGGGTATAGACTTCTTCTGCATAAATTATGCTGTTAAATGAATCCGTTAAGCATTGTCGACATTAAATGTCATCACTGGCAGCGATAGCTAAAGGCAGCCTTTCGACATGTTTTACGTGTAAGCCTGCACCAAAACAGGCAGAGCATCATTGACCCATTTTCAATGTAGCCATCGATATTATCTGTTCATACTGCAACTATATTATGTTGTATATCAATAGCACTGAAAACACAGTTGTTGTGGCAGGCTTGATCTGTATCACCAAGAAAGGGAACTGTAATACCGCTTAAGCTCTCAGAAGCTGTCGCATCTTGAGGATTGGGGAAAACATCCAGATTGTCGGTGATAGCATTGCCATCACTATCGGCTTTAGCATTATTAGACTCACTACAGGCACTGAGAAAATTAAATAGCGACAGAGCTTGGCAAAGGCGAAACATGCAAAAATCCTTTTAGCATTGGAGATACAACAAAAAACGCATGAATCCTACATGAAATTAGCGTAAATCCAAAGATAAAATGATGAACTATTTAAAGAATAGGCATCTCCTTCAAGAAGAGAGTGAGCTATATAAAAGCGTGTTCATGCTTGCATATAAGTTGTATTTCAAGGGCATGTTATTAATGTGAGTGAGCACAATTAATTCCACACCAAGCGCTCTATAACTTAAGCACACTTAAA
Source organism: Pseudomonadales bacterium (assembly GCA_013215055.1). Taxonomy (GTDB): domain Bacteria; phylum Pseudomonadota; class Gammaproteobacteria; order Pseudomonadales; family DT-91; genus CAKMZU01. Next base: position 4,353 of record JABSRQ010000139.1, on the reverse strand, counting down.
TATCGTTATCTCGCACACCATTAGCTGTGATATTCCATCGTTGATCGCTGCCATAATTATATTCCAATAGAGGTTTGGTAAAGTTTCAGGTAATATTTTCGCCGAAATGGAATCATGCGAATTAATAAGGAATATTAATGTCTCGCTTCTTTTTAGCCCTATTACTAGTGGCTAGCCTCAGCGCCTGCAACAATGATCCTGATGCAAATATCGATTCTGATGGTGACGGTGTTATCAACAGTAAAGATGCCTTCCCTTACAATCCGCTGGAAAACCAAGACCGAGACAACGATGGTGTTGGAGATGTCGCCGATGTTTTCCCCGATAATGCGTTGGAAAGCTTCGATAGCGATAACGATGGTCTGGGTGATAACAGTGACCCGGATATCGATGGCGATGGCCTGCTTAACGAAGTTGATGAATTCCGTTTCATCCCTCTGGCTGAGCATGCGAAGATAGAGCCCGGTGATGATGCCGACAACAGCTATATTCACAATGACCAGTTATGCACGGTTAATTTTGATGATGGTCAGCAGGGCGCGTGTACAGACCGCATCCCATTAGCCGAGGCAATAGCAGCCAGCGGTGATGCCAACTTCAGGCAATGTCTTAATGCCACGCTAGGCGATATCAGCTACGCCGATGAAGTCACTCATATTTACTGCCCCAATCGTTCCATTGCTGAGGCTAGTGGCTTAGCATCATTTGCACGCCTGAAGTTCCTCAATCTGGGAAATAATGCCATCACGAACATCGATGTAGGCAACAACCCTGTGCTGAAACAGCTCTACCTGGCAAGCAATCAACTAAAAAGTATCAATACCGGCCTCAATAAGCAACTTGAAGTCTTGAATCTGAATCACAACCTATTAAAGACTATCGATATAGCCGCAAATACACAGCTGATGGAATTGCATCTTAATGGCAATCAATTACAAGAGATCAATGTTAATAGTAATGAGCTTCTCAGGCAGCTATTTCTGAGATCAAATAATTTGAAGCTGGTTGACGTCGATAAAAATATTTTTCTGAAGCATCTCAGTCTAGGCGACAATAATTTATCGGTGATTGATATCACTAAAAATATTGCCATAACGCATCTAAGTCTAAGTAGTAATGAACTGAGTGAGATTGATGTCTCAAGAAATACTCAGCTTCTGTATGTAAATGTAAACCAGAACAAGCTGAAGACATTTGATGCTTCCAATGCGCCAGCATTGATTTCCCTATCTCTGGTCGGCAATCAACTCGAATCGGTAACACTTAATAATAATCAGCAACTGAATTACCTCAATCTCAGTAATAATCGCCTTACTACAATTGATATCAGCCAAAGCCCACAGTTAAAAACACTTTATCTGAATGAAAATCAGCTGACTATGACTACCATTGCCAGCGATATACAAAATATTCAAAATACAGATGTGAAAATTGGTCTCAGCGGCAATGCCTTTAGTAGTGAGACGTTACAGGCCATAAGTGAGCTGGGGCAACTACCCACCCCCTATACAGGCGTAAGTTACGATCAAACTCAAGCTATCCCACATTTATTGGTGACTGAGAATATCTATGGCACTCAGTTTACTGCTATCGCTAACGGGGTAGAATTATCGGTGCTCTCTAACACAGAGCAAGATCCCTATTATGCAGCAGCAACTGAAGAGGACTCATTTAAGATCTCCGATATAGAACAGGCAGTCTACTTCAAGATTGAGGGAGTGAATGAAAGCAAAGAATATGCGTTTTATATTCAGTTCACCGATGGTGACGTGATAAGTTCGGGTAACTATGCCATAGGTATGGCCCTATACTTCGACACTGATTTAAACAGCCATGCTTTATATTTTGGTGCATCAACTGAGAACGCCATAGAAATTATTAACCCAGATCTGTTTAATAAAACTCTGGCTTTATCGGTTAGAAGAACGGAAATCAATACCATAGTGGTCAACCTCTATGATTCTATGGATCCTTATGCTGAACCTGCATATACGCAGACCGTCGATGCATCTAACACTGAAGCCAACATCGAAGCCATCAGTCGTCTGGTAATGGTCGGTTCCAGTCGCGATGTAAACGGTGAGAATACGACTAAAATGACTCAGTATTCCCAGCCTCCGGTTCAATACACGAACGTTTCTTCAATGACAAAGCTTTCCTTAATGGCTAAGCCTGGCAGTGATCAGGATATCACCGATGGTGATTCAGTTACTCTCGATGGTAGTAATAGCGTTGATTTAGATGGAGCCATTGTTAGTTACCTATGGACAGAGGGGGATACGGTATTAAGTACTGATCAGAGTTTTAGCAAAGCTGATTTTAGCGTAGGTACTCATAGTTTGGTGCTAACCGTAACTAATGATCAGGGCAGTTCGGCCAGTTCCTTGCTGGTGATTACTGTAGCAGCCAAACCCATTATTAAACCAACTGCAAATGCCGGAGATGACCAGACGAGTATTGCTGGTAAGATTGTAAACCTTGATGGCAGTACAAGCTTTGATACAGATGGCACGATAGTGACTTACGCCTGGACAGAAAACGATAAGCTATTGAGTAACCATGAGAGTTTTAGCAAAGCAGACTTCAGTGTGGGAAGACATAATTTATTGCTAACGGTGACTGATAATCAGGGCGCAAGCTCTAACGATTCAGTAGTAATTTATATCTCATCACCTATTGTTGCAGGTGGTGAGCACTCCTGCTCCCTGAATAACAATATAGTTAAATGTTGGGGTTGGAATTATTATGGGCAACGCACGGTCCCAAATCTAGTCAACCCCGTAGCTATCTCCGCAGGAAGGAACCACACTTGTGCTATTGATGATAATGGCGTTAGCTGCTGGGGCTCGGACTATGAAGGGCAAAGCACCGTACCTGCAACACTGATTAATCCAATAGAAATCGCAGCAGGTGATACACATACTTGTGCATTGGATGATAATGGAATTAGCTGTTGGGGAGAGGGGAACTTTGATTCTTATGATGATATCCCCATTCCTTCACCCCTGATAAACCCAAGAGCGATCACCGCAGGTTACTCCGGCAATTGTACCTTGGATGACAATGGCATGACCTGCTGGGATGGGAGATACTCCTATAACATAGACCGCTACCCAAACCAGCTATCAGTGGCAATGGGAAGAACTCATATTTGTGCTGTAGATGCTAATAAAGTCAGTTGCTGGGGGGAAAATAACCATGGTCAAAGCACTGTACCGACCTTAAGTAATCCAACAGCGGTATCAGCAGGTGAGGATCACAGCTGTGCCCTGGATGATAATGGCGTTACATGCTGGGGCAGCAATGAATATGGCCAACTCACCGTGCCCGCCAATATAGTCAACCCCATTGCCATTGAATCCGGCAATGAACATACCTGCGTCAAAGATGATAACGGTGAGACTTGTTGGGGGAGCGATATTTGGGGGCAAAGTGCCGTCCCCAGCCCCGTTATTAACCCCGTTGAAATTGCTTTAGGTGATAACCATAGCTGCGTCATAGAGGATAACCGCGTAAACTGCTGGGGCGATCATCGCAAAGGGCAGAGTATGGCTCCTGCAACATTAGTTAATCCAAAAAAGATTGCAGCGGGAAGTACGCACAGTTGCGCCCTAGATGATAATGGCGTGACCTGCTGGGGAGACGATGTCTCTGGACAAAGCACTGTTCCTGAAAATTTAATCAATCCAACCTCAATAGTAGCCGGTAGCAACCACACATGCGCCTTAGATTATAGCGGTATGCATTGCTGGGGTTTTAATAGCGAAGGTCAAAGTACTGTACCGTTATTAACTAATCCTAGAGCGATGACCGCAGGCAGCAGTCATACTTGTGCTCTGCATGATTATGGGATGAAATGTTGGGGGAGAAATGATTATGGACAAGGTAACGTACCTACGTTATCTAATCCTACAGCGATAGCAGCTGGTGGTTTCCACAGCTGCGCCTTGGATGACAATGGCGTACAGTGCTGGGGAAGTAATATCCAAGGGCAAATCACTGTGACGGTCTTGACTAACCCTAGAGCGATATCGGTCGGCTCGTGGCACAGCTGTGCTCTGGATGATAGCGGCGTAACGTGTTGGGGGGGGGATGCTGATGGGCAAATTTCAGTGCCAGAGAATATCCGCAATCCAACACTGCTAGAAACAGGTAGCAGGCATAACTGTGTGCTAGATGATAGCGGTCTGATTTGTTGGGGCTTCAATAATAGTGATCAAATTTCGATACCTTGAGAGATGTTTTCAGCGGCGGATCATCTATCTATAGGGAAATTAGGGCTGGTGATAACCAACTCCCTAGCCCCTATGGATATAAATTTATCATGATTAAAATCTTATTTTAATCATGATA
>JABSRQ010000014.1 GCA_013215055.1 Pseudomonadales bacterium | reverse complement strand
ATCCAAAAATGATACTGAGGAAAATCAGGCGGCATAAACGTTAAAAATTTAGGCGACAACTATATTGAAAATTATCGCCCCTTTTAAGCACTATATTATTAAATTAAGCAGCCGTTATTCCTCCAATACCGCAGAATTTATCATGTCTGTATTTTTATTCATTACACGTTGAATAGGTAATGAAAGATAAGTTGCGCGTAAAAGTGGTGACAAAAAATAGTCGATATTTTTTTCATCGATTTCAAACTGCGGCATAAAATGAAGTAATTGCTTAAAAACTTCTTCAGCCTCAACTAATGCCAGCTGAGCTCCCAGGCAATAATGAGCACCCAAAGCGAATGCCATATGCCGTTGCGTGTTTTCGCGTTCGATATCAAGTTCATGGGGATTCTCAAAATGATTAGCATCACGATTGGATGCGTATAGAGATAAAAACACCATTTGCCCCTGTTTAAATTCTACATCGTTAAATGTGAAGTCTTCCGTAATGATGCGTCTTGACCATAATGCGCCACCCGAATGACGTAATAATTCTCTAACAGTATTCTCTATCAGGCTTTGATCTTCATATAATTTTTTCCATTGCCCGGGATTATTATGCAAAGCATGAATGCCCTTATTCAACAGCTGTGAAGTAGTCTCATGGCCTGCCATTAGAAATACCGCGGTATTGGTGATAATTTCATCAACACTAATTTCACCACGCGCTTCGGCTTTTAATAAAAAGGAAATAAGTTTGTTATCAGGATTTTGACGCTTGATTTCTATTAAGTTGCGGCTGTAATCCGCTAGCGCCATAAAGCCCTGCTGAGCCTCTAGATAACTCTCAAGTGTATAATTGACAAACATGCCTATCATTTTTCGAGAAAAATCGATGAACAAATGCCAGTCTTTTTGCGGAGCTCCCAGCAGAGTAGCGATCACGTATGCAGGCAGAGGGTTGGTTAACTCTTTGGCAATATCAAAATCATCAGTCTCAATATTTGCTAACATATCCTGACAAATCTGTGCGATTTCTGGACGCATAGATTCAATATATTTATGGGTGAAATATTCACGGTAAAGATCTTTTAAACGTTTATGTTGTTCTTTTCCTCCTCCTCCCAGTGAATATTGGCTGAGTGTTTTCAGATCCTGAAGCTGACGTTGCTGTGATTCTGGCAGGCTTTGAATAAATGCTCCCACATTGCCGGTTGTTAACCGAGAGTCTTTAAGTAAGGCTGATACGTCATCGAAACGGGTTATGATCCAGCCTTTAAAATTGCCTTGTTCAAGAAAATATCTAGGCGATGTTGTTTGAATCTCTTCAAGAATTTCATTAACGTTTAACGACGATTCCGGGTTGAGTATTGTTGTAAATTCCATTTATTCTCCTAGCCTTTAATGATAATACAGCCACTATATCAATCACTATGTGGAAATGAAATATAGGCTAACAAGGATTAAGTTCAAAACACTATTTATAGCTTATTTGATGATCGCATTCGTGAATATAATAAGCATAAAACGCTCAGAAAATGGCCCTTAGTAGGAGGCATTCGCCACCGCATTTTGATCTATATACAGCGTAATCATTAAACCTGTAATTGGCTTATCAGCTACATTCACTAGATGAAAAATCCTTCATTAACCCTTGTAATGATCAATATACATATTAGCTGTGATAGAATTCAGCCACTATGAATGACACCACACCCTCTATTCTGCAACAGTCTCTATACGAGCTTTTATTACCTCTGGCACGCTTAAACCTGCATTATGGTTTAAACGCTAAAGAGTTTATTGCGCTGAGTAAAAAAGCCTATGTTATGGCGGCCAGAGAAGATTTTGGCATACGCGGCAGGCCCACCAATAAATCCCGTGTTGCCACATTAACCGGTTTAACCCGCATAGAAGTTCAGAAGTTACTGGAAGAAGCCGAAGACGGCCAGAGCATAGCCGTGAAATCCAGACCGCTGCAGCGCATTGTATCTCTGTGGCTTAGAGAAGCCGATTTTATCGATGAACGCGGCGAGACCAGGGTTATTTCCATAGATCAGGGCCCCATTTCATTTACCGAACTTGCCCATCGCTGCGGCGGGGATATACCGTGGCAAACCCTGCTAAAAGAGTTAATACGCTTAAAGATCATTGAACAAGATGACGCTAATCAATTACATCTACTGCAACAGGGATTTTTACCGCAGATGGATGATCAACATAAAATCCCCTTTTTAGGTGAGGACGTCTCCGCGTTGATTCAAACGATCAGCCATAATTTACGCAACGATGCCGAAGATCTTCGCTTTCAGAGAAAAGTATCTTTTGATCAATTAAGCCCGGAAGGTGTGATCGCGTTACAGACATTTGCCGAACAAAAAGGCCAGGCCTTATTATTAGAGTTAGATGCCTTGCTCAGCCAATATGCCCTGCCTGGCGATGCAGAAAAAGATAATCAAGATGTCGACGATAATGGCCGTTATGCCGGTTTAGGCATGTATGTATTTGAAAGTATGAAAGAGCCTTCGTAAACCTACTACTCTCTATGGTTTTGTTTTCTGCATAATCACCAGAATATTAGGTTCGGCAACGATGGCGATATCACCCTCTTCATTACTGGCAACCCCCTCGGCCTGATTCAGTTTTTTAGCAAAACCATGAAATTGGCTTTTGAATTTGATATGGCTTATCAGCTTGCCTTCGGGACTGACCTCGGCCAAACGGCGAGACCTGTCGCTAAGCAGTAAAAAGTTACCGCTGGTTTTTTCATAATGCATCCCGGAAATATCCGGCATAAGATATTTACTGGGTAATAATTCCGAGCGCTTTTGTATAATCAAAGGCTGGGATTTTTCGGCTAATAAATTGTCTAATGCAAATAACTTGCGGCTGCCTCTTTCTTTGGCAATCAGTACCGTTTGTGTACTAGGGATAAAAGCCAGAGCCTCAAAACCTTTATTATTTTCTTTGCCTAAAGCTTCCAGTTTAATCAGCGTTTTAATCTCTACGGCGCTATCAACATCTTGCTTTAATGTGATTAATGACAAAGCACGCCTACGTTCTTCGGCGACAATAAATTGCAACCCTTTAATCCATACAATCGCCTCTACATCCTTTAAACCTGCTAAGACATGTTTACGTAAACAATGCCCACTATCGTTAAACTCTAACAATGTTGCGGGCTTATCGACGATGGCAAACCAGGTTTTTGTCTGTGTGTTATAGGTTAATCCGGATACACCTGAGTTGATACAATCGATTTCATTACGTTTGATACGTTGATAATCCGGCAACCATAACGCTGCCTGCTTGAGACTTTCATCGGTGGATATCTCATCCAGCCAAAGCCGCAGCGAATAATCCAGATCAAAAAAATCCAGTATCACGATAAGCATCACGATACTGCCCAAACCCAAACCTAATAAACCGGTTTTTTTTAAGGCCTGAATAACAGACCTGGCAATTTTTAATACATGGCTCATAGAGGTTTCAATATAGGTAAATAACCGTTAATAAATAGCTTTAGAATTGCATTTGTACACGCATGGAAACTGCTCTAGCCGGTAGCTCAGCATGTTTCCCTTCGCTAACATCGGTTTCTGATACATTGGCCATAACACGAAAATAATGGCCCCAGTAATAATTGACTCCGACGCTGCTGGTTGCGGCAACAAAACCGTTATCTTCCACATCATCATAAGCATCCAAAGAGCTATAGCGGGCAACCAGCTCCCAGCTACCGCTAGCAATTTTTGTATTTCTTAATTCACGTTTGCCTCTTTTATAGCTGTTATAACTATTGAGCTTGGATTTTTTATAACGGTGGCCACGTTTACGAAATACATAGGCGGCTTGAAAATAATAACCTTGATGTTCCTGATCAATAATATCGTAGTCCAGGGAATCCTGATTAGAGCTGATATCACTCAACATATATTCAGCCTGCAGCAATAAACCGTAATAGGTAAAACCCGTCTCCAACCCTATAACGCGATGCTCTTCTGCAGCCATTTTTTTAGTCTTTAAAAACTTGGATGCGGTATGCACCTCGGCCCGGGTTTTTATACGGTGTTCGCTGCCATTATAATTGCGTATATTATAAGAGGCGCCGATATGCCAGTGATGCCTTTTTTCATTTAATAGATTAAAAGTCAGACGACTGGATAGCGAATCTATATTCTTATCCGAGCTCTCTACATCGCGTTCAAAAGCCCCCAGCCCCCAATTTAGGCGATCACCATCGTAGGCCAGTTTTAAACCTGTTGAGCGTTTGGGCGATAACGATGAAGAGAGCATTGAGCGTTCTATCATCAATAGCTTTCTGGTACTGGTTGAACGTTCAAGACCAAAGGGTTGTTTCATTTTACCGGCCTGTAGCTTCCAGCCTTCAAAAAATTTAACGCCGATAAAAGCATCTCTTGTGACCAGAGACGCGCGGTCATCATCATAGACCGTTTTATATTTTGCATAGGCCCAGGATTGAAACTTAAACCTGAAACTTAATTCAGCTCTGCGTATTTCATGCTCAAATCCAGGCTCTTCTGCCAAGGGATTATCATTTTCATAAAGCCCCTCGCGGTAATCACCATCTAACAATAGCGCGCCATTGATCTGCACCCTAAGTTGCTCGCCCCCAAGGTGCAGGCCTTTTTTATCGGCAACAAAAGCCATTCCGTCACTTGCGGCCGCGCATAAGCTTGCTGAAAACAGCAAGCTAGATAATATTAATTTGTACTTCATAATAGTTACAACGCGATAGCTTATGAGATAGGGGCAGTTAAACCCGTTTAAGAGTTGGCTTTATCAGCCATCATTTTTTTATCTTCGCAGACGCTTCGGGTCTTGGTTTGTAATTCAAAGTGAATTTTAAGACTGGCCGTATCCCGTAAGAAGTTGATATTTTCAATATCGGCTCTGACAACGTTAAGCCCGGTTCTATGGCATAAATCGTTGAGTAACTCTTGATAGTTTTCGGGTTTGATTAAATCAATCCTGTCGTAGGTCACATCTTTAACCTGAACACCTCGCCCCTGAACAACCACCTCAGATACCGCGACCAGAATGCAGACAAACATATTTAAGATGATCAGTTCTAACAGGGTCAACGGGCCTACAGATGAGAGTAGAGAGGTTACAATAACCAGGAAAAGGTAGGTCATATTATGAATAGAAATGGATTCGGTGCGGTAACGCAACATCGAGAACACGGCGAATAAACCAAACGCAAAGCCCATGGACATCTCCACATTATGTAATAAACCGGTGACTAAATACACGCCGCAACCAAATAAGAAGAAGCCAAATATGGATTCTTTATCCGGTGAAAACCGATTCATTATTTGGTGCAATAAAATCCATAAAGAGAAAATGCAAGCAATAAATCGAAACAGAAAATCGACATTAGTGATTAAATCAATATTGGTCATAGGTGCCTCAGGCGTTAAATTTATTGAGTTGATTAAGAAGGGGTTTAAAGCGGTTTTTCTTCAGCGAGTCGTCACCTAATAAGCAACAACCCATGCAATATTTACTGAAGTTTTCAGGGCGGATATTCCATTTCCGCATGACGTCAACAAAAGGACTGTTTCTATTCAGCCTTGCCTGTTTGAGTTCGGCGATAAAAAAGTGTGGCAGGTGGGTACCGTCATGATCATTATTCCAGTCACTGAACTTCAGATCGAAATCCAGCGTCAGGCGTTCACCTACGGTTTCATTAGCCAACGCAATACGCCGATAACTGCCTTGCTGCTTGGCTCGTAATCCGTCGATAGAAGGCACATTTAACGATTGTAAAAAATTTTTAACATCAGCAAGATCATCGCTGGCGGTGGTGCCTACATGTACACGTTTTTTATTGGTAAAACCTTTATTACCCTTGTGTTTAACTTCTAAATAGGCGGTATCACTGTCTTGATAATGACGGTGCCTGACTTTAAATCGGTTCATACTTCCACGATGATGTTGATGATAAAAATCCAGCCCATCGGTATCGTAATACGTGGTTTTGTATTTTGAGCTGCGCCCACCTTCAATTTCCAAGACCGAATAATAATCTGACATTTGCGCCAAGACTTCGGCCAGTTTGGCTATAGGCACTAAATATTTGGTATCTACCCGGCGCATAAGTTTGGCATTATTTAAATCATCTAAACCATGGCTTTTCATCGCGGCTAATGCCACGGTGACATCCGCCGGAATAATACTGCGGGCGTGAAAATCTACGTCTTCCCCTCCTTGATAGCCGCTGAGATGATCTGTTTTACCGGAAATTGAAGCAAGTAATGCTGCTGCGTGCATATCCCCTCCCCTAGTGAATTATTTTTTTGTTATGGTTTTTATTAAATTTTCATCCTGCTTAACTGCATATCAAAATATAAATAGTGCAACGACATAGCAGGCTATAAAAATCAGTACCACTTTTTCATGTGGGTAAATCGTAAATGGAATCTGTTCCATAAATGTGTCCCTCAAACATGCTGAATTTCCACCAGAGCTAAAGCACATACCCGATGAAATGACGGCCATCGTTGTTGGTTTTATACCCTCGACCACAAATCCATATTTGTAATTTAATTTACAAATACATAACTCGTCAATAGCTGAATTGTTACTGAAATGATGCTTTTATAAGTCACAATTAACAGGAAGCACTATAAGACTTTGAATATATTGATTTTAATTTGTTGTTTATTTGTATCTCCAGGAATTTCTTTAACCGGAGATAAGCGCTAAATTGAGAATACGTCTACAGATTATCGGCTTGATGAATTAACATTTTTTGGCGTTTATTGATCAACTGCAGGAAAATAGTCGACGTTTTACGCTCTGTTGAGGGGGGAACATCATCCCGATTAAACACATTACGAATAATCACTTTCCAAGCTAAAGCAGGAAATTATTGCTATGAAAAATATAAATCCGTCTGATAAGAAGTGAGGAAATCGGGAGAATATTCCGATAGGTTTTCTTGTCCAGCCAGCTCAATCGTATTTGAGAAATACCGTTCTATAACATGTTGAATAAATCGGTAACCCAAATCGATATTAACTATCCTCGTTGGAAACGCGACATAATCAATATCATTGCTAACATTTTTATTTTTGATATGCGAAAAAATTACATCACTAAAAAACGCATCGCGCCAATATTGCAGGCTTGCTGCTAATCCCACAGATGCATTGATTAGCTTATAAGCAACGTTTTACAGATATTATTAGCTGTAGGTCATCTACATTATTTTTTCAGCCCAGGTAGACCTGGCGGACTCATCCATCGCTTCAATTTCTGCACAAATAAAATCAACAAAGCAACGCACACGCTGTGGCAGATAATCACGTTTGGGGTACATTAAATACACACCAAAATCAGGATGAGTAAGCGCCGGAAATAACGGTTTAATCGTACCCTCTAATAGACTTTTTCGGGCAATAAAATGTGGCATTTGCGCTATACCCAGCCCCTGCTCACATAACGCAAGCATGGCTTCGCCATCATCAACTACAAATTGTTGGCCGGGATCCATTTCCAACAAAGATTGTTTTGCAGGCATGATAATCGGCATCAACAATCCGGATTGGGCAAAACGAAAACGCACCCAGGGGAAGTCAGTAAAATGCTCTACCGCTGTGGGTTTTCCCTGTTGCTTGATAAGTGAGGGAGATGCACAAAGTAAAAAATCCATGCAACTGAGTTGGCGTACCACCAAGCGACTGTCACTGACATTGCCACTGCGAATACACACATCAATACCCTGTTCAATGATATCCACATAGCGATCATTAAAAGAGATCTGAAGCTCTATTTTGGGGTGTTGGTCTTGAAACTTGCCGAGTAAAGGTAAAATATATAAACGACCATAAGAGACTGGCAGGTTTAATTTCAAGCACCCTGCTGGCTCATCATTACTTTTGCGTAATTGAAATTCACAGAGACTCAAGTCCTCCAGCAACCTTCTAACGGTTACCGCATATTGCTCACCGGCATCTGTTAAACGTAACCTTCGGGTATTTCGCTGAAATAATTGCACGGACAAGTCGCGCTCCAATCGAGCAATCGCCTTACTGATCGTCGACGGCGAGGTTTCAGCCTGAACAGACGCCTTGGCATAACTGCCTTGTTCAACCACAGCCAAAAACAGCGTCAGTGCTCTTTGCTTATCCATATTAGCCGCCCTTGCATTTCGTGAATAATATTCACTAATGTTATGCCACTAGTGCTGTTTTTAATAGTCACTAGTCGTTCTAAACTTCCTTTTCAGTCAGCATTTCCCCAAGGAATTCAAAGAAGGAATCATCATGAAACTATTTTTATTATTCGTTAGCATCACCTTAATGGTTTGTGCCCAGCCAAGCATGGCCAAGGATCACCTTATTGGCATCCTGGTGTTTGACGGTGTACTCACCTCAGATGTCACCGCTCCCGCCGAGGTTTTTGGTGCAGCATCCAAACACGCGTGGTTCTCCAACTATGAGGTGGTATTTATTGCCGTAGGAAAAAATAAAACCATCACCACCGAAGAAGGCATCAGCATCAACGCAGATTTAACCATTTATGATCAAGCCGAACTTGCCGTATTAATCGCGCCCAGCGCCTACGATATGTCGCCTATTCTCGACAATGAAGCATTGATAAAATACGTTCAAAAGCAAAACACATCCTTAGAATGGCTGATGAGTCATTGTTCAGGCAGCCAGATATTGGCAGAAGCCGGCTTATTAGATGGCAAAAAAGCCACCACCTGGGCTGGCGGTGAAAAGGATTTTGCGAAAAAATACCCTAAGGTCGATGTGCAACACGATGTGAATGTTGTTATGCATGGCCGCTTCATTACCTCCAATGGCAGCGTCATCAGCTATCAATCATCATTGCTTTTATTGGAGCAGTTAAGCTCAAAAGATTTTGCTCAGGAAGTTGCCGATGCCATTCAATGGCCGAGGCTTAAGAAAGCTAAATCTTATCTGATGTAATATCTCGATAAAACAGGCTTTATATAGAATCACTAGCATCAGACTGGATACATAATAAAAATCATACTTAGCAAAAAGTATGATTTTTTCTGAGGTAGCTTTGTGTCAAAACCAGCCCGTCACATTTTCGATATTTAGCTAGATAGTTAGCTAGATAGTTAGCCTGCAACTGTATCAATTTCAGCCCTTGAGTATAAGGAGCATTAGCCCCTATTCACTAAAACCTTGAGGTAGAAAATGTTGATTGGGTTTATTGATATGGCAGAATTCAGCAGATGAGAATGCCAATGAGTCTAATGCCGCACTATGATAATCCCCAGTGATTTGATCAGGAGAGTTCAGACGGAATTGGGAATCCCACGATATGACTTTAGGATTTCAGATACAGTGAAATGTGCCTGGGTATAGGTTGTTGTAACCAAAAAAATGCACAGATCTTACTGCGTTAACCAGCACGCGAATACTTGGGATTTAGTCCAAGGTCACCACCCGCTTTAGGATCAAAAAACATTTATTCAAGTTGACATAGGGACGTCTATACGAGTCATACAACCTCGAATTTCGCCATACATAAAATGGTTTGCCACTATGTTCTAAGGAACCATTTAATGTTGCGGGCCACTTAATAGCATTCAATACGCTATCAGATTTAAACTGTTAGACCTATTATTTCTATTTGATCATCAACAGGAGTGGCTATCAACGGGGCGTTTGTATACACAGCAGACTCAGCAACTGAAGAGTGCTCTGAGGCGATCAAAGAAATTTCTGGCGCGGTAGCTCTTCTGACTAACGGTGATTATGAAGCGATTGATTACGAGCCGGACGATATTCACTGGGAATGGCATACAGTTGAGCAGGAGCTGTTAAATAAAGGCAAAGATATACGGAGTGGTGTTTTGGAGGTTATCCAGACGGAAAATAAAGCGTATGAATACGGTGAGTGCCAGATTGATAAAGAAATGCAAGCGAGTAATAGAGGGGACGGCCTAGCTCATTTCATACGCCAAGAATTGATTGAAAGCACGGAAGGAGAAGATGGTAGTGATATCTCAGACAGAGCAATATCGGCAATGATTACAGCTCATGTTCAGATACAAAAGGTTATCAGTGCGCTTGAGAATAAAGCTTAAATTGTTTCAACACTCCTTATATTTAACTGTTATTTCAGGGGGGGGGTACCCCTTTACATAGATTGGAATCGAGGTACGTTAGGCTTACTCATTCAAGTTGAATGGCTATAAATTCCACATAAAAAGCAAAAAAATAATATGTTGATTGAAAATGCATGTTCTCTAAATTAAAGTCGCCCTGTGGTGAGATGGTATATATTCACTCACAGGGAACATAAAAAATAAGGAATATCCATGAGTAATTCAAATTCAGCAGTATGTGTAGCTTCAGATCAGACCGAGGCAACATCACAACCCAGCCTAAAAGCCGTTAACACAGATAAGTCTTCAGCCAGTAACGATCTAACGGTGGCTCAGCACCTCACGCATCTTGCATTAGTTGTTTTGTCGATAGCTGCAGGCGCAGCAGTGTACTTCTACATTAGCCCCGTCTTGCTTGACATTATTTCCAGTAAAATGAGTGGCGCTGGACTTTCCACGATTACAAGCTCAGGCTTAGCCAGCCCGCAAGGAATGGGGGTTTTCTTCGCCTTTTCGGGAGGAGTGCTAGCTAGTGCCGCTGTCTATCTGTCATTTGCCACTTTTTATAAAAAGCGTTTCGGAATTGAGCTGGCTATTTAAAAGTATAAGAAGGATTAACGCGTAAATGGTTCAATCTCTATGTACTGTATCCGTCTTTTATTGGTATATTTTGGTTTAAATAAAGAGCCGTCTTCCTGATTAAAGCTAACAAAATTCCCTGGTTAAAATCTTCAGTTCTAACCAGGGAGGATTGCCCGTCGAATAGCCTACCGGCTAAAAAAACCTGCATGAATTGATGTTGAATAACACTTCAGAAGATGGCCCTTGTGCTTCGGGTAATTGAAAAGCTGTAGGGATAATAACTTCGTTTAAATCTAAATGCGTTAGAATCTTATCAATGACGTGCATGGATGCACTAATGCCGTGGGCGCAGGATGCGCAGGAACGGCAGCCAACGGATATTTTATACTGGCAATGATTTTGACCTTGCCACCGCATTCACTGCAGAGCTCGATGTCAATTTCGCCTAAGGCGCCTACTTTTGGTAAATACTCGCTTCAAGCGCTCAGCTTATGCGAGTACTGTGAGCTGAAATTTTGATATTCACCTAAGCAAGCTTCTTTGATCTCATGAAACGGATAATTCCCGTCTGCGCCCTGAACACGAGTCGTTAATGCAAGTATTGAAGACTCAGCCCTGTTAATCTAAGCGTAATTTAATGAATGAAACTGCGACCTCACAACTAACGTATTAACACTGTCTTGATGTTATAATGAAAATCTGCTGTTATTGTCGATACTAGACTCAAGCAAGGGATCATTGGATGTCATCAAACAAAAATAAAATGTCACGTCGCCAGTTTATCAAGGCCAGTACCATCGTTTCTGCAGCAGGTGTAGCGACTAAAGGTCTGGCAGCTGTCAGTAACAAACCACAAAGCGCCATCGTGATTGGCAGTGGCTTTGGTGGTGCGGTATCGGCTCTGCGACTCGCCCAGCACGGTATCCAAACGACAGTTCTGGAACGTGGTCGCCACTGGGATAAAGAAAGTGATAACCCTTATCCGGGATTATTCCCCACGAGCGCCAATCCTGATGGCCGCTGTGGCTGGCTCAGTGGCAAGGAAGAGTTGCAAGGCACCACCAATGTTGATGTCTATACCGGGTTGTTAGAACGTGTCAAAAGCTGGA
The DNA here is from genome assembly GCA_013215055.1 of Pseudomonadales bacterium. Taxonomy (GTDB): domain Bacteria; phylum Pseudomonadota; class Gammaproteobacteria; order Pseudomonadales; family DT-91; genus CAKMZU01. The sequence continues at coordinate 85,447 of JABSRQ010000014.1, read as the reverse complement.
ACATCGATGCCTTATGTGGTGCCGGTGTCGGCGGGGGTTCACTGGTGTATGGCGGTGCGTTATTGCAGCCCAAGCAGTCGCTGTTTGAACAGATCTTCCCCAGTGAAATCAGTTATGAATTACTGGATCAGTATTATTATCCTCTTGTACGCAATATGCTTTCCAGCGGTACCATCCCCAAATCTGTATTACAGGCTACGCCTTACAAAGCCATGCGTACCTTTAAACAGAATATGCGCAGGGCCGGCCATGAAGTCGAAAGAACTCATGCCGGCTTCGACTGGAGCATAATTGAAAAGGAACTTAGCGGTGAACTGCCAGCCGCAGCAACAATCAGCCAATACAACTATGGCTGTAATTCCGGTGCAAAAAATAGTCTAAATAAAAATTACCTAAAGCAGGCCCAGGAAACCGGGCTTGTCACCATCCATGCGTTGCATCAAGTCAGTGATATCGCCGAAAGACCTGCTGGAGGTTATTTCGTCTATTGTGATGTGCTTGATGATGTGGGTAATGTGATAGAGAAGAAAATCCTGGAAACGGATCTGTTGATTCTTGCGGCCGGTACTTTAAACACCACCAAGCTGATGTTAAAAGCCAAACACAAGGGCACCTTATCGAACTTGAATGAGTATGTTGGTAAAGAGTGGGGCAATAACGGTGATGACCTGTATATGCGTGCACCGCTGCAGCAGGGCAACGATGGCAATCAGGCTGGGCCCAATGCATTAACCGTGTTTGATATGGATAACCCGTATAAACCCGTTACAGTGCAGCATTCTCCGGGACCATTGCCCAACGGGTTTAATGTGATCAATCAGTTGATCATGACCGTACCCGATAAACTCGGTGAACTACATTATGATGCAGCCAAGGATGCGATTTGCCTGGATTGGCCGGTAGGCGCGGAGTTTTATTCAAACCTAGCCAGCGAACACACAATGAACAGGGTCAATCTGTTAGCAGGAGGCATCGCGGTTCCGGTACCTACCAAAAAAACTACCTGGCATCCCTTAGGTGGCATGGCCATGGGCAAGGCCACGGATCTGTGGGGGCGAGTACACGGTTATGACGGGTTAATTGTAGCCGATGGCAGCTTGATTCCCGGCTCCTGTGCCGCAGTTAATCCTGCATTAACCATCGCCGCTTTGGCCGAGCACAATATGGATTATTTATTAAACTACGTACTTGTATAACAGGTTAAACGTTAGAAATATTCGGGGCGCAGGCATGGCTTGAGCCCTGAGTTTTATTTATAGTTATAAACGGGAAAACCGATTCACATTCATCATAGGCTGCCCTCATAACATCTACTCACCTAACAGGCTGATCAGTTAGACCTGTTAAATATTGAACTGGCAAAAATGCTTGGCTATTTTCATCAGCTTCGTGCCTGATTGTTTGATTCTTGCAAACTTTTATATTCTTGAAACTCCTCACACTGTTAATACCCTTTTCTGGTGGATTCAGTTGCGGCCAAACCCACCACACCGATAACAAGATTAAGCGGCGCAAGTAGCTGCGGTACTGCTGCGAGTGAAAGGTTAAGACCTGAAATCGTGTAGATCATGCTACGTGACTCTCCGAACTTCGCGTACGTCTTGCAGCTAACCTCGCTTGCTGGTGTGGCGCTCTACTCGCTTCTGTCTTCTGGTGGTAATGACTGACAAGCTGCTAAGAATAAAACTGATGCTATTACAATTAATTTTTTCATGTTAGACCTCTGGCCTTTTATACTTAAAAGAATGCCTGGATTTATTTTTATGGTGACGACCCTAAGGTAAAGGGGCGCGGATGTGATTCTCAACCGGTTCCGTTAAAGCTGGCGATGCTGGTGCTGTAGGTGCAGGCCTTGCTGTGGGTAACTTCTTTTTAAATCTAAATGATTCCGCTTGCGCAGGTAAGGCCACTGCCACAGATGAAGCGAGTAATGCTGCTACGAATAATTTTTTCATGTTCTCTCTCAATGTTGTTTGATTGTTTATTTATCTTTCGTCCATTCTTGCTGTGATCCATTCATCTATTTCACATTCAACCCAGCCCTTTGAGGCGTTTTTTCCAGCGGTCAATGTGATCGAACGTGGGAAAGTGTCAGCCTTCATTTGCACATATATCTGACGCTCAGAGATGCCTGTTTTTTTTCCACACCTGCTATTTTCAATACGTTTATGCTCACCGCTGATTTCCGCCAATTGCTGATAATTTGAGATGAATATACGCTGCCAATTACACAAAAACATGAGCATGGTCATACTTAAAAAAAACGGACATGACTAGCTTTGCAATTAATCAATAAAAATTGTTTTATTGGTTTGCGGATAAAAAGAGGCTCAGCCCCTTATTTTTCTGCAATCCCTGCATTGATCAGCATCAAGCGCCACGCTGAATAGGGCTCCGGGGGTAAGTCCTATAAATATGCCTTTCCCAAGTATGCGAATGTATGGGGTTTAGTCTTAAATGCGCTGAGAAGATGAACCTTGAATACAGGTATATGCAATCCGATATGTACAAGCTGTTTCCAGCCAACGGGTCAGTCAATGCCTGCGTAGCAATTACAACGTTGTCGCGTTTATTGATGTCGGTAGCTGCAAGATGAAGATATCAAACAGAAAGGCTGAACGACCTGCAAGGGATAGAAGGTCTAAAGCGCGTAGCTACCTTTATATGGATGCCAAATACAAGTGTTACCGCATGAGCAAGTCACATGCACAATTTGGGAAAAAATGTACCTGTGAAAACTTGGGAGTTTGATAGGGTGCAGTTGATTAAAAAAATACTATGTAATAAAAATCTAGCTATGGCTAGACGTTGTAAATAAGATTTGATTGGGAGTTATGACTCAAGCTTGATCTGATAAATTTACAATCAACGCTCAGTTTTTTCGTACAGTTTTAATGTGCCATGACCGGGCATTGGAGCTAATGCCGCTTATCTAAACCGTCAGCCTGCAATGGGGATTATTGCAGGCCTTCAGAGTATAAGGCCTATAACCGCGATTTTAGCTTGAAATCGAAGGGTTGCTTTGACTCTGGCCATACAGAAATCCATGGAAATCCTAAGGCTTTAGCTAAATTATAAGGTTAAACTGTTAGGCCAGATTGTACTATTAAATAATATTAGAGCAAGTGAGACTCTAACATTCAATCAAATACCAATGGATAATAAAAGTGACGTTATTTAGAGGTTAAACTTCAGTAGAGGCGCATGAGGTTCAGGTATCTGATAAGCAGATTAAGTGTTTTTTATAACAGTGGCTATCTTCATTTGATCTTGGCGGGTGATATAATTCGACACAGTAAAAGCTAATCGCAAAGGCTGATTTCCCTCTTTTCAGCCCCTCAATTTTACGTCTTGTCAGGATGCATTGAGGCTGGAGTTGACACCAACCAGCCTCAGAAAAGATGATACTTTATTATCAGACATTGTGATTTAAGGAGACATACACATTATTTTAGCCCCCTTAAAATCCGGTTATTAATATCTATTTAAAGCAAAATTCAGCATCAATCGTTTAAAGGCCCAATGTAAAAGAAGGCAGTCTGCATTCACAAAAAGGTATTGCCGGTTAAGCAATATGCTTTTGGATAAAACCTAACTGTTTTTCAATCACGCGGGGTAAATATTCACCGTAATAGACCCCAAAGTGATCGCCGGGAATGCTAAATATTTCAGCTTGTTTCATCTTATTCGCCGTCTCTTTTACGCTATCCAATGGCACACCAGCATCATCCTCTGCTGGCACTAATAAACTAGGGCATTGAATTTTATCCGCCACCATCGTTGGGCGATAATCACCGCCTTTTAATAAGGATCTTGCTACGAGTTGATTTTTCCAGGTTGGGCTACCATCCCCTATAACTTCATAACTTTTTTTCCAGCCAGCATGGTGCATTACACCGTATTCAGAAGGCTCTGCCAGAATAGGTAAATAAATAGGTGGGCGATTAAACAGGCTACCTAGGTTGTCGGCAATAGCATTACTCATGCCTTTAAAAACGGCGGATAAGCTCACGGTTTTAAACGCGGCACGGCTGCAACAATGTGGCACTTGCGCAATCATCGCTTTAATTTCATGATGCTCAGCTGCCATCGATATCGCATGGCCGCCACCTAAAGAACTGCCCCATAAAATAAGCTTTTGACCATCTACCCATGCCTGATTTTTAACATTCTCAATAGCATGGTGAAAATCGATTAATTGCCCAGGAATATCAACCATTTGCCTAGGTTCACCATCACTTTGGCCAAAGCTTCGGTAGTCAAAATTGAAGGTGGCAATGCCGGCTTCGGTAAAGGCTTTGATAAACTCAGCGGTGCCAAACTGCCATTCCGTGGCATAACCATTAGCCATAATCACAATCGGCAGTTGATGGCCGTTTTTGGTATCGGTGTTTTCAGGAAGGTGGAATACACCACGAAGTGTCGTGCCTTCAACTTGAAATTCGCTAGACTGTGTTTGCATCTGTATTCTCTATGGAAAAAATCCCAGTATAGATAGATTATCCTCACCTAGCTTGATAAAAAACAGTCATGCCTATGGCTAAAAGTGACTCATACAGCGTTATGCCAGCTTTTCTCAATCAACTCAATGTTATAACCATCCGGGTCGGTGATAAAAGCGATGAGTTCTTGGCTGCCGGCTAATAAGCCGGCTTCTCGTATGACCTTGCCGCCATTGCCTTTCACGCTTTGGCAGGCCGTTTCTCAGTCATGCATCATTAGGCATCCCCTTATGCCCTACCAATCTTTATGATGTATTTTTTTCGAAAATAATCCATGCAGAACATAAGTGATATAAATATCTGATTCATTCAACTTTTCATGAAAATAGGATCGTTAAATGTCGGTCAATTCCCCCATGTTATCTCAGCCCCGAAGCAACTATAAATAATGGACTAGGTTTAGCCCATAAACTAGAATTCCCTATAGCTTATGCACTAAACCTTCATGAAAGTCAGGTTTACAATTAGAGCCTTAACATTATTTTCTATTAGGCTGCTCTTCGATAGATTTTTTCTACTAAGGGGCTTTTACATGCTGACAAAACGATTCGTTGAAAGCGTCCGTTTTTTTTGCTGTGCCCTGTTATTCCTGTTGTGTAGTCAGTCATATGCAACCGAGAGCAATGACCTCGAAATCATTAAAGTGTACCAGATGAGTCTGGTAGAGTTGATGCGGATTCAAGTCAATATTTCATCGCCATTCTCTGAGAATTTGCTACATGCGGGCTCTTCGGTATTTGTAACAAGCCGAGAGCAATGGCAGCAACAGACCGATCAACAGATCACAGATGTACTCTCTCATGCGCCATCAGTGGTGTCTTATTCAACGCTTGCCAGCTCTACGATCGCCATTCGAGGTTTCTCCAACAGCACATCGGTACGTGGAATGGCCGTTGTGCTTGATGATGTGCCTTTAAATGATTTTTTCTTTGGTTCTTCGTTCTATGATAAAACCAATTTTGATCTCAATGCACTGAATAACGTTGAGATGATTCGTGGGCCCAGCTCATCTATTTATGGCAGTGACTCTTTTCATGGTGCGGTTTCATTAGAGTCCTATCAGGCCCAGAACAATGAAGTGGAGAGCCAGCTTGAACTAGGACAGGATGGTCTGTATGCCGCAAGCTTGAGGGCCAGCCATGGTCTTGGCGATATCACACGTATTAATGTGGCTTTAGCTGGACGAGGCTTGGGCGATCAGTCTATGAACTACCAATACACAGAACCTGCCAGTGGTGAACTGCAACAGGGGGAATATGCCTATAAGAAACAACAGCAAACGGCGGTCATACGTATACTTTCTGAACCACAGGATCGTATATTTTATGAAGCCGGCCTCTATTATTTCGATTATGAAGCTGAGAAACACCCAAGCATAGGCACCCAATTTTTTTCGGGAAGCAGCTTATTAAAAAACCGGGATTGGGTGGACAGTGATTCACGCTTCACCTTGGCTAAGTTCAAACTCGGCAGGCAGTTAGAAAATAATATCAGCGTTGATGCCATGGCTTATCATATGCAAAGTGAAATAGAACATGATCTCGATTTCACGACGCTTACCGGTAATAAACAAGTCACGCAGGGTAAAGAAAACAAGCAAGGCCTTCATTTTAATGTTAAACAAGAAAATATACGCTGGCATACAAAGTGGTACGCAAAATTCTCCTATGACAAAGGTAAAATGACAGACAGACAAACCCTGATCGTAGATCCTTCTGGTGAGATTTTATCCGCCAACAAAAGCACTGCAGTCGGGCGAACACGCAGTAATATTGCGGTAGTTTTACAGGCCAAAAGCGCATTATTGAATGATAATTGGTACTTGTTATATGGTGGACGCTGGGATGATTTTTCCGATATCGGCGATCAACTAACACCTCGAATGGGCTTAATCTACACCCCCAATACATTCCATGCCTTTAAATTACTGTATGGGCAAGCTTTTCGCCCCCCCACTGCATCGGAGTTATCCGGTATTGGCATATCCCAAGGTGATGAAAATCTGAAACCAGAAACCATAGACACTATTGAGTTGGTTTATATGCATCAGCGTAAAACCTGGCGCACAGAAATCGTCTTGTTTTATAGTGATTGGATCAACGGCATCATCATCGGTGACTGTAAAATGGAAGATGGCTGTGATCCATCGAAATTCTCAGGCAGCTATCAAAATGTCAGCAATAACCGATCAAAAGGTGTTGAGTTAATCTTTGAAGGTGAATGGCAGCATTGGTTCAGCCGAGACTCCATTTCCTTTGTCAGCAGTGAAAACAAGGATAGCCACATTGATTATTCAGCCTTCCCAAGTTGGATTTTACATATTGATGGCGGCTACCGCTTTGATAATTTTGGCACTGAGTTGTATATCAGCAACAGTATCTATCTTGATATGACGGAAGGACCCGTATTAAGTAATAGTAGCGAAAATGCCAACAAATTAAGCACTTATTGGCGCACAGACCTGCATTTGAATAAATCCATGTATACAAATACCAGAGCCTATATCGATATTAAAAACCTATTTGATAGAGAAAATTTCAAACCGGCATTATGGCATAATGAAAATGGTCTAGAAGATATTAAACGCCTGGTAATTGTAGGTGTAGAGCATGAATTCTGACCTTTGATTTTTAATGGTCTATTCGACGTTTGATGATCAATTAAATAACCTAAGACAATCGCCTTTCACTCTACGTTGTACCTATCTGGATGCTCAGGTATTTAATACCCGTCATCCAGAACCAAACAGACTACGCCTTGGTTAAATTCAGTTGCAGAGCAACGTCATTTTTTCATCATGCGACAGCTCAAATAAAATCGGGATTAGTTAGCCCAGTTTTTTTCTATCAACTCAATTTTATAACCATCCGGATCGGTGATAAAAGCGATGACTTCCTGGCTGCCGGCTAATAAGCCGGCTTCTCGTATAATCTTGCCTCCATTGTCTTTCACGTGTTGGCAGGCAGCTTTGCAGTCATGCACTTCAATGGCGATATGGCCAAAGGCATTACCGATGTCATAAACGCTAATACCATGATTACAGGTTAACTCAATCACACTGTTTTTTTGCTCCTCTCCATAACCGATAAAACACAAAGAGTAGCCTTCTTCCGGTCGGTCAAAGGTGCGTAACACTTTCATGCCTAACACCTGTTGGTAAAACCGGATGGATGTTTGCATATCTCCAACACGCAACATGGTATGTAAAATACGTTTCATTATGTTTTACAAACCTCGCCTGTGTAGCGCAGTATCACTTGGCCCTTGTCTAACTTTATTAATCCAAAGCTATGAAAATCACCACGGTAATCAGCCAGCGTGCCGCGTGAATCCACAACATGGTATTGAATCTCAATCATGTAACTGCCAGGTTTATTGGGAGTTTTAGTTAATACGGCTTTGTCCTGGGTTTTTAATACACCGTTAGAATCGCTGATAAAGTGATGTTCCATATCCAGAATTAATCCGGTTTTCGTTTCTGTCTGCTCTTTCACTAAAGCGTGCGCGCCGGGCATATCGCCACTTTTAGAACTTTTAAGCTCTACCAGCCTGGCAGATTTAACCAGCCGCCAGGCCGATATCGCCGTACGCTTAAGCCCTAATCCGCCGGATTATCTGGTGGGCAGAAAAGTGTTAACACTGGGCCATGGCATCTACGCCAGTAATAATTACCTGAAAAAGAAGCGCAACACCGATCAATTGATTGTATGGGAACATGAACGTAAAACGCCTGAATGGGTGAAAAATCATTACCCCGATGGGCGCATTGCGATAAGGGCCAACGAAATTATGACGATGATGGAGGCCGTTAAACATCACCAAGGGCTGGCAAGGTTGCCCTGCTATGTTGCCGATAAAGAACCGACCTTAAGACGCCTGGATCTAAACCTTACACCTTCGCAATGGGGCATATGGGTATTGAGCCATGTGGATTTAAGATCAACCGCCAGGGTGAGAGTTTGCAGAGAATTTCTGGTTGACATCATCCAGCAACAAAAAGAGCTTATCGAAGGCTTAAGTTCTCATTATTATTAAGCGCCAATAATATTACCGCACAAGAAAGTATTGATGAAATCTGTGACACGATGAAAATGCTTATCGGCAAGTAATGGGACAACGTAATAAAATAAATTACTGAGCTCTTATTTATTATCAAACGATGTCTTCATTGTGACTTTAAGCTACCTCACCTATAGGGCTGCATCAAAAACATTTTGCTCCAAAACTCCACGACTAATACAGGTAGTATATTGAGACTGCTTTGGATGGCGCGTAGAAAGCTTATATTGAAACAGCTCTTTTTCTAGCAGCCGATTATCAACCGTGTAATAGCGTAATTCACCATCGATCTGATAGGCGATATTAACCCTGATCAAAGATTTTTTAACACCCTCACCCTCGGCAAAAAATATCTTTACCCTGGCGATAAGCGACGTTTTCCTGACGACATTAAGCAACTGCTCATCATTATCACTGGTCACCTGGTAGCGACTTCCACCCGCAAGATTATACCGGGCCTGGCCAATACCGGTTTCGGCATCATTATTAAGATTAAGAAAACCACAATCGACATATTTTTCGGCCTCAACAGATTTAAAAATATAATCCATGGTGTTTAAACGGGTATCGAACTGTTTATTTTTAAAACCCTGTGTTGGCAGCGTATGTTTAAGGTTATTCCAGCTTCTATACTTGGAAATATTTAATGAAGCCTGTGATGTTATCGCCTTTATTTCAGGTGCGGAATAGGGGTTGGTTGAGCAGCCCGCGAGTAGTGTTAAGGCCAAAATATTAACTAGAAACAGGCGGGGAAACTTCATAGCTACGACTTATTTTGAATAGGCATCAAGAATGTATCGATTTGTTTCAATCGCGTAAAAACCCTTGAAAAAACCACAATTGATAAATATCATACAAATATGGGTAAAAAGAATGATATTCAAACATGATGAACGATGACAATCAAGAACTCTTGAGTCGCTCACTCTATGAGCTGTTACTGCCATTAGCCAGGCTAAACCTGCACTATGGCCTCACCGCCAAGGCTTTTTCTGACATCAGCAAAAGGGCCTATGTCGATGCTGCCCGTGATGATTTTGGCATACGTGGACGCCCCACCAATAAATCTCGTATCGCAGCGTTAACAGGCCTGACCCGCGTAGAGGTTCAGCGTCTGCTGGATCAAAGCGACAGCGATGTCCCCTGCTCAAACAAGACCAGCCCGCTGCAGCGAGTGGTTTCTTTATGGATGCGTGAAGACGACTATTTAAACCACGACAGAACACCTGCAAGTATCACGATCACAGCCGATGGCAGTAACGATGACATCTGCTTCACCAATTTGGTCAGCCGGGTTGGCGGCGATATCCCGTGGCAAACCCTGTTAAAAGAGCTGATACGTTTGGGGCTTGTTGATGAAAATAATGGCCAACTGCAACTGCTGCAAAAAGGCTATATGCCCCAGATAGGCGATACAGAGAAACTGCCGTTTTTAGGCTCAGAGGTTAGTAGCCTGATCGACACCATCAGCCATAATCTGCGCAGCAATCAAGATAATTTACGTTTTCAACGTAAGGTTTCTTTCGATAAGTTAAGCGCCGAAGGTGTTATTGCGCTACAAAATTTTGCTCATCAAAAAGGTCAGGAATTACTCCTGGACCTCGATCAATTGCTTAACCAATACACCGTTGAAACCACGACCAAATCACCATCTGACACCCGCGATGCAAGTTATTACGCCGGCCTTGGCATGTTTGTATTTGATGCTGAAAACAAAAAGAATTAGGAGAGTTTTATGTCACTAGCTATAACACCGTTTAAATATTCCCTGTTATCTATTGCCATCGCAGCCGTCACGGCCTGTGGCAGCGGCAATGATCAAGTGTCGGATATCAGTGGCACCGGTCAAGCCGTTATCTCCGGCCCTATCACCGGTTTCGGCAGTGTTCACGTTAACGGCGTACATTTTATTACCGATGATACCGCTATCACCATCGATAACATGAGCGGAAAAAAACAGAGCGATTTACATGTCGGGCAATGGGTCACCATCATAGGTGAGGTGGATGAACGCGGTGAAGGCATTGCCACATCACTGGAATTTGAGGAGTCGATGAAAGGCCCGGTGACCGGTATCGATATCAGCAATAACAGCATCACAGCTCTGGGGCAGACCATTATTGTTGATGCTATCACGGTTTTTAAAGGCGTGAGCCTGGAAACACTGACGGTTGCTGACAACATCACCGTATCGGGTATCAACGATGCCGAAGGCAGAATTCACGCCACGTTTATCGAACTGCTGAGTGAGGTTAACGAAGCCGAAATTCAGGGCCACATCTCCAATCTCAATAGCGCTGAACAGACATTTTTCATCAATGATTTGTTGGTGAACTACAGCTCTGCAAGCACTATCGAGATTGAAGCTTCTTTACAAAATGGCCTGTTTGTAAACGTTGAGGGCAACTTCGATGGTACAAAACTGATCGCCATCAATATAGAACAGAATGAACTGAGCGACGAACTCAGCGAAGATCTGGAAGCAGAGATTGAAGGTATCATCACCCATATTGATCAGACCAATCAGTTTTTTCAGTTACAGGGTATCAGCGTGAATTACAGCGCCGTAAAAATTTTTGAAAACGGCGATGCTACTGACCTGATGCTTAATGCCGCTGTTGAAGTTGAAGGAAGCATCAATGCCAGTGGGCAGCTTGTCGCCTCATCCATTGCGTTCGAGGCCGAAGACAACGTTGAAGTTGAAGGTATCGTCGACAACGTCGATGCCACAGCTGCGACAGTCACGGTGATGGGGCATACTTTCAACGTCGATATCGACACGGTGATTTTTGATGAACGTGATCAGCTGACGATGTTTAACCTGAGCAGTATTGTTGCCGGAGACTACCTGGAGATTCAGGCTTATACCAAGGGTTCAGATACGTTAATCGCCTCGGCCCTGACACGCACCGAAAGCGATACGGCAGCCAGCATCAGCGGCCCGGTAGATACTATCGATTTAGCTAGCCGTAGCGTGTCGGTATTAAGTTTCAGCTACGATCTTTCTGATGCGGCTATTGTGTTCGAAAATGCGCAAGGTCTTGATGTCAGCGCCGTTGACGATTTCCTGTCGGCTCTACAAGTCGGCGACATTCTGACTATAGAGGGCGCACTGGAAAATGGTTTTGTTATCGAGACGGTAGCGGTAGAAGGCACCGATTAAATTATTGCAGAAATAACATAGCCATTCAGCTATAACCTCCTTTGGATCACGTATCTTTAGGAGGTTTTTTTGTAACGCTTATTCTTCAGAATAAACGACCATACTGTTGCCATGGTACTTGTTAATAGCAGGCTAAATAAGTTATTTAGATGCACAATGCAACGCGCTTTAAATGGCTAAATTGATTTAGAAAGAAAACATCCTAGCTGAAAAAAACTGGCAGAAACCGTTTAAAAAACGGGAGAATATAAAAAAAACGGTGTAACTTCTCGTTTTAAATATGAGGAGCCAGCGATCCTCAAACTCTATCAGAAAACGATTTAACCCAAGTTCCCAAGACCTGATTGGCATCGTCCATTTTTTAGATGCTGACTCGTTCGCTAAAAAGACAACTTTCAGTACCGCATCATCGCCAGGAAATAGCTTACACGTATTCACCATTTACGAATCACGCGATCCAGCTCCAAACTGACTTCTTGCTAGATTATGGATGGGTAAATACTCTTGAGATCAGACGTCAGCGCCTTGTAATATGCCCAAGGAACAAGCTTAAGTGAATTGCGCACCATGTGGACGATACACAGCTGATTAGCATGTGCTGAATGCCTCGTTTTTGTAAGTCTGTTAGAACCGACAAGCAGAATTTTCCGCCTTCACTTTCAGAAACCCAAATGCCTAACAACTCTTTGTGACCTACGATATAAATCTCTAACACCCAATAAATAGCTTTGCTGATGACGCGTCTATATCCCCCTTTCAAGGGAATATAACGAAAGAAAAGCTATAAAATCACTAGTGTGATCTTTATCACAAACCTCGCCATAAAATCGCCACACAAATGCCATCAGCACTAATTTGGTGCAAAAAACATTGACTAAGATATATTGTTAGCACATTATTCGCGCGCTTTTATTGGTTTTTACCTGCTTAACTTTCGAGTTAAGCGGAGGCGAAGAAGATCTTCTTTGCTAAAAACCAACACTGAAATGACTAGCAGGCCATTGGAATTTAACTTTCATTGCCTCTGCGGCATAAAACTCAGTAATAAAAGCACATTTATTCCAGATAACATGCGCTATACCTCCTGACTTTTAATCGCCCAGACTGCTGAAAAACGAACTTCAACAGCCTGCCAGTACTAAAAGACCACAAGGAGATTAATCATGGCTTTTTCATTAAAACACGCAATTCTTCCCGCTCTCGTCACTCTCGTCGTCAGCTCTAACGCAATGGCTTCGACAAAGGCTTATCGCGGAAAAATTCTGGATTTTCTTGATGATCCATCAGCTAAACCGGTACTCGAAGAAAACTATCGCTATTACGAAGATGGCGCACTGGTTGTTACCGATGGTATCGTGGAGTGGATGGGACCTTACTCAGAACTGCAAAATAACATCAGCTCCAATGTTAGAGTGATAAACTACGGCGATAAACTCATCATGCCCGGGTTTATCGACACACATATTCACTACCCTCAAACTGAAATGATTGGCGCCTATGGTGAACAATTATTGCAGTGGTTAAATACCTATACATTCCCTGCCGAGCGCCAGTTTGAAGATCCTGCCCACGCCAGTAAATGGTCGGAGATTTTTGTTGATGAACTGCTGCGCAATGGTACTACCAGTGCACTGGTTTTTGGCACGGTACATCCTCAATCGGTAGACGCGCTATTTGAAAGCGCCAATAAATACTCCATGCGTATGATCGCCGGTAAAGTCATGATGGACAGAAATGCGCCGGATTATTTATTGGATACACCTGAGACCAGCTACCAGGAATCAAAACAGCTGATCGAAAAATGGCACGGTAAAGACCGTTTGCTGTATGCCGTCACACCACGTTTTGCACCTACTTCAAGCCCTGAACAATTAACTGCAGCCGGTAAACTGTTAGCGGAATATCCCAGCGTATATATGCACACACATCTATCGGAAAATAAGGGCGAGATTGAGTGGGTTAAGTTTCTGTTTCCGGAAAATAGCGGCTACCTCGATGTTTACGACAGCTTTAATCTGACCGGACCACGCTCCATCTTTGCCCACAGCATTCATCTTTCAGATGATGAGTGGTCGGTAATGTCTGAGACTCAATCTACTATTGCGTTCTGTCCCACCTCTAACTTATTCCTGGGTAGTGGTTTATTTAAGTTAGACACCGCCAAGGAAAACAATGTCAGAGTAGGTATGGGTACCGATGTAGGAGCCGGCACAAGTTTCTCGATGTTTGAAACTCTCAACGAAGCCTATAAGATCATGCAGCTACAAGGCAGCAAGTTCTCGGCGTTAGAAGGTTTCTATCTGGCTACCCTGGGCGGTGCAAAATCACTGTCGCTAGATGATAAAATTGGTAACTTTGAAGTCGGTAAAGAAGCTGATTTTATTGTTATTGATGCAAAGGCGACCAATATTCAAAAGCTGCGTAATGAAAATTCGAAAAACTATCTCGAGCAACTTTTTGTTTTGATGATGCTGGGTGACGATAGGAATATCTACGCTACCTATGTTGACGGTCGTCGTGTCTATAGCCGTAAACACGCTAACTTTAAACAAGGCTTGAAGAACTTTGTAAATAGATAAAACGATCGATTTGAGTTTGATGACTTTGTAGTCGTTACTGCGTCTGTAAATGAGCTCATGGAAATTGAAGTTCAACGGATTGTCCACCCTGAATCTGGGTAGACAATCCTGATATTCATTTATCATTTGCGGGTTGTACGGCCACAAACAGGCGAACAACCCGCAACTACAGTGTATCTCAGCCTATAAATCACCATACACTTCTTTAACCCTGTCATCGGTTTTTATACTAACAACAAGATAAGATGTACTTTCATTATCCAACATCACATGGGTGTTTCAGAACCCACGTAATGGCTTATTTAAGTCAGCCCCGCAACGCGGAAGCGTGTATAGTTCGGACAGTATTTTTAACACGATAGATAAACGCTATGCTCGGCTACTACCTTCATACAATAAATGCCCAGCAGGCGCTGGAAGCCATCGCTAAAGGACAATCCAGCGTCCGGCTCTCCACCGACCTGAATATTTCGGAACAGGACTTTGCCTTAAAAGAGCAAAGCCTGATGCTCGACGAAGACAATCAACTCTCCATCGCCGATCTCAAAAGAATCGTCAAGAAGACCCAGAGGATCTACCTCTGCCGCGATGGCGAGTTGGACCCGCTGGAAGACCGCAGCGCGGGCTACTACAAACTCGTGCCTACATCGGGAGCTCCGCTGCTAGAAATTAGCGGCGTTAAGATGCACATCTCCAAGGGTACAGACCCCTATGCGAGTGCCTCCGAGATGGCTCAACAGGCTGTGAGCAGAGGTGACAAGGTTCTGGATTGCTGCAGTGGATTGGGTTATGCAGCCATCGCTGCCCACCGACTAGGTGCAAAAGAGGTGCTTACCATCGAGCTAAGCGAGCAGGTCATGGGGCTACGCGCGCAGAACCCTTGGTCAAACGATTTGGGTAAAGAAGGCATTGTGCAACGCCAGGGCAGTAGCTATGAGCTTATTCGTACAATGGCTGCAACGTCCTTCGATTCTGTGATTCACGATCCTCCACGTTTTTCCCTCGCTGGCGAACTTTATAGCGAAGAATTCTACCGGCAGATATACCGAGTGTTACGCCCAGGCGGACGGCTTTTTCATTACACCGGCAATCCACACGTCGTAAAGAAGGGCAGCAGTTTTGTCGACGGCGTCATCCGCAGGCTCAAAGCGGCCGGCTTCAAAAACGTGAAAAAAGTCGAGCATCTGCAGGGAGTCAGTGCGCAGAAATAATAGACTAAAGGGAGCGGTGAAAAAAATTAAAGCTGCAGTAAAACTACAGCAGCTTTATTTCATTGTTTTAAAATAGAGCTGAATCAGATACTAAGGTTCAGCTTAATCTCTCCCCAACAATGCAAACCTAGTTCATCTTCCGCACAAGAAACATCATTGCCAGCATAAACTCGCTTTGGATTAATCGGCGTTGGCACATCTAGCTGTCCCCCGCGGACTATCCCAAACACATCACTACCGTCAGTTACACAGCTGTGATAAGCACAGAAAGAAACATCGATGTTGGAATACCATTCGGTACGGATATACCCAACACGTCAGACCTGCATCATAAATGGCACGGGCATATATAGCTGCCCCCACCATACCTTGATCAAATAAAGCATGCGTTCATGCTCTATTACCATTCTACAGGTTGATATCCACAGAAATTTGATAGGCCGTTGTATTCTCGCTTGTGAGCCCCTTGATAGTCAGATCATGATTTTTACTGGTCAAACGTTTTAGTAAAAGTTGATTATCATTAGCCGTGGGTAGTGCTGAAATGATTGTGGAGTCATTACAGTCTCCGGTGATAACATTATCAATATTCTCTTCCTTAGTATCATAACTATGAAGATTTAGTTTAAAACAACCCGTTTCACTAATAATTTCATGACCTTCAAATAACATTCCCGCGATGCCAAACAAATTAACAACTTGTGATATTTCCATAAATTCATAAATATTGGACTCCATGATGCTAATCGTATCATCTAAAGTTAATTGACCTATCGAGGTATTAGATACAGCGATTTTAACCATCTCGAAATCCATCGAGGCTAAACTACCGTCAGACTCTTGCACTGTAATTTGATAAGACCCGGATAGGTGAGTAAAATCTCCTTCAGTACTATTTATATGGTATGCACCGTTATTTGCATTATTGCCATCAAGAGTTACTTGCGAGTTTCCTCCTTCATCAAAGCAGTTGGATGAATAGGTCACCTGGTCAATTTTATGCAATAAACAAGCTTCACGCATTAAAATCCAATATTCAAAATCAGAATTATTATCTATGGTATCCGACTTAAGAACCACATTAGTGCTGACTAACATCCATAAGCCTGAGAAGTCATCACTGCCATCATCGATGGCGGTATAGCTATTAATTTTGAATCGAGGGTCAATTTTAAGTGGAAAAAGTTTCTCTGATATACAAGCAGAAATAAATATTGAAGTTAAAAGCAAATAAAAGATATTTTTCATAACTTGAGTCCATTCAATTCAGGCAGGCAGGCAGGCACTCTAACACATTATCCTGTAGCCTAAAAACAGATGCACATCTCACATCAGTGACATGCATATAGAGATTAATCGATTAGACATAAACACGCAGATTAACTTTGAAGTGCATAATAATTTAGGCTGAGCCCGGCGATAGGCGCGGGCAACAGCCATGGGATATAACTCTTTGTCTTATAACATACTCAATACCACTTTCACTGATTGATCCACATCGGCACTATCCATATAGGCGATGGCGTTAGGGTTATTGGCAATCATCACCTTCACCTCATCGGCACTGGATAAGACAACCGGCGGCCGGGCCTTAGAGGAAAACAACATGCGCGCCCAATAAGCATTCAACCGGGATTCACTCTTGCGTAACACGGTCTCACGAAAGTCTTCGCGCACCGTATTGCCAAAGGGTAAATCATAGACATCAATTTTATTGCCATTGGGAAAAGCCTTGCTCTTACTGAGAAAAATTCTACGTACACTTTTTACATCCAAACTGACATTATTACTAGGATGAACCACAACCACTATGTCAGCCTGAACCACGGTGCTGCCTAATGCGAGTATCATCGATAATAAACTCGCCGCTGTAATTTGTTTAATAAACATCATCACTCTCCTTAAAAAACCATATCTAATGCAAGACGAAAAGCCCTGGGTTTCTGGCTAAACTCCTCAGCCGTGACCAGATCTCGGTAGCTTTTTTTCTGAATCAAATACTCCATTTTGAATGAGGCCGACCGATGAAAATCCCAGCGTGAACCTAAGGTCCAGGTATCGGTATCATTGATCTGTGTGCCTTCAATAGCCCTGATAATACCCTCTACACCATTTCTCAAACCACCACTGGGATCAAAATCCAGATAAGGTGCGGTGAGCGTTTCAAGTTGTTCATAGACGTCTTCATTCACATCATCCCTATCCACACTGTATGTGAGACTTAAGGCCCAGTTAGCCGGTAGACGAACTCCTGCCATCACATAAGCGGAGCTGAGTTCTCCGACGGCGATGGATTTATCCACATCGATAACCGTGATCTCTGATCCAAAAAAAGTATATTCAAAATCAAGAAAGGCACCTAGCCCCATAAACCGAGAATCAGCTTCGGTGTAGGCAAGATCATCACGCACCACATCAAGATTAAAATCCGCATTGCCACTGATCATTTGTATGCCCTGCTCAAGTGCCTGCAAACCAGCATCCAGTGGCGCTATTTGCGCTGATACATCAGCCGAGGTGACACCTTGAAAATAAACAGCCCTAAGACTTAACCAATCTCGTTCCACCGACCAGGCTAAACCCAAGCCGTCATCGATCAATAGGTTTTCACCGCCTAACTCCTCTAACGCTTCATCTGTTCTGCCCCCCCAAAGCAACAGCTCTGAACTCCAGTCAGCGCCCAGCTCGGTAGTCCAGCTTATCTTTGCGCCCTCCATAGAACTAAAGCTGGGCACGCCATAAACCGAATAAGGTGGAGAGATCCATTGATAGGCATAACCCACATCGAGATAATCCGAATACATATAAAGCGGCACCCGCACCTTACCAACCGAAAGCGCTAGATTCGGTAAAAAGTGATAGGTTGCGAACAGCCAATCAACCTCGGGTTGATAATCATCCCCTCCATGAGCGGTTAGCTGTGCGGTAAACGATAAATTATCTTGCAAGTCAGCATCCAACCGTAATCCCAACTTATTAAAATCACGATATTCACCTTCATCACTGATACCTTGAAGTGTACCTTCATCGGCATCACTGATCGTTTTGGCATAGGCGAAGGTCGCAAAACCTGAAAAAACAATCTCGCTTTGAGTGGCATGGGTGGTTGGTATGGATAACATCACACTAGATAGACTGGCTAGAAAGAGTGGATGAAGAAGGGATTTTTTATGCATATTTTTATTGCCCCAATATTCATAACAGGCTAATAAACACATAAGTGCTTCCTTGAGAAAGTTACAGACCAACGCGGAAATGCAACTGCCCCATCCGTGGATCAACCTGTACTTTCTTAGTGTTTGTAGCTCCGCTACAAACAACTTAAATTCACGATACCGCAGCATTTATGTGAACTCAATCACGTTTCTCCAGATTATTAGACTTTTTTTAAGCAAAATATCTATGCCTTATAACCAAGCTCATAAGACTCATTATCGGTATACAAAATATTGTCAGTAGTCGCCTTTTTATAAACATTAGGGACATAATAACAGCATAACTAAGTGGCTTTTAATTTTATCTACCGCACGTTAAAGTAATGCCCAATAAAAAATCATAATAAGAGAACGTCGCCATGAGCGATAAAGCCGACACAGCCAATAACCTTCTTATCGATACTGCGGGTAGGCCACGTTTTGGCCACTTCGACAGCCCCATATCAGACCTGGGCATTAAAGACTTTCATTACCTCAATACCATGGATAAACCCGCCAGCCGACTGGCCAAGTTTTTCAACTACAAACAATTTCAGTTTGTCAGTATCAATACCGGCCGCTACCTTATCGGTCTGGCTATCACCGATATACGTTATGTGGGCAGCGCTTTTTGCTATGTCTACGATGTAGAAAACCAGCAACTAACGGAAGAAACATGGCTACGCCCGTTGGGGCTGGCATATCAGGTGAGCCCTTCTCCCACACAGGGACAGGCTTTTATCGGCCATAAAGGATCGAAAATAGGTTTTAATATCATCGACGGTCTATGGCAGTTAAGCATAGAGACGCCTCACATCAAGGCAGAGTTGAAACTTACCCCTGCAGATAAAAGCCGGCCACTGGCCATGTGCAGCCCAACCGGTTACAACGGCTGGACCTAC
Source organism: Pseudomonadales bacterium (assembly GCA_013215055.1). Taxonomy (GTDB): domain Bacteria; phylum Pseudomonadota; class Gammaproteobacteria; order Pseudomonadales; family DT-91; genus CAKMZU01. The sequence continues at coordinate 65,837 of JABSRQ010000014.1, read as the reverse complement.
ACACAAAAACATAACTGCCTGTCAGTTAGCGGTACACTGCAAGTCAACGGCGAATCACAAAATCTTGATTTGGCTTTAAGTGGCTATGATTTCTCGGCAGGTTTTATGCGCCGCGAAACCAGTTGGCGCTGGACCAGTATTAACGCCCATACCGAAAGTGGCAGGCTGGGCCTCAATCTGGCGGCCGGGGTTAATGAAACCGGCAGTGTCGAAAATGTATTTTGGCTTAATGGCCGCAGGCAATATTTACCCGCCGTGCATTTTGACTTTCAGCGTCTGCCAACAAACGGTGTTCATCAATGGCAAATTTACAGCGATAACGGCCAGGTCGACTTACATTTTACGGCTGATAATCAGCGCAGCGAAAAACTCAACCTGCTTTTTCTGAAGAGCAACTTCAGGCAGTTTATTGGCCACTTCGACGGCAAGATTATTGATGAACAAGGCCATGAAATTCCTATCAAAAATGTTTTTGGGCTCACCGAAGATCACTTTGCGCGTTGGTAGTGACAAGATTAAATGGATAAATGATGAATTTCTCGAATCTCAGCCAATATGCCGATTTTCTATAACTGGCACTGGCGCCGCTATTTTTTAACTGTATTGCTTTAGAATGGGTCTTTGCCAACAAGCTGGGAAAACTGCCCAAAAATGCGCGCTATAAAAAAACAGAACACCTGTGCAATATCTCCCTGGCCTGCATGCATCAAGTCAGCGATATTGTCGCCGGCATATTCATCAGTAAAATCTATTTAAGCCTGTTTGGCTTTCGCCTCTTCGACATTCCCGTCAACGTCACAACATTCCTGTTATTGCTCTTGGCACAGGATTTTTGTTATTACTTTCTCCATCGTTGCAGCCATCGTATACGCTGGATGTGGGCCGCACATTCGGTTCACCACAGCAGTGAAAATATGAATTTCTCCACCGCCTTTCGCCAGAGCTTAATGTATCCACTGGCGGACATGTGGTTATTTTGGCTGCCTCTGGTATTCATCGGTTTTAATCCTGTACTGGTGGTACTGGTGGTTTTGTTTAACCTGGCCCTGCAGTTTTTTGTGCACACGCAGGCGATCAAAACACTGGGGCCTATAGAATGGTTATTTAATACCCCATCGCACCATCGTGTTCACCACGGCCAAAACGTACAATATATCGACAAAAATTACGCCGGTGTTTTGATTATCTGGGATAGGTTATTTGGCTCTTTCGAAGCCGAAGATGAAACCGTCCGTTACGGGCTGACAAAGCCGATTAATAGCTTCAACCCTCTAACTGTCACATTCAGAGAATGGCGCGATATGCTGGGCGATTTTTTTGTGCCCGGGCTAAGTTTCAGACAGCGTCTGGCGGTACTCATTACAGCACCCAAACAGTATTTTCCCAGCAAATAAGGATTGTGACTTTTTTCCGTGTTGGCAGACAGACCACAATGAAGTCGTATAAACAACTAAGGTGTTAAAATGGCAACGTACACAATGAAGTCCAAATGACATACTTATATTTAAAACCCATATAAATCAATAGCTTAATAATTGGCACAATACTTGATATACATAAGATAAGAACATCATTTTATTTAAATCAGGAATCAGCCCAATGTCATTAAGCCAACACACTATCGATATCATCAAGGCTACCGTACCGGCAGTCGCCGCTAACGCCGAAGCGATCACAGCTCATTTCTACCCGTTGATGTTTACCGAGTTTCCGCAGGTGAAGGTTTTTTTCAATCAGAGCCATCAGCAGTCGGGTACGCAGTCCAAGGCCTTGGCTGGTGCCGTGGTGGCTTATGCTGCAAATATTGAAAACCTGGGTGTATTAGCCTCGGCGGTGGATAGAATCGTCAATAAACATGTGTCGCTGGATATTCAGCCGGCCCATTATGAAATCGTAGGTGGCTGCTTATTAAAATCCATTAAAGCGGTATTGGGTGATGCGGCCACCGATGAAGTGATGACCGCCTGGGGTGAAGCTTACTGGCAGTTGGCAAACCTGTTAATCGCTGCCGAAGAAGACAAGTACCAGGCTAGCGAAGACAAAGATGGAGGCTGGCGTGGTGAACGTCAATTTAAGGTCGCCAGGAAAGTTGCAGAGAGTGATGTGATTACGTCTTTCTACCTGGAACCTGCTGACGGCAAAGGCGTGCCGGACTTTACCGCTGGCCAGTATTTGGGCCTGGTATTAACCATCGATGGTGAGGTCACAAGACGTAATTACAGTTTGTCAGATGCGCCGGGTAAAACCTATTTACGCATCAGTGTTAAACGTGAACCCGGTGGTATGGTCTCTAATTATTTACACGATGATGTGAATGAAGGTGATGAAGTATCGGTATTGCCACCGGCGGGTGAGTTTGTGGTTAAAGATAACGATAAACCTCTGGTATTGGTCACCGGTGGTGTAGGTATCACGCCGGCAATCAGCATGCTGAATCAGGCGGCGGCATCTGGCAGGAAGATTGACTTTATCCATGCTGCCATTAACTCACAGACGCATGCATTCAGGGAGCATGTTAGTAACATGGCTGTCGAGTTTGACAATGTTAATGTGTGTAATGTTTATAACCAACCCACAGAAGTCTGTAAGCCAGATGCCACCGGTTACATTAATTTGGCTCTGCTGGAGCAATGTTTAGGGGATAACCGCGATGTGGAGTTTTATTTCCTCGGGCCTAAACCTTTTATGGTGGCTATGAATCAGACCGCACATGATTTAGGTATTCATGCAGACAATATTCACTTTGAATTTTTTGGGCCGCTGGAGGATTTACAATTAAAAAGCAGTGAAACGATAGCGGCTTAACTTTGGATTTGTAAAACAAGGCCGGGGGCATAACTTGCTCCCGGAAAAGACAAAATAACCGTACAGAGAGTTTTTTATGTCTAACGTTGATATTGCAAAAATCATGTTAAGCATCGGATGTTTATTATCCGCTGCGGGTACTTTCCTGGCCTATGATTTTGACGTTGATGTGAGTATTTCGGTCATTACTGGCGCGCATCTGTGTACGGTATTGGGGCTGATGTTAATCAAGTTGGGTTATATCTTACACCTTGAAAGCGAAGACACTATTGATGTTAGCCATTGTAGGGTCTAGACCGGAATTGGGCAAAGCTGCCAAGCATAGCGGGAATTTATGAAAAACTTCGAGCAGTATCTGAATCAATTATTAGCTGTGCCAGCAGGTAGAGGCGCACAGTATATTTTTATCACCACCGCCGTGACGTTATTGTGTCTGACCTGGGTCTCGCTGATAAGTTTTCAAGTTGTAGGCGACTCTGTTACCGCCGCCCCCATTATTCTGGCTTCAATGGGCGCAGCAGCGGTATTGATGTTTGCCGCACCCGGCAGCCCGATGGCCAAACCCTGGGCATTTATAGTGGGCAATATTTCATCTGCCATCGTGGGAGTAACGGTCTTCCAGTTGCTGGGAGAATCTTTATTCACGGGCCCGGTGGCTGTAGCCAGCGCGATTTTGGTCATGCATTTATTACGTTGTCAGCATCCGCCCGGTGGTGCAACAGCCCTGGTCGCCGTTATTGGCGGGGCTGATATTCATGCATTGGGGTATGCCTATGTGTTAACACCCGTCGCTATTAATGTTGTGGCCTTTTTATTGGCTGTTATTATACATAGACGTTTATTGGCTTATTTGGCCAGCCGGGATGAATCCACACGCATGTTACAACGTGTTGTAGCCGGTGTGGATTCTAGCGATGCCCCCGCGCCAGCAGAACTGTATAACATGCATGATATCAGGTTAGCGTTGCAGAGCCTGGGCACGTATATCGATGTCGCCCCGGAACAAATTCACGAGGTCTTTCAATTAAGTTTGCAACATGCAAAGTGCAGGGTATTACAGCAGCAAACCTGTGGTGAACATCTATACGCAAGTGATGCAACTACCGAATATGGCAGCAGTTTATTGCAGGCCTGGAATAAAATGTGTGAAGGTGGTTATGACTATCTGGTGGTATTAGATAAGGTGGGCAAGGTCGAAGGCAAGATTACTGCCGCAGCCATCATCGGTTTAATCAACGACTATCCCAGCGATCATTTTTCAGCAGATCACCCGGTGGTAGAGGATTTATCGGCTGATGCGTTAAATCAGTTACTCCAGAAAATCATCAGCCCTTCTACTAATTTACATAACTACAGGCCGGAGGTCGTCGGACAGCTAATGCAGCCCATTGATCAGGTCTATGAAAAACAGCCTTTGATAGAGTCCGTTTACACAGGTTTAAATCACACCGTGGCCGTTGTTGATAGTGAAAAACGTTATAGAGGCTGCCTGATTTTCACTTAAGTTCTACCTGTTATTTATAATGACCAAAACACTAAAGGAGATCTTTATGAGCACACAAAAAATTGTCGGTTTTCATCAAGATTTGGAACAACACTGGGTCGCCGATTTGAGCTGCGGCCATGGCCAGCATATGCGTCATAATCCACCCTTTACAAACAGACCGTGGACCCAAACCCAGCAGGGCCGGGATGGGTATTTAGGAACGCCACTGGAGTGTCTTCGTTGTGAAATTCACGGGGCTTATTTACAACGAGATATTCGTGATGAAAACGATATCGCCTTATTGGTCAGGAGCTTCTATGAGAAGCTTATGTCTGATCCCATTATCGAGTTCTACTTCACCGATGTGGCCAAGATAGATGTACATAAACATCTGGCGAAGATAGTACAGTTCTGGAATAAGATATTATTCAAGGCCGGTGACTACAGCGGTAAACCCTTCGATATTCATCGTGAACTGGATAAGCAGGTCAGCTTAAGTCCGGAGCATTTTCAGCACTGGGTATTTCTATTTATCCAAAGCGTTGAAGACTTGTTTGAAGGCGAGCGAGCCAACAAGATCATTGAATTGGCCCGCGGTATTGCTAATGCAATGAGCACAGCCTTAAATTCTGAATCGGCCAAAAGTGTTAAACATTCCCGGTGAAGCCGGACAAGCTAATATTAAATCCAGGATTAGAATAATACATCAGCGCATTATCTCTAGAGATTGCAGCATATTAATATCCATATCAAATAAATTGATAAAACGTTGATCCCCAATACGCTGTAATTCAGTCGTCCATTTTTTTGATGCATTTAGGTTTTTCAGCCCTTGATTAATTAACGGCTTATATTGCTCTGCACCATTAAACATTAAAAGGCTTCGCGTAAAAGTATTCACCGAAGGCTCTAGTACCTTGACGGTTTTCAACTCGCTTGCAAAAGCGTAATTGTATAAATGAGAGCGTTCTATCTGTAAATAATCAATCTTATTGGCATGTAAAAGCTTTAAACAAACATCATTTGTTTCAGCCCAGACAATATCTGCTTGTTCCAGGGCCGGCTGTAAATGTGGGTATTGATAACCCGATATGGCGCAAAATCGGCTACCCATAAATAGCTGTTCACTGTATTTAGTGACAGGATTTCTGCTGCCAGTGATTAATACATCGCTGTCCCAAATAATCGGCATGCTGGACACTGGCGAAAAACCCGAATACCAGTTTTCATTACCCCATAAGACCAATAATGCCTCACCCTGGCGTAAACGTTGATTGATCACTTCTCGCCTAACCACCTGAACGGTAAAGGGCTGGCCGGTATGCTTGCTAAGCTCTTGCGCCAGCAGATCACTTAAAGAGGTCTCAGTCTGCTGCTGGTGAATAACAAAGGGTGGGAAATCATGATTAACATATAAGATCAACGCGGCTGGCGGCTTGTTGCCGGCACAGGCGCATAAAAAAAACAGCGAGAGAGAAAAGCTAAATAAACACCGATTCATATTAATCAGTGTAGTTTAATCCTGATAAATCGAGCAGACGGGTTTAAAGCTTTAATTATTATTTGGGTGGTGAAAAAAATCGATTTTTAAAGGCTGCCCACAGCTGCTTGCTATAACGGATAATCTCTTTACCCAATAGAGGCAGTGATATATACCAGGTCACCTGACTAAACAGATAAAGGCTGCCGGCAGCGGCGAGTTTTTCGCTATTGGATAAATCCAAAAAAGGCACCACAAATACAGCCAGCCAGCTGAGACTGGAAAGCAGAAAAAAAAATGCGCCCAGCGCCTGTCGCGGCGTCATCTTAGTCATAGGGTTATTGCCTTAAATTAGATTTAATCTTAAAGATAAAGCCGGCTGCCACTAACACCACCAGTGCTTCGGCCCCGGTCCATAACCATTGCCTTGTACTGTCGGCACCATCCAGTAACAGGCCGGTTAAACGCGCCAGGGTAATACCCAGAGTGATCCAAAAGGCAATGTTGGCCAAGGTCAGTCGCCAAGGTCTTAATTGATGATGGGCCAGCAACAGCAAACCTGCACCGAGTAAGGCGCCCCATATGATTCTGCGTTCTATGGCCGCAAAGGTATCTGAGGCAGGGCCGGGATCATATACCAGGGTTGGCATCAGCATCAGTATCAAGCCCGTGACGGCCAGCAGCCATGGCAGAGTTCTCAACAGGTATGTAAAGCGTGCTTGCTCAGACATAGTTTATTCTCAGAAAAATTATTTGCCCGAAGCCGCTTTATCTAGTGCATGTAAGGATGCGTGAATCAGCCTGGTTTTAAGTTTTCCTGACACACTATGAAGTGTGTCACGTAGCTTTGAATCTTTTGCAGGTATCCATTCAACAATATCACCCACCTGAATTTTCCCGACCTTGATCACCGAGGCATTAATACCTAAATGTCGGCCGGTGGTTTTTTCAAGTGTTCTTAACACTTTGCTGTCTTTGTTAAAACCCGGCTGCGGCTGTGCCGGCATCAAACAACGTACGGTACGTGATTCACATTTAATGATAGTCTCGCCAATTTTTAACTGACCATTAAGCCACAAGAATTCATCAAACTGGGCTTTTTCATCCGCACTTTCGATAAAAATATTCGGTCTAAAACGTTGCTGACAAAAATGTGCATCGGGTTCTATTTCTGACAGGTTTTTAAGTGAGTTGCTGGTAAGGATATGCAGAGGATAACAATCGTAATAACGCCCCAGCGGGGTAGAGAATATGGATAATTCCAGCATTTTCTTCCACGAAACCGATGACATATCAGGCAATTCCTTGGACGCAAATTGTTTTTTCATCGCCTCGGCACCCGACATTTCTTTCATGCGGTAATGACGCCAGTTACTTCTGGGTTGCAGCGGCCACAAGGTAACTTTTTTATTCAGGTAATCACTTAAAATTTGATTAACATCTTCATCTGCACTATTGACCTTAATACCATTAGGCAGACTAATCGATACATCGGGCACCTTTTTCTCTTCTGGCTCGGTATCATAAACCGCTTCACACAGCAGCAGTTTGGGCATCTTTCGTACCGAGGTCAGCTCACCGGCAACTTCATCACGTAAGGCCCAGCCCCTATCACCCAACATACCCAGCTTATCAATATGGGCTTCATTAACGGTTCCACCCACCATCGATTTAACCGGATAACGCCACAGCTCTTTTACCGTACCTACAACTTGCGACATAAACTTCTCTTATAATTATTCTTAGACATTAGCATGCTTATTTTAATGTGGTGGTAATCATCACCACCATCTTTGATGCCATCTTCACCTGATCCGGATAGGGATCTTTATTAGCATCAAAGCTTACCCCGTAAAATTTCCCATCACTGGGTATGGCTTTAAAATAAGCCATCATGGTGTCCAGTTTTTCTTCTTCCGATTCGGTATTAACCGTGGCATGGCCGGGATAATCTTTGCCCTTCATACGCAAAACAACATCCGCACCGGTTCTAAAATTACGCCACCAAACCCCATTGGTAAAACAATACACCTTATCACCCTCACGATAATAACTCACCGGGGTAGAGTAGGCCTTGCCACTTTTATTGCCTGTGTAACTCACCGTCATAATCCGGCGACTGAGCACGGGATGAAAAGGTGAATTCAGCAGCGATTTCATCACAGGGTTAATAACACGGTAGATCAGCATCTGGAATTCCTTGATTATCAATATAACGTAGACCTACGTCGACTGAGTGCATATTCCACTATTCCCATTTTATGTCAACAGATGGCTGCTTACTGTTTTATACACCCCGCCTTTGATTAAACCCCATCAGATCAATTAATACGGCTATTACCGATACCATTAGGCTGTTTAAAACAGAAGCCAACATTAAATACACGCTGTTACATAAACGTTCAATTCACCCTCAAAACGTTTAATCATCTGTGATGTGGTTACTATTCTGCATATAAAATCCTGGCTAATATTTGGCCATTCAAAAAAACAAAAAGAACATAGATTATGTGGGTCAAAAAACAGATTATCCCGCTGCTTATAATATCCAGCCTGACGACCTGCGGCAGTGATTCGGAAACTAAAAATGGCCCTGAGGGTATCGATGCTGGTGTCAGTGTTATTGCTGGCGATATAGTGAATCAAACCGCGATAGCCAGAACCGCTAGCAATAAAGCGATTGTGATTGATGAAAAATATTTATTAGATGGCAGTGCCAGCACCGCAGCAGAAGGAAACACGCTTAGTTACAGCTGGCAGATCATGGCCGCATCGGATGGTACGGCATGGTTAACAGCGTGATGAATAACACTAACGCTACAACCTTATTTGAACCCGATATGGCAGGTATTTATACACTTACTTTAACCATTAACGATGGTGAAACAATCCATAGCTACACTATCGATCTCACCGCCTATACTTCCTTAACCCATGGCACAAACATGATGAAAAACACATTTATGTTCTATCAGGGGGATGAACTGGCAACACCCGCCACCCCCTTTGAAACACAGGTAAATACTATAGCGGTTACTGGAGAGATAGAGGTTTTAGGCGCGTTTTTTTGTAGCCTTGAAGATCTAAGCGCAGCGCCTGTTTTATCAAACAAGGTTTTGCCTACACATTATGGCTGCAGCAATGAGGTGAAAGTTTCTGCAACATTATAAACACGCAGTGAAACGGTGCATATTGATATCAGTATCGCCAATCTGTATGTGGATTTACAGGACAACTACACGGTAGCGCAGAACACAGATTTTGAAGTTTATTTCATTGCCAACGATGTTGTGGTATGCACTCAAGTGCTGGCATAAAAAAGCCAAGATGGCAGTTATCAAATGTATACGCCGGTGAAAAATGCCACCAACATGACTTACGAGAATCATCACTTTGTTAGCAGCGATGAGGCATTAAACACCATCGCTGCCACACAACAAGCAACTTACACTACTCAAATAGAAATTGCCGTTATCGATATGGTGAATCAATATATTGATGAACATTTAATCGATAGTACTTTTGCAATAATTCCTATAACATTATAAATATTTAGGCCAGAGACTGTAGGGGATTTCCTCCCTGCAGAGTCTATTCCAAAAAACGTATTGCTTACTATTAATAACCGCGGCTAATCAGTCCACTGATTTTCTGTGGTTTGTATCGTACCATCATTATCTTTATCCCAGCGCCGTTGATTGGTAGATAATAACTCGATAAAACCATCACCTACCTGCACACCGATTGGTGTGGCTTTAAGCGTAAAACTCGTTGCGGTCGCCGCATCTATCGTCAGATTATAATATTTAGCGTCGCCATCTAACGGCACCTGCGTGGCAAAAATAGTGGGTGCACCGGTATTTCCAGCCACGGTACCTGCACCTAAATAACTGCCATTGTCGGTTGCGTGTCGCTCCATCGCATTGGCAAAACTGGTTAATGCGGCCATAGCATCGGTGCGGCGGGTTTTTGTAATCTGCGCATTATACGAAGGCAGAGCTAAGGCGGCTAATATCGCAATAATGGCCACAACAATCATTAATTCTATCAACGTAAAACCACTATTTTTTTGCATCATCATCACTTATTCTTCCAACCAATAGGTTTTATTAATGGTTTCTACATTACCGGCCAACTCACACTCGGTGCCCACGCAGATAACATCTTTACCATCGATACGCAGACGCTGAGGCGTGGGAGGGATAGCAGGGGTTAATAGCATTACGGCTCTATCATCTGCAGTAAGATCTGCCTCATCATCACCACCCACCTCATTATAATTAACCACCGGACGGCCATCTTCTTTGTTGATACGATAAAGCCTGGGGGTACCAGCATTAATCACACAGCCCACCGCACTCGCTGTAGGTTCATAAGTGGTAAAGAACAATTCATTACCAAAGGTCATGGATGCGGATAAGGATTTCTCGCCTTTATTAGGCAACGTGATCAACCAGCCCTTGGCTTTATCAAGGTTAATTTGTGCCGCGGCGCGCTCAGTAGCGCTGCCTTCACCAATGGTATTATCGGTGGTATCAAATAAATCCGACTCGGTGATTTTGACATAATCGGGATTGCCATCACCGTTTAAATCATCCGGTGGAGACGCAACATAGATATCTTTAAACATATAGATTCTATCGGTGATATCCAGATCCAGAGGATGTGCTCGGTAACCTGTCGCAATAGCGATAGAAAGATAACGGCTAGGGCCCTTGGTGATCACCGAGATATCCGGTGCATAATAAAAACGCCGATTATCGGCAGCGGTAGTACCGCTGATATCGGCGATTACCGCACCACTAACAAGTTTAGAAGCTTGATTTGTGCCGTTATTAATATCGAAGCGCCACAACTGGCCGCCCATATCACCGACATAAAACTGATCGGTTACACCATCACCGTTAACATCTATCGCACGAATATTCGACGGTATGCTGTAATTCATATCGGCAAAGGTTTTATCAAAGCTGCCTACCGAACTGGAACCACCACCACTCCATATCAACGCCCCGGTTGTCGCATTAACGATGTAAATCGCTCGCCCCTGGCTATCAGCCGATTTGATTTCTTTATTATCCTGCGCCGCATCATAACCGCCAGAAAAGATCAAAACATCGAGGGTGGAATTACCTTTTATAATGCGAGTACTAACCGGCTTGGACCAGCTTTGACCCAGCTCCTGAAAATCACCGCTAACGCCACCTTTAATCTGCCATAGCAGACTGGGGCTAGTTCTGTTAGTGGCATTAATCGCATAATAATTACGTCCACCGCGGCGCATACCGATATAAACATAAACATGATCGCCGCTAGATATACCCTTGCCATCCACATCGTTGACCCATAGATTAGCCTCTCCGTCTAAGCCATAGGGGTGCTCGTTAGATTCCTGATTAATATATAGGGTATTTAAACCGGCAATAAGATCTCGCGGAATAAAAGAGAAAAGTTCGGCCCCGGTTTGATTGTTTATGCCGTGTAAAAAACCTTCATTATCACCATAAAAAACCACAATTTCCGGATTTGGCGTAGGGTTTAATACCGTTGGTGTAGGCCCTTCCGCGTAGGTCGCTAAAATCGGGGTTGAATGTAAGGGGTCGGATAACTGATTGCGGTTTTCAGTGGTATCATTATCGCCATCCACATCTAGAATATCAGAGCCCCTAACCCAATTAATCAGCTTATTGTAGTCAGCATCGCTGGCCGAACCTATGCCTAAATCAGTTTTGCTGACATGACTATTATCAAAGGTTTCCAGCGCATTTCCTGCGGCATTGGAGGTAAACATCTTGCGTGATGTCCATTGCGGAATTTCAAACGCCGCCCCACCTTTTTGCACATCATTACCATCGGCAATGGCTGACCAATAACTCTTGGAATTAGCAGTGAAAAAACCGCTTGTTGCATCAATCGCTTTGTTGCCATTCACATCCAATATATCGCCTGTAGATGACAGTTCATAACGTTTTAAATTACCCGGCCAACGTGGATGGCTATCGGGTTTAAATAACGCGTAATACAATTGCCCCAAATGATTAAGCTGATTAAAGTTATTGACGGTAACCCCGGGCGTCACAAAGGTGGTATCGACATTTAATGTATCGGCGGCAATATCCTCAAAGGCTGCAACCAATTCTTCGGCAGAGTTGGCGGTGTAATAACCGTCTTTATTGGCATCGGGATTAGCAGAATCTGTGGCCAGTGATTTCAGCCAATCACCCGAGAAGTTAAAACCTATGGTATAGGTTTTGATGCGCTGAGTACCACCGAGAGCAGATTGATCTTCATCATACAGATACGTCGATAATTCATTACCACAGGTTTCATCGGAATTTGATCGGCTGGCACAACTTTTTCCAACCAGCGTCTCAACCTTGGATTTTGTGGTGTTTTGTGTCGCCTGCCCATCGGTTAACAAAATAAGATGGCTGGTCTTCTGACACTCATCGGTAATAGCCGAGGTATAAATGGGGGTACCGGTGATATTTTCATTTAAGCACGTAGTGGAATCCAGGTTATCCTGGGTGCAGCCATTAGGTACATAAGAGCCGCCTGTATATGAACCCGCATGAGAGACCCTGTCATAGACTTTTTTAGAATCACTGTTACTGCCACGGGTTTTACCTGAATCAATCTCCAGGCCTTTATAATAAAGCGCAGCCTCATAATAGGCATCAACGATGGGTGTACCGGAAGAGTTTTTGATCTCATTAACGATGGCATATAACTCATCCCTGACGGTTTTGGTTTTCTGTGTAGGCAGACCATAGGTTCTGGCTTTCACAGTCAGCTGTGCAGCCAAGCCGGCATTACCATCATAGGAATAAGCGCGACGTTTACCGGTACCGGTGATAACGATGCCTAAATCGTTGCCAGCCACCCAGCTGGTGTGATTAATCATCAGCTGTATCAAGCTGGATATCGATGGGGTTTGATAGGTGTTATTGCTAGTCCAGCTGGGCACACTACTCCATGGAATAGTGGTGCTTAATAAGGTTCTATCACTGATATCATCCTTGCTGCTGATAAAAAGCCCGGCCGATGCGGAATTTTCCCCCGCTATGGTGAGGTTGGTTGTATCTGAGGTATTATCTTTGGCAGTGAAACTGATATAGGCATCGGTGATGCTTGAACCTTTAGGCACATATAAATTGTCAAAAATCAGGCCTATTTTTTGCGTATTTGAGCCATCCTCGGTCATCTCCAAATCAGAACTATCCAAGTACATATCCCCGTTAGATGCTTCTTCTGCATCGTGTGCACTGGAATTAACCATCGCAGTATAGGTCTGTATCGTGCAGCCATGTGGTGCGGGTTTAGCGCTATCTATGGAGGCAGGGTCGTATTCAATTTTGAGTTTGGCCGCAAAGCTGGAATCTTGATCATAGGCCTGCACCAGGCGACTGCCCAGATTTGCCCCGCCGGTGATCTTAAGTACGATACTATTGCCACCACACCAGTCACTTCTATCGGTGATCTGCTGTAGCACAGACTGAATTTGAGCCGATTCAAATATCTCGGCAGGCGTAATCACAGAGACAACATTAGTCCAGTTAACACTGCTGCTTACCATAGCCCTGCCGGTAATATTATTCGCCGTGCTGGAAAATTCCGCCGCATCACCGCTATCTTGGCCTTGAATAACAAAGGAGGCAGAACCATCGGTATCGGCCATACGGGTGGCACTACCATCTCCGTCTATCGCTGTAAACTCAATAACCGCTTTGGTGATATTCGCACCCTGAGGAATTTCTACACTCTGAAAACGTAAACCTATGGTTTGAGAGCCAGCCCCTGTAGAGGGTGTGTAATTAATAAATAAACGTGCTGCATCGGATGAAGAACCATCATAACTTTCATATTCTCGAATACCCGAACCCGAGTCTTTTTCAATCACAAAAGTCATTGTATCCCCGGCACTATTCCACGAACCTGCGTCAATACGTTGCTGAACAATAGCGGAAAAATCTCTGGAAATATCGATTTCACCTTTCGCAGGCGAAGGGGTAGTTATATCCCATTTTAACACGCTGCCCAGCACCCTATCGTCAATATCACCGTTGTTTTCTGAAAACCTGCCGGTATCGCTTGTTTCAATCGCAACATTTACTGACAAACTTTGATCACTAGCACCGGGCAACGCATCCACGGTAAATACCAAATACGCGCTATTAATTTTTGAACCGGTGGGAATCACCAGGTTCTGAAAACGCAGGCCTACACGCTGCTCTGAGCCATCAAAACTTAACTCCAAATCACTGCTGGTGATCGATTGTGGTTTTTGAGGGTTAGCCGATTTTTCTTCATGATCATCACGGCTGGCGCTAATTTGTGAGGCGGCCTCATATTGTCGACTGGTGAGTGATAATTCGTTATTATTTAATGTAACAAGTCCTGCAGCTTCCACGGCATCATCGTTACCTGAACGCATGATCGCAGTAGTATTTCCTAAAACAGTAGAGCCCACAGTCTCATTAATATCTCTAATCGGATAGACAACGGTACCACCTGAACGCATAAAACGCATCACACCCACATTAACGTTATCTAAAGGTTCACTGCCATCTTTTAGCAATAAACGCATGGCTTCTTTCATGCGTTCCAGCCGCGTTGATGAGCCGCCATCTTTATTGGTCATACTGCCGGAGGTATCCAACACAAATAATAAATTCGGCTGTAACGGGGTGCTGTTAGGGTTATTAAAAAATATTTCGGTATCGTCAGAAAAAACCAGAGAAGGGTTTAATAAAAAAGCCGATAAAAAAAATACAACTCGAAAAAGTACAGGATTAAAAATCTTCATATCTCTCTCCAAACACAGTCCTTTGTGAACTATTATTTAATTGTAATCAATACCCTGAGAAATTATCGTTTCGGTTAAACCGAGTTTACTTGTACTTTTAAATTCAAAACGCTGGCCGGCAAGCTGGGTGGTATTTTTATCTGAATCCATGGAGTTACCGCCGGTAATTATCACCTGACCATTATATTTAACCTCTACCGTGGAGGTGATTTGTGGGTCTAATATGTCATAACTAACTGCACCGGTGAATACACCATCTAGCGCCATCGCTTCAGTTAACACACCTAAACTACCGGCAAAAACCTCGTTAATGGAATTGGATACCGCACTCTCGGCCGCTAAAAAAGTTTTATTATAATCCTGAGAGTTGGATGCCATTCTTTCCTGAAGCGTGGATGTATTCAGGTTGGATAAAGCCAAAACGGTCATCACCAATAACAAGATGATGCTGAATATTAAAACCACACCCGTTTGTTTTTGTGTTTTCATTTCTGTTGGCGCATAAACCATAAAACAACCCGTTATAATCGATTGCGTATCGCAATGGTGGTCGTAAAATCCCTACGTAAGCGTCGGTCTTCCTTATGTTCTCTGCCATTGGCCGGTGTAGCCTGTGCGGCTATAGACTGGCCCGGTAAATTATAGGTATTGCTGTCATTGCTACTGCGCGACAAGGTGGTACTGCTTACCAAAATCCCCAGTTTAACTGCGGTGACCCTTTGCATATCGGTAACATTATTAGCGGTTTTAAACGCCATATTCCCAGTCGCCAATAACTCGCCATACAGCAGTTGCAAACTATCTACGCCTTCGAGCAATTCCTGAATTTCGAAGCTTGTGGTGGCCGAATCATTTAAAAAATCGCGGGCCTGATACAAGGCATTAATGGCATCTCCGGCCGCATTTTTTCTGCCGGTATCAGCAACAAAATAGATAATCGATTTAAAAGAAAATATATTGGCCTCATCATCATATAGCTGACTTAGTCGGTTGGAAGAATTGACATTATTGGCATGGGCCCAGGTGTTAGAATCGGGATTGCTGGAGATCCTGAACATGTCGGCGCTTTCACAATCGGAGATGATAACAATATCATTTTTAGCAAAACCCATATTATTATTATTGACCTGAATATTGGCATTATCGGCCGCCATATTCCCCACCAACTCGGTATCCCCTGAAACCCCACGCTGAATCGCAATCACATCACTACCTATACGAGCACTGGATTCCACTTCCGTGCCGCTGATTTCGGTGCCTGCTGCCCACGTTGTTGACGTGACCTCCCAACCACGTACCGCCGTGGTTAGAAAACTGTTGGTAGGCGGGTTATTGGCGATGATATTCATTTCCAGCGTCTCGGGATCGGCACAACCTTGATAACCGGCCATGCGGGTATCTTTGGTTAAGATATCCAATGCAGTGCGGCCGGTTTCCTGAATTCTAGCCAGCGCCTCAGCGACGTTATCCGTCTGCTTTGAATCAACAAAGATGGTGATCACACCCGCCATCAAAAAAGTACTGAGTGTTATCGCAATCATTAATTCGATTAAGGTATAACCCAAACTTATTGGTGATTTATTTCTGACCAACATATAAGCACCTCAGAGTGCAAAATTAACCGCAAAATCCTTATCTATTACGGCCCGTATTTTTGTATCCTGCCAGTCCGTTTCTGCCCAGGTAATCGTAATGGTAAAAATATTATTGGCATCCACCGAGATAACACCTCTGGCACCCGGTAATAAAGAGCTGCTGTTATTGCCGGTTTTAACACGGCTACTCCACTCGGCTAAATCGGCATCCACTTGATCTACAGCCGTGCAACCGGTGGCCGCTTGAACACAGGAAGGTAATGACGGCACAGAACCATCCGTATCAAAATCATTGCCAGTGCTAACATACGCAAGAGTCGCATTGGCGCGCATTCTATCGGCCATATCGTAGGCCAGCATGCTTGCCTGTGAACGAAAATAGGCCGATTGATTGGATT
The DNA here is from genome assembly GCA_013215055.1 of Pseudomonadales bacterium. Classification (GTDB taxonomy): domain Bacteria; phylum Pseudomonadota; class Gammaproteobacteria; order Pseudomonadales; family DT-91; genus CAKMZU01. Next base: position 49,267 of record JABSRQ010000014.1, on the reverse strand, counting down.
TGAGCCCAGTCAATTGAATCGCGGCCATGCCCATCAATCCCACCGATAAAACAAGGATCGTGATAAGCACTTCAATCAAGTTCATGCCACGCTGATAAACCGCTGATCGTATTTTCATGGACATGAGATATCATCTCCACTGTGATTATTCACCACGCGAGAGCTGGTTTCATCCACCGCCTTTCGGGTTTGCCCCGCCGCTGAAATGACCACGGCCTTAGCTTTTTTTGTACCTCGATCATCACAAACAATCAACGTGCCTGCGGCTGTGGGTTGGCCGTATTTATCGAAGGTGATATAAGATGAGGCATCAAAACCCTGAGATCTAAGGGTATTTCCACCTTCAATAGGTGCGCCTATACGAATTAACTCTTCACCTAACGCAGGCTCTAATTTTCTATCGTTATCGGAATCAGAAAAGATCATCCAGCCTTTTTCCCAGCTGCTGGAATTACACGTGGGAATCGCTTTATAGGCATCGTCACTGCCGCATAGGGTAATGGTAAACGCCTTGCGTTTGATCGCTTCGCTGCGCACAAAAGATAATAGACCCACACTCTCATTAAATTGAGCAACCAGTCGGCCGTTTTGTATAATAGTTTGCATATTAGGCGCCGCTATAGACATTAAAATTGCAGCGATACCAACAACAACCATCAATTCAAGTAGAGTAAACCCCCTTTGCTGAGTCGCGCAAATACGAGAGTAAATAAAGCCACTAATAAGTTTTTTCATAAACTAGTTATAGGAAACATTAACAAAATTTTCATGTTAACTGCAGATAAACGGTCTTATTTTTCGACTATACGTTTTTTAAAAAAATAATATTTATTCTTAATAATGTGATGGAATTAAGCGATGAATTTATTAGAACCAAATAGAACTTCAGCTCGCATCTATTGCGACTTTAAGACCTGCTGCAGCTTTTCTCTATCCAGGGGTTTTAATAAAACACCATCCATACCGGCATCCAGGCAAGCTTGGCGATATTCTATTAATGCATGCGCCGTTAATGCATAGATAGGCAGGCGCTTAAGTTTATTCTGCTGTTCAAATAAACGAATCACTTGCGTGGCTTTAAGGCCATCCATCACCGGCATCTCATAATCCATCAGAATCAAATCATAATAATTCCCGGCCTCGGTAGCTGCATCCACGGCCTGTTGACCATCGGCCACACATTCACAGCGATGGCCCATTTTTTTCAATAGGATTTTAATCACCTGCTGATTCACAAGATTATCTTCGGCTATTAAAATGTGCAGTTTTTTCTGTGGCAGCACATAGGGAAGAGGCATTTGTATAACCTTCTCGGAGGATTCAGACAGAGACAATAAATTCTCAATATCCGCCTGTAATTGATATAAAAACAGCGGTTTTTCTCTGGCCAAATTAATACCGGCCTGCTGCCACCGGGATTTTTCTGGCAGCATGCCGGTTGTTGCAATTAATATCATAGGAATCAATTTCCCCGCCTCTATTTGTCGCAGCTGTTGGGCCAGCTCTACACCGTCACTCTCAGGGAAATGATAATCGATTATAAGTACATCTATTTGGGGCGTCTTTTTACCCTCAGAAAACAGGCTTAAAAGTTCTTGAGCTGAGGTTACAGCGTTTAATGAAAAGTCTGCATTTTTCGGGATTTGCTGCTGCAGGCTATCGCAATAAGCCCTATTGTCATCCACCAACATCAGCTGCAGGCCCTGCAAAAATTTTAGCGCATGATGATCACCCTGAGGTTTATCACTGACGATAAACGGCAGATCAAAAAAGAAGCTGGAACCCTCACCCGGCTTACTTCTCACACCTACCTCACCTTGCATCAATTGCACCAGATTTTTACTGATAGCCAACCCCAGCCCCGTGCCGCCAAATTGTCGGGTTGCACCTTGGCTTTCCTGCTCAAAGCTTTGAAAAATCCGCTCTAAACTCTCTGCTTTAATGCCTATACCGGTGTCGGTGACGGTAAAAATCAAGCGTTTGTCGGCGCTTTTATTGACCATTAATAACACCTCACCGTTTTCGGTAAACTTAAACGCATTGCTAATAAAGTTGATCAATACCTGCCGGACTCTGACGCTATCAAATACCATGATCTCCGGTATTTCAGCGGCTAAAGAGATAACAAATTCATTAGCCGTTTCTTTTTCCCTAAGCGCAAAGATATGTTTGACCTCCAGCAATAACTCGCTTAGCACCACATCGTCTGCGTTCATGCTCATCTTGCCCGCTTCGATTTTTGAATAATCAAGAATATCGTTAATCACCGCCAATAAGGCCTGGCCTGAAGTGGTGATAATACGATTGTAATGGCGTTGCTCATCGTTTAATGGTGTCTCCATTAATAAGTTAGACATTGCTATCACGCCGTTTAATGGCGTGCGAATCTCATGGCTCATCGTCGCCAGAAACTCACTCTTGGCCTGATGACGCGTTTCCGCCTGCAGGGCTTGTTGCGCTGTCGCTTTTTGTTTTTCTTGCAACACCTTGATGCGCCCGCCTACCATTAACGACATCGCTATAATCTGCAAAGAAAATAATATTTTTGTAACTTCACCTAAGCTCTCATTGGAAATAAAATTCCAATAAAAATTCATTACCGTCAACGAATAAATCATTGTTATCGGTGACCAGGATAACAAATAGAAACGGGCTATTTTTTGACCTCTGCATATAAAATACAGGCCTAGAAACAAAACAAAAATACTCATCAATGAGATATTGAGCAGGAGAACTTGATTGAGAAAATAGATATCTGACACAAAAAAAACGATCAATGCCGACAACATAAATAGTCTGGTAAAAAAGACCATACATTTATCCAGTCTGGGTGCCAGCTGCTTACTTAACAAACACTCCCGGCTATACTGCATCAAACAAGCCATAGAGATAGCCGCAAAGAAAAATATGGCTATTTGTTGCCAATGTATCGCTTCGGGCCACAGCAGCATAAAAGCCAAGCCATCCATAATCATAAACACCACACACAGCGATGACGCAGCCACAACAAAATAAAGATAAGTTTTTTCGCGCGTCAGGAAAAACAAGACCAGATGATAAATAAGCAAGCCTATGGCGATGCCATAAGCCAAAATATTAATCAACGAATATCGAAAGATGAAATCATTAAAAGCAAACGCATCACTGATATCCAGCTCAAACATATGTGCACTTTTACTAGACACCCGAAAATAATAAGTGGCCTTTCCCCCTCGCTCCAGTTGTATAGGAAATGTGAAAAATGGCATTTGCAGGGGCCGTTCAGAGAAGACCTGAAAATCCCCCTGATGATATAAAAGCTTTAACTTGGAGTGGACATCATCGGTGGTTTTATAGAGTTTGATGGAATCCAATAATACGCGGCTAAAACGGATATACACCAAGCGGCTTTCTGCACTGGGGTTATGCAGATTAAAACGATACCAGATTGCCGCATCAGTAAAACCATGGCCTATGCTTTTATGGCCTTCCAGGCTGACAAATGTTTGCTGTTGAACCTTATCAAGGGCGATATTGGCAGACTCATCTCGCCACTGATAGATATAATCTAATAAATTGACCTGCCGCAGGGGCTGATTAACCAAAAGTTTTTTAGGTGTATCCAGTGCTTCACTATAAGCATGACAGCTGATAAATATAAACAGGATAAATCCCTGCCAGCGCAGCAGCGGCCAAGTTAGTGAAGCTAATATTAGCTTGCTGCTAAATGTCATGCCGTCGTGACTCTGCCATGAAAAAACCTCTGTTTATCAACTTATAAAAACTGCGACAGCAGCTCTTCTAATTCCTGCATTTTCACCGGTTTGGTCATAAATGCATGCATTCCGGCCTCTAAACAACGCTGTTTATCGGCATCCATTAAATTAGCTGTCACGGCGATAACCGGCAACGTTGTCAGTTCCGGTATTTGACGAATATGTTCTACACAGCTGAAACCATCCATCACAGGCATTTGTAAATCCATCAATACCAGCGAGAAACGCTGCTCACTTAATAAGTCCAGCGCCTCCTGCCCATGATTGGCAATCACGCTGTGATAACCCAAATTCTGCAGTATTTTCTGCATCACTTTTTGGTTAACGATATTGTCTTCCACCACCAAAATCGGTAGCCGTTGCTGATGGGATATATCCGGTTTCTGATGATGTGCAGCCTTACCTGGTGCAACTGGCAGGCTCACGGTAAAAGAACTGCCCTTGTCCAGCTGTGATGTCAGGGTTAACTGCCCGTGCATGCTTGAGATCAGATCCTGACATATAGAAAGACCAATTCCCAATCCGCCATAGCGGCGTTGAAAGCCTGTATCCAATTGACTGAACGATTCAAAAATTTTGCTTTGATCGGCCTTGCTCATGCCGATACCGCTGTCTTCTACCCGAATAATCAATTGCCCGAGCGTATTGCTTTCATCGCAGATTTTATAATCACAATGAAAGATTAAAGACCCCTGTGCAGTATATTTCACCGCGTTATCCATTAATTTAGTGATGATGATGGAAAGTTTTTGGCTGTCGGTATATAACCAGGGCGGAACCTTAGGCGTCACATGCCATTGCAGGGTTAATGATTTTTGATTGCAGAGCTGCTGATACAAGTGCTGTAAGGTGGTAAAAAAAGCGGTGCTATTAACATCGGTTTTTCTAACCGTAATTTTGCCCGCCTGTATCTCGGCATGAATCAAAATATCATTCACCAGCCGCATCATGTCATCGGCCCCGTCATAAATAATATCCACGGAAGATTCATCAGATAACTGATCTTTTTTCAATAACTGCAGGCCACCAACAATCGCATTCATCGGCGTTCTTAATTCATGGCTCACCGTCGACAGGAAGTCATTTTTTAATTGCATACTGGATTGGTAAGCGGCAATGGCCTGCTGCTTCACTTCCACCAGCTTACGTTCATGTTGCAATGATTGCCGGTATTGCATACTGATGCGCTGGGCCAACACCAGGGAAAACAGCAAGACCTCCAACACCAGCCCCACATGTACACTCCACATGCGCCAGCTTTCCAAGCCCATATCGATAGAAGAAAAATGCAACGTTATACTCGCTGCCGATGCAGCTATTAAGCTGCCTTCGGCAATCAATAAATACCCTGCCAGCGGGATTTTTTTATAGATCGCCATCGCAATATAAACTAAGCCAAACAGAAAGCTGGCGATAATAAAATGAAATCCCCATTGTGTATTGCCGCTAATAATCGCATAAAGTAAATAAGACGAACTTAGGCTAATAAAACCGATAAAACTGCTACGCAGCTTGGGTATACTTTTCCACAAACCCAAAATCAGAAAAATAAAACCCACATGCACGGGGCAGATGGAGATATTGCCCAGCTGTTTAATCACTGGCGTTAACTGCGGATATGCGCTCCACACATAACGGCTGCCCGAGCCATCCATCGCCAGACAAGCGGTGGTACCGATCACCAGCAATAATAAATAACTGTAATGGGCCCAATCGTTTAATCGAACCGCCAGCACCACGTTGTAGAGAAACAACGCAATCATCACGCCATAAAACGCCCCTAAAAAACCCGTATTAAAGGTATTACGCCTATGTAACTGCACCTCAGTGATAAGTTCTAGCGGAATCGTAATGCCTTGGTAATTGCGGTTATCCACCTGTAAATAAATCGTTGCGGCTTTGCCCTCTGTAATCGATACCCTAAAGGCATATAAAAGCATATCGATATCACGGCTTGTTGAAGGTAATGCCACACCGGTTTTTACCCGACGTATTTCCTGCCCAGATTCAAACAGATAAAAAACCAGACCTTGAATCTGGGGTTGGCGGCGTAGATATAAAATCCACTTATCCGCAAAACTTTTGTCGAGTAATTCAGGGCTTAAGGAGATGCGTAACCAATATTGGGATTCACCATTAAGGGTTTTAAATATTTTGGCTTGATTACGCTGGAAACGGGAGCTAAAGGCCTGCGAACTCACAGCCTCAATATCATATGCCCAGTTAGGGTCTTCCAGATAATAAATAAAGGGCGCTAAGTCCAGGCTTTCCTGCCCTTGATACCCCACTTGATGGTCTTTTGCACAGGCAATATTCATCCCAAATACGCAGATGATAAAAAAAAGGCATAAGTAAGAACGTCGAAGCATAAAAATCCGGGCCGTCTTATTTCCAGAATCGCCATTGCAGTATAGATGAAAGCTGGATCTTCATCTTAAATGCCAGAAACCCATTAAATGCTTTGAAGTAGTCTAAAAATAGGAAAAACAATCAATTTATAAAGGCAATAATGCTAGTCTCAGTACAAACCTGTCATCCCCACTAAACCCATGCTTAAAAAACTCTTATTTAGCAGCTTATGTATCATCAGTTTTATTACCGGTGCGGTTATCTTTGCTTGGAAACCGGTGCTGATTAATAGCATCAATCAAATCCTGTTAAGCGCACAACGAGGCAGCAATATTCAATTATTGGAAGTAGAAGGCTTTTCTATAAGCCTGCAAGAAATACACATAAAAAACCTGATTTTCAGTATCGATGGACGCCAGCAGCGTATAAAAAACCTGCAATTCCAAGGTGACTTTAGCCTAGGAAAAGTTGAGCAAATTCAAATCCAATCGCTGCAGTTGGATTTACCCCCCACTAGCCAATCAGACCACACACAACAGTCGCCAAACGAATCCTTTGATCTCAGCATTCAGCAGTTAAGCACGCGGATACAAGAAAGCCTGGAGCCACTGCATGGCGATTTCCACTTAACAATCGATGCCATAAGGTTTCGCCAATATGCCTCAATGCCGGCGCTAAAAGTGGCTATTGCGGTGAAAGATCAGCAACAAATATCAGCCGACATTCACCTAGGCGAGCTGATATTAAAGACGCAGATAAAGCTGGCTACACAGCAGATTGATTTCAACAGCCAGTTAAACACTGGCGATAAAAATCAGGTTTTATGGGCACAACACACCGTCTGTAAAGATCTACCGCAGCGTACACACTGTGAATTAGACAGTGATATCGATATTCAACAACTGGCCGCCATGTTGCAGCAGCCAGGTATTGACACGTTATTCACACCGTTTAAGGACTTAAGCCAAAGCCAGGGGCGCTGGCATCTTGCTGCTAATATTCATTGGCCACTAGATAATGCCACTCTTAAAGATATTGAGGCTGGGCTCACGCTCACAGCTAAAACCGCTAGTGATTTACAGCTCACATCAATTCTCGATAAACCAGCCATCGATTCTATGCAACTGCAAACGCAATCAGAACTGCAATTAATCTGGCAGCAACAACAACTAAGCCAAGTCGGTAGTTTTGACATTAAACTTAAAATTTTCGATAAACAAAAACATGCCTTAGCCTTGCAGATAAACCTTAGCGAAAGTGTCTGCGACCTGACACTGCAATGTTCAGGCAAGATCAAACTGCAAAGTATACTGTCGTCATCGCAACTTAAACAACATCTGCTGACTCAATCCATTTTTTCAGATTTAACATTTACCCAATTGAAGTTCAAGCCACTGCTAGATTGGCGCTACGATTTATCGTCTCAATCGGACCCGGCCATACAGATAAAAATAAGTGATGGCCCTTTTATCCATATCAAAAATTTGGCATACGATAATTACGTCGCTAAAACGGCCAGTATCAAAACCAATAACTTACAAATCAATCTCAACGATAAATCACTGCAACTGCAAAGCAAGGTCTTAAACATCAGCTTAAATCATCTTCACTCAGATAAGGCTACCGCAGAGAAGCTTATTATTCAGGGAAGGGATTTACATCTACAACACGGTGATACAGGTTTAACACTGCAAAGCCAAATACATATTCAAGGCATAAAACCTACGTTAGCCGACAGCAGCATGACATTAGCCGACTTACAGCTTTCAGGCCCGATTAGCTTAAAAAAAGATCAGCTGAATGTTGATCTAACACTGCGACATGGAAAACAAAAAATCATCACCGTAAACGGCATACATCTACAGGAAGCCAATCTTGGCCACGGCCAATGGCTGATACCTCCGATGCAGCTCAGTGATGATACCCCGTTGCACCAACTGCTAGGTCTCAATTCTCTGCCCGTCTGGATCAATACAGGCCTTATTTCAGGCCAGGGTGAATTCAGCTGGGGCGAAAAAACCGCCCTCAGCGGCAGCTTACGTTTCAATGAGTTGGGTGGTCTATTTGACGATTATATTTTTTCAGGTTTCAACGGCGAAATATTGCTTCAGGGTGATGACCGGGCCTTAAGTTATGCCAGCTTTGGTAAGTTAACCATGGCCGAAGTTAATATGGGTGTGCCTATCAAGGATTTGGCTGTATCCATTAATGGCCGCAGCGATGATGATGTCATACGTATACAGGACTTTAGCGCAAAGTTGTTAGATGGTGAGTTGATACTCGATGAATATCAGTTTGACCTGAATACCGATAGCCATCAGGGCCTGTTAAAACTGGAAAACCTGTCCCTGGCGCAGGTGATTAACGTGGTCAACACACCGGGTTTAAGCGGCACAGGCCAGATGAATGGGCGTCTACCGTTTGCCATTAATGCAAATAATTTCACCATCAGCAATGGCCTGTTATATTCCACGCCCCCTGGCGGTACCATTCATTACCGAGATACAGCCATCGGGGATGCAAATCTGGCCATGAGCTATGTTTATAAAGCCCTGGGTAATTATCATTATCGGCAGATGATCTCTACCGTTGATCTAACCGATCAGGGCAAGTTATTGCTAGGCGTAAGCATGCAGGGCCATAACCCGGATTTTGAAAATGGCCGCGCCATCAATCTGAACCTGAATATGGATGATGACATCATGCAACAAATGCGCAGTTTCAATGCTATTAACAGTGTCACAGAAAAAGTGGAAAAACATTATCAGCAATAATTTTGCCTGTGTTAGTCTGAACCCGTAAACAAAACATTGAGAACGGTTTATGAAAAAATTTAACACCGCGCTATTAGCAGCGAGTGCTATTGCAGCTTTGCTGTTAACAGCAGCCTGTACCCCAACAGTTCAAATAGCGGCACCCACCGAACCGATTACGATTAACTTAAATGTAAAAATCGAGCATGAAATTCGCATTAAAGTGGATAAAGAGCTTGATGATCTTTTTACTGACGAAGACTTGTTCTAAGGAATAAAGATGAAAACATTAAAACTATTGATCAGCGCCGTGTTAATGACCACCAGCCTTAGCCTCTTTGCACTGGATTTAGATAGCGCCAAGGCACAAGGTGTAGTGGGTGAAAAAACCAGTGGTTATTTAGGCATACCCAACCGCCAGGAAGTGGACGCGCAAGTGATAGACTTGATCAAAAGCGTTAACAATAAACGTAAAGCCAAATACACAGAAATCGCCGCCAAAAACAATCTTAAGCCTAGCGAAATTGCCAAGATGGCACATAAAAAAGCCGTGGCTAAAACCAAGGCCGGTAATTTTTATCAAAAAGAAGATGGCAGCTGGTTAAAGAAATAAAAGCTGTTTTTAATTGCAGCCCAACTCTGGGCTGCATTTTTCATTTAAACCACTTTACCGGGCAATATGATAATAAATTTTGCGCCCCCTAAAATCGATTTCTCTATCTGTATTCCCCCCTGATAAGCCAACACAATATCCATCGCCACCGACAAACCTATTCCCTGGCCAGTGCTGGATGTATCGGCTCTAACACCACGTTTAAGAAGTTGGGTTTTTAAATACTCCTCTATACCCAGCCCATCGTCTTCTATGTAAACATGCAGTTTTCCCTGTACCATCTGCGCTGAAACTAACACCTCTGACTTACCGTACTTAAACGCATTTTCAAGCAGATTGCCTAATACCTCCATTAAATCATCGCCGATGCCTAAAAAATTAAGCCCAGCAGAGACCTCTATATTGTATTTTATATTTTTAACTTGATATAAACGCGCCATCGCCGAGCATAGGCGATTAACCATAGGTTCAACCGGCAGCGATGAGGTTTGCAGACGGGTAACACCACGATTGGCGCGTTTTAATTGATGTTGAATAATATCCTGCATACGGTCAATTTGTTCAGATATAATCAACTGCTGCTCATTCAATTTATCTTCTTTATTAATCTCGCCAATAACAATTGTTAGTGGGGTTTTTAAACTATGGGCCAAATCATCCAATGCCAACTTAAAACGCTGCTGTTGCTGGCGCAGGCTGGTAATCAGGTGATTCATATTTAACACTAAAGGCTTTAGCTCGTGTGGATACAATTCAGAGAGTTTTTCTAATTCACCTTCGTTTAAGCTACTCACCTCATCGGCCAGTTGCTGCAGCGGTTGTAAACCAAACTTTAACACCAGCGTCTGGGCAACAATCAGACCTAACAATAACAGCCCCAGCCACCAGAGCAATTGCCAACGAAAGCTGGCTAATTCACGCTGTAAATCGGCCTGTCTATGCATCACGATAAACTCAACCGGGCGATTATCCAGCTCTTCCCAGCTGACCTTTAAACGCGCGGCAAAAACGTCTTCATCGGCTAAGGCAAGCTGGCTAAATTCAATCGACGAGGTTTCAGAATCTTCAACCCATACATCAAGGTTCTTTACCTTGGAAAGATCTTTTAAATCGGCCGAGGAAGACACCCAACGTCCGGATTTTTCAGTCTGGATTCTGCCATAAAGGCCTGAATCCAATTGACTGAATCGCGCCTCGGCCAAAACCTCGGGCATATATAATTGAGGCTCAAATTCTACAGCCGTCAGCAGCTGATAAATTTGCGCCTTGAGCTTTTCATGTTCTGCGGTAATCAGGCTGTTTTTCATCGCCTTATCTAACATCACCGCACTGAACAACATCACCATAGGCAAGGCGATAACAGAGGCCAGAACCAGGCGTTTTAAAATTGAGAGTTTATAAAGTGGCAACATCATTGAGATTAAATCTTTTGTTCCAGCGTCAATCGATAACCCTGGCCACGCACCGTCGCAATCGGTTTTAAATCGCCAGTAGGGTCCAGTTTTTTGCGTAGCCTACCTATAAACACTTCAATCACGTTAGAGTCTCTATCAAAATCCTGCTGATATAAATGTTCGGTTAACGTGGTTTTTGAAATCACTTCACCACAATGTAAGGCCAGATATTCCAACGTATTGTATTCAAACTGGGTTAACGTCAACAGCTGCTTATTCAAGCTCACGGTTTTTGCCGAGGTATCTATGGCTATAGGGCCAAACTCAAGATGATTACTGCTATTACCGGTGGAGCGTCGAAGCAGCGCATTTAAGCGCGCCTGTAATTCTTCGTTATGAAAAGGTTTGGTTAAATAATCATCGGCACCGGCTTCCAGGCCTTCAACTTTATCTTGCCAATTATCTCTGGCGGTAAGGATTAAAATCGGCAGGCTGTTTTTTGTCTGGCGTAATTGTCTGATTAAACTGATGCCATCCAGTTTAGGTAAACCTAAATCGATAACCGCCACATCAAAGGCGAATTCACAGGCCTGATATAAACCTTCTTCGCCGTCAGCGGCGGTATCAACCAACCAGGATTTCTGGGTTAAATAATCACTGAGCTGCTGACGTAAGCGAGGTTCATCCTCAACAATTAATACACGCATAAAAACTCTCTTATAAAACCGCAGCGCTGTAGGCATCAACCCGGATGTGCTTAACTTTATCACCCACTAACATCTTCACCTTATAGACTCCCTGCTTTTTATCCAGGCTCACTTTTAATACCTTACCCGCCACCTGAGATTTTGCCACCTCGGCAGCGCGTTTACTGCCAATCACATCCTGCTGCTGCGATGTTACGGGTTCAGCCAGCACATAAGAGGTGCTGACCAGATTAAAACTAAAAAAGGCCAGTAATAAGGTTTTTAACAGGTAGTGATGACATCTATTATTCATTCGAAATCCGACGTTAGGCGCATTAGTACAAGAGGCTATTAGAATCAATTTAGCGCCTGTGAGCAACACGATAGCGCTTAATAGTGATAACCGTGAGTCGAAGCCATATCGATGCGGATTCTAATTTCTGAACCCGGATCATAATCCAGGAAACGATGGTATATCTCGCCATGATAGCGGTATTTCACCTTATATCCCTGTAACTCATCAATATAATTATCACGTCTTTCACAGTGTTTAACACTTTGTTGTACGCTTGTGTGATGTGTGCCACGTTTATGATCGGCATCATGGCCAATAGAGGCGCCTAGAACAGCACCGGCCACGGTTAAGACATCGCGACCATGACCACCACCAAATTGATGCCCCACCACCCCGCCAATAATACCTCCGGCGATAGTGCCTGTTGCCGAATGATGCCTACTCGGCACGGTCACACTTTCCTGCCAGCATTCCTGTCTGGGGCGATTCACCTCACGGTATACCGGGTGAGTATGGATGACCTTGGCATAATCATAATGTTTTCCATGATGACCATGCTTGCGGTGATTACCATGACTGCCATGTTTATTATGGTGACTAGGCTTGGTCTGATGCTGTTTATGGTTATGGTGTGATTTTTTAGCATGATGAGCAGCCTGATGCTGCTCTACTTTAACGTGATGTTTACCGTGTTGGTTTTTATGGCGTTCTTTTTTTTCAGCGTTGGCGGGCAGAGCTATCAAAATACTGATCATCAGGGCTGTTATTAGCTGTATTGAATATCTGTTCATACGAATAACCGAAGGTGGCTGAAGTTATTCATACAATACGCCAACGAAGCTGAACCGAAGCTGAACCGCTTAGAGTTTATTCACAGGCCGTACGTTCTATCGCCACCCCCGTATCCGTGGGGTATAAACGTAGTGACTGCAGGCAGCTAAAAACAAGGCCATCATCTGTAGCCTCGGCCTGTTGCAGGCGAAAATCGCCGTAATTAATATCACCCGCCAGATCAAAATCGATAACACCACTTGCACCGTTATAGTTGATATCACCCCCACTGGCTACGGTATCGAGGGCCAGCGCAAATTCACCAAAGCGAATGGTTACAGCCTCGGTGGCAGCATTGCTGCCCGAGACAATAGCAAGCTGCATCTTGATCGCCTGGCGAATATTCGCGGTGTCATCACCTTCATTCACACCGGCCTTTAACATAGCTAACGCAATCAGATACATCGCATCGTAACCCAGCGCATTTTCACCTCTATCATCATCAGAAAATTGATTAAAGGCCTGCCGCCATGCGCTAAGATCGGGTGCCGTTGCCATGGAGATAGGCGCAGGTTCCACACTTTTAGATTGATCAAATAAAACTTTGGAACCCAGTTGCTGAACGCTTGAATCAGCTGTATTGAGATACACGCCCTTAATACTGCTACGGGAGATTCCCCGCCTGCGCATCTCGGCCTCAATCGCAATGGAGAGGTTCGCCGAATCTGGGCCAAAACCAAAAATGGCCAAACCGTCAAAATCACCACTATCAAATAACAGCTGCACCTGCTCGTTAAACTCCACCGTGCTTTCTTCCGGATAGGCAATTTGTGCTGTCAGGGTTTTATTCGCTAGCGCGCTGAACTTCTGCGCCAGGCCATCGGCCAAGGCGATATTAAATACATCGTTACCGCCGCGATGAATAATCGCCAGCCTTTGCACATCATCATTAACGACCTCATTAAAAAACAGCTCGATGATAATGCTGTCGGAGGCTTGTAGCCGATAAAAAATATTATCCTTGTCCAAATCCGTCAACAATGGCGAGGTTGTGGTGGTGCCTATGGCTGGCAGATTATGTTGGCTTAAGACACCTTCGACAATCAACGCAGCAGAGGCGCTACAAGATGGACCAATAAGTGCCACAACATCAAATTCCGCCACCAATTTTTCGGTTTGGAAACGGCCTGTTTCGCTGTCACATCCGCCATTTCTTACCACCAGATCCAACGGTTTTCCATAAATACCACCGGCGGCATTGATTTCTTCTACCGCATAAAGCGCACCTATGGCAGCGGCATTAATGGGTTTTCCAAACACTTCACTGACAACACCAATAAGGTAGGCATCTGGATTAATGTTTTCGGGGTTGTCATCCACATCAGAACTACAGGCATAAAGCATCACCAGAAAAATCCAAAAAGTTATAGCTTTTAACATAGAGTTAAACATCAGAATGTCACACTCATCATCATAAAGCTTTGCCGCCCTATTCCCGGAATATCGATGCTGGCATAACCCGGCTCTACATATTCTTCATCAAAAATATTATTCACCTTCACTGTAAGCGTCAGGTTTTGATAATAATAATTCAGGCTAATATGCAGCAGTTGATAGTCATCAAGCTGATAAGGCAGGTCGGTATTAAGCTGTATATTGGAATCATTGGCTCGGCGCGCCGATGCATAAAAATAGTGAACACCGGCATCAAAACTTTTACTCCAGCGATAACGGTATTGAATATTGGCAACAAACTCTGGGTACGCGGCACTGGGCACGGTGATAGTTCGGCCCAACATATCCAACTTATCTACCTCGCTGCGCTGTAAAGCCAAACTCATTTTAAGCTGCTGCTTAACATCTTTTAACCAGGCTTCAGCTTCGATGCCGGTGGTTCTCTGCTCCCCCTGATTGATAGGCTGTTGATTGGCTCCAGACAACGCCAATAAGACCTGATCATCAACCTGCATGTTAAACACATTAAGACTGGCATAGAGTTTTTCGCTAAACTGCCATTGAACCTGCGCTTCCAATGTGTAAGCGCTCTCTACCTTTAAGTCGGCATTGCCATCCACTTCCCCATCAAACAGCGGCTGGCCAAAAAGCTGTATCGCAGCCGGAGCTTTATACGATGTGCCGTATAATAGCTTGCTGGTTAAACGCGGCGAAAAACGGTACACCACCGCCACACGGTAGTTATCATCTTTTCCATAAATATTATGATCATCCAGGCGCGCATTCAGCGTCAGCTGTAAGGCCTGTGTCAAGGCGCCACTGTATTGCAGGTAAACACCGGTATTGAGAAACGTTTTATGCCCCTGAGCTATACCTTTGGCCAGTTTTACGCCGGTGATTCTATCGACTTCGACGCTTTCAAATAACTTCTCTTCATCACGGCTATAGTCCAAGCCCAGCATCAAATTATGATTGGCATTAACAGCCCACAAAGCTTCTACCGATGTATCTATAGCCGAAAAACCAAAATCCCTTTCTACAGTGGTTTGAACCAAACCCACATCGAGGTTCTCTTTATTTGAAGGTCGACCTTTGGCATAAGCCAGGCTACTTTGTATTTGCCAATTTTCATCTACCTGCCAATCGTCCTGCAATTGCAAATATCCCTGTTCCACAGAGATACGCACCTCACGGCCCAGCTCGCCTGTTTCGGAAAAGCGGCCAAAATCAACAAAATTAGCTTTGCTATCCTGCCTTGTCCAATAGGCATTTAACTGGGTTTTATGATCTGACCATACCAGATGATATTGAGCAAAAGCCGTGACGGGGCGTTGATAGTCACTCTGAGAGCTATCCCCGGGAGTAAAAAGTGATTGTGACGGCAGCGTATCCGGCACCACCGCGCCCGACTGATCTATATCGGCGCGTGATAAGGCCAGACTAAAACCCTGATCGGCATTGCCATATTCATAATCCGCAGAAATGTAACTGCTATCACTGCTGATACTGCTGCGTAGCTCACCCTGTATGTTCTGTGTGGCTTGCTTGGTGATGATATTGATGACACCTAAAAAAGCATTGGCACCATATAAGGCCGAGGCAGGACCGCGTAAAAATTCGATGCGCTCAATGATGGAAATAGGGATAAGCTCAGGGCCTAAATAGTTAGATGAATCGGAGCGAAAGCTGATCGGTTGATCATTGATCATGACCTTGAGGATTTTGTTATAGCTGCGAAAGCCACTACCCAGGCCACGTAAACTGCAGCTCACCGCGAGTCGATCATTGATACAATAGATGCCCGGTAATTGTTGAATCGCCTCTGCGACCGACAAATACCCCCATTGTTTGATTTCCTTGGCACTG
Organism: Pseudomonadales bacterium; assembly: GCA_013215055.1. GTDB lineage: Bacteria > Pseudomonadota > Gammaproteobacteria > Pseudomonadales > DT-91 > CAKMZU01. The sequence continues at coordinate 33,330 of JABSRQ010000014.1, read as the reverse complement.
ATCACCGAGATGACCGCGGGGGCATCCAACAACTGCTGGTTTTGACCGGTGGCCAGGCTAACATCGATCTCTAATAACTCTTTTAAACTCAGATCAAAAAGAGCTTCAATTTCCCGCACTTCAGCCAACACCGTATTGGTGATAAAAAGATTCAATAAAATCCAGGATGTCATTGCTAGCGTTGTTTTCACAAGCAGGCCAGTTATCAATGTCTATTGATGTTAAATATAGCCCATCATGGCCAGCTGCATACGGCTATCTAAGCCGCTTATTTAAGCCCCCTTCCATTGTTTCTCTACAAAAGCATTTAACCCTTCTTTAATGTCCTCACTGCGATACATTTTCTGCAAGGCCGGATAACCACCATCAAGCTGTTTTTGCATCGCCGCGGCAATGCCGTTTTCATTTAATCCACTTAGATCACATTGTTTTGTCGCCTGTATCGCCAGAGGGGCACATTTCAGAATATGCCTGGCAGTTTCTTTGGCCTTATCTAATAGCTGCTCTGCAGGTACAACATCATTCACCTGGCCTATTTGCAGAGCTTTTTCGGCATTAATAGAACGCCCAGTTAATAACAAACCCATAGCCGGTTTCAGACCCATATTGCGAATAAGCCTATGCATGCCTGCACCCGCCGCTGCGGTGCCTATTATCGGTTCAGGCAACCCAAACGAGGCATTTTCACTGGCGATAATCAGTATTCATATTATTCAGACTTGGGTCCTAAAGGTTTTTTGATGATGGGCCAGAATAATTCTTCCGCCCAGTGCAGACGTTTGGCGATAGGCAGGCCAAATTTATGCTGTTTTTGGTTAGGCACTTTCGCCGTGCCAAACCAGGTATCAAAAATAAACAAGGTGATCGCATAGTTGCCATTGGGGTGTGCACCCTTACCATAGGCATGATGCGCATGGTGTGTATCGGGTAACGTAATCACACGCTCTAATACTCGCCAGAAGGGTTCTGAGAATGGCATTTTTTCTCGTAACCACAGATCCCAGCGGAAAGCCGTATGGGTTAATACATTCACAAAATAAGTGATCAATACCGCGGCGACATAGGGTTTACCTAAACCTAAATAAATCGCAAAACCACCAAACCAGGTTTGGGGTAATAATAAAACCCAGAACACATTATACCTATACAACACACCTACATTTAGATTCTCGGCCGTATGATGGGTGCGGTGTAATTTCCATAACCAGCGCCAAGTATGTGCGTAGCGATGAATCCAGTAATGACAAAACTCCTGTGCAACAAACAGAAATACAAAAGCTAACCAGAAGTTGACCGCTATCAAGGCTCCACTGCTGCTCGGAAATAACATCACCGCCGCCAGACCACTGAGCGTGCCAACTACCGGCCCCGACAACAGCACATGCGCCATCAAGCCGGTTAATGTAAAGACACCATCACGCCAAGGTCTGTCACCTTTATGGATGCGCCCGCTAAATAACTCCACTAAAAAAGCCGAGACAAACACGATAAAAACCACCGTGCCCAGCATTTGCTGTTCATAACTTAAGTTCATTTTTACCTCACACGGCTTTGTTGCAGACCACCAACGATAAAATCTATCAGTTGCTCGGCCTGTGATGATAAAACGTCGTTACTCCATAACTCGCCTTGGCGGCGACGCTCTCCATGCCACAACGCCAAAGAATGCACCAACTGAGTACCCGCAAAGGTTAAGCGGCTGAATAATTCGGCCTGTGACAATTTAGGCAATAATTCTTCTACCTTTTCAGCAAAAAGATAAAGCGAGCTTGAACGGTGGCTTTCTTTGATCAACAAATCTTGCTGGCCGCTCTGATGTAGCTGACTGATTAAACAGATATAAAAGCTATCTTTAGGGCCGTTTAATAAATGTTGTAGATAAGGCATAACAAAGGCTGAAATGACCTCACGAAGATCTAACCCCTCTTGCGCCAACAAAACATGGCGCTGATTATTCAGTGGAATCATGCGGTAATCGAGTATTGCCGATAACAGGCCTTGCCTATCGCCAAAATGATAGGCCACGGCCGAGTTGTTTTTCTGCCCGCCATGGCGCGCAATTTCTCTATCGGAGACACCCGCTAAGCCAAATTCGGCGATCAGTTCTTCGGCCGCCTTAATCAGATCAAGCTTGGCCGCCGAGAATTCTATTTCTTTTATTGGAGTATGTTTTTGTGTAGTCATAAGCCCAATATAAGTCACCCGACTTAATTAAGTCAATCGTCTTAACTCTGGCATTCAGAGATAGAGCCTCATTAGACACATGCCAATGAGGGTAATATCGCTTGGCCGTGGTATGTTGTATGTATCTCGGCATATGACATAGTAAAGAGGGCCTGCCATGGTTAAAGCTGCATTATTCCCCATACCAGGCTGTGTTGCCTTGCCCGGCATAAACTTTCCGCTGCATGTATTTGAGCCGCGTTACCGTAAGATGGTGAACTACTGCGTCGAAAATAAACTGCCTATTGCCGTATGCCATACACAAAAAGTCCTATCCGAGAAAAACCCACAGCAAACCAGCCAAGAAGCCCTGCAAAGCAATCAATCCACCTATAAACCCTGTGAAATCTTCTCGGCAGGCCCCGTTGAGATTGTGGACAGAATGCAAGATGGTCGCCTGGCTATCATTGTACATATCGATACACGTTTAAAACTCAAACAGCAGATACAGAGCCTGCCTTTTGTGATCGCCGACTGTGAGCTGTATGGCGATGAGCAGCCCACCGAGCATGAACTGACATCGGCAAAAGCCAGTAAAGATAAAATCCTCAGGCGCCTGAAATCCATCACCCATGAATTCCCCGAGGCACAGGAAATATTATCCAGTGATGAATGGCAGCAAAAACCGCTTACCGCCTTCAGTTTTGAGGTCTTTAATTTTTTAAAATTACCCGCCGAAATTACTCAAAACATACTTGAAATCAGGCATATGCCACAGCGGCTTGAAGCTATTTTATCCATTTTAAACAGCGAAATTTAAAGCATTAACCCTGCATTTATTAGGCCATGAAAAACTAAAAGGCCCTGCATCAAAGGTCTACCCTGCGGGTAGAGCTAAGCTGTAAATATGCACTGAGATGATGCATCTCTGCCTTCCTAATCTTTATTCACAAACAACGATGTCCTTTTTTGTGGTATCTATGTCATTGAGCCAATACATAAAGACGTCATCCTAGTATTCACGTAATATTCATCAGGATGCCGTTATGCCAATACCCACTTTTATTATTTTTAAACCCTCCAATATCAAACCCGCTGCCACGCAGGAGGCCAAATCATGATAGCTTTTATTGTTGGCCTGCTAATGGCCGCGTTTATGATTGCCTCATTTCGCCTGCTGAAGACTGAAAATACACTCTGGGCCTACCCCTTAAACCTGTTTTTCCTGCCCCTGATCTATGTGGGATTTGCCCTCTATGGTAACGATGCCAACGCTTTAAAAATGGAGCTTATCGTCGGCCTGCCATTTTTTATCGTGGCCATCATCTGTGCCTTCAAGGGCCTTAAGTACAGCGCCTATCTGATGGCTGCAGGCTGGCTACTGCACGGTCTCTTCGATGCCGTACACCCGCTATTAATCGATAATGCCGGTACGCCATTATGGTGGCCAGCCTTCTGTGGCGCTGTAGATATTGTTATTGGCTTTTACCTTATTGTCCTGGCCAGATCATTAGCACAAAAGGCCCTATTGATGCCTGCCAGTAACTAGCGGGCTCATCTATTGACAGCAACAACTGAGAACAGCCATGACCATAAAAAAAATTGCCATGATTGGTTTTGAGCAAGCCAACGCCCTGGATATTACCGGGCCCATGGAAGTGTTCGCCTCTGCCAATAGCGAGTCTGGCGCTTCTCAACTTTATGAAATTGGCCTGTACAGCTTTGACGGCAAGGCTTTTACCGTCAGCAGTGGTATCACCCTTGTGCCCTTGGGAGATTTATCCGCCATCCCTGAAGACTGCGATACGCTGATCGTCGCCGGCGGCGATGGTGTACAGGCCTTTACACCTGACAGCGAACTGGTTCAGTGGTTAAAACAAAACTCTGGAAAATATCGCCGCATAGTCTCCATCTGTACCGGCGCATTTCTATTCGCCTATGCGGGGTTATTAAGCGGTAAAAAAGCCACGACTCACTGGATAGCCTGCCCCTATCTAGAGGATATGTACCCGGATATTGAACTGGAAGAAAACGCTATTTATACCCGCGATGGCAATCTCTATACCTCGGCGGGTGTCACCACAGGCATCGATTTATGTTTATCGCTGGTGGAAGAAGATCATGGCCATGCACTGGCGATGTCTGTGGCCAAATTATTGGTATTATACCTGCACCGCCCCGGTGGCCAACGCCAGTTCAGCCAGGTATTACAGGCCCAGCACCGCAGTGGGGGTGAGTTCGATGACATTCTGCTTTGGATCAATGACAAGCTGGATCAATCGATTAACATCGAGTGCATGGCAGAGCACGCCTGCCTCAGCCCACGCCAGTTTAACCGACGCTTTCAACAGGCGTTTGGGGTGACACCCATGCGTTATATCGCTCAGCTGCGCCTGGAAAAGAGCCGGCTGCTGTTAGAAAAAGCCGATTACAGCATTAAACAGATCGCCAGGGACTGTGGCTATCAAAGTGGCGAAACCTTACGCCGCCAATTCAGCCAGCATTACGGCATCAGCCCGCAGGAATATCAGCAGCGTTTTATTAGCATTTAACTAAAAGCACCTAATTCAAAAAGCGTTTTAGCCCTGCAAGGAAATAGACATGTTAGAAATGAAAGCTCTGTGCGAAAAATGTGGCGAGAAACTACCCCACACCGCCATCACCTATATCTGTTCCTATGAATGCACGTTTTGTAAAAATTGCAGTGAAAAGATGCAATTCATCTGCCCAAACTGCAGCGGTTCATTGCTATTAAGGCCTGTACGAAAATCATAAGCTGGGACAAAATTTATAAACTTAGCCAGCCTAATCCAGAAAAGATAAAGTGCTAAATCCCCTATGCACTAATGTCTAGTCCAGATATTCAGATATTCAGATATTCAGATACTATAAATTGATGGGTAAGAGAGCGACAACGATAAGACTTATCGACGTTAAAGCAAAAAACTTCAAGAAAACACCCATGGCTGATACAGGCTATTTATATAAAAAATCTAGGTATTATAGTTCAGCAGGGCTTACGCCCCACTGTAACATCGGTAAACCCTTACTATCGCTGAGCAACCCACTCATTAGGTGTTAATAAAATATGCTGCACCAACTGCAGGCTGTGTTTTGCAGTTTTACTTTCTTTACCATTCACCAGCAAGGTAGATTTCAGCGGATATTCTCCCTGTGGCATACCTTTAGGTAAAGTGAAAGTGAATTCATTTTCGTAGATACCGGCACGCCCTGTTTCAGAATTAACCACCTTGGTCATTGATGTCAGCTCTTTGGTAGGGTCTTCATTATCGTAAATAGATAAACGTTCTTCGATAACAGTCGTTTTTTGGGTGCTGCCAGGCATCACTTCAATGCGTGATTGAATCAATACCTTCTGGCCTGAACTAACCACCTTGCCTAGCTTGGAACTTGCACTGTAGTCTAAAGCCAAAGCTTCTTTAGGCAGGGTTTTATGGGTCTTTTTATATTTTTTAATCACCTCGGCTTCACCACTCACCTGCTTGGCATTGTATTCAATCACCATATCGGCGATCAGTTTTGCCGCCACAATCACCGCTGCCACTTTCGCCGCTGCCTTGGCATGTTCTTTATTTTTACAGCTTTTATCGTCATCATCACATTTATACGATTTATCCACTTTCTTCTTCAGATCGTCAAAAGAGAATCCGGTGAGTAGGCTAAATGACAAGGCACTGCAGCTAATGGCTATGATCAGTCGTTTCATAAGAATTCCTATTCTATAATGATGGATTTTTTTAAATCTTGTTGGGCTTGTTCTGCCTGCTGTTTAAGTTGTAGCGATTGTTCATGCTTGGGCGAAATAGCCAAAGCCGATTCAGCTTTGGCGATAGTACAACTATAGTTCTTTCTGGCCAGACACTGCGTTGCCTGAACCAGAAAACCTTCGATAATTCGATTGTCATCATGCTGTTTCTGCTGCGCATGTTTAACCTGCTGTATCTGGTCAATCGCGCCTCTATGATGTTTATCCAAAGCTAATATTTTATTGGCCTTGGTGATCACACAATCATATTTTTGTTGTTGATAACAGCGCTGGCTTTGTGAAAACAAGGTTTTAATTTTACCCTTACGCTTGATATAAGCCGCTGTCGATTGGCTTTTAATATTTTTTAATCGTTCATCAACCGTCGCTACCCGTGCATGGGCGCTATCTACTTCCTCGGCCTTGGCAAAAAACAGGCGTGCACATCGGTAATCTTTTTTATCTATACAGGCTTCGGATTGATCCAGGTAATCCATAATGGCTTCATGTTGCTGCGCTAAAGAAACATTTTCCAGCGCCTGTAAATAGCTTTTATTGCTAGCATCCAGTTTTAACAATTCCTGCCAGCGAATACGGGCACAGGCGTAATCTTCTTTGCTAAAACAATCTTCGGCTTTATCCAATAGCTGCTTTATTTGAGTTTTCTGTGCCAGTAGCAAACGCCCTTCCTGAGCCTGGGCTTGCAAGACTAAAGCGGTTTCATGTTGTGGTGAAAGGTTTAGCGCGATAATGCTTTGCTTATTAGCACAGGCGAAATCCTGCTGTTGGATACAGGCTTTTGCGGTATTCAGCGCATGATCTAAAGCGATAGTTAAGTTCTTCTCCTGCTCATATGCGCTATACACAGCCCAAGCCAAACCTACAACCGATGTAAGCACTAACAACGCTGCAATGCCAATATACTTGGCCTTATTGCTGGGATTAAAAGCCTTTTGAAATTCGGCAACCGATGCGGTTCTATCGTTCTGGCGCAAAGCTAATGCCCCGCTTAAGGCTTTCCATTGGCGACGATTCAGCGTCTTGATACGTGTTGGTTTTATATCCTTGGCCAGCGCCTTATCGGCCGACATATTGTTAAAGGGATGTTGGCCACATAACATCTCATAAAATACACAGGCCAGTGCATAAACATCATCGGAAAAACTGGGTTCTTCACCGGTTAACATCTCCAGGCTTGCATACGCAGGCGTAAGTGCTCCTAAAGAGCCAGCATCGAAATGTGAACGGTTTTCACGTGTTGCTGCGGCTCTGGCAATGCCGAAGTCCAGCACCTTGGCGCTGTCTGCTATGGTAATAAAGACATTGCCGGGTTTAAAATCGGAATGAATCAGATGGCGCTGATGGGCGTAATTTAAGCCTTCGGCCATATCGTTAAAGAGTTTACAGGCCTGATCCAATGGCAGGCCTTCGCCCTTCACGTCAGAGAGTACTTTATCCAAGGGCTGACCATCCAGCAGCTCCATGGTCATAAAGATGATGCTACCGTCGCGATCAAAATCATGCACCGTAACAATATTAGGGTGAGCTAATTCCTGTGATTTCACCGCCTCCTGCTGCAAAGAGATAAACGCATCGGGGTGATTTTTAAAATCTTCGTTCAGCACCTTGGCCGCAACATAGGGATTGGGATCTTCGGCTTCCACCTTACGCAGGTCTCGTGCTTTATACACCGTACCCATGCCACCTTGGCCTAACACGGTTTCAAGCAAAAATCGGTTATTCAGGATCCGGCCTTTATTCGCGGCCGCCTGCTTAACCAGATCCTTGGCATTGCGAATGCCTTTTTTTAATGACGGGTTGGTCGATTGAAATTCGGTGAAATGGGTATCTTGCTTGTTAATATGATCGGCAGCAACAGGCTCTAGCGTCTGGGCAAGCACATGGGTTTTATCATCCGCATTTACGGGTGTTTTGCTTAGACCCTGCCCAACAATCGTAGCCGCATCTTCATCGGCCTGATCCTTATCGTCCTTGCCCGGTTGTTTATCTGATCCAGCCACGTGGTGTGTATTCCCTATACCTATCTGATCTAACTGTTTTTTACTGCAGCATACTATAAAGCAGTCTGTGCCTATGAGCTAATCATGCCTATGCAAACCCACCATGGAAAAGCCACTTTATTTTCACCGTTCTTTATCTATACTGGTAATTCATTAACAAGCACAGCCCCGTTTAATCTGAGCAATAAAGGATATTATTATGGCGATTGAATTACCTGCGTTACCTTATGAAAAAAATGCCCTGGAACCGCATATCTCCGCGGAAACCCTGGAGTTTCACTATGGCAAACATCATCAAACCTATGTGGATAAATTAAACGGCTTATTGCCAGGTTCGGAATTTGAAGGAAAATCGCTGGAAGAGATTGTAAAAGCCTCCTCGGCAGGTGTCTTTAATAACGCCGCCCAAATCTGGAATCATACTTTTTACTGGAACTGTCTCAGCCCCAATGGCGGCGGTGAAGCCAGCGGTAAAGCTAGCGATGCGATTAACGCGGCCTTTGGTTCATTTGCCGAATTTAAGGAGGCTTTAACGGCCTCTGCGATTGGTAATTTTGGCTCTGGCTGGACCTGGCTGGTACAAAATGCCGATGGCACGGTGGCTATCATCAATACCAGTAATGCCGCCACCCCTCTAACCGATGACAGCGTAACCCCGCTGCTTACGGTTGATGTGTGGGAACATGCGTATTATATCGACTACCGCAATGCCAGACCCAAATACTTAGCTGCGTTCTGGAATCTGGTAAACTGGGATTTTGTTAACGCCAATATGGCCTAATAGATCAAATCAGAGGTTAAAGCCTATAAACCGGCTTTAGCCTGTGTTTACTTATGTTAAAGACGTCAGTAAATCCTGCAAAGCTTCATGCCCATCTTTAAATACCGGCCAGCCATCACCCACAATCACGGTTTTAATGCCGTTTAATGCCGCCAACTCTGTCAGCGATTGTATTGCCGCGCCTTTATCACCCAGCTTAGCATCGGGTAATAAACATAATTGCCCGCCCTTATGACAGCGAATTAAATCACCGGTGATCAATGTCTCACCCTCTAATAGCAGGCATAGCTCGCCCACCGTTTTTGAACCATTAACTTCATAGATCACTAAACCCGGTACAGGCTCATCCCCTTGTTGCAGCCAATGTTCACAGGCTATGGGGAAGTTTCCCTGCTCCTGCCTGGGCCCATAAATCGTGGCCCCGGTTGTCAACGCTATTTCTTCAGCTGCACGTGTATGGTCACTATTGGTGATGATAATGGTTTTGGCCCCACCGAGTTGCTGTAGATGTTGCGCATCGTGCGCCGATAAAGGCAGCGGATCAATCAATACATTGCCGGCCTCTCTTACCCACAGCAGACTATTAAAATCCAGGTTTCTTTGTTCATCAAATTCTGACCAACAAAATAAATCATCTCTATGTAATACTTTCATCTTTTTTCCTAAGCCGGTATCTTCGGTTGTGGAGTTTGGCTGTGTTTCTACAAACAATATAGCCTTTATCAACAACGCATAAGGACATGAATGTGAAAACCTCTAGTAAATCCGTTATTTACTCTGCCGTGGTATTCCCAGGTGCGGGTTATTTTATTCTTAGCAAAAAAAAGCAGGCAATGGTTTTTCTCGCTTTAACACTAAGCTGCTTATGCGTAATCTTTTATGATGCCTATTATAAAGCGCAGATTATCGCTGACAAGATTGTAAATGGTTACCTGGCTATAGACATTAACGTGATACGTAATGAAATCCAAACCTCTACCGGCATTGTAGATCCATTTATCATCACCAGCATCACGATTGCCATAGGGCTATTATGGTTATTAGGCATTGTGGACTGTTATCGCATTGGCCGCTCTTTAGATGAAAATAACGAAAACAGATAATAGCAGGCTTACTGTTTGTGGTTACTAAACAATTTTACTAGTATAAGCAGCCAATAAGAAAAACCTTATTGCACAAAAAAAATACAAGGAATGTTTTATGGACGACCTCACTGCAGGCAGCACTGCTGCGCCTGATAATACCCCCCGCACATTAAATATCGAATTCCGTGGCAACGGCATGGAATATTTTAAAATCTGGATCATCAATATTTTGCTTACAGCGCTAACGCTTGGCATCTATTCAGCATGGGCAACGGTTAAGAACAAACGTTATATGCATGCCAACCTTTTTCTAGATGAGACTAACTTCCGCTATTTGGCTGAGCCTTTGGCCATCTTAAAAGGCCGCATCATTGCCATCGCCGCGTTTATTGCCTTTGCTTTATTGTCTCAAATTGATCCTATTGTTGGAGTGATACTGATTGTGGCTTTGGTCTTGGCGATTCCTTATTTCACCAACCAATCTTTGGCTTTTGATAGACGCATGACCTCATATAACAATATCCAGTTCCGCTTTAAAAGCACCTATGCAGAAGCGTTTATGGTGTTATATGTCTGGCCTCTTTTAGGTCTTTTATCGTTAGGTATTTTATACCCAATGGCCTTGTTAAAAATGAACCAATATCTGGTTAAAAACAGTGCCTACGGCACCACGTCTTTTGATTTTAAAGCCAGCTATAAAGACTACGGCATGATATTTCTGACCATTATTGGTGCAGGTCTGGTATTAGGTTTACCTTGCTTGGCTATCACCTCGTTCTTCCCATCTTTAACGATGGTGACACCTGTGGTTATGATGTTAGGTTATATCGGCCTGATTCTGTATTTTATGACTCAAACCCACAATCTATTTTTCCGCAGCACAACGTTGGATGAACACAGCTTTGAATCACAGATTTCCATGGGTGGATTAGGTTTGGTGATATTAATCAATGCGTTATTAACGATGATTACATTGGGCTTGTATTTACCGGCGGCTAAAGTCCGTATGGCTAAATATGTTTGCTCCTGCGTGAAGATGAATACCGTAGGCTGTTTAAATAACTTTGCCGCAGCTGAGCAGGAAAACATCAGCGCTCTAGGTGAAGAATTTGGCCAAGTCTTTGACTTCGCGTTATAAGCCAGACTGATGATTAACGGCCTCTATATGGATGGAAAAACCTCTAAACAAGTGCAAGCGCGTTTAGAGGTCTTAACGGATATCAATACGTCTATCAACATTTATATAGAGGGCGCTCCCAAAGAAGAAGTTTTTAATCTAACGTTTCAAGAACTTAAAATAGAATCCCGATTAGGCAATACGCCCAGAGAAATCAGCTTTGGTGATAATCAGTTATTTATCACCGATAATAATGATGCCATCGATGCACTGGTAAAAAGCCAGCCTTCATCACTGTGGCCCAGAGTATTACATAAACTTGAGACCAGCCTGCCGCTGGTTATCGCGGCGACCTTGCTAACCTTCGCCTGCGTATGGCTAACCATTGACATCGGCATTCCTAAATCTGCCAAATATATCGCCTACCAGCTACCCGAGTTCACGGCAAAAAACTTTGGCAGCACATTAACGATTCTCGATAAAACCCTGTTTGATGCCACCGAACTGGACCTTGAAAAACAACAAGCCATTCACGACTTAGCCCAACCTTATTTACAACATTATCAAGACTTAAACCCTAAGCTAGTTTTTCGTAGCGGCCAAGGCGCCAATGCCTTTGCGCTACCCGATGGCCATATCATTTTTACCGACGCCATGATTAAGCTGGTAGACGATGACGATGAGCTATTAGCCATTTTGTTTCATGAATTAGGCCACCTCAAACATAAACACCTGATTCGACGCACCCTGCAAGATTCCATGGTCACGCTGTTAATCATATTGATGACCGGTGATGTTGACGGTTTTGATATGGTTACCGGTATTCCAACGCTGCTGTTGGATTTAAGCTATTCAAAAGAATTTGAACGTGAAGCCGATTATTTTGCAATACAACAGTTACACCGCAACCAGCTGGATGTAGAGAGTTTCGCCACGGTTATGAAGAGGTTTGATCTGCTCTATAGTATTAAATCTCCCGCCGAAGTTGAAGGTGAAAAAAATGACGATAGCTCTGACAATCTCGAAACCCTAAAATCCATCGTCGAATTTTTATCCACTCACCCCGCCACACATGACCGCGTTGCCATGGTTGCTGAATATAAGAAACAACATAAGCTGAACTAAGCCCTGCTCATCATTGACTATACTTATTAGGAATCCGTTGGCGATGAGGGTGACCTTATGCAGTGTCAAACATTCTTCGATAGGCTATGGCAGGAATATATCGCCATCACGCCACAGGCGCAGCGGTTACAGCAGCTGTTTATGGATGATGGCAATAGCATTGTTAATGATCATGTCGCGTTTCGCACCTATGCTCTACCTCCCATATCCCTGCAACAACTTGAACCGCTGATCCTGGCTTTAGGTTACCGGCGTTTTGATCACTATCAATTTAAGGAAAAAAAACTCAACGCCTTCTCCTATATCCATGAGGATGAACTGCAGCCCCGCGTGTTTTTAAGTGAGCTGAAGGTTAATGAATTATCACCCTCCGCACAGGCGATTATCCACAGGCTCTGCGCGCAGATACAGATAGATAAATTAGAAACTGACAGCGCTTTTTCCCAGGGACTTCTATGGGCCAAACCGAGCTGGCAAGACTACCATTTTCTGTTACAAGAAAGTGAATATGCGGCATGGATGGCGGTGATGGGCCTGCGCGCCAATCACTTCACCATCAGTGTTAATCATCTGCGCCAGCCCACTATGACCTATGTATTGGAAAAACTGCATCAGGCCCAGGTGCGATTAAATCAACAAGGAGGTGAAATCAAAGGTAATAAAGCCAGTTTACTGGAGCAAACCGCCACCATGGCCGATGAGATCAAGATGACCTTTGCCGATGGTGATACTCATACGATCTCCAGCTGCTACTACGAATTTGCCAAACGTTATGCAGATAAAGACGGTAAATTGTATCAAGGTTTTGTACCGGCTAATGCCGATGCTATTTTCCATTCAACCGACAGAAAAACCGATGTTTAAGCCGGGAGAAAAGCATGTTTAAAGTGGTCATTATCGGAGCCGGGAAAATAGGCAGTTGCATCGCCAAGTTATTACAGCTTTGTGGTGATTATCAATTACTGGTGATTGACCAACAACAAGCGCCTCTAAAACGTTTACATCGCGATTATAAAATCCCCATCAAACAGCTGGAAAGTTATAATAGCCGACAATTAGCGAAAATCATCAAACCCTATTCTGCGGTTATTTCTGCCTGCGCTTTTCATGAAAATATACCGATTGCCGAGGCGGCTTTGGCCGCGGGTATCAGCTACTTTGATTTAACCGAAGATATTCAAACCTGTGAGGCGATTAAAAAGCTGGCCTTAAACAGCCAAGACGGACAAATATTTGTACCGCAATGTGGCCTGGCCCCCGGGTTTATTTCCATCTTAGCCCATCATATCTGCCAGGGATTTGATGATATTGACACGGTTAAATTACGGGTAGGTGCGTTGCCGGAATTCCCCAGCAACCTGATGATGTATAACCTGACATGGTCTACCGAAGGTTTGATCAATGAATACTGCAACCCCTGCCACGGTATCAGAAAAAAACAGCTAGTTAATTTTGAACCCTTAGAAGGGCTGGAGAATTTTTCTTTAGATGGTGCCGAATACGAGGCGTTTAATACCTCGGGCGGCCTGGGCACCTTATGTGACTCCTTAAAGGGGCGAGTACAAAACCTCGATTACAAAACCATTCGCTATAAGGGCCATCAATATTTAATGGATTTTCTGATCAACGGATTGAAGCTGGGGGAACGACGATCACTATTAAAAAAAATATTTGAAAATGCCGTCGCCATGACCAAACAGGATGTCGTGATTATTCTGGTGAGCGCCACCGGCCACATCAATGGTCAGCTGATGCAGGTGAGTGATAGCCGCAAGATTTATAACCGCAACGTCTATAACGAACACTGGGGCGCGATACAAATAAGTACCGCCGCAGGCATTTGCGCGGTGCTGGATTTATTTTTTGAAAAACAGCTAAGCAACAAAGGTTTCAATACACAGGAGAGCATCGCGTTTTCAGATTTTATCAATAATCGCTTTGGCCAATATTACCAAACTCACAATAGAGGCAGTCATGCCCCCCGATATTCTGCAGCAGATCAGCCATAGTGCCGCCACTAAAAATAGGCCTTTGATTTCAACGCCGTTACCTTCGGTTTACAACTCCCTGGATACCGCCATAAAAACCGATTTGGCCGACTTCACGGTTTATTCACCGATTGATGGTGCTGAGCTGGCGCAGTGTCAAATGGCCGATAAAAAAGCACTAGATGAACAAGTCGCCTTGCTGCAGCAAAGCTTTAAATCATGGCGCATGATTCCTGCTCCTCAGCGTGGAGAACTGGTGCGCAAGCTGGGCCTGGCCTTTAGAGAGAACAAAGACAATCTAGCCGCTTTAATCACCATGGAAAGCGGAAAAAGCCTGGCCGAATCACTAGGAGAAGTACAGGAGGTGATAGATATCTGCGACTATGCTGTGGGTTTATCGCGCCAGTTACATGGCTTAACCATCGTCAGTGAAAGGCCTGCACACAGAATGATGGAGCAATGGCATCCACTTGGGCCTATAGGCATTATCACCGCGTTTAACTTCCCTATGGCCGTGTGGGCTTGGAATGCAACCCTGGCGTTAGTCTGTGGTAATACCCTGTTATGGAAACCTTCAGAAAAAACCCCGCTATGCGCTTTTGCGTGTCAGCAATTATTGAATCAGGTTTGCAGCCAATTCCCGGAATTTCCTCAGCCGCTCTCAAGCGTCATTTTAGGTGATCGCGACTTAGGCCAGCAGCTGGCGGCCCATAAACACCTGCCTTTAATCTCCGCCACCGGTTCCGTGGCTATGGGCAGAGATGTGGCCCAGATTGTCGCCAAACGTTTAGCTAGAAGCTTATTAGAACTGGGGGGGAATAATGCATTAATCGTGACGCCTTCGGCGAACTTAAAACTGGCCATAAGAGCGATCGTATTTTCAGCCATAGGTACCTGTGGCCAACGCTGTACAACATTACGCCGCTTGATTGTTCATAGCCGTATCGAAAATGCACTGCTGAGCAAATTAATATATGCCTATCAATCCATTGTCATAGGCAATCCGCTGGATGAAAAAAAATTAATGAGTCCATTAATCGATGAAAGCGCCTATAACAATATGCAAAAGGCATTACAACTCGCCAAGCAACAAGGGGGTGAAATTCTCTATGGCGGCCAGAGAATCACAGAGAGTGTGCCGGCCCATGGCTTTTATGTACAACCCGCCATCGTCAAGATAAGCAGTAACGCAGCTTTATTGCAGCAGGAACATTTTGCGCCGATTCTTTTTGTTATGACTTACCAAAGCTTCGATGAAGCCATCGCTTTGCAAAATCAGGTGAGCCAGGGATTATCATCGGCGGTATTCACCGACAAACTGCAAGAGGCCGAGCATTTTCTTGCGGCTAACGGCTCTGATTGTGGCATTGCCAATGTCAATATAGGCACCAGTGGCGCTGAAATAGGTGGTGCCTTTGGTGGCGAAAAAGATACCGGTGGTGGGCGAGAGTCGGGCAGCGATGCGTGGAAAAATTATATGCGCCGTACAACCAACACGATTAATTACGGTACGGACTTGCCTCTATCACAGGGTATCCATTTTTAATAAAAACGTCTGCCACCGTGCTGATGCCGCTGGAATCGCTGATTTTCGTGCCACTAACATCCTTAAATGGATGCCAGGGCGTGATGGTAAGAGGCATCCGGAATCAAGCTCATCATTGCCAGCAGCTTTGAGAATCTGCATCGTTAATCATCGATTAGCGATGCAGCCCTGAAGAGATGCAGTTATCAATAACTAAGATTGCTATAAGTGGCTTTTAATATCTCCAACTCTGCTTTTGCAACATCACTTAATGGATTCTCGGTTAAATAAATTCTTGCCGTTGTCGATATAATATTACTGAGGCCTGCAGGAACACTCTCTAAGAAATTGTTATTGAGTGCTAGGTTAGAGAGATTAATATTATTAGAAATATCGATGTTTGTTAATGCATTGCCCGGAGCATAAATAGAGTAAAGCTTGGTATTGGCCGAGACATCCAGGGCAGTGAGTTTATTTTCGGGAATCGAAAGATTTGACAGTTCAGTATTCGTCGAAACATCGATGCTTTCCAGTTGATTCCCTCCGACCTCTAAAGTTTTTAATTTTTTAAGCCCACTCACATTAATACTGATTAATTGACTATTCGAGGCATAGATATATGCAAGATTCGGGCTATTGGAAACATTCAAAGTAGTTATGAGCATGCCCTGTGCTCTAAGGTGCTGTAATTCAGTATGTTGTGAAAGGTCTAACACCGAAACATTATTATTTTGTAAACTTAAACTTTTCAGTTTTGTATTGACGCTGATATCAAGTGTATTCAAAGGCGCATCCTCTGCGCTTAAGTATGCCAGCTCCGGAGCCATTGACATATCCAGATCGGTGATGCCAGTTTGAGTAATATAAAGCAACGTCAACTTGGTATTATTCGACAGATCCAGTGATGTTACGTCTGCATAACCAAGCCTTAACTCTTTCAAATCTGGAGCCAGTGATACATCGATCTCTAAAATCGGACTGCCCTCAAGCTGTAGTTTGGTTAATTTTTGATTGGCTGAAATATCAAGCATCGTCAGCTTGCTATAATATAACTCCACATCCATTAATTCAGGATTTCCCGACAAGTCTAAGGTCGTGAAATTGTTTTCTCTGGCTTGCAACCTTATCAACTTAGGGTTATTCGTCACATCCAGCGTCTCTAATTTATTTCTGTCTAAATTAAGTATCTCAAGTTCTACATTGGCCGATAAATCGATAGCGGTTAATGCATTATTCGTGAAGTAAAAGGACTTCAGCGCGGGATTCATCGATAGATCTATGCTAGATATATCCGGGTTATCAGACAAATCAAGATATTGCAGTTTACTAAACAGTGAAACATCCATGCCGCTGAAGGTATTGCCAGACATAAACAGCTGGGTTAACTCCGTATTCTTTGAAAGATCGATATCTGACAGCTTATTTTTACCCATAGACAGGGTTTTCAAAGCGATATTATCCTGAAGATCAATGCTCATTAACTGATTTTTATACAAGTTGAGATATGTCAATGCCTTGTTCGCTGACACGTCCAGACTAGTTAACAGGTTTCCACCTAACGTTAATTTCGCTAATGCCAAATTCCCCGACACATCGACGTTGGTGATTTGATTAGAGTCTAATTCTAAAATGCGTAAATTAACAAAATCACCTAAACCTTCGACGCTTGTAATCGATTTGTATTTACAGAACACTTCTTCCACCTCATCGGCGAAAGTTTTGTTTTGCCCTGCGCTAAGACAGTTGGCAAAGTTAACATCTGAGACATTGGCGATAGCCTGTGCAAGTGGAACACGTATCTGACACAGAACCGCCAAACCACTGACATCCTGGCTTGCGGTATGGCTGGGCTGATCAATAACACACTGTTGATTAGCTTCAACTTGCTGATAGCCCTCTAAAGCGATGGTAAAGCTGGCATTATTTGCCACTTCAAATTGAAAAATACCATCGGCCGATAAACTTTTTTTTTGTTCTCCTAAGACAATATCGATTGAATTGACTAAGCCTGTAACAGTGCCAGAAACAAGGAAAGCACTTTTGCTATTATCGTGGGGGTAAGCATCTAGGTCATTAGTGATGCCATCGTTATCACTATCATTTAATAAACTATCGAGGGTTAATACAGAGACTGTCTGACAGGCGGCATCACAGCCTTCATTCCAAACATCAGGCAAACCATCGGCATCGGCATCGATGCTTGCATCCGCATTGTTAATAAACGCATCCTGCTCATCGGCCACCCCATCTCTATCGGTGTCTATAGCTTTATTGCTAAAGGTCAGTTTGGTATATGTCTGTTGCAGCGTGGTCAGTTCAGTAATAGCTGCCGCATCAAAAATATTATCCGTAAGCCTAATCGTTGTGCCTGTACTCTGATTGCGGATACCTGTTGGCACATTGCTAAAAAAGTTATTTTGTAATTCCAAATAGGATAAACGGGTATTGTTAGAAACATCGATATTTTCCAGCTGGTTATTTTCAACAGACAGGGAAGTTAACTTAGTATTGCTAGTTACATCTAGATAGTTTATTTGATTACTATCCATGTACAATCCCGAAAGACCGGTGTTTGTGGAAACATCCACTGATTGTAATTGATTGTTCCGCAAATATAGATGCGATAATTTTGTCAACCCAGTCACGTTAAGACTACTGAGCAGATTATTTTCCACCTGGACATTTTGAAGATTGACACAGTTAGAAAGATCAAGACTGGTTAAAGACAAATCATCCAGGCGTAATGATTGCAAGTCAGTATTCGCCGATAAATCCAATTGAGTTAATTTGTTCTTGGTCAAAAACAATGATGCCAAATGGGTATTGGCAGACAGGTCGATATTATCCAGTTTATTGTTTGTCGCCCATAAAGACCATAAGTCAGTATTGTTAGACACATCCAGTTGAGTTAATAAATTGGATGAAATTTTTAACGTTCTTAAACTGGATAAATTACTTAGATCTATCCCTGTTAACTGATTGCCGAATGCTGATAGCTCATATAATTTTGTGCTTAAACTTACATCCAGATCAACCAGCTGATTACTGCCTACCTTCACTTTCCACAAGTTATTATGTGTTGATAAATCCAATACTGAAAGTTGATTTTCAGAGACATCCAGCTCATACATTGCCTGATTGTTGCTAAGGTCCAGCACAGTGATCGTGTTCTTTTTCAAGAAAAGTTTACTTAGCTTTGTATTGTTAGTCAGATCAATACTGCTCAACCCAGTTGAATCCAGATACAAATTGGTAATTTCTGGATTCGCCGTCACGTCGATAGTTCCCAGGGGATTGCCTGAAAATAGTACTTTTTCTAACTTCGGTAGCATTGAAATATCAATACTGGTCAATTTATTTCTCTCAAATGCAATCTCATTCAACGCCAGATTATTAGAAACATCCAGAGCACTAATATTATTAAAATTGGCACCCAGTACCTGCAGTGCGGTGTTTTTGGAAACATCCAGTTCCGTGAATTCATTTTGGGTTACTATCAACCTTGTTAGATTTACATTAGCCGCTATATCCAGAGCACTTAACTTGTTACCGTATAAAGATAACTCCTCAAGAAAAAGGTTGGCGCTTACATCAACCGAGGTAATGACATTTCCATCAACAATCAATTTTTTCAAATTAATGAAATCCGATAATCCATCAACTTGAACAATATTTTTATTCTTACAACTAATACTGCTTACCTCATAGGCAAAACTTTGACTTAACGTTGAGGTTAAACAGTTGGCAAAGTATGCATCCGTCACTTTGGCAATGGCCACAGCCAGTGGTACTTTAATCTGACACTGCACACTTAAATCACTGACATCCGCCGTAGCGATGCCTGCTGCATTAACCAGCTCACAAATTTGATAGGCATTCACTTGCTGATAACCCGCTAAGCTAATGCTGTAAATACTATCCTTAGTGACTTCAAACTTAAAATCACCATCGGCTGCTAATGTAATCGTCTGGGTGTCTAATAGAAGATCAATACCGCCTTTTAAGCCCGTCACCGAGCCTGAAAGCGTAAATAAACTCTTTGTCGCATCCAGTGGATAAGCATCTTGATCATTGATAACTCCATCGTTATCAGAATCCGCTAAATGTAGATCCAAGGTTAAAGTCGATGCGTTCTGACAAGTCTCATCACAGCCATCATTCCACGCATCAGGCAGACCATCTTCATCCGCATCCGCACTCGCGGCTACGTTGTTCACAAATACATCGCTGTTATCACCTACACCATCTTTATCCGTATCTTTAGTCTCTGCGGCATTTTCTGGGAAGGCATCTTCGGCATTAACTACACCGTCATTGTCAGTATCTGAAAGCAGGGTATCTAAGGTTAAGCCTGAATCCTGTTGGCACGCTTCATCACAGCCGTCATTCCAGCCATCGGGTAAACCATCGCCATCAACATCAATGCTAGCTGCTGCTTTGTTTACAAACGCATCGGCGTTATCGCCAACACCATCACCATCAGTATCTTTGCTCTCGGTAGCATCTTCAGGGAAAGCGTCTGCTGCTGTAACCACACCATCGTTATCAAAATCATCCAACGAAGTATCTAAAGTTAAAGTGGAGTCTTGCTGACAGGCTGAATTACAGGCTTCATTCCAAGCATCAGGTAATCCGTCTTTATCACCGTCCACACTGGCTGCAGCATTGTTTACAAAAGCATCGCTATTATCGCCTATACCGTCTTTATCGGTATCCAGGGTTTCGGTAGGGTTATTCGGTAAGGCATCTTTATCATTGGTAATGCCGTCGTTATCGGTATCATTTAGGGAGGTATCTTGACTGAGTTCAGAATCTTGCTGACAACTTTCATCGCAGCTTTCATTCCAGCTATCCGGCAGTCCATCCATATCAGCATCGATGCTGGCGGCAGGATTATTAACAAAGGCATCACTGTTGTCCCCTACGCCATCACCATCGCTATCGGCAGATTCATCAGGGTTTTCTGGTAAAGCATCGTCTCCATTCACCACACCATCGTTGTCGCTATCATCTAACGAAGTATCAATAACGAGGTTAGAGTTTTCCTGACAAGTGACATCACAACTATCATTCCAACTATCCGGCAGGCCATCATGATCGGCATCGACACTGGCTGCGGCATCATCTTTAAACGCATCACTGTTATCGGCTATGCCATCGCCGTCGCTGTCCGTTATCTGAGCTGGGGGAGTGCCCTGAGGTTCAACGATAGCATCGCCACCACCATCGCCAGCAGGATCTGTATCACTGCCCCCGCTGTCACTACAAGCAGATAACGTAGAAATTAATAAAAGTGTTAGGAAGGCATGGCTTGATCGCGACATCAAAAATCCTTTTCTATGATGGCTGTTAGATCAAAAAGTATATTATGGGGATTTTTTTATATCAATAGAGTATAAATAAATCTGAGTGAAAAAGGATAGGACCTGACCTCTTGGTGGAATACGTCCTTTTATCTGCAAGGCAGAAGGCGATAGAGATGTATATGATTCGCAAGGCAGCCACGTTAGAGTGAACAGCTTTACGGCTTCTTAAGCCGATATGTGTTTATTGCAGAGGCCAAAAATTCTGTGTATCCAATGTGCCATCGGCGCTATAACAGACCATTGAGAATTCATACGTTTCAATAATGCTGTGTCTTGCAACAAGCAGCTTACCTTCGATTTGATGATTCAGCGCGCTGGAATATTCGAAATCAGAATCCAGATCGTATGACTCAAACCACTATTTTTCAACGCCCAGCCGGCTTTGCAGACAATGTCACTTCGAAGCATCCCGGTAATACGCTTTTAGATCTTCAGGTTGATGCTTAAAATCCAGGAATTCGTCACGCCATTGCTTGGCTTTGTCACAATGTGGATCACACTGATTTTTAATCGGGCAATAGCGACGTTCAATCTCATTGGTGATAGCCAACGTCCACTGCAAAGTGCCATTTGCCCATTCACAATACTCACACCAGAGTTTATCCATTGTGCTGATATGAGCGATACGATGGCGATCAAATTTGAAATAAGGCCCGGGGTTGATCGATGGCTGATTACGCAGCCAAAAATACACCAGATTAAATACCCACATAAAAACAAATAACGGTAGCAAGACTAACGAAAATGACACAATCAATAATATGCAAATCTTGCGTCCAGGCCAGCCCCACTTCGGCTGAGGGTTTTGATGTATGCGTTGATCGGCCAGACACGCCTCGATGCTGACCGCGGCAATTGCATCATCATAAGGTTTTCTACTATTTTTATTCACGCTGTTTCCCCGGCATTAATAACACTGCAATCATTTTAGCTGATTTTCCAGGTGATCATTTTCCTTTTATTGATGTGCAAGCATTATGTCAGATTCCCTAATACTACGGAGCCTTCGGCATCGTACAGAGAGCCTCAATACGCTAGCAAAATATAAGGCCAGGGGCTTGAAAGATCTGAGCCTTATTTTTTCACCCCCCGTCATAAGCTCCCGGCGAACTGAGCTTTTCGTTTCTTAAGCGGCCTGTTAAGCTACGCAAAAAATATCATTCACCCTATTTGCAGATGTTAAATGGAATATTTAAATACCATCCCTCTATCGACCTTTAATACCTTTCTTATCTATTGGGGTATCTTTGGCATCATTTCCGGCGGCAGTTTATTCTTCTCTAAAGAACTGCCGTTAAGCAGCCGAGTGCCTCAACGGAAAATGGGTGCATTAGGCATGATGGATAAAAAAACCGGCTGGATCGTTATGGAAGTGCCGATATTAATTGTGGTTATCGCTTTTTATCTAGCGGGAAGTAATCCCATCAATGTGTCGTTTATTATGCTGGCGGTTTTTGTTATGCATTACTTTAATCGCGCCATCATCTATCCACGTCGAATTAAAGTAAAAGGCAAGCAGATCGCCATACTCTCGGTGTTATCTTCGATGACATTTTATATTATCAACGGATATTTGATTGGCCATTACTTCGGCGATTTACGTGAATACCCGATTGAATGGCTGTATGACCCACGCTTTATCATCGGCTTAATATTGTTTTTTATAGGCTTTGTGATCAATATCCATTCAGACAATATACTCATTAATTTACGCGCTCCAGGGGATACAGACTACAAAATCCCTAAAGGCGGCATGTATAAATATATCTCCTGCCCGAACTATTTGGGTGAGATCATCGAGTGGGTGGGGTTCGCCATCATGAGCTGGTCATTAATGGGAGCGGTGTATGCTATTTGGGTTGCCGTGCCTCTGATCGCTCAAAGCCTGGAAACGCATAAGTGGTATATCGAAAAATTCAAAGATGAATACCCCAATAACCGCAAGGCCATCATGCCTTTTACGCTGTAAATAAAGAGCTAACGGCCTGTTCTATTAAGGCGCCGTGGTTGCTGTATATCTTCGGCACTGATAACAACAATAGCGGCAGGCGCATCAATCAATTTCTTGTAGATATTGGATGCGGTCACTATCTTCAACAACATTAATTCTTGTAACGAAAGCGAAAAAACATCTTGTTGATGTTTGATTAACACATAAAAAAAAGGCATAAACATAGACAGGGCTTAAGCCACTGGTTTTTGTAGTGGTTCGAATGCAGTAACCGTAATGGTGGCACCTGAGTCGATTGCATAATCAGGAGCCCGGCTCTCTAGATGCAGTAACTATAGTCACTAATACTTCACTGGCTGAACGCCTCTGGCAACTTGCCTATCAACATTCCCAGGCATATTTCAAGTGCTGTCGTCAAACGACGGTTAATCGGTACGCAATATTAACCATCATCTCCATTTACAGCAAATAGATAGCGCCCCTTGCTACAATAGACGCTCTTCCTATGCCTTTAAATATGCTTGGCCTTTCGTAACCATTCAATCGTATCTTTTAATGTCTCTTCTACTGGCCTAAAGGCCATGCCGGTTTTAGCAAATAACTTATCCGATGTGGTTGGAGGTAGCTGTGTAACGATGCGCATGGATTCCTTGGAAATAGGGAACTTAATGGGTACAAATATTCTAGCAACATCAAACAACACACCCAATAGTCTAAAAATCGCCCCCGGTACTTTCACCTTGGAAATTTTCTGCCCAGCTGCCTGTTCAATAAAACCACCTAAATCAGCCCAAGGGGTATAAGTGCCACCTAAAATATAACGTTCTTGGGTTTTGTCTTCACCCAGCTCTCCTTCAATCAATAACCGATGCGCAATGGCGATATCACGTGCATCAATAAACTGCATACCGGAAGTGGTCAACGGTAAAACATTTTCAAAGAAGTTCACAATGGCGTAATTACTCTCGGCTAACTTAGGATCATCTGGGCCAAACACCGCCGAAGGATAAGTTGTGATAATAGGTTTACCCTGAGCTTGTAATTCCCTTATGCGAATTTCACATAATTTTTTTGATAACGAATAGGCATCTTTTACATCGGCCAATGGGCTATTTTCTGTCAGCATTTTTTGGGTAAAATCATAAAAAATACTCATACTGGAAACATAGAGAATTTTTTTTATGCCCAGTTCACAAGCACTGCCAATCACCGAGTCAATACTTTGTAAATTGGTTGCCTGTGTACGTTTGGCATTACGTGCATCTAAATCCACAATCGCAGCCATATGCACCACGGCATCACAGCCTTGCATGCCAGATTTCACGGCCTCTTTATCCAACATGTCCGTGACAATAAAATCTTTTAAGTCAAAACCCTGCGCCAGAAAATAGCTATGTGCTGCCGCTTGATTACGCACCAATAAACGCACGTCATGCCCTGCATGTAATAACGCCAGCGTAGTATGTGCACCCACTAAACCGGTAGCGCCTGTCACAAAAATTTTCATCGCTTAATCCATGCCTATTAAAAAATACGATGGTAGCACTTCACGCAGTAAAAACGAATGCAACTGCCGTGCAGAAGCAACAAAGCTTCATTACAATACCTATAGGTTGAGGAAAGCAGTTTTAAGTATTAGAAATGGGAGACTTATTCTAGCATCAACAACAACCGCAAATGGATCACATTAATCTGGCCCTTAAACCCTTCGTAATCCACTCTTGATATGGTTAATGACTTTTTTTCAACAATGTATCCGAGATTTTGCCTTTTTCGTAAGCACTCAAAACACCATTAATCCGTTCAGGGTACGCCTTCATAAACATAATAAACTCCCTTTCAAAGTCAGTTTTAGCTGCTACTTTCCCCTGCGCGGCTAGAATAAAGTGTTTTTGCTGCGCTATAGGCTCAATCTTTTCATGAGCCAGCAGCACTAGATACTTACCTGCATAGTGGATTAAATGTTGAGTCGTGGGCCTATATTTATCACTTAATTGAACGTCAATACCGCCGTCAACCAGCGCAGCCATGCTTTCTTCTGAAAAGAGACTATCCACATTCCCCATGACATCGAGAAGCCGATCAATCATATGTTCATCAGATAAAATATCGACATGGCCACTGTTAAACCCGAATGTCTGACTGGCCTGTTTTTGTGCCTGCGGATGTAACTGACTGGATAGCGGCACCACACCATCGCTATTTTCGCCCAGTTTCAGTGTGCTGGAATTTTTATAGGCATAAAAAAGTTGATGATCAACAAACTCTGGTAACGGCTTGCTATATAGAGCCTGAATAAATCGGTTATCTGGATTCAGATCTCGCCACGCCGGCAGTACAATCAATCCGCTCTTCTCACCTCTGGCCGCTGCAGGATGTCCTCCCAGAGGGCTGGCGATACTTACAAATAACTTAATCTTATTTTCACCATCGCGCCCTTGGTATTTATTAATCGCCTCCCGCACAACAATCCCGCCCATACTATGAGCAACGACAATGAGAGGCATACCCCCTAAAGGAATGACTTCACCAGCAAGAAAAAGCTGATAAAAGAACTCTGCCAACTGATCCAGATCTCCACCTGATGGGTAATAGAAAAACCAGAGCCTATAACGATCTCTATCCAGACGATTGATGATGGGCGAAAATGATCTCGCACTGCCACCAATGCCATGCACAAACACCACTGGAATCTTATGCACCTCATCTTCTTCTAACGCATAGAACATAGTGGGTGCATGTTCCAAAAAGGAAGCTGGATCATACATACCCAAGGTCGACATATTTTCATCAAACAGTGGATCGCTAAGAGCACGGATAGCGCCTGATGGATAGAACAACGATTGCTGAGCCTCAAAACCCTCTGGCAATAAAATTTTATCGGATCTACCTGACAGTTTCGCTGTGCTTAAGACAATATCAATCTGGCTGACAATCAATGCCGGATAACGAGCCTTACTAAGGGTAATGTCTCTCTCGCCAACAAGTTCAGTTTGATCAAAAACTTTATCGCCATTTATATCGGCATATACCTGTAGATCGTAGCTACCTTCTGGAAGATTTAAACCAAAGTGCGTGCCTGCGCCTTTTGAAAACATGGTATCCACGCGCTCGTTGAGTTTGTATTTATCCGAGTACGCGGCAACGGCTAAAGACACATCGGCATATCTGCCTGATTTATCAAATGCTCTGCCGATCACAAAGAACGTTTCACGGTCCAGCATATGCTTCAGGTTAGTCTGACTGGGGTCGGCGTTCTGAATCTCGGTGTAATTCGCCTGAACTGACGTGTATTTAAGGTAGGTGCATGAAGGCAGAAAAAAAAGCACTGTCAAACACCCGTAAATATTTAAAACTGCTCTATTCAAACTAAAACGCCCTATACAGAAATAATGAAGGTTTCCCAAACTTTGGCAGATAAAAATCTGGATGCAATCTCCGACCCTATAACAAACCGTGCATATTGATGTGCAAGTCCAACCACCATCGTCACCCAGGTTTGGTAGATAATAAAGTGTGTTAACTTTGAGGAATTGGAAGCCCATTTTTTTATAAATAGCAGCTCATCCAATAAGCCCATTGAAATTTAATTTCACCATGATTGATTTAAAAAAAATACAACATTCGCAACTTAGTGGATTCTTCCATTCCAGAATGGCCCTCTCGCCCTATTGAGAGTATAACGCTGGGGCCGATTCTGGAAGTGGGCAACTACGAATATAAGCTGAATAACCTCCAATGAAGTACAAAATGTCGATGTCGTTGAGTGATATGACGAGATTCAGTGGCATAGTATGGTAATAAGTTTAACGCTACACCCGGTTAGTATGCGCCTACAGGTCTATGCCTGTACGATGCGGGTAGAATGTGTAGCTTATAAAGACAGCTCTAATGGCTGCCCTTGCGCCTCAGGCAGCTGAAAAGTAGGCTGGATAATCTCATCATATTAAGCAATGTAAAGCGATTTTAATCTTAGAATTGACACCGCTATTTACATAAGCATTTCGGGGTATAGCGGTCACATTGTTTCAACAATATTTTGATCAACATAACCTTCTTGATTTAGAATCTAAACTCCACACCAGCCAAAATATTTCTCCCCGGCGACCCCTCTGTTGTAAATTCATTACTTGCTGTAGCAATACCAAGATCAGGATATGCGATTCTTTCATCAAGAATATTTTTAAATGTTAGAAAATACTCCCATTTTTGGTTTGTATATCGGTAATCAAAATTCAGCAGATTATAGCCGTTTATTTTTGATTTACTCGCATACTGATGTCGCATTTCACCCACACGCCTTAATGAAACCCCTGCAGACTGATTATTATAAAACCCAAGCATGTACCCTATAGAAAATGAGTAATCTGGCACTTTAAGGTTGAATTCGTCTCTTGCTGATACTGAGTCTTTTTTATGAATGTAATCGCCATTAAAATATAATTTGCTATCTTCGAAATTATATTGAAAATCGAATTCCACCCCCTGCATGGTAATATCGTTGCTATTAATAAATTCGGCGCCCTCTCTTTGGATAAAATCTTCAGTGTCCATATAATAGAGGTTGATCACGAATAACGTTTTATCAGTAACGTGCGTATATGCAAGGTCGTAACTTTCCACCACCTCTGGTTTTAATTCAACATTTCCCACAAGGTTGGGAGATACATCCAAATTTGTTTGCCTGAAATTTGGAGAGTTATACGATGAAGAATAGAGAAGTTTTAATGAGCTTTTTATGTCAATCTGATAAATAATCGAAGCGCGTGGCAAGGTTTTATGCCCGTATTCTTCATTATCTACAACCCTGACCCCCAGCACGTATCGCCACTTATTCATCTCAACATCCATTTGCCCAAATATAGAAGCCTCGGTTCTTTTTACTCTTGGAATTACAGTGCCCTCAAAAGAATGGTGTTCAAGAACATGATTGTTAAATTTTCCCGTTGACCGCTCCTCTAGCTCCGCGCCAAAGAAGCCTTTTATATTCTCGCTATAAGTAACTTCATAGGTAATCCCACCCCTAGAGCGATAATTTCTGTCTCCATCATCTTCAAAGCTTGCAATAGTGTTGTTCCCGCCAAAATTATTAAAAACAATCCAGTCAAAATCAAACTTATTGTAATCGTAATACAACTTAATGTTCTGGCTACCCAGTTCCCAGGTATTATCTACATGGAGTAAATAGCCGCTGTATTCGAAATCGGTTGGCTGGATGAGCGGGCTGATTCTGTGCAATCCAGTTTTTTCAGTTTCAAATATATGAGCAACAAAGTTAAATGTTTTTAAATTATATTTTAATAGCGCAGAAGATATTTCTTCTTTTCTTAGACTTTCTACCTTGGATGTTACACTGCCATCAAATTCACTGAATGTCTCTTGGTAGCCATCATGATTTTGTTTTTCAAAAGATAAGGAGAGAGAATGGTCTGAGGATATTTGTTTGTTAAAATAACCTGAGCCATTATAGAGTTCATTGGAACCTGCTTGTAGAGACAGTATTTTCTCATCAGATTTTTTGGTGATGACTTTAACAACGCCGGCAGAAGAGTTTGAGCCATGATAAAGTGTTCCAGGTCCTCTAATAACTTCAACCCTATCAATTGCTTCTCTTGGAATTCCTGAAAAGGGGATGTCTGAGTGTGAGGTCATCCAGTATGGAACGTCGTCAAGAAGAAATAATACTTTCTGATTGAAGTCCTCGTGTAAACCTCGTATAGATATAAAAGTGTTACCCAAGGTCCCATCATTTACAAAAAATCCAGGAATAAAAGACAGAAGCTCTTTTAGATTACTTAAGCCCAGTCTTTCCATATCCTTTTGAGTGTATGTCGAAACAATTGCAGGGGTTTTTAATATGCTTTCCTCTTGAGACGACGCCACACTTACGGTTATATTCAGCAAGTCTTCAAGTGACAAATCATACAAGTCGTCAATCTCATTTGCTAATGAAATTCTAGATACGAATGTAACTAATAGTAGTAATAGATACGGCTTCATATTCATGATTCTCCAATAAAGAGAATGATAAGCAAGTGCAGCACTTAATTGCGCTTTAACCTGGCTGATGGTGCAATACTCTTTATTGTAGACTACGAATTTTCCAATGATTCACTGGACACATCACTAGCGCAGAATATCGATAAGAGTGCCGCTCATCACATAGTCACAAAGCAGTTAACAATAACGAGTTGGCGTGAAAATTAGAAAGTTTAGTCGCCACCTTTTTAATTTACAGGCCGAATTTATCGTGGGAATCACACTATCACCACGCCAATATTGTCGTATTATGCATGCTGATTCTTTAGTCGCCTGGCTATTCCACGCCCAATACCCCCTTGTTAGAACTTAAGGTTTTAACAGGTGATATTGTTAGTTTTTATCGGGTAGATTTCTCTTTATTGAAACCCTTTATAACAATGAAAATCTCAGGCGGCACATAGAGATTGAACCCATTACGCGTTAATGCTTCTTATACATTAACATCCTCGGCACTATCGTTATCTGAGCGTGCACTATAATGTGGATTATAAGTTTGAATGTCTTAAAAAATATTAATTGATCAAACGTTAAATTATAACTTAACTCCACAATTCAAAGCCTGATCAATAAAGTACACTATGCACTGAATTTTACGGTCGTAGTTTCAAGTTATTCACAAACCACAAATTTTGAGTGGCCTTTAGATTTATACCAATCTTTATTTTTCTTGCCCTTGCTGGCAGCCCAGTCCAATATCTCAGGATAACCTTTCGACAACTCAACTCTCTCTACTGGATAGTTCCATTTATACGGAATTAATATCGCCCAAGGCAAGTTATCTTTGGTTTGATAATAACGATCAGAATCCTTGTCGGAGTTATCCGCGTCCTTCCCAAACTGTCTTCTTGATGCGCGTTTGGAAGGAGGCTGGCCCGGGAAATGCACCTCTATTACCTCACCATTATTAAGTTTTCTTGAAATAAAGCTGTTGTAGGGTGGTGCACCAAAAATTGCAGGATCTACCGGAGACTTTAATTTTATACTGACAGTATATTCAGTACCGATAACGTTTGGGCTGTGTGATTCTGTATTGGCGAAGTTGAATCCCTCTGGGGTAGGAAGTGCTTCTTCCAGATCATCAATGATATTGAATAAGGTCCTATTACCATCTGCGACTGGATCAAGTTTTATTGTTTTCCCTCTCCCTCTCCCCCTCCCTTTCCCTTTCTTTTGCTCTTGCTCTGTCACGTTTATGGTAGAGGATTTTATATTACTGATCGGAGTATTAATGAGCAGTTTGAGTGAGTTTGTCAGTGATGCACCTCTAGCTACAGGTTGTAATTTTAGAACAATGTTTTTAATTAACCCATTAATTTTAGTTTCAGTCACATTATAATTGATAACCGCATCGTTGAAGTCATAGTCACCCTTGCTAGGCCAATAATCTTCAAAGGCCATTGTTCCCAGTTCATTCTCTGCAGGTGAGTAGGAAGTGCTTTGTACAGTAGACGTTGGAAAATCAGTTTCGTCTAAAGGTAAGGTGTCATAATGATTTACCTCATTTCCATCACTGAATCCGTCATTGTCGGTGTCGGCGATAAGAGGATCCGTCAGATGTATATTGATCTCTTCATTATCACTTAAACCGTCACCATCCGTATCAGCCAATACAGGATTAGTATTCATCTCATTAATCTCAATTTGGTCAGTAAAACCATCGCCATCTGAATCCACCAAAGCAGGGTCAGTATGGGTCAGGTTAACTTCCTCGCTATCAGTGAATCCGTCACCATCGGTATCTATCATATTGGGATCCGAGTTATGTAAAATAATTTCTGCAAGGTCTGTTAGGCCATCGGCATCAGTATCGCTAAGCAGCGGATCAGATTGATAAACAGTCACTTCCTCCTGATCTGTTAAACCATCGTTATCAGTGTCTGCATTATTCGGATCGGTACCAAGAATGTTAATTTCATCATCGTTGCTTAGCCCGTCACCATCTAAATCATTGGGATCAACGGTGGCTGTTTCTATAGCCTTATCCAGTTGAACCAACGTATCTTCCAATTGATCTAACATATTTTCCAGATCAATTTCTTCCTGTGTATTCTCCGGCTCAATATCCATCAAAAAAACATAGGCCTCGCCGGATGGGTTTTCCTTGCTACCTTTATTGAAAGCGCCAACGGTCAAATGGTTCTCCGATAGAGACAAAGCATTACCAAAATTGTCTTCCGGAGCACCGTCATCGGCCAATAATTTATACTCTTCCTGCCAAACCTCATCAACCAAACGAAAGAGTACCGTCGATCCTTTAGAGAAATCGTCAGAATCAGATCCCACGGCGATATAATTACGCGACATAGAAACCGATGATCCAAAGTTATCTCCCGAAGTGCCATCACTGGCCGTTAGTTTTATATGATGATTCCAGTTCTTCCCGTCACGTAAATAAACATGAACGGTCCCGCGACTAATACATTCCTTGAGCACTGGATCGTCCTCCAATTTTGCCGCAACAACGGCATAATGTTCTGAGATAGCAACAGCACCACCATAGTCCGCCCCCCGAGTAACCGCGCCTCCTTTCAACGTTGCTTGTCGAAACCAGACGTCATTATCAAAATGATATATATAGGCCGCGCCTTCTTTTTTCTTACCAAATTCGGAGTCGCCAACGATTAAGTAGTTACCTGAAAGCGCAACCGCAGTGCCAAAGTACTTACTTTTTTCATCCGAATCCGACACAATCTTAGTACTGATCGACCATACGTTATCCATTTCACGATAAACATAGACAGTACCATCCTTACCATCCCGCCCAGGTGAGCCTACGGCTAATAACTTTCCGGATAAACTCAAAGATACACCAAAAAAATTATTAGTTTTGGTTATGGGATTAAGTAACTCTTGAATTTGAATCCAACTCCCGTCTTTACGCTCAAAAATATAAACAGCACCGATGTGTTTTTTCTTTGAGAAATGAGTCGCACTTATTGCTACCCTGTTATCTGAAATGGCCACGGCATTACCAATTTGCTGTAGACCACCAGACGATACCGACACTGGGGTAAGGCAAGTGTCCAAAACCCAGTCATCCAATTCTCTCTGAAATATACAAGCCTCCCCCGCTTCATCCTTCTTGCCTGGAGATCCTACAACAACAAAATCATCTGACGTTGCCACTGCTGCCCCAAAATCATCAAACAGTTTCATGGCATCTTTACCTAACTTTTTCTGTAAATGTGGTCGTGCATGTAACGGTGATTGAAATAGAACAACTAACGCAAGTACTAATAATGACACCATGAATCTGTATTTCTGTGTTATAGCCATAGTTTTCTACTCGAATGTAAAGTTAATACGATTATCTTTTTCTATCGATAACTCCTGCTCCACATAGATATCCCCATCAATAATGGCTACCAATACCTGAATATAACCAGGAACGGTAATCGACGTACGGTATCTATCGGCATTATGAAGTTCAGCCTGCTCAAGCAATTTAGTTGGCGCTCCCGTATTCGCATCACGCTCAGAATACAAAGACAGGCTAGTCAATGCTTGGCGCTGCGAAAACCTGATATCAATATTTACCAGCCTTTGGGTTTCAAAGGTAAAATCCCCATCTATCGACAATTCACTAAATAAACCAGCCTCCTCTTCACTCCCCTCCTGAACCGTTTGATCTTTGTTTTCATCACTGCTCATGTCGCAAGAGGAACATAGAATTAGAAGTGTCCACACGGCAATTAAACCCATCAATCTCACAAGCTTTGTTTGCTTCATAATTAATCCTGTTTATCATTAGTCGTCCTGCATCATCCGAAGAAGCAAACTTTGTACCTAAAGTGAAAAGAATAAACGTAAATGAGTCTGTAGCTATCGTATCCTGTTGATTTAAAAAACTTATCAATACAAATTTAGAGAGTTCGATAGTAGACGGAGATGGGGTTTGGCACTGAATTGAAATTTAGCCGTACTTGCGTAGGTTTTATTTGCAGGATGCAAAAATCACATTTAAAAAAATCGTAAATTGATAAAAAATTCCCACCCTGCAAAATAATAACTACAAAGCAAAAAAACTGAACTGAATACCTAAGCTTTGACTAAAGCCCGTTTGTTCAAAATAATATGAAAAATATAACTGCCCACGAATAATGTTTGAAAAACGATATTCAATAAATGACCTGATATAAAAAGAACGATTAAATCCATCCAGCGTTTGCTTTTTACATTCATTACATTTGAACACTGTACGATAGACTTCACTGTAACGATAACCGAGTGCCGAACCTAGCCATATGCCAGCCTCTCTATAAAGAGATATTCTGGGCCCAGCTTCGAAATAAAAAGAGTAGCCCATCACATCGGAACTTTTCATCGTTATGGCACCTGTTTTTTTATCTTTCACTTCTACCGTATAAGGTGCGTCATCTTGAACATTAACGAGATCTACA
>JABSRQ010000138.1 GCA_013215055.1 Pseudomonadales bacterium | reverse complement strand
AATTTGCCAACAACAACTGACCCAAAACAACCTCGGATTCAGCGGCAAAAAATACGCCTGCAAATTTTGAAATATCGATGGTACTTAAATCAACACCATGCTCTGTCACAATTAAATCTGTAATGACTTCACGCTGGAATACCCCGTTGATGGCACTATGCCCCTGCAAGACCCAGCCCTCAGCGGTGGCAACTCTGCCGTCACCATCAATACCGAAAGTGCCTGTTCGCATCAGCCCTTGTTGGCCGTTGCGATCAACAATAAAATAGCCCAGTCCCCATAGTGACAACGTTAAGTTACCGCTCAATAATTGTTCTCCAGGCGTTGGGCTTGGCTCAGATTCGGGGGGCGTGTGGCGTGAAATACAGATCGGACCATAGCCTTCAGTGTCAGCTGCGGCGGTAGTTGGATAGCCGGCGCCAAAAGTTTCTGCAAATTCCTCGCCATCGGGACCGATCTCGAATAGTTCTTCGGGATTGTAAAAAATAGTTAACACGAGTTGCCCAAACGCTAAGGGTTTGTCATCCACAAGTGCATACAGCAGCCCCAACTCATTGATTTCCAATTGCGAACTGCCGATATTGGCATCAGTAACCGTCATCTCAGTCAATGTGCCTGTGGCGAATCCGCCAGAAGAAAGAGCAGGAGAGCCCTGTAATCGTTGAGCATTCTCGCCCACTACGATAAAACCATTGTCGTCAATGCTCAGTATCCCGGAACGTCGATAGGTTAGCCCGAGACCACCAGCCAGGACGAAATAGCCGTCGCCAACAACCGATACATTCAATGATTGACTCAACGATGCCGATTCAGCACAAGCTGTTGCATCTGAAGATGACGAACCACCAAAACAGGCGGTAAGGGTGAAAATTACCGACAACGCCACTGCGACTAAAATAGTCTTGAGCATGTGAGTGCATCCCTGCAATTGGTATTAACATAAATACATATTTTTAGACTAGCTGAAACCTTTAGTCAAACCTGCCATCTACTGGGGTATAAGTTATGGGTATAAGTTATGGGTATAAGTAATACAGCCGACATTTCTGATTAATGACTGAAGATTCATTTTTCTACGGTAGCCCCCCAACCCTTGAAAAACCTGAGGCTTAGTTTTTAGCCGGATATAAGTTAAACCTGTTAGGCCTGAGGTGTCTATTAAATAGTTTCAAGGTCAGTGCGGCCCAAGCATTTGTGGAGAATTCCGAATGCTAAATGAGTAATGGTTATTTAATATTTACAGGTCAATAAAAATCGAATCAGTAAAATCTAATCGCAAGAGCTGCAATAGCCTCATTGCAGGCTAACTACGTCACTACGAATAGAAAGTTTGAGTGTTTTCTAATGTGACTATGAAATCAATTTTAGGCCGCTCTAAGATTCCTTCTTTAATATACAGATTGAATTACGTTTTATTTATCGCCGGTATCAGGCGATAAAAATATCGATGTATTGATCGATGATAGCCAGCTGTATACGTTGTAAAGTGGATGAATTATTTCTGATCATCTGAATCGCTGCGCCGATGATCAGTGAGTATAAATGTTGGGTGATTTCCCTGTCTAATTTTTCAGTCGTAACCCAGCCACAGGCCTGTGCCTTTTCAACATTATTTAAAGCTTGCTCTCTACGCTGTTGTATACGTGTTATATGTTCATGAATATTTTTCTCACTCATTTTTTCTCACCCTTTAGTAGACTTATACGATAGCGCCATTCACATTCTGAGAGTGGATCTCGGGGCAGGGCGGTGCGCATCACCTTTTTAAAACCATTGCTATTGGGCTGCGTTTTGAATATCTCGACAATTTGTTCAGCCATTCTAATATCGGTAATGGAAGTAAATTCAGAAAATTGTGGGAAATGTTTTCTACTTATTGTCGTCTAATAGTAGAGCCGGGAGTGAAGTGGTCGGGTATAGCCCAGAAAAAATAGGCACCTAATGATGCGTTTGAGTGGCAATATATTAAGGGAGAATTACAATTCCTTTAACGTTAATCGCTTCGTTAAACACGGGGAGGCGCATGAAATATGCGTCTTTTTTTTGTCATAGGTTTTGGGCTTAAATGCAGATCCAACCCCCGAACTTGTTTAAATTTACAGCCACTGGAAGCTGTTAAAAGACGCTTTTAAGCTGAAGAATAGAAGAGTAAAACAGGATGAAAAGTGTTTCCTGAACTAGATTGAATAATAGGCAGCCAGTAACAATAAGCCCATTGATGAAGTGGGTGATATGGGTTGTTTGACTCTCTCATCGCAAAGACATTGATTATGGCCAACAAAAATATTCACATGGATGAATTATCGTTGCAGCCAATGGATATGGCCCCTGATACCTTAACTCAAGATGCCTTAAGCTTAGAGATCAGCGCTTCTGAGTCTGCATTTTCGACCGGTAAATCAACATTTCAGGTTGAAAGCCGGGAAAATAAACAGGCTGATAGACGTCAGCAGATAGAGCGGCGAAATGAGGTGCGTATGCAGGAGGACAGGCGCTGTCATATCAGCCGCCGAGAAAACAGTGATCAATGGGATGATCTACATCGGCAGTGAGTCATTTTCTGGCCTAGCTTTTAGCCTATATACCTCTTTGGCGACTATACTTATCAGTACTCTTTTGGGTATTGGAGGTTGGGATGGCCACGTCAAATTCTTTACAAGCATTTCTACAAGACCATAAGGTCGATTATAAAATCATTTCTCATAAACACAGTGATTCTTCATTCACATCTGCGATAACCGCAGGTGTGCCCAGTGATGAGGTGAGTAAGGCTGTGATTATGCGTGATGCCGGCCATGATTATTTGATGGCGGTGGTGCCTGCTCGGCATCGAGTGGCGCTGGCAAATTTAAATCAGCTGATGCAGCGGGATTATCATCTGGCCAGTGCCTATGAAGTTGATGTCTTATTTGATGACTGCAGCGAGGGCGCAGTGCCCGCTTTGGGCCAGGTTTATCATATGCCTATGGCGGTTGATGACAGTTTATTAAGCCGTGATCATGTTTATCTGGAAGCCGGCGATCATGAGCATTTGCTACGCCTGGATGCCCCGCAGTTTAAGCAGTTGATGTCGGGGGTTAAACACGGTGATATTAGCGGGCGCAGGGTTAACCAGCCTAGAGACTCTCAGGGCGCAAGCGCAGCGATGTATTTCTAACTTTATGAAATTGTATCAATCAGTAATTGATTTTGATCATGGTATTTCCGTGCGCCGGGGTCTTAGAATGCGCGCTTTTAACCTTTCTGGATTTTTAGCCAGGTGTTGAATGCCTCTGTTTGAGGTTTTTAAAGGAATAATCATGATCAAATCGTTGTTTGGCGACAAGAATTTTACAAACAATAATACGTTTTTCTGATTTTTAGTTCTACCTGTTCTATTAACTGCTGATTATGGTAGATATTTAAAACCGTGCTGCCGGTTTGTAAACCTTAAAAACTCAGTTGATCTTGCTGTTCATTAACCACTGTTACCCGCAGGTTGGCGATATCCGGGTTGGCTAGCCAGGTTAGCCTGATGTTTATTTACGATTGATGTCTCATTACTGCGGTTTTTATTCACCATCTTGGCTTTAAGATATGTGGCTAAGCCCGTATCAAATACCAGCTGGTTTTGTGCATCATTGTGTATAGTGATCACCTCATAATTAAGCCATTGGGATGTGGCCATGGCTTTAAACCAGATGTCGCTTCCCTGGTTATTTTCACCGTCGATATAATCTTCGCTGCTGTTATACAGGCTTAAAGGATGTTCGGCACGGTTCACCTTAAATTGCATGCTATAGCTTTTATCTAATTCAAGTGTCAGCGGCTGTGTTAACTTAAGGCCTTGGCTGCCATAGGGTTTAACGATACCCGATCTGGGATCTATAGGCTGCATATGAAAGTCTTGCTGATGTAACAGGGCTTGAACAGAAAACTGACCATCGGCATCTTTGCCGGTCTATAAATACTGTTTAAAGAAGAAGTGACTGAGTACGACGGTTTGTTCAATCGGGTGATCGCTGCGCAGCTTAAAGCTTTGAGATAGGGTTTCACCGACTTGGGTGTCACTATGTAGGTCGATATCGATCACCCACTGCTCGGTGTAGTCTTGGTGCTTTGTGACATTAAGATCAGACTGTTGCTGTTTATTAATTACGTCCTCCTGTTCCTGTGTAGCATCGGGGTTTGATGCATTGTTGTCGACGCTACTGTTTTTGTCTGAGCCTGCACAGGCGGTAAGAAAAGACGCCAGGAGTAGCGTCAGGATAAAAGGTGTATAAGGCATAAAAACTCCAATCTTAAAATAAGATAATGTGAGTTAAAAGATATCAAGGAGGATTATTCATGCTTTTTATCTGTAGGCCTATTCCCCAAAAGGCCTAGGTCATATTTTTAGAGGCATGGGTTTATAGGTGCTTGAAAAGAAAACAGACACAGGAGATTTTTCATTGCAGTGGGTTATATTAAAGCAATATTTATATTACTTATTATAAATGATGCAGCATTGGCTGCATAAAATCCCTATATTTTCGTAGCGAGTAGCTAAACTAATGCGTAAGCGTTTATGTCAGTGTAAAAGCTGGCTGGCTTGTAAATCTGGGTTTTAAATATAAACCACTGTGATTTTATCAATATGCATGAAATCAGCGCTAGAACACAAAGACGAAAAATTGAGCTTAAAAAATACAGCCTGATTATTAGCCTCGGTTATACCATTCCCGTTATCGCGGCCTATCTGGCCAGTTTTTATGCGCTGAGCTCGGCCAGCTTCGGCCAACTATCTGTCGCATTGTTATATATCAGTCTCTCTCAGGGGCTGCTTTTTTATTTCATTTGCCGCTGCAAATTGATCTCATCGGTCTTGATTCATAGGATTTTTATAGGCCAGTTTGTTAACTGGTTGATTGTTTATGCCTATCTGGTTTTTTGTTTAAACGAGATGCGCATGGTGATGTTAATTTTTTCATTTATGCCGCTGATTTTTTTAAGCTTGAATGCCAGCTTTAAAACATCGATAGCTATTACGGCGTCGGCAATATTGGTTTATGAAATCACGGCAAAGCTGGGTATACATTTCTTTGCTCAATATAAACCCAATTTTCCCGAGCAGTTTTATGAGTTGGCCTATATTCCTGCCGCTTTTTTTGTGGCGTTTATTACCCATGAGGTCAAGAAGTTGCGCGACCGGGTGAGCCTGATGAAACAGCAATTTGAAATAGCCCATAGAGAGTTGGAATTTACCCATAAAGCATTAGAGCAGGCGCATAATGACGTTGAAGATAAAAATACAGCTTTGGAATTATTGGCCTCAAAGCTTGCAAAATACCTTTCTCCGCAGATTTATGCATCGATATTCTCCGGTGAAAAAGACGTCATAATAGAAACCTATAAGAAAAACCTGACCGTGTTTTTTTCAGATATTGTCGGTTTTAGCAAAAAAACCGAGGCCATGGAACTAGAGCAATTGCCTGACTGGCTTAACCAATACCTGGATGAAATGGCGGCTGTGGCGATACGTTATGGCGGCACACTGGATAAATTTATTGGTGATGCGGTGATGGTTTTTTTTGGTGATCCACAAACCGAAGGTGAGGAAAATGATGCGGTTAAATGTGTCAAAATGGCGATTGAGATGCAAAAACAGGCAAAGAAAATAGGCATGAATATCCGCATAGGCATCAATAGTGGAGAATGCCTGGTGGGTAATTTCGGTTCAGACCTGCATATGGAATATACCATTATTGGTTCTGCGGTGAATTTGGCGGCGCGCCTGGAGAGCCATTGTGAGGCTGGAGAAATATTGATTTCACAGGCTAGTTATCGATTAGTTAAAGATCAGATTGCCTGTGTTAAACATGGGGGCATTCAAGTAAAAGGTTTTGATCAGTCGGTGATGACATACGGTATTAAAAAAGGGGATGACAAAAAAGCTTAGGCCATTTGGGTAATAGGCAGCCGGTTTTAAATCATTAAACTACGGCCTTCTATCAATGACTGCTTTAGCAACGATGTTTTTATGAAAAATTACGGCCTAGGTTTATCGGTGCAGGAAGACAGATTTAAAAATACGACCATTTTTTATAATGGTATTAAGCAAGGTATTGTCAGCCTAAAAAAAGGCCAGTTCTTTGCGATCAAAGCTTACGATGGTAGGGAAGAAAATTGTGCGTTTGTGAATAAATATGCGGCGATCAATTGGGTATTAATGGGGGAACCGTGTTAGTTAAACATTCGGAGAACGGGCCTGTGAATAAACAGGCCCTTAAGCTAGCGCTGATCTATATGATCAGTGCTCGCCATGATGCATCATAAAGTACATAGGCACTTCACGACCATCACGCCTGCTAGACTCAGGAGTTGCATTAGGGTCAACATGTGGATGTGTACCGGAAAATAACCCCATTGGGTTTAAGTCATAAATCCAGGCATGTAGCATCCAGATATTAACCCACAGGTTACCCATGATTGGCTCACCGGTTTCAGGGTTTACAGCAATCGGGTCTGGCGCAATATTTTCATACTGCTGACACTCAAGGAAAGACGTGTGTTGATGCAGTGCAGGTATATCATCGGCTTCAGTTACCGCACACAGGCCAGCATGTGTATGCCATTTTTCATCGTGGCTGGCGGTAAATTAGGGCCTTCACCGTGGGAAGCTTGCACACGCTCTGACATCCTCGCTGTGCCGTAGGCCAATTAAACCACCTTCAGCAGAATCATCTTTGAATAACGGAACCGCTGCATCGCCCCAGAACATGGCAACAGGCTTGCCTGTGCTATCCAGGTTTAAACCTTGTTCCGTAGCCCCATTACCAATGCGGAGCCAGCAACAACAATGGAGAGTAGTTTTTTCATCATTTGATATCTCCTGAAATTATATTTTTTATAGCCATGCCTAACGAGAAGAATCTGACGACATCTTACACCCTAAAGAAATAATTGAAGTGAAAATAAAGTTAAAGTGTTATATGTATAAAATGCTGTTTGTAGAACGATACTAGTCAGTTGAAAGTGTTTTGAAATGATGTTTTGTTGTGAGAATGTATTGATAATTTCAAGCGCCTGCTAGAACTTGTTATAATGATTGTTTTGGCATTAAGATGGCACGTTCTCTTTATCCCTCCAAGGTTAGTCTACCGCAGCAACATCGTGGCTTTGCTACTGTGCTTGAATTTTTAATCTTTCGATTTCCTGGTATTACATCACAACAATGGAAGCAGCGGGCACAGCAGGGAAATCTACATTGGCAAGACGGTGAATTGATTACTAAGACCAGCGCCTATAAGCCCTGTGAGTGGGTCTATTATTACCGCGAAGTGGATGTGGAAAAGATTATTCCGGTACAGGAGGGTATCGTGTATCAGGATGAACATATTCTTATCGCCTATAAACCGTCTTTTCTTCCGGTAATGCCTGGTGGCAATTACGTTAATGAATGTTTACAGAATCGCCTGCGTAAAAAGACGGGTATCGATGATTTAATTGCCTTACATAGGCTGGATAGAGAAACCTCAGGCTTGCTGATGTTTTCTTTAAACCCAGAAACAAGGCCCTTATACCATGCACTTTTTAGTCAACGTAAAATTCAAAAAACCTATCAGGCAGTGGCTCATGTTGAAGGTGAACTGCCGGTGGTTACGCAGACATTTGTGGTGAAGAATCGCTTGGTTAAATCAACACCATCGTTTTTGATGTGTGTTAAAGAAGGCCAGCCTAATTCGCATTCTAAAATTCACTGTATCGACAGAAAAGAGAATAGGGCGCTGTTTGAATTACAACCAGTAACAGGAAAAACCCACCAGTTAAGGGTGCATATGCAAAGCCTGGGATGGCCTTTATTAAACGATAGGTTTTATCCGCAGTTAATGCCTAAAGATACCGATGACTATGATAAACCTCTGCAGTTATTGGCAAAACGCTTAAATTATAGGGACCCTGTGAGCCATAAAGAAACAGAGATTGTGTGTGAGCAATCTCTGAGCCTATAAACTTCAATTAACCGGGTAGAGTTCGGCTAGATTTTTTTGCGCTGAAGCCGTTTTTTTCTGGCTTACGGTAGAGAGGCTATTAAATAAGTCGTTAAAATCAGAGCCCGCGGTTTGATTAGAGAATAACACCGCATCCAGCTTTTTAATTTCACCTTTTAACGCGCTATTCTTCACGAGATGAACAATATCCTGGCTGCTGTTTATCGCCTGTCTGGGCCAGTTTAATTTCGCCCACTGTAAAAGTGCCTGGCGTACAGCGGCTGCATCATTACCTTGGCAGGTCTGCTGTAATTTTTTGAATGCTTCTGTCAAATCTACAGACGTGGATGGTTTGTTGTTATCTGTGCTTACTGTTTGGTGTTGTTTAAGGCTTCTGAAATACAATGCCGCAAAAACGATGGCGCAGATAAGGCTGATGGCAAAAGCTGCCTGCCATAAATACAGGGTTTGGCTTGTCTTAGTCTCTGCTATCACGCTATTACCTTGTGATTGCACCGGCGCTGGTAACACTGGCTGAGCAGGGATTTGGCTTGCCGGTGCTGCTGGTGTCGGCGCAGCATCGGGGTTTGGAATAACCGTTAACGTGATGGCCGGTAAAATGGCTTTGCTGATTTTTTGTTGATTGACATCCCACCATTCAATTTCAATCGCTGGTAATTCAATTTCTCCCACCTTGCTTGCCACAATGGCGATGCTATCGGTGCGGACCCCAACAATACCTTGTGCGTTATGTTTATCTTCCATCTTGGCCTGATCGGGATAGGCTTTAAAATGTCTGCTTGCTTTGATTTTTATAGGTGGTAATTGTTCGGCCGAAAGTCCTGCGGCTGTGGTGGTAATGGTTCGGGTAATGGAATCACCTTGCTGAATTTGAGTGATATCGTCACTCCAGGTTTCGCTGATACGCAGGTGTTTTGCGGGCAGCCAATGGCTGCTGTTAGTTGGATTGGCTTTAACCGTGATGATCTTTTCATCGGAGCGCAGGCGTAGTCGCTGGGTTCGAAATCCACCACGGGAAACCACGGCTTGAATATTGATGGAGGGAATGGTTAGTGTGCCACTTTTTTGGGCTAATACCGCATAGCTGAGTTCGGCTGTATTGTATAAACGGCCATTGATCTGGCGTTCATAGTTGGTCTGATTGATCAGCTTGATAATGGCATCGTCCACCAGAAATTCTTGTTCCAAACTTAAATCTCTTAGCTCTATAGAGTTGTTGATTTTAAAGGTCAATAAAATCTGCTCCTGCACATAGGCTTCAGTTTTATCGATGATAGTCTCTATAAAAACCGGATCAACATGGGCAGATTTAGGGTTGTTATTGGCAGGTTTTACTTTTAATTGTAAAACCTGGGTTTTAACGCCGTTGATTTTCATGGCTGGAATGCTAAACAAACCGATATGTTTAGGGCTTAACTGATAGCTTGAGGTTACGGTTGAGGTACAGGAAAAATTCCGACAAGACGTTTGTGAATTATTACCTTTATGCTGAATGTCAAAATTAGCCTGTAATTGGCGCAGTGCATCGATAGGAATCTTTACATCTTTTTCACCCTGTAAGATCAAGTTGGCGGTTTCATTGATGTTGATAATGCTGCGATCCAGCTTTGCCGTAACGGGCGTGTTAGCAGCCAAGCTTAGACTGCTGAGCAATAAAAAAACAAAGGTAGTGGTTAATTGTAAGATAGGATTTACCATAGTTGTTCACTCTCTTTATCGAGCAAATCATTATTGCGACGGTTTTGTTGATATTGATGCTGAAATTTATTTTTCAGCAAGGTGCCTGAATCTTCGGGGATGCGACGTAGCCATTGCTGCAGCGCTTGTTGCTGTTCTTTTTGTTCGGGAGTCATC
This sequence comes from Pseudomonadales bacterium, assembly GCA_013215055.1. Classification (GTDB taxonomy): domain Bacteria; phylum Pseudomonadota; class Gammaproteobacteria; order Pseudomonadales; family DT-91; genus CAKMZU01. The sequence goes on along the minus strand of JABSRQ010000138.1, from coordinate 3,047 downwards.
TGTGCTTCAATAGCCTGCTGTTGCAGGGCCTTTTTTTCTTCTTCTGTTAATTCTTGACCCTGATCTTCTTGCATCTCTTGAGTCTCTTGAGTCTCTTGCTGCTGCTCAGAGTCTTCTGCTTCTTGATCATTTTCTTGTGCTTGATCGAACTCGCTCTGCTGATCTTTTTCCTGTTCGGAATTTTCGCCGTCTTTTTTCTGATCACCTTGATCCTGTTGGTCAGACTCTTGTCCTTCCTCGCCTTCCTCGCCTTCCTCGCCTTCCTCGCCTTCCTCGCCTTCCTCGCCTTCCTCACCGTCTTGCTTCTGCTGCTCCTGTTCCTGTTGCTGCTTTAGCTGTTCTACCAAGGCTTTATTGGCTGCAGCATCACGGTGCTCGGGATTGTGTTTAAGGGCTTTATCATAGGCTGCGATGGCCTCATCCAGTTTGCCAAGGTGGCTTAGTGCATTGGCGCGGTTGTAATGTGCATTGGCGCTATCGGATTGTGCATAGCCCTGGGCGGCCTGTTCATAATCGCCGGCCTTGTAATAACTGCTGGCCTGCCACTGGCTATCTTCAAATTGTCCTGCCGCTTGTTTGTGCTCGCCGGCATTAAAGCGCTGTTGCGCCTGCTGATCATCGGTAGACCACAGACTCTGCCAGAAGGAGCCGCCAGCAAGCTCGGAAGTCTCAGTTGCTGTCTCTTTTGTCGTCTCTTTTTTCGTATCAGCTGAGCTATCGTTTGTGATCTGTTGAGCCAGTGTTTGTTCGGGGTATAGCGGTAGTAAACATAACATCAGGCCGAGTATAAAGCCGCGCCTGAAGCTTAACAGAAGCAGAGGGATCAGCAGCAGGCTTAGCCAATGGCCTCTATCCAGCCATAGATCAAACTCTCGCTGCGGTTGCTTGCGATGTTGATCGATCTCCAGCTTGTCGCTAAGCAAAGCTCTGAGGTCTTTGTCATCTACTGTGCTGGCTCTAACGCTAATGCCATACTTTGCTGCAGCGCTGCGCAGACTATTGCTATTTAAGCGGGCCATTACGGTGTTACCACTATCTGTTTTTAGAAAACCCTGTTTGAACGGCGCCGGTAACGGGATGGGGGCGCCAGCTTCGGTGCCAAAGGTGAGGATAGCCATCTCTATATCAGGTGCAAGGGCTGCCATGGCTCTATCCAGTTGAGCGGGTTTTACCTCATCGGTGAGTAACAGTAATTGTGCCTTATCGATGGACGCATTCTTTAACAGCTTGTTGGCCTCCAGCATGGCGGCCTTCAGATTACTGCCGTATTTGGGCATGATCTTGGGTTCCAGTGCCGGTAACAAGGTGGCGATGGTGACGCCGTCATCGGTTAACGGCGATACGACATGGGCATCACCGGAATAGGCGATTAATGCGCTCAGGCCTTCCTGACGCATTGTCAGCACATCTAACAGCTTGCGCTTGGCGGCAATTATACGTGATGGTTTCTGATCTTCGGCATACATGGAGAGAGATAAATCCAGCACGATGATCAGCGCATCCTGTTTCTTCACCACCGGTTGCTTGATCTGCTCCCAACTTGGGCCTGCTAGTGCCAGCGTTGCGATAATCCATACCGCGACAAGGCGGGTGTTGGCGGTGCTTTGATACCAGCTCTTGTTGCTAGCTTGTTGCTGCTTGTTTAGCAGATGCGGTAACAGGTTTTTATCGATTATCTGATGCCAGCTGCTGTTATTGGCTTGCCCCTTACGTAAGGCGACAACAGCTAGAAAGGCCAGCGGCAGCAGCAAGAGAAAATACGGGCGCAGGAAGTGGAAGTGCTCAAAAAACGCCATCATGATCTCCCTCCCTTAATGCGCTCGGAAAAATTAAGTTGCTTGTCTAGCAGTAACAGCAAGAGGGTTATTAGCATAAGGGCCAGCGGCCAGTGGAACAGAGATTGCTGTGGGCGAAACTTCTCGGGCTCCTGTTCCAGCGTTTCCATCTCATCGATGGTGTCGTAGATGGCCTGCAGTTCGCTGAGATTGCGGGCACGGAAATATTGGCCGTCGGTGATGGCGGCAATTTTTTGCAGGCTCACTTCATCGATGGGATAGCGGTGTGATCGTGGATGGCCTACCCCTACGGTATAGACCTTTACATTTTCACTCTTGGCCACCTTGGCAGCTTCCAGGGGATTAACAACACCGGCCGAGTTTTGCCCATCGGTTAATAGAATCACAACACGACTGTCGGCAGGATTATTCGCCAGCCGTTTAATGGATAAGCCTATGGCATCACCGATGGCGGTACCGTCACCGGCAAAGCCGATTTCAGCCTCGCTTAACAGTTGTTGTACCGTCACCAGATCGAAGGTCAAAGGTGCCTGAATATAGGCGCCGCTACCGTATAAAATAAGGCCGACTCTATCGCCCTGACGTTTTTGCAAGAATTCATTTAATACGGCTTTGACGGCGGCGATACGTGAGACTCTTTGCCCCTGATAAACCATGTCGGCATATTCCATACTGCCGGAAATATCCACCGCCAATAACAGATCGCGGCCACTGGCAGGTAGTTCTATTACATCCCCCAGGCGCACGGGTTTGGCGGCGGCACAGATCAGGCTAATCCAGATGATGCTCATCAATAGCATATGTGTACGCGAGGCTTTAGCGGGGGATGCGCTGTGACTGGCAAACAGCTGACTGTTTAAACCCGGCATATACAGTGCGGCAGCCGATGTCTTTAGCGCCGGCAGTAGAAAATACACCGCCAACGGTAACGGCAGTAATAGAAACAGGGCAGGCCATTCAAATTGCATGAGTGGGCTCCTTGCGTTGATGTTGCTTGATCCACTGCTCTACGGCTGCATACAGCGCGGCCGTATCCATAGCGCCACGCTCTTGTTTTTTATAGCGGCTGACGGCGATTAATTCAGCCGTCTTAATGTCCATGTTTTGCTTTAATACATTAACCCAGTCGGCACCGTTTATGCTCTGCGCATCGTGTATGCCTGCTGCAATGGCGGTTTGCCTGAGCAGAGTGGCCAGCGCCGTTAGCGTTGCTTGATGATCGGATTGTTGCAGTTGTATGAGCTTTAACTG
>JABSRQ010000137.1 GCA_013215055.1 Pseudomonadales bacterium | reverse complement strand
ATTACGAATATATTATAGAGTTTATATTTATGCATAAACTAATAACGTATTTCCAGCGTGTTTCACACGGTAAAACAGTGATCCTGCTATTTATCATAACTAACTTGATTTATGCATCAATGCTTATGTATTCATTACCATTGGTGTCGAGTTATGCTCCAGAGTTAGTGTTATTTGACATGTCTCCTATGGGCTACAGTTATATTCAAGCAATAGAGTTATTAACATCGCTTGGTGTTGATGGTAGAAATGCATATTTATCTGTACAGTTACCACTCGATTTTATTTATCCTGGGATGTTCTCAGTTTCGTATGCGCTACTGATAACTTGGATGCTGAAACAGTATCTTCCAAAAGATTCAAAGCTCTTTTTCATCGCATTTGTTCCTTTTTTAGCAGGGGGATTCGATTACCTCGAAAATATTAGCATAATTGCTATGTTGGTTAGCTTTCCTGACATTTCAGAAAATTTAGTAAGCAGTGCAAGCGTATTTACAATAGTTAAAAGCGGAGCAACAACCATATTCTTTGTCCTGTTAATTTTGGCATTTATCCCTATTTTTAAACGTCGTTTAGGTCTCGGGCAGAGTTCAAAAACATAGGCTAACAAGTCCCAGCACCGACTCCGTGTTTTTTGTCACTTGTTTTGCAAAGAGCCGCAAAAACAAGCGCCAGTTTAAATCACCGCTGTGCTAGGCGTTCAAGTCGATGCACCGATCATTATTCATGGCATATTACTTTAAGTAATTCGATTTTTTGCACATGAATAATGCCGGTGATATAAAGCGTTATACGGGGAGAGTATGAAGATCGGTTCTATAATATTTAGCCTTATCATTATTGGTGTCAGCATATTGAATATGTTTGATCTCCCAGTGGAAATAAGGTTTGAAGAAACGAGATATAACTATCTGTTCGTAATGGGCTTATGTTTTTTTCTTCCATTCTCAATGATAATGACATCTTTATCTCTTAAAGAAACGAAGAATAAGGTTCTTGTATTTTCAACGGCCTTCGCTCTCTCCTTTCCCTGCTCAATAGTGTATTTCTTTGCCAATAGTGAATACCGAAGTATTAGAGAGAAAGGAACGGACTTCTCTTTCGAAAAGATAAGAGAAGTGACTGTATCAGGCGTAGATTTCCGTCTTTATAGGACCAATGGTGGCGCTACTACTTCTTACGGTTTGGTTCTCAGGAAAGAGGTGTCTATTTTATCCGGTCTGAAGACTGTCGAGTCCATCTTCAGTAAATACAAAGCATCTGAGAGTTCTTTAATCGTCACTGAGGATAACAAAATCCAACTAAATATTGAGCCTTACAGTAAAGGTGATAAAGTCGAGATTGTTACATTAAACATATAGCGCATAATCGGGTAGCCGGAGGTCTCTAACCTCCAGCCCCCACAACACCCTGCACCGAATCGTCGGACCGTCGGATCCGCACAGGGCGTTCCCTAAAGATGTTTAAAGCAAGCTGGCCGATTAGCTCCAACTTACCCCAATGCCGGTTACTGTTTTTGCGCCAACGCTCCTAAGCCCATACGGGCATGAAATCGCTGAGCTACACAGGCTCCTCATTGACCTTCAGGTTCAGGCCTTCACCATGTCCCAACCATTACGATGGGCGTTGGGCTACTATGCCGTCTGCTGACTTCCCCGCAGCCGGTCGCACTTAATCACCGTTAAAGTTGCCCCTAACAGCGCTATCGATTTTCGTCTGTTCGCTCTCTCGGCGTGACGAATGCCTAGCGCCAAGGCACTTATATACCAGAGCCTGACTGGTTAATTACCGATCGAGTGTTAAGCAGATCCCGGATTGCCGTACCTCCCCAGATAAGAACATAAATTTTCGCTGCGCAAAGCTACCGCATCCTGCTCACGCCCCTTACCTACATCCATGTAGGCAACTGCTGGATGGCCTGCCCCGATCATTTACTGTGACAGTTAGATCACGTGCTTCGTCGTCTTGCGCCAACTCGCCTCAGCCTACGCCTCATATGATGTTCTCCGGATGGCCGTCCCGATCATCAGCTCGCAGTTTTGCGTCCGGCTTCCTCCGGACCAGCCCTCGCGGGTAAGCCCTTGCCATTCGCTAGTAGTTAGCATCTAATAACGGTATAAATCGCTACGGATGGTGACCTTCCTACAGAGGACTTTCACCTCATTAGTTCATGCCCATGCTGGGCGTACACAAGCAGCTGCAATCTGACTCCGAAAACTGTCACGCTTTTTGTTCCAAAAAAAACGCCAGCTTGCTACGCAGTTGAGCTGGGCCTTATAAATAATCTCAGACATCGTGCAAAGGCATAGAAATATGAAATGTTCAGTATATATAGCAACAAGCGCAGATGGATATATCGCAACACCTGATGGTAGTGTGGATTGGCTTCATACAGCTGGGAACTTGAATGCTGATATGGGCGATGAAGATATGGGCTTTCAAGATTTCATGGATTCGGTCGACTGCATGATTATGGGGCGTAAATGCATGGACATGATTTCCGATATGAACCTAACTCCAGAACAATGGTTTTATGGCGATATGCCAATTTTTGTACTCAGCAATACTGTTAAAGAAGCTCCAGATAATCTTCGAGGAAAAGTTGAAATGTACTCTGGCGACATTAACGAATTGACTGTAAAGCTCGAGGAAAAAGGGTATAAACACGCATATATCGATGGTGGCTCAACAATCACATCTTTTTTAAATCATAGTCTCATTAACGAAATGATAATCACTAAAGTTCCTGTGCTATTAGGCGAGGGGCTTCCACTTTTTGGTAAAATCAATAAGAGGCTAAAGCTAGAAAATACTGAAGCAAAATCGTTTCCAAATGATTTTTATCAAGTTAAGTACAGCGTAAATTACTTATAACCACACGCCCTGAGGTGGACAGTCAAACCTGTCACTCGTTATGCATAAGGAAGTCGTCAAGTGAATCGCATTGCCGAATGTTGTTGTGGAAAAATTCAGCATCGAAATTCAAGGTGACCCTGCCATGCACGCGGCATGTCACTGCTCTAATTGTAGGAAGAGGACTGGGAGTGCATTTGGTATTTCTGCATACTTCAACAATGAGCAAGTAGTAAGCGAGCCTACGGGGCTTCATCTTTATCAGGTATACAGCGCGGAACTCAGTACTGACCAAGAACGATTTTTTTGTGGTACTTGTGGAACTACTCTGTATTGGCGTCTTTCCAACTCTCCAGATATGGTGGGTATAGCCGGTGGTTGCTTCGTAGATGATCCACTTCCAACCCCGGAACTTAGCACTTCTCAGAGCCAAAAATTTTCCTGGGTGTCATTATCTGACTCATGCGCAGTTATCGAGTAAATGCATAACAATCGCTGGCTACGGACAAAATGGCGCATTATCCGTTTTTCAAAAGTCCGCAAATTCTCACCACCCAATTTTCCCGCAGCTGCGGGCGTTAGGAGATAAAAGTGTCGAACGAACTAGCGAATATAACTGATTTTTTTCTTGAGCTTGACGCATTAAAACTGATTAATCGTCGCACATATATTGATGGAGGAGTTCGAGTTGAAAACTCAGCAGAACACTCCTGGCATTTGGCAATGGCCTGCTGGTCCATTTCAAGAAGCTTAGGGATTGAGTTATCCGAAGAGAAACTATTAAAACTTGCCCTAATTCATGATCTAGGAGAGATCGATGCCGGCGATACTTTCCTTTATTCAAATGATAGAAGTAATGCTCACGAAGCTGAGCGAGAGTGTGTAAGGCGTTTAGAAAATCACCAAGGTAATGCTATATCAGATCTTTCGGAATTGTGGGAAGAGCAAGAAACCGGAAAAAGCATTGAGACAAAGTTGTTAAAAACCGTCGACAGGCTCTTGCCCTTTCTCCACAATATTTCAAGTCAGGGTAAAACCTGGCAAGAACTAGGAATCAAAAAGTCACAAGTATTAAAAGCGCATGCGTTCATTGCAGAAGATTTTCCTGAAATTCACTCTTGGATGCTTGAAAAAATTCAACTGGCGGTGCAAAAAGGTTGGCTAAATGACTCCTAACTTAGCAAGTATTAAGCTGTTCAAAAGGTTTGCCTTTGTCCAGTGGGGGGAGTTGCCTAATGTTTGTGAAGTGGATGGTAACTTATATAGCGTTTTAGGTTTAGGTTTAGGTTTAAAGCTTTGAAAAAACATAACCAAGGCATGAAAGCAGACATAAAAAAGTGTCACGGTGTCTGCGTTCCGCAAAAAAACGCGCCACTTTTTCCTGCTGCTGACGCCGGCATTAGACAGATTCTGAGGGGCCTTTGAACATGGATACAGAAGATAAACTTATTCACAAGCGGGAGGTATTGATTCTTGAATGTAAACAGTTGCATGATAACATTCAGCGTTGCATGTCCGATATGTATAAGCTTTTGGCGCTCGGATTCCCGATCTTAACTAGCGGATTTGCCCTAACTTTGAAAAGTGGTCAGGGTCTTGGTATAGAATCGGGAACGCTACATTCCCTTTTCGCATTGATTCTTGGCGTGTTAGCGGTCTCTTTCAATAGTGCATGGCTGCAGCTATTGAATTTTGTTAAGTATAAATATGCAGAGGTTCTCCCCCGACTTTATGACGCTAGTTATGTGACCGGTGAAAACTTTGGACAATACACAATTGGCCAAGGAGCTCTGAGGACATTTTCAGGCGTAGCAATTACGCAATTGTTACTGCTTCCGACAGCGGTTGCATCCATATTAGCCGCTATAGATCAATCGAACTCCTCCATCTTCTTAGTTCCGGCAATAATTACGATTCTATTGGCAGCCTTTTCAACAGTGTATGGTTGGTTTGCAGCCAGCGATGCTGTGAATTGTATAAACAATAGTAAACCGGAAGTTGAGCTTAAGGAGTGAGGACGAAAAAAATTCCTAACAAATTTGGGTTACGGAAAACCGTTAGGTGATGGATCAGCCTAAAATTTCCTGCCCCCAACCTTACGCACTTATGTATAACACTGATAATAAGGCCATAAGAACAATGAGTGACCATATATTGCAAATTTCGGATGATTTCTGGAACATCCGCGGCGAGTTTAAAATCGGTGGCATTTTAAACATCGGTACACATGCCTCATTGGTTCGGCGTGGTAACGGTAAGTTTGTGCTGCTGGATTCCTATACCCTGCAAGGTGAGGTGAAAGAGCAGGTCGATGCACTAACTAATAATGGCGCGGATATTGAAGCGATTATTAATTTGCACCCTTTCCATACCGTACATGTAGAAAGAGCGCATAAGCAATATCCAAATGCCAAACTATACGGGACGCAGCGGCACCTTAAAAAATCCCCCGATCTACCTTGGCAAGCGGAACTCACCGAATCAGACGCGTGTGCTACGCTGTTTGCTGAAGACTTTGAATTTTCCGTGCCTTCTGGTGTTGACTTTATTTCCAGCAATGAGCATTTACATTTCTCATCCGTACTGGCCTATCACAAAGCTTCAAAGACCATTCATTCGGACGATACGCTGATGTACGTGGCATTGCCTGGGCTGCTGGGCATGATGAAAAAACCAGAAATTACGTTTCACATGACCTTAGCCAAGACGCTGGAAAAGCGCGCTGGAGCCGTTAAGGATTTTCGACGTTGGTCTAGGCAATTAGCTGAGCAGTGGAGCGACGCTGAAAATCTTTGTGCCGCACATTCAGCAACTTTGTTGGGCAGCGAAAATCGCTCACCTTCCATATCTAACAGAATATTAAATGCTTTGCAGAAAGTGGACAAAACCTTGCAAGCTCATGAGAAGAAGTTTGGTTAAGCAGCTGTTTTCACAGTAAGGCCTGTCATCGACTACGCAACTGTGTCACTTTTTGTGCAGAGGACCGTACTCGCAACGCTTGGTGGGCGGCGTTATGTTCGTTTTATCGGGTTAAACGGTGGTAGACAGTAATGAAAGTTATAATCACAATGTGGCTATCAGCCTCAACGTCAGTCGTATCGGCTGAGGTTTTTCTTCTTGAAGGGAAACCCGTAGCGGGTTCAATAAAGGGCAGGTGGAAAAGGTGACAACTGAAGAGGCTAGCTGGACTATTTGTCCGGCATGTCAGGGACGCGGCAAAAAGAGTAAGCGGCTACGCAAGAAAGTGAGACTGCGCTACCAGAGGGAGTTGGAGCATTTTGAAAAAACGCAGCGCGCAGGCTTGGCTCCCGTTCGCACCAAGGGTCACCTCGATACCTGTTTGAGCTGTAAAGGCTCCGGCTTGGTTCATTCTGCTACCCAACCTTTAGCGGATAAAGAAAACTACCCACACCTTGCCATCATTGGCGGTGGTATTGGTGGAGTGGCTCTCGCCGTGGCTTGTCTGCACCGTGGCATTCCCTTTACGCTTTATGAACGCGATAGTGGCTTCGATACACGATCTCAGGGCTATGGACTCACTCTACAACAAGCGAGTAAAGCGATAGAGGGACTTGGGGTTTTCTCGTTACCAGAGGGCGTGATTTCAACCCGACATGTGGTTCACACTACCGAAGGATCCGTGATAGCTGAATGGGGAATGAGAAAGCTGGGGCTGGTAGATGCAAAAACATCAGCGAAGCGCACCAATGTGCATATTGCCAGGCAGTCGTTGCGCTTAGCGCTGCTTGAGCAACTAGGTGGACATGATGCGGTGCAGTGGGGCCATCAGTTGGTGGGTTTTAAAGAATGTGAGGGTGAAGGTGTTGATTTGAGCTTTCAGATTGAATCTCAGGGCAAGGCTCAGATGATACACAGCCATGCGGATCTTGTGGTGGGGGCGGATGGCATTCGAAGTTCGGTGCGCAGCTTGTTGATGGGTGAGGATGCTTCCCCATTATGTTATCTGGGTTGTATTGTGATTTTGGGCATTTGTCCTTTGTCCGCCCTCGAAGGTGAAGGTGGTGAAGTTCTTGAGCATTCTTTGCTGGACTCGGCCACGGTATTTCAAACCGCCAATGGCCATGAGCGGATCTACATGATGCCTTATGACTCAGACTCGGTGATGTGGCAGCTTAGCTTCCCCATGCTAGAGAAAGAGGCTAAGGCGTTGAGTGCTCAAGGCGCTCAAGCACTCAAAGAGGAAGCGTGTCGACGATGTCAGTGGCACGATCCCATTCCGCAGATTTTAGCGGCGACGCTGGAAGCTCAGGTTTCTGGTTATCCCGTGTATGACCGAGCACTACTTAAGCCAGAAATGTTGGCGCAAGGGGCTCAAGTGACACTGATCGGCGATGCGGCTCACCCTATGAGCCCCTTCAAGGGGCAGGGAGCGAATCAAGCGCTGCTGGATGCACTGGCGCTGGCCAGGGGGATCACAAAAGGATGCGGCCCCTACTCTCATTGGAAAGAGGCAGGTGTGAGGGAATCTGTGTTAACTGAATTTGAAGCAGAAATGTTGGCACGCAGTGCGACGAAAGTGAAGGATTCAGCAGAGGCTGCACAGTTCCTGCATTCCGACATCGTGCTGCATGAGGCCGACGAACCTAGAGGACGTAGTCTAAAGAGAAAAGCAGAGAATGAACAAGAACAAAAATAAAGATCAACATAACATGACTGTGCACCGAAACAATTGCGCTTCGCTACATCATTCAGTGAACTCAGTCGTTATGCGGGTCAATTATGAAAGAGTATGAATATTATCCAAGTAATTTTAGTCTTGCGTTTCCACTTGGTATTATCATCATTATGTTGATGGTTTCATTTTTTGGTGATTTTCTAAAAGGATTATTATCTTACGTCGTACTTGGTAGCATTGCCGCTTATTTAGTAATTTCTATTTATAAAAATAAGCCTAGAAATATAGAGCTATATGAAGATGGATTAATTATTCCCTCACTTAATGGTTTATATATAAGAAGATTGGAGTGGGAAAATATTAAATCAGTCACTCTGTATCAGAGGAATAACGATGGGTATATAAAGCTTCACCTTAAAAAAGGTTTGAACTGTACTATTTTCGGCGGTTGCGTTAATTGTATAGGCGCCAGAAGTAAAGGTTTGGAGCCTTATGAAGACTTACTAAACGAGTTAAAGCTACGGGTCCATTGCGCATAACCAGGCCCAGAAACAGACTCCGCAAGCTGTCACCTTTTGTGCGTACCGCACAAAAACCGCCAGTTTTCTCCACAGGTGTGGGCGGCGTCATATGCCAAATGGAGTTCATCGCATAGTATGGAATTAACAAAACCTTTACCACCTGAACCTCAAGATTTCGAAGCTTTAAAGTTGGGCCTTACAAATTATAATGAGTCATTTACCGGCTCAGTTTTCAGGGAGAAAGTATCCTCATTCGTTAAGAATGAATCTGGGACCGTTGTTGGTGGGATTCTCGGGGAAATTAACTGGAATTGGATGCATATTCAAGGTCTTTGGATCGATGAAACTATGCGTAAAGACGGTTGGGGTTCAAAGCTTATAGCAAATCTAGAGCAGTATGCACTATCAAAAGGTATTGCTAACACTCGCCTGGAAACAACAACGTTTCAGGCATTAGATTTTTACCTCAAGTTAGGTTATTCAATTTTCGGGGAACTACCGAATATGCCATCAGGACATACGAGTTATTTTTTACAAAAGCAGATGAGCATATAACAAGCGCTTGAATTAAGATTCGCTCAAGGCTGTCACGCCAATTGCTGGAGCAATTCGCCCGCCAGCTTTGGCTCACTTATTAACAGGGCGTTAAATAAGCTGTTGATATGGCTAAAGAATTCTTAGATAAGCTCAATATCCTTATCACTGAAACTAACATTGAGAAGGAATGTGACTGCTCTCTTGAGGCTAAGCATTTCTTCAGCGGTGCGGCTTTATATAACCATGGCGTGATATGCGCCTCTCTATCACCTGTAGGCATTGGATTTAAACTGGGCGATCAAGAGAGTGAAGCGTTGATCGAAAAAGGTTTGGCTGTTCCTTTAAAGTATTTCCCAAAAGGTCATATCAAAAAAGGCTATGCGCTTTTTGAGGCTCCTGATTTAGCAGATTTGGCTAAATGGAAACAGTATTTAAAAAAAACAGTGTCGTTAGCTTAGTGCTAGCTTCACATAAGCAGCGCCAGCGTTGCCTGCCGTTGGACAGGCGTTAAGTTGCAGAGTTACCCATAATTAGTGCACACCTCCTATAGTTATATTTACTAGAACGTAGAGAGTTTGAGATGATAAGGCTGTTAATATTTTTTCTTGCCATGATTCTTGCATGGCAACTATTTAGAATGCTGAACAGAAAGGCTACATTAGAGGAAGCAAGAACAATAGGCCTTCAACAAGCAAGCTTGCACATTAATAACCCTATCTTATTAGAGGATTACACAGAAACCAGAGGAATCCCTATGGAGGCTCTGGAATCTATGATAGAACAAGGAGGTATTCCTTCCTATCGCTGGCGGCAGTTCATATACATTGAGAATCGTGAGCTGGTTTTTTCTAATAAATAAACTTAACAAAGCCAGGCAGAACGGACATTCTTCAACGTGCCTTATTTTTTGTTAAAAAAATGTCCCCATTTATTCAAGACGCTGTTGGCAGGCGTTATGCGAAAAAAATCGGAAATAATTATGAATGTTACCGGCAAGTGTTTCTGTGGCCACATAAGCTACAAAGCAGAAGTTGATCCAAATATCGTTGCAGTTTGTCATTGCAGCGACTGCCAAGAACATTCGGGGACTGCGTTTGGTGTTATCGCTGGCGTAATTGACGAAGAGTTCCATCTGCTAACGGGTAAATTAAAATCATTTATCAAAGTCGCAGCGAGTGGCAATCATCGTGAACTCACATTCTGTCCTGAATGCGGAACAAGAATCTATGCTAAAGATGCAGGTGACAAGCCAGGTTTTATTGGCTTGCGCTATGGAACTATCGAGCAACGTAATGAGCTTACGCCTAATATTCAAGTATGGTGCAAATCAGCCCAACCTTGGGCAATAATTGAATCAATGCCCAAACTTGAAAATCAGTCTTAGATATTTTGTCATGCTAAAATCGCATAACAAGTCAAAGCAGCAACGCCACTACATGGCTGGATGCGCTAAAGCGCGCCGCTGCTTGAGGCGTCATGTAAATAATGGAGATGATTAAAATTCAATGATTGAACTCTCTAAAAAATTAAAACCCCTCGTTAAGAAACAATGGGAGTTAAGCGATATACAGATGCTTGGGGTGAATATCGGTGACACTTACGAGTCTATCGATAGAGCATCGGTAAGCGATGGCAATAGACTTGACCTCAATTTTGAACAACTAAAGAAAGAGTCTGAACTATCTCTAGTAGACAAACTTGATGGTGTTATCGAGCACGGGGGCTGGATTCGAATAGGTGGCAGTTGTGCGTATAGAATTGAATCCGGAATAGTTGTCCAGTTTGCAATTACGAGCCTAAAATCATTAGGCATTAAAAAAGAAGCACAGATAGTTAAATATCTTGGTGAGCCTGACGAAAAAAATGAATTTGTGCGTCACGGGAAACCTGCAGAAGTAGAGTACTATTACGAAAAGAATAAATTCTTATTAGTCTGGAGCAATCCTTTTAATAAGTTGCTTAACATAAATATTGGCGAGCGTATTTCAAGGTAAGCCCATCACATTGGCAAGGCAGAGTAGTGGATCGCCAGCAAGCTGGATTACCACTGTTTGCGGCATTATACAGTCATGGAGAGTAGATCATGTCATTTGATATAGAGACGTTGGTGTCAGCCTGCAAAGTTGCGCTAGAAAAAGAAGATCATCAAGAAAAAATCGCTGAGATTGTACGTACAATGATAGGCGACACTGAGTCTGTGAAGGCAGCACTAGGACAGCAAGAAAGAGCAGGGATTGAAAAGCTATATGTTTCAGACCAGCTGACGATTATTAATGTTGTTTGGGCACCAAAAATGACATTGCCAGCTCATAATCATAATACTTGGGCTGTAATCGGTGTGTATGCGGGTAGAGAAGACAATATTTTCTGGCGCAGACTGAAAAACAATCCAAAAGGCGGAGTCGAAGCAGCGGGTGCAAAATCTATCGCTTCGGGCGAAACGGCAACTCTTGGCAAGAACTTGATACACTCGGTAACTAATCCAACAGATACTTTTACTCGTGCTATCCATATTTATGGCGGAAACTTCTTCGAAATTGAACGTAGCGAGTGGGATCCAATGTCTTTAGTTGAGCCCCCCTATAATGTAGAAAACACGCTCTCCCTATTTGAAGCTGAGAATTCCATTATTGAAGCATTGAAAATATGTGAAGGTAATGCATAACAAGGCCATGAACCCTTGCTTACTTCGTGAGCTGGAGCTCCGTAAGCGGCACCTCTTTTTCTTGCGCAAAGTTGTGCCACCTACTCCTGCCGCTTATGGATGATTTTTCTATCGCCTAGATCAAAGGATAATTGAATGACTGAGTACGAAATCCATTATCTAATATCTGATAAAATAGTTTATATGCAAACCATGGCGGAGTTTTGGCTTACTTGTTCTTTTGGGGTTGTGGTCGCAACAACCTTCGCAAAAGATAAGCTCAGCACGATATATGTAAAGGTTTTGGCCATTGGGTACTTGGTTAGCTCAGTGGTCATGCTTTTAGTAAGAACTAATACAGCTATTCACATAGGAAGTTTGATTGAAGCCCTGGAAAAATCTGGGCATGACATAATTAACTACGAAACTAATCTTGGTATTAGCTCAGCACTCGGATCGTACATCCTATATTTCGGGGGAATCATAGGCGTGCTCTACTATATGTACCGCGTGCACGAGGAGATAAAGTGCAAAAAATAATTATCTAGCCTGCCGTAATAACGATTTTATAAAGTGGCACGCATTCTCAAGGCGCTATGGGCTATGAAAAAGCAAGACATATATTATAAGAAAATTAAAAAAGATCTAAAAAACGCAAGTACTGTTGAAAAGGCAGAATCATCACGCCGATACTTTCCCGATGGAATAAATTGTATTGGTGCTACGGCCTCGGATATAAAGACCATAATTGGCAACTTCCAATCCCAACACGCTGAACTGACAGCGATAGAAACGCTTTGTTTAACGGAGTATATTCTTGAACATGCTGAATTCAGTGAAGAAAAAATGGTGGCCTTCGGTTTAATCCATAAATATTGCAAGAATAACTATGATGACGATTTATTGTTACGTTTTGAGTTCTGGCTTGAAAACTACGCCGATAATTGGGCTCTTGTCGATGATTTGTGTATAAAAACGATATACCAATTTCTTATGGCACGTCCTCATCTGATTGAAAAGACACAACACTGGGCGTATTCGCAAGTATCATGGTGTAGACGGGCCAGCAATGTCGTTTGGGTAAAATTTATAAAAAGAAAAATCGGAAAGTCTGTTTATTATCTAGACAAGGAACTTGTCTTTAAAAATTGTAATCTGTTACTGGCTGATGAAGACAAATTTGTTCAAAAAAGCGTGGGATGGTTATTGAAAGTAACGGCATCACAATATGAGGATGAGGTTATTGAGTATATTCAGAATAATGTCGAAAACATGGAGCGCTCAACCATTAGATATGCAATAGAGAAAATGGATGTCAGTACACGTAAAAGCTTACTATCTATATAAATATGATTAGATTGTGTAAAACACTTAATTAGTCAATCAACTTCGCCCTTTTGTCGCCGGGCAGAAAAAACTTGGCTTCGACACAACGCTTCTGCTTATTGATGTGTTATATTTTTCAGTAATTTTGGATGATTAGAGAGCTTATTCAGACCACGGTTGTCTGTTGCCTCGGATAAAATACAAATAAAAGGACTTATTATGAAAACCGGAATACTTAGATTAGGTGTTATAAGCACCGTTTTGTTATTCTCGAACATTGTGTCTTCCAAGACTGCAGTGATCTTAGAAAGTAAATCCCAAGATCCTATTACCATCCAGAAACCTGCCCTATACCCTGAGACGATTAGTTACAATCCTATAAATGATACATTTTTAGTTGGATCATTTCGCGAAGGTGCTATTTACGAAATTGATATAAATGGCAATCATAGAAAATTTATAGATAATGAACGATTGAAGTCGTCACTAGGCATCCATGTTGACATTGCGCGCGATAGATTATTGGTTGCGACTTCAGATATCGGCTCTAGTGTTCGTTTCCGTTTTCGTTTTTGTTTTAATTTTCGTTTTTGTTTTTGTTATGGTTTTCTTTTTGGTTTCGTTTTCGTTTTCGTTTTCGTATTCGTTTTCAGTTTGTTTTAGTTT
>JABSRQ010000136.1 GCA_013215055.1 Pseudomonadales bacterium | reverse complement strand
GAAAGCTCAGAGGCAAAAAATAAACAGGTATCGCCGATATCATGAGTGCTGGCCATACGACCTAACGGTACGGTTGCACTGACTTTGGCAATGCCTGCCTCGTCTCCATAATGTAAATGGGCCTGTTCGGTGCGAATCAGGCCCGCTGATAATGCGTTTAAGCGCACTTTAGGAGCCCACTCAACCGCTAAAGAGGTGGTTAAATTAACCAGGCCAGCCTTGGCTGCACCGTAGGCTGCGGTCCCAGGAGAGGGGCGCAATGCAGAAACGCTGGCGATATTAACGATAGAGCCGCCGCTGTCCTGGGTTTGCATGATGGTATTGGCTGCCTGACAGCAATATAGAGGGGCTAAAAGATTTAAACCGATGATTTTCTCAGAGAAGCGGGGAGAAACCGTGGCCGCATCCGCAAAAGGTGCGCCACCGGCGTTATTGATGAGTACATCTAAAGAGCCAAAGGTGGTAACTGCAAATTGCATCAACGCTTCAACTTGGTCCCAGTCACGTACATCGCAGGCTTTAAATATGGCGACGTTGCTGCCGGCTTCAGGTAATGATTCAGGTTCGTTACGTCCGCAGATGACAACATTGGCGCCTTGCTCTAAGAAACGTTCGCTGATGCCTTTGCCAACACCTTTGCCGCCGCCGGTTACAACAACCGTTTTGCCGGTGAAATCAAGCTGCTTAGTCATGGTTATATTCCTTGTTTGTGCTTGTATTGCGATAAACGTCTAAAGCAGGCACATTGATTTAGTTAACATATATTTATTGACGCCGATTATAGGGGCTTAACTGGCTGATGCATAGGGGGCATAAGTAATGCCTGCTGTGATAACTTGATTGAATATGTACACATTGTATTACGTTAATGTACTTGCTTAGCATTCCAAAGACGCGTATAAAACTTGCATTTTTAATGCAAGATCAATCCTTGGCTTTTTTAGTTTAGAGTGTTTATGCCCTTGAAATTATCATCAACAACAACGCCGTTAAGTCCTATGCAATTATTTGCGCTGCCAGGCATTCCTGAAATAATGCCGGATGATGATGTTGCAGCGGCCATTATTCAGTCGTTAAAAGTGCATGATTTGGTTCTTGAGCCGGGGGATGTGATTGTCATTGCGCAAAAAATCATCTCCAAGGCTGAATCACGTTATGCTTTTTATAAAGATGTAACCCCTTCAGACAAAGCTAAAAAACTGGCTGTGGATTGTGATAAAGACCCTAGATTAGTGCAGCTTATTTTAGATGAGTCTGTAGAGGTGTTACGGGTACGCCCAGGTGTCATTATTGTTGAACACCGTAATGGTTATGTGCATGCCAATGCTGGCATTGATAAATCAAACTTGCCTGTTAGCGATGATGAGCGGGTTTTATTATTACCTAAAGACAGTGATGCCAGTTCAGAGCTTATTCGCCAGCAATTGTCGCAGGCTTTTTCCTGTGACTGCGCCGTGATTATCAATGATTCAGCAGGCCGGGCATGGCGTAATGGCACCTTGGGTTTTGCTATCGGTACGGCGGGGTTTAATCCGTTAATTAATTTGATTGGTAAAAAAGACAAACACGGCCGTGAAATGGAAGTCACCGAGGTGGCTGTTGCCGATGAGCTAGCCGCCGCGGCATCGTATCTGATGGGGCAGGCTGATGAAGCTAAGCCCGTTGTCTTGATTCGTGGTGCGGATGTGCAGTTAGGTGATTTTGCCTCTGATGTGTTAATTCGTGATAGAGACCGGGATATGTTCCGCTAATGCCAGATAAGAAAAAAACGATTATCGCCTTAAGTGGTGGTGTAGGTGGGGCCAAATTGGCGCTGGGTTTGGCGCAGACGCTGGATAGTCCCGCCTTTTCAGCCTCAAGCCAAGATTTAACCGTGATCACCAATACCGCCGATGACTTTGAGCATTTATCTCTGCCTATTTCACCCGACCTGGATACGGTGATGTATACCCTGGCGGGTATTAATAATACCGAGCTTGGCTGGGGTCTGGCAGGTGAAACCTGGCAATTTATGCAGTCATTAACGGCTTTGGGTGGTGAGAACTGGTTTCAGCTAGGGGATAAAGACCTGGCTACACATATACAACGTAAAGCCTTATTAAAAACCTATAGCCTGACTACCGTGACTCAAAAACTCTGTGAGCAGCTAGACATTAAAGCGAACATCTTGCCCATGTGCGATGAACCCGTGCAAACCCAGGTGTGTTTGGCCGAGGATTTTGCAGAGAAATCTGCAGGTGAGGAACTGGGTTTTCAACAGTATTTTGTACAATATCAGTGTCGCCCCGTTATAGGCTCCTATTCTTTTACGGGCATTAATGAAACCCGTGTAAGTAGCGAAGTTCAAACGGCTATCGATTCGGCGGTAGCTCTGATTGTTTGTCCGTCAAACCCCTTTGCCAGCATTGAGCCGATATTGTCAGTAGTCGGCATGCAGCAAGCGCTGGAAAATATTGCATGTCGTGTTGTGGTTTCTCCCATTGTTGCCGGTTTGGCGATCAAAGGCCCCGCTGCAAAAATGATGCAAGAGCTGGGTATGCCGGTGACCGCATTGGCGGTGGCGCAGCTCTATAAGGGGTTTGCAACACATTTCGTGTTAGACTGCCAGGATCAGCAATACCAGCAGTCTATCCGTGAACTGGGTATGCAGGTCTTGGTACGTAATACGATTATGAAAACAGATGCCGATAAAAAAACTCTGGCAACTGAAATTTTACACTTTATTGCTCAAAGCGAAATAATCTAATGTGGGCTGTCTTACCAGTTAAAGCTTTTGATCTAGCCAAGCAGCGTTTAGCGGCGGTTATCAATGATCAACAACGTCGTCAATTAGCACAGGCCATGTTTGAAGATGTGGTGGCCGGGTTAAAAAACACCCCCGAAATATCGACCATTATAGTTGTCAGCGCCGATGCACAGGTGCTGTCTTTAGCCCATGATTTAGGTCTGCAGACGCTGGTTGAATCCGAGACTTGTGTTGATCTTAATGGAGCGGTAACCGAAGCCTTGGCCTATGTTGCCGCGCAAGGGCAATCACACGCGATGGTATTGCATGCAGATTTGCCTTTGGCGAAGGGGACTGAATTATCGTTATTATGCCAAGCCTATAGCCCAGGTTCATTAGCGATGGTTAGCGATAATCAGGCAGACGGTACAAATGTGTTGATTTGTCCGCTGCCCTTATCGTTTGACCTGGCTTATGGGGTAAATAGTTTTTCTGCCCATCAAGATGCCGCCAAAAAATCCCAGATTATATCGGAAGTATTTCATTATAAAAGTCTGGCACTGGATATTGATCGCTGTGAAGACTTGCTGATCCTCCAGGGTGAACTTATTAATAAACAGTCGTATACGTCCGCATTGTTAAGTGGGGTCGAGGATTTTAATGCCTTGTCTCATGACCTTTTAGAGGATACCAATTTTATATTATCAAAGACGCAGGCGCTAAATTTGACCCTGTGTGATGATGCCGAATTGTTATTAAGCACCGCTTCCCAATTGCGGGATAGGGGCTTTGGCAATACCGTTACCTATTCCAAAAAAGTTTTTTTCCCGCTAACCCAATTATGTCGTGATGTCTGTCATTACTGCACCTTTGCGCAAACCCCTAAATTTATAGCCCAGGCTTATATGCCGGTAGATGAGGTCGTTGCCGAAGCGCAAGAAGCGGCCAAGATGGGTTGCAAAGAAGCCTTGTTCACCCTGGGTGAAAAGCCGGAGTTGCGTTACAAAACCGCCAGAGATGCCTTGCATGCATTAGGTTTTTCATCCACCTTAGAATATGTAGCCCATGTAGCCGAGCGGGTGCTTACTGAGACCGGAATATTGCCGCATATTAATGCGGGCTGTATGACTGCAGATGAACTGGCGATGTTGAAACCGGTATCTGCTTCCATGGGTATTATGCTGGAATCGGCATCCACACGTTTATGTGAAAAAGGCATGCCGCATTATGGCTCGCCCGATAAAGACCCAGCTTTACGTTTACAAACCCTGCGTTTAGCGGGTGAAGCTGATATTCCTTTCACCACCGGCATTCTTATTGGCATAGGTGAAACGCGCTTAGAGCGTATTGAATCGTTATTGGCGATACGTGATATACACCAGCAATATGGCCATATTCAAGAAATTATTGTGCAAAATTTCCGCGCCAAAGCCAATACGAAAATGGCTTTTGCACCGGAACCTGATTTAGATGAATTGTTATGGACTATCGCCGTAGCACGTTGGATATTTGGTGCCGACATGTCGATTCAGGCACCACCTAATTTAAGCCCGGGTGTATTACCGCAACTTGTTAATGCAGGTATTAATGATTGGGGTGGGGTTTCACCGATCACGCCTGATTTTGTTAATCCCGAGGCGCCGTGGCCGCAGCTGAAAACGCTGGCGAATGAAACCTTGGCTGCCGGTAAATACCTGCATGAGCGTATTACGGTATATCCACGTTATTTACAAGATTATGAGCGCTATCTTCATGCCAACTTAATTCGTCATGTTTTACCTTTAGTGGATGGCAGTGGTTTGGCGCGTGAAGATACATGGCTTACTGGCAGTTCAGAAACGTTACCTGAGAATTTCTCGGTAAAACTGCCGCGCGGTGATGTTGCCGTCACTGCAGCGATACAGGCTATCCTCGATAAATCTATCGCTGAGCAATTATTGACTGAGGCCGATATTGCAAGCTTGTTTACCGCCAGGGGTAATGACTTTGTTGCCGTTTGCCAACAAGCGGATAAGCTACGCCAGAAAGCAGTCGGTGACACAGTGACGTTTGCGGTGAATCGAAATATTAATTATACCAATATCTGTTATTTCAAATGTACGTTTTGTGCATTCTCCAAAGGTAAACACAGCGAAAATTTACGTGGTCAGCCTTATGACTTAGCTAAAGATGAAATTCAGCGCCGCACCTTGGAAGCTTGGGATCGGGGTGCCTCTGAGGTATGTATGCAAGGTGGCATTCACCCCTCATATACCGGGCAAACCTATATCGATATTTGCACCGCGGTAAAAGAGGCGGTGCCGGATATGCATATTCATGCGTTTTCGCCGTTGGAGGTGTGGCAGGGCGCGGCAACGTTAAATTTATCCCTGGGGGCGTATCTTAAGCGATTAAAGCAGGCCGGCTTGGCAACGTTACCCGGTACGGCGGCAGAAATTTTACATGATGATGTGCGAGAAAAACTCTGCAGCGATAAAATCAATAGTGCGCAATGGTTGCAGGTCATGGAGAAAGCGCACAAGCAAGGCATAAGAACCACTGCAACTATCATGTTTGGCCATGTGGATAATTATGCGCACTGGGCCAGGCATATAGTTTTAGTCCGTGATTTACAGATAAAAACCGGTGGCTTTACGGAGTTTGTACCGCTGCCATTTGTTGCCTCCGGTGCACCTGTTTTTATCAGGGGGCAGTCACGCAAGGGGCCTACATTGCGTGAGTCTATTTTAATGCACGCGGTTGCGCGTATTGCATTATTCCCACATATTCGCAATATTCAGGCTTCATGGGTGAAGTTGGGCCAGGCTGGTGCACAGATGGCACTTAATGCCGGTGCAAACGATGTGGGTGGTACGTTAATGAATGAATCTATCACCCGCGCAGCCGGTGCAGAGCACGGTGAGGAGTTAGGTATAGAAAAGCTGGAGGGCATGATAGGCGCCATTGATCGTATTCCACGTTTGCGTAATACCTTATATGGAGATGTATCAGCAGAGCGTGAACAGCTCGCCAGGCAATCGGGGGAATTAACCCCCATCGTATTAACTGCACCTACTAAATCGAGCGCTGCTGTGCGATTGCTGAAGCCGGGTGATAGCTTAGACCCTAGAGATTTGGTTGAAGTGATCTGAGTTTGCTTTCACTTATGGAGGCCTGCCGTATTACGGAAAAGTGGGTTTTGTTTGTATCTCTGAGAAAGAGGCAAAAGGCCCACAAACGATGTCTCAACCGGGAGGTTGATTGGCTCAATCGTAGGTTGCAGAGAGTAACTTGGCGATATCGGGTAACGCTTCCTGCGAAAAGGATTTAATAAGCCGAGTTATAGGTAAATCATGTAAAGCAGTAAGTCATCAGTTTAGGCTGTTTGGTCAACTATAGCTGTGCTAGAATCACCCTCCTTAAAAATCGGCGTCATTCATTATGCCGATTCGACTTTATAAATAATATTCACGCTACAGGACATCATTATGCGTCTTGCTGATAAGGTATTGGCGGTCAATAACGATCTGCCAATTCGCACCGATCAACCCGTTCACAACGGTAAAGTACGCTCAGTTTACTGGTTAACCGAGGCTGATAGCCGCCGTTTAATTAAAGAGAAAGGTTACGATGTAGCTGCCGACGCGCCACTGGCTATTATGGTTATCAGTGATCGTATCTCAGCGTTTGAATGTATCTGGCATGGCGAAGGTGGCATACAGGGTGTGCCGGGTAAAGGCGCGGCTCTGAATGCGATATCTAGCCATTGGTTTAAACTGTTTCGTGAGCAAGGTCTGGCCGATAGTCATATTCTGGATGTACCACACCCGCTGGTATGGATTGTGCAAAAAGCCCGCCCGGTGATGATTGAGGCGATCGCTAGGCAATATATTACCGGTTCCATGTGGCGTTCTTATGCCAAGGGCGAGCGTGAATTCTGCGGCATTCAAATAGCCGATGATTTGAAAAAAGATCAAAAGCTACCTGAGTTGCTGATTACACCTTCTACTAAAGGGGTTTTAACGGGCATTCCCGGAGTACCAGAGCAGGATGATGTTAATATAAGTCGTGTTGATATCAGTGATAACTATCAGGCTTTTAAGTTTAAAAAACCTGAGGATATCGCTCAGTATGAAAAGTTATTAACTGATGGTTTTGATGTGATCAGTGCCGAGTTAGAAAAGCTGGATCAGGTTTTTGTTGATACTAAATTTGAATTTGGCTATGTCACTGATAAGGCCGGATGCGAGAAATTGATTTATATGGATGAGGTAGGTACGCCTGATTCATCGCGTATCTGGGATGGTGCGGCATATAGAGATGGCAAGGTTGTTGAAAACTCAAAAGAAGAATTTCGCCAGTTACTGTTAAATCATTTCCCAGAGCCAGAGATTTTGTTGGATAAAAATCGTATGCAAGAACGCTTAGCGCTCGCAGCCGATAACGCGTTACCTGAATCGGTGATACTGCAAATTTCGGCAACCTATATGGGTATTGCCGAAAAAATCACCGGCACTGCATTGACCCTTAGCGATAATCCTAAAGAAGAGATTGTAGCAATCTTGAAGACACAGTTCGGCTTGGTTGATTAAGCTGTTGTGGTCTGAAGTCTGCGTCACTTTGTAACAGGGGCGCAGGTTTTTTTCTTGAAAATTGACGGCCGCATTCACACGTAAAGCTGAAGGTATACAAAGCTTAACGACGAGGGTAAGAGGTATTTGTTTGTGGCACAGAAAAAAGTTATTGAGATTAAATTAGATCAGGCTCTGGCCATATAATCTGGCTTTTCATGATTGCCCTGCATTTTCATCATTCGATAGCGCCAAATTCTCGCAAGCTCACCGATGCCTTTGTAGTGGAGGTCTTGCAGGGTTTGCAGTGGGCCGATAAATGCCTAGTCAATAACCCCATGTCGTATGCTTAATTGGTAATAATCCCTAGCCATCGGTAAAACGTTTATTATTCCGGTAAATGTGCTAATTCTTATTAAATTCAAATGATTGGCTGTAATTTGAGCTAAGCATACATTTATTTCCAAATGTCCTATAAAAGCCTTGTGTTTAATCTCTAAAGCATTATTATACGCCTCGTTCTTAAGTCCCCTTCGTCTAGTGGCCTAGGACACCGCCCTTTCACGGCGGTAACAGGGGTTCGAACCCCCTAGGGGATACCAATTTAAAAACCTGTTTTGGAGCATTCCATAACAGGTTTTTTTATGCCTGGAAAATGATGTTTTTTGTTTATTGGCTAAGAGTCACTCATGTTAAATCTTTTTCGTGCCATCAGTCTTATTGAGGGTCTATCCCTTGTTCTTTTGTTGTTTGTCGCGATGCCGCTGAAATATTATTTTTCAATGCCAGTGGTCGTCACCTATGTCGGCATGATGCATGGCATGTTATTTATGGCCTATGTGTTTCTATCGGTGCTGGTCAGTGATCAACAAAAGTGGTCGGTGTTTTTTTGGCTTTATGTATTGCTGTGCTCATTGATGCCCTTTGCTTGTCTATTTTTAGAAAGGCAGCTGGGTAATAAGTTGAATGTTGATGCTTGAATCCCTTACCATCAGACCTGTGGCTGTTGCACATACTCCCTTTAATGAAAAGTTTGCGATTCCTCGCCAGGCTAATTTGGTTGAAATTCCTGCCAGTATCGAATTATTAAAACCTTTTAATAAGCCTGAGGCCGTTGCCGGATTAGAGGGCATCAGCCATATTTGGTTAACGTTTGTATTTGATCGACATTTACATGATCAAAATAGGCCGTCTCCACGTTTGTCGATTCGCCCACCGCGACTCGGTGGCAATAAAAAAATAGGTGTATTTGCCAGCCGCTCCAGCTTTCGGCCTAATGCCTTGGGGCAGTCTGTAGTAAGGTTGGATAAGGTCATTTGTGAGCATGGCCGGGTTATTTTACATGTCAGTGGTATCGATTTATTGGATCAGACGGCTATCATCGACATTAAACCTTATGTGCCTTACGCCGATGCCATTGATCATGCGATAAACCCTATTGCCGATGCTGCGCCTGTACAACGGATAGCCGTGCAATGGCAGGATGATGCATTGCAAGTATTACAAGGCCTTAAGGCCGATTGGCAGCAGCACAAAACATACATTGAACAATTGGTTGGTCTAGATCCCAGGCCGGCTTATAAGCGTAAACAAGCCGATGGCTGCTATGCTATGGCAGTGTTTAATTTGGATGTACATTGGCAAATGAACTCGCCAGAGTCTGCAGGAATCATTGC
Organism: Pseudomonadales bacterium; assembly: GCA_013215055.1. GTDB lineage: Bacteria > Pseudomonadota > Gammaproteobacteria > Pseudomonadales > DT-91 > CAKMZU01. The sequence goes on along the minus strand of JABSRQ010000136.1, from coordinate 4,247 downwards.
TGTTAATGCACTTAGTTAAGTTGCTTTAGGAATAAACATGACGATTTTAGGTACGCCATTTTCAAGCACCGCTAAACGTATTTTATTATGTGGTTCTGGTGAGTTGGGGAAAGAGGTGGCGATTGAGTTGCAGCGCCTGGGTTGTGAGGTGATAGCCTGTGACCGCTATGCCAACGCGCCCGCCATGCAAGTGGCTGATCGCAGCCATGTTTTATCCATGTTAGACGGGCAAGCTTTACGTCGTGTGATTGAAATGGAAAAACCCGATTTAGTGGTGCCTGAAATCGAGGCGATTGCCACCGACACGTTGATTGCATTGGAGCAGGAGGGTTTTCATATTGTGCCTACCGCAAGGGCGGCACAGTTAACCATGAATCGTGAAGGCATTCGTTGCTTGGTGGCCGAAGAATTAGGTATTCAAACGTCAAGCTATGCTTTTGTCGATGATAAGGCCGCCTTTATTGCGGCTATTGAGAAGATTGGCTTGCCCTGTGTGGTGAAGCCTATTATGAGCTCGTCAGGCAAGGGCCAAAGTACCTTGCGTTGTAATGATGATGTGAATGCCGCTTGGCAAACTGCGCAAGAAGGCGGGCGCACAGGCGCGGGCCGGGTGATTGTTGAGGGTTTTGTCGATTTTGATTATGAAATTACCTTGTTAACCGTTCAACACTGTAACGGCGTGAGTTTTTGTCCACCTATAGGTCATCGCCAAGAAGGTGGCGATTATCAAGAGTCATGGCAGCCGCAGACAATGTCTGCACAGGCTCTGCAGCGGGCGCAAGTCATTGCTGAAGAAGTGACGTCGGCATTAGGTGGTTGGGGGCTCTTTGGGGTTGAGTTTTTTATTAAAGGTGATGAGGTGATCTTTAGTGAGGTGTCGCCACGTCCACATGATACCGGCTTGGTCACCCTGGTCTCTCAAAATTTGTCACAATTTGCACTGCATGCCCGTGCGATCTTGGGGTTGCCGATCCATCCTATTCACCTACATGGCCCCTCAGCCTCTAAAGCCCTGGTGGTTAAAGGCAAGTCAGAACAATTACAGTTTACGGGTCTGAATCAGGCGATGGCTGCAGCGGATATTGATATTCGACTATTTGGCAAGCCTGAGGTTGATGGAGAGCGACGTATGGGGGTGGTGCTGAGTCGTCATGATAGTGTTGAGTTAGCCGTGACATCGGTGAAAATTGCAGCGTCTAAAATAGGCTATATTTTTTAAATTAAGTGGATCTATCTATGAAATACCAAACCCGTCGTGTGGTGATGTACAGCCATTTAAATTCTGCTGGCGTCTTATTTGGTGGTCAGGCTCTGGCCTGGATTGATGAAGAGAGTGGCATCTATGCGGCCTGTCAAATGGGTACAACCCGCATTGTTACCAAGAAGATGTCAGAGGTAGAATTTAAAAATCCGGCCAATCTGGGCGATATTTTGTCCATAGGTGCAGAGGTGGTAAAGGTGGGTAGGACGTCGCTTACGGTGAAGTGTGAGATTCGCAATAAAACCACTAATAAAGTCATCGTCAATGTTGATGAGGTGGTGTTTGTATCGCTGGATCAGAATAATAAACCGGTGGCGCATAATATGGCGGGCATCTAATGCTTGGTCTGTCCGCTGGTATCACAGAGATTAAAAAAACCACATTCAAATAAATTAATGTGTTGATACTGCTTTAGTTGGCGGGTTAATTTCAGTGCGATCTCTTCCTCTCCCTGGGTGATTTTCACTTCATCACCCTTTTCATAGCCGTGTTTACCTACCAATAATCGGGCTTTTAATCGGCGTGATTTACTCGGCGGTAAGATGATGGCGGGCAGGAAGTTAACATGTAGACAAGCTTTTAGCGGTACATCTACCGCAACGGGAATGGGATGTTGGCAGATGATGCGTACACCGGTCTCAACCGCTTGTTGATCTTTGTGGTGCAGCCACATGATTTCCCCAATGACCCAGTTATTGCTGCTGGGGTCGGTGAGAAGGCCTAGCATGGCACCGAGCTCCAGAGCGGGAATTTCATCCCCTTGCCATTCAATACGACAGCCGCTGTGACTTTTATCGATTAATATCGCTTGGTAGCAATTTTTAAGTTTTACATTATCTTCGGTGGGATAGTCGTGTTTCAGGTGTACCCAGTTGGGGATTTCATCGGTAATAGCGTGTCCCTTTGACTGTATCAGGCTGGAATTGTAGATATTCTGGCTTCTCAGGCCTTCCAGTAATTCTATATTTTCTCCGTCTTCATATTCAATTGCCAGGTTAGCCTTTTCGCCAACCAGCTCATGTAAGCCCTGATGGCCGGATAAAAAGTAGTGAATATCTTCAAAACCCAAATTGATTTGAATAGATTGCTGAACATGTTCACGTTTTTCTCGGCTAGCACATTCGCCCCACGCATCGGCGAGATGTAAATAGATAGGCGCGCTAAAGCTGTTTTTTTTCTGCGCCTGACGCTTTAACTTGATGATCAGCTCATCGATATGTAAATATACCAACACGGCATCACGGCTAAAATTCAGTAGGCTTTTAAAGCTTGGGGGGCGGTTGGAACTGATATCTACCGCTATTTCATGTGTATCTTTGGCCGGGCTTATCGATAGCTCAACAAGATCAATGTATTCACAAAGTATCTCAAGCAGAATCGTGATTTTATTGCTGCTAAGTTTATTGCATCGTGCGCAGGCTAATAATAGGGCCATGGCGTATAGGTTGCCGATAGACAGTCGTTGATCCCAGGCCAATGCTCCATCACAGAAGCGAAAGCTGATTAGGTGGCGTTGATTGGCAAGTGAAAAATATTGGTGAAAGTTTTTCCAATAGTGCATCGGTATAGGTAATTTAAGTTTTTGCCGGTGTAATAGGGCGTTAAGCTGCGTAGCCATAGCCCTGTGTAAATAAATCGCTAACGCCTCATCATCAGATTTATATTGCAGGCTTTGTTTTAATACCGTCTGATAGGCGGCAGATTCCGATTTAATCAATGCCAAAACGGTATTGCAGATCACCTTGTTGTGGGCTGAGTTGACGGATTCGTCATTATGAATCAGGCCATGCAGTTTTTCTGTGATCATGCAGTGCATGGGGCGCAGTGCATCGATACATTCAAACGTGCTGGGGATTTGATTACGTTGCCTGCTCAGATACTCCTCGATATAAACAAAAGCCAGCGAAGATTGGCTGATTTCAGCTTTCGCGCATTGCATGCTCCAAGTCTGTAATGCCTCGGAATTTCCTGCATCACAGAGCTTCTCAATATGTTGAAGATGGGCGTTGAAAGGCGGCATCCTTCTCTCCATGTCCTTCTAGATTGACCTCTTAAGTCAAACACAGGAATCGCTATCTCGCCAGTTTGGCTGGATTAAAATTCATTTTGCTGCAGAGATTGCCGTGCTTATTGGGGGTTGGCGCAAAAAAAATGCTACTATGTCGGCCTTTATTGAATGCGACTGCTGTGGTTTAGTTCAATACCCTATTATTTTGAGATATAAGTGACCCTATTTTGTTAAAAAAATGGATAAAAAAAGTTTCAGGTAAATCTGCACATGGCAGTGAGCAGGGTAAAAAACCGGCAGCGACATCCGCTAACAAGCCAGTGAATAAAGGTCATAAAGGTAAGGTGGGTAATAAACCTGCAGCTAAACACAAAACATCTAGACCGGTAAAAGATAAGCCACCGGTTAAAGCCTGGGATATCAAAGAATTCGCTGTGCCTGAGGCTGAAGGTAAAACCCGTTTTCATGATTTATCCCTGCATGTGGAATTGATGCAAGCGATTCATAAACAGGGTTATGATTATTGCACACCGATACAGGCTAAAAGCTTGCCACATACCCTGAAGGGTTTGGATATTATCGGCAAGGCACAAACCGGCACCGGTAAAACGGCGGCGTTCCTGTTAACAATTATCGATCAGTTGCTTTCTCATCCGATTAACGAAGAGCGTTTTATTGGTGAACCCCGGGCCTTGATTATTGCGCCTACCCGCGAGTTAGTTGCACAAATTGCCGATGATGCTAAAAATCTGTGTTCCTGCTCAGCATTACGTGTTGTGTCCTTGGTGGGTGGTGAGCCCAGTGAAAAGCAACTTAAGCAGTTAGATGCGGGTTTTGTCGATATTATCGTTGCGACGCCGGGGCGTTTAATTGATTTTATGCAGCAGAAGAATATCTATCTCGATAGAGTGGAAACCCTGGTGTTAGATGAAGCTGACCGCATGCGGGATATGGGTTTTATCCCCCAGGTGAAACAAA
>JABSRQ010000135.1 GCA_013215055.1 Pseudomonadales bacterium | reverse complement strand
GCAGCCCAGATGATGAAAAAATCATTATCACGAATGGCTGCTTAACAGAGTGTCGCGCTTGTTAGTTGAATCCGCGTAACAATAAACTCTGTTTTTTCGAATAAAGCGCTAAGCCATCGATGGGGATCAAGGCGATCAATGACTCAGCCCCTTTGGTTGAGGGGACCAAGTATGAGGGAGCTTAACTAAATAGGGGCTTGATTCTACTTGTGCCAGAATCGTTTTATTTTAGACTCAGGCGCACTTAACATTCCAAGTAATTGATTCTTTTGCAAGATTTGATCTTTCAATATATAGGCTATTAATAACCCCGAAAAAAATCCTCCAAGATGAGCTGTATAAGCAACGCTAGAGAGTTCCGACATAGCTCCCAATATATTAAATGCGATCCAGACTATGAAGAATACCATTACCGGAATCTTCTTTTGAAACACGAGAACCATAAAGGTCAAGCTTGCGTGCTTGAACCACAGCATATACATGGCAAACAAACCAAAGACTGCCCCACTCGCTCCAACGACGGATACGGTAGAGTTTGTATAAAAGCCGATATGTACGAGATCAGCACAGACGCCACAGAATAAGTAAATCAATAGGTATAATTTTTTCCCTAATACATCTTCTAGGTTGTCACCTATTATATAAAGGAAGTACATATTTCCAAGCAAGTGAATGATACTACTGTGCATAAACATGCTTGTTAGCAATGACCATAGATTTTTACCCTCAAAAAAATCTACGGGTACAGTTGCAAAATTACTTAAAATCCACGCTGAAGATTCGTTAGAAGTGATTGAACAAATGAAAAAGACAAAAACGTTTAACGCGATTAACGAATAGGTTATCCAAGGCGTTTTCTTGACCTTTACGTTATATTCGAGAGGTAATTGCGTTAGTACTTGGAAAATCCAGGTTTTCCAATTCACAGGTTTATTAATTTCTTCGAGTGCGGATTGTAGTTCTACACTGTGAGCTACTTGTTGCAATTCGTCTCGATCAATCCATACACCTTCACAGCAATGACAGTAGTCGATTTCGACATGGTAACTTTCCAATAAATGATGCTTTATCAACTTGGTGTTATCGCATGAGACACATTGTCTTTCAGAATCTCCAAGGGACTCTCCAAAATGACTTTCTAGCTCAGGTGTAGTAGGTGTTGAGTTGCCATTACTGACTTGTCGCGACTGAAAGCTATTGATTTCACCATTGTCGAACCAGAGTCCTGAACATTGTCGACACTGGTCAACTACAACTTGGTTATATTTCATCTCACGTAATGACGTTTTACAGTCAGGGCAGTGTTTGTTGTTTTGATACATATTTAAGTCAAGCCGAAAAATGAATTTGAAAGCTACTGACAAACTCAATAAATAGCAATGGCACCTAAGTAGGTTTGGGCTTCTATCCAATTAATTTCGTTTGTTTCCACTTCTATCCGAGTCGTTATATTCTAGCTGAAAGGTGACGCAGAAAACGAATTGTTGGGTTAATTTACTAAGCTCTATTCAGCTGTTAGAGATGCAGATGGCGTAGATGCAGGAAGAGATTAATCAGTTGAAGCAGTTGCTTGAATCGCTTACCTCCAGAAGGGTTAGGTGACGGGCTAGGTCAGCTATTGCTTATGGTTTTGTACCCTACAAAGGTTTTATGGAGGTAGGGCTTTATACTTTAGCTTTGTTTTTTTCCTGCGATTTCACTGCAATGCATTACCTCTTATAAAGATTGTCTGAAACTATCCTGAGTGTTGAAAGGCTTGAATGCTGGGTGTAGCTCACTAAGGGGAATTGGGTTTTATGTAAATCTTCTGTGTGTCCGAATTAGCTGTTCTAACCCGCTACACATAGTTTAGTAGTTAGGATGAAGTGAGGCTAAAAGCAATATTTTGAACATAAATAGCATTAACTTCACAATACAGAGATTTTAAAATCTCGAATATCGGGTAAATTGTATTAAACATACAGTACGCAGAAAGTTAATCTAACAGGACTTTTTGTAACTTCATCGTAGTCTATTGGGTTGGTAAAGGGAGGGGCTATACATTATTATTCTCGGTATGGCTAATCGTTTTCATTCCATAAAAAAGGGCTAAATGACTCAGCCCTTTTCATTCGACAGAGGTGCAATAGTTTATTGAATTCTTAAATTGATCGTAGCAGTGGCTACTGAGTCCTCTTCTCTTGGAGGTGTGCTAGTCAGTGTAATAGCTGCCTCATGCATACCCGTGAAGATTTGAGTTAATTTATGGGCATTGCCATCGGTATCAATAGATGGACTGCTGAAAGAAAAATAGGTGCCTATAGCTGCGATCCCTTCCAGTGACCTATTGATATATACATTTGTATTCGCCCCAAAAGCGTAAAAAGTGTAGCCTTCACCTTCATGAACCATTACTTCATTTTGATAAATGTTAAAACGCGTTTGGTTTTCTCTAAAAAAAATCATATCGTTGGCTTCTACATTACCTTCAAACGAAATAGATAATTCTCCAAAACTATCACTTTCCCCTGAAATTTTACGATGATTACAGTGTGCTATTTTGTCTCGCTGGGCAGTATATTCTCCGGGAGAAACTATTGTTTCTTCACTGGTAATTGTGGAGGTTTGATTCTGCATATCTTCAATGATGTATTCAAAAGTTTCCTCACCATCTACAAAACTGAAGGCATTACCTGCTTTTAAACCATCTCCGTAAACAAAATTTTGAATTTCGCGTGTTTGAGTATTTTCAATACTGGCTTCACTTTCGCCACTTTCCATCAATACAGATTGATTGATCGTTTCGTTACATACAGTAACCCAAAGACCGTCGGGGTTATTAATTTCAGTGATATCTGCGGTGTAATTATTGATATAAAATCGATCGTTGACATCTATAACCTCCTCATCGGGTGAAGAACCACTTTTTTCTGGAACTTTTACTGGAATACAGGCAGAAAATATTATTGAGGAAAATAAAATTGAGAGTGGTTTTTTCATCAGTCATCCTTTATACATTTGAAGTTAGCAAAGGGTATAGAAGGGCTGCAATTAGATTTATTGCAGTCTAATTATCTACCTAAGACTCTAACGTTTTAGCACTCACAAAAGTGTGGGGGCAGGTGTGGGGTCAGGGCTTGAATCTTGCATTGAACTTCATTTTCAGCGCAAGCCTTGGCTTTTCTCTGCGATTTTAATGCAATGCATTATCTCTTATAAAGCTTGGCTGAAACTTTTTTTAGCTTGGCGGTAAAGGCTTGAATGCTGAAGGAGACCCCATTAAACGCGATAGCAGTGATGTGAATTTGTTCAGTGGTTCTCAAATGTTTTACGTTTTAGAGGCCACAATTTTAAAGCTAGCAATAATATTAAGCGCTTCTTTTAACGCTTTGGAATGGGTCCCATTTGTTAGCACCGTAAAACCAACAATAAGCCTAGAGTGTGCCGCTTAGCAAACTCCCTGAGCTTGGCATGTCTATGGTGACATGATGTCTGGTTTCCAGCCAGTAGCCTGCACTGTTTTCGGCGGCCTGAATCCGCATGACCGCAAATAGAATAAACAAGTCAAAAAAACCAGCTAAATGAAGAAGGCATAAATACTGACAAATGACGACAGTACTTATCTGCCAAAGATAGGAACAAATAACGTTAACTAGCGATGAAGGCAGTCATTTTATCAGGCAAACGAACGTCTGTTGAACAGACCTAGCAGCGATGCAAGGGTGCTGGAGTGTGCTTGCCGGCTGACAAGGTAAACAAATGTTTATGTAAGCGGATGTTTACCTAATCATTTGTTTAGGTTAGGGTGGCAGCTCATTTTTTATTAATGAGTTAATTATGGAAGCGGTAAACAGCACAGCAAAGCCCATAGATATTAGTAATCTAGGCAGCCAGGGTGTTAAAACACACCAAGGTATTCTTGCCGCGGCCGAACTCACTTTTTCTCAATATGGATTACAAGGCACTCGAGTGCGAGATATAGCCGATGCTGCCGGTGTCAACGTAGCGACGCTATATAATTATTACAAAAACAAACAAGCGTTGTATGAAGCGGTGCTGGACAGTGGCTTGCAACCGTTGGTGGAGATTGTGATCAGCTATAATCTTGCCCGCTTTGACAAGGCTATGCTGCACGACATAGTGACCGATTCATTAATGCATCTACAACAGCACTCAGGTATCTGCAAACTCATCTATCTGGAATCCATCAATAATGGCCAATATCTTGAAAACCTTAGCCAACGCTGGTTTTCCCCGCTAACCACCGAGGTGAAAAGCTACTTTGGTGACGGTGTTGATGAATCTGAAAGGCAGCAACTCATTGCTCTGTTTTTCCATCTTTCGTTTGGGCATTTTTGTTTGTCACCGTTATTAAACAAAGTCTTCGATACCGACATGGACAGTGTTGATGGTGTAAAAGAGCATGCACATTTTTGCTTTGAATTGCTGTTAAAAATATTCCCTAAGCTGGATGCTTAAAATCTCGTTGCATCAGAATTTGGAGCTAGACGATGAAATCTAAAAAAATAACAATGGACATAAAAAGCATCGATAAAAATTGGTGTGAAGACGATTTTTACCGCATGTTTTACAACATCCTTAATGCCGGCATTCCTCCGTTTGAACGTTATGTGATTAAAACCATGCGTGAAGTGCGGGACGACCCGCGCTTGAAGGACGAGCCGCGTTTACGCGAGTTGATTGATATCTTTGTACAACAGGAAATTGAACACACCAAGATGCATGTGCCTGTCAATAAACACCTGGACCTGGATCAATTTCCTATCAGTAAGCGTACGGAGAAAATCACACGTTTTATTCAGCGTAAAACACCGCTGCATATGTCGGTGGCTTCATCGGCTTTTATTGAGTTTGTGGGTTTTGGTTTTTTTGACAGCCATATCAAAAAAGAAGTGTTGTATAGCTCGGGCATGCATGAAGAGATGGCCAAATTGTGGAAATGGCATACGGCCGAAGAGCTGGAGCATTCTTTTGTTAAATTAAAGGTCATCAACCATATCAATAACAGCTATTGGCTTAAAACCTTGGGCCTGATTGAAGCATTGATTGTCGCCAATCTCTATGTGACGACGTTAATCCCCAGTGTTGTACGCCAGGATGCCAAAGCTCAGGGCAAGAAGTTCTGGCCGCATCTGTGGATGTTCATGAAAGGCCTGGCCAAAACCGACTGGGGTGTTAACCGTCAATCAATGAAAGATTACTTCAGTAAAGATTTTGATCCGGAAATCAAAGAACCCTGGATAGCCGAACAGATAGATGCGTGGATAGCAGAAACGGGCGCAAAGTAACTGCAGTATTGTTTACGTTTTTAGCGGTTGTGTTGATTGGAAAATATGATGAAAAAAACCTTATTAGAAACCACAGGTTTCAGTAATACTTATAATTGTTACGTATTGGTGGCTTATCGACACGAACTCAATGCCAAGAAGCCTGTTAAAGCGACTGTTATGGGTTTGGATGTCATTGTTGTGCAAAACGCCAAAGGTGAGATTAGCGTATTGGACGGTTATTGTCCGCATATGGGCGCACCGTTAGCGGGCGGTAAAATTGTTGATGATTGCATCGTCTGTCCTTTCCATAGCTGGACGTTCAATACCGATGGGCAGCGTGTGAATGAGCAAGGAGAACCCTTAAAGAAACAAGCGAGGACGATTCAGAAGTATCCGGTGAAAGTGGTAGGGGAATATATTTTTGCCTGGTTTGATGAACATCAAGCGACGGCCAAACCTTTCATTGAGATTCCTGACCTTGAATACTCTGACTTTCATCAAGCTGCTATGCGCCCCTATGCTTTTGCTAATGTGAGTCTGGCCTGTGCGGTGCAAATACCCTATGAAAATACCGCCGATGCGACACATTTTGAAACCGTGCATCACAATTTATATGCGCCGCGTCAAAAGCCTGGAGATTATGGTTATGATCCGGTAGATAAAATATGGTTTTCCAATGTTTATGTTGAAGGTTATACCTTTTTGGAAAAGATCGGTATCAAGTTTACTTTTCCTCACCATGTTAAAATGTGGGGGCCTAATAATGCTTGTGATGATCTGCCTTTCACGTACTCAGCGAATGAAAAGCTAAAAAGATTTTTACCCAAAAGATGGAAGGAACTATCATTTACAATCCCTGTTAGGGTGACCATTCTAGGTGTGCCTACCGACAGTGAAAATTCTTTATTTAGAATGGCTTTATGTTTTAAAGATCATAAGCAAAGCCAATACCCACGTTTGAAGTTTTTGTTAAATAAATTGATGGCGAAGATGATTATGCCGCTTGCGCGTTGGGAGTTTGAAAATGAAGGACGAACTATTTTTGAAACGAAAGTTAATTTCCCTAACGTAGATCACTTGCCCAGTTATGAGCGGGAACCTATGAAGATGTTTTTAAAGTATTGCAGTGAATTTAGTCGTGGCAAGAACAAAGAGCATGAAAATATTTTACGGAAAGCCTCATAGTAAAGGTGCCTTCAACAAGGCCTCAAATTCCCGTTTTACTTATGCTGGCAGGTATTTCCCTTGATCTGATAAATAGCTATCTAGGTCGAGGTAGGTCGAGATAGTTATCGTGTATCAGCCGCTAGAGTGTGGCATTTTCAGGTCTCTGGCGTTGAACGTTCTTTGTGGCAGGTATCTGTTTAGGAAGAAATGAGGGCATTTTATAAAGCCTGTATGGATATATAGATAGTTCCATACAGCATAGTATTTCATGCTGATTTCACATTGAATAGTACAGCCAATAACCGACTGTCATCATTTTATTTTTGATCAATGATGGTTGTATTCCAAGGATGCGTATAGACGCTTGGCGTGTTTGTAGCAATTGATACAGAAGGACTTAGCCTCATTACTGGCTAAGCATCTACCTAAGAATCGAAAATGTGACCGGCTGGTTTTGTCACTTTTGAGTCCTAACCGAATGCCGAGCATATCAATCCTGTTAGTGGTTACTACGAATGGCCCAACTTAGGCTCCAATGTGTCATTTCCAGCCCTAATACCTCAAGTTTATCTGGCAATTTTAGGGGGCTGAAATTGATTTAATTGCAGCCCCTCGAGCATAACTAAAGAGTAGCTCACGACGGCCTGACCAAGCGCCGACCAATCATCATAGGTGGAGTATAAGAAGCATTAGCCCCTATTCACTAAAACTTTGAAGTAGAAACTGTTGAAGGGGTTTATTGATATGGCAGAATTCATCAGAGGTGAATGCCAATGAGTCTAATGCCGCACTGTGATAATTCCTAGTGGTTCTAATAGGTAAAATCTATGCAAAGTATGCCCTAGAGGGTTATACCTGTACGAGGCGGTTAGCAAGCTTAGAAAAACACTTCTTGTGGCGGCCCTTGGGCCTCTGGCAGCTGAAAAGCGGGTGGGATAAGCCCAGTATCTAGCTGGGCTCAAGAAGGTTAAATAATCGAATGACCATGCTTGTTTGTAAGCTCTGATTCAAGGCTAAGTCACAGTCCCTTATTGCTTAGCAGAACCGCGAACTAAACGGATATAGTGTTCAACATATTTAGGCCCTTCAAAGAAGTCCCCAACTTGAAAAACTAATCTATTTGCTCTTGAGGTATCAACAGATGCTGTTGATGTCCAATATTCAGCGTTTCCGTCATTGATCCAATGCATATCATAAAAATAACTTAAGTCTGCATACAGGCCTGTAGTTCCATCCGCCTCAGAAAAGACTAACGTTGCAATCTCATCTTTGCTAGGTAATCGCCAGTCTGTAGCACCACATAAGCCCACCGCATTAACATCGGCAACATATTTTTCAGTATCGCAGCGGGCGATATCAAAACAGTTATCCGTTCCAGTTGCAGGTTCAGCACTTCTATTTTCAGCCAATTGCCAGTCAGTACTTAACCATGCCCCGGTATCCCCAATACCATGTTCGCCGCCATTAGTTGCCGGATTCTGGTCGTACCAAGAAAATGCATGGCTGGCATGTCTTAAGCCTGAGTCGTTGGTTTTAACTTCCCAAATCAACCCGGTAGTATCGTCCTCTAAACAGGTCCAGCGGTCAAAATTTGATTCTGAAGCAGAAGCATCATCAGCATTAAAAGCAATATCCTGGTTAACCAAAGCGTTGCCTGCTGAGTCAATCTTGGTATAAGTCGTTATGGGGTTAATAATAAGGTTACGCTCAGTTTTGCACCCCATAATAGCGGCTCCTGATACAAAAACTAACGGAATACTCAGCATGAGTAACTTATTTTTCATAACAATCTTCCCTTTTTTATTAATAGAATGGTGATGACAGTGCCAGTAATAATATCCTATCTCAACAGAGAGTCGGGTACCACTTACAAAAAGATGCAAGCAAATAATCTGCTTACACCTCTTGTGCATATCAGAGTAATAGAGACAGAATTAAGGGTTTAATACTAATGACCCACTAAAACTGCCGCTAGCGTCTGTTCCTGAAAATGTTGCATCGATACTTGAAGATGCATTAATTTTCACCTCAGCATTACTCATATCTTCCAGGGAAAGATTAGGAGAAAATATTTCTACTAAATCAGTCCCTGGATCGATGTTAATCAGCTGAAGCTTTAAAGCCTCTGTATCAATAGATATTTGCTGTATATCTGACTGTACAGTTCCATTTTCAGTATTGGCAGTATGCACCATCTGGCTCAATACAAAAGTATGGATAGGAAAAGTATCCTGAAGCAATCCACGCTGAATGGTTATACTGCCAACAATGTCACTTTCTGCAATACGACGAGACATAGAGAAGTTCATAGTTAAAACGTCACTGTCAGTAGCTGATGCTGCATCATTACTCACAAGTGAGCCACTAAGCTGATCAGCCGTATTAGCAATAATTGACCAACTACCATCCTCACTATTAAGTTGATTATCAACCAGGTTCAAGTCAGCACCTCCAAGACAATCAGTATGATATATATTGGCTGCTGTCATGTTGATATTACAAACAGTAGTGACCGATCCTGAATTTGTGCTTGAGGTCGTTATCGTTTCTACTGTTTGCTGTACTGAAGATTGTAAATCAACAGTCTTTAAAACCCACTGACCTTCAAAATTAGAGGCCTGTGCTTGGGCCACGGTTGCTAAAGCAGCATAAAAGAAGGGTAATACTTTATATTTATATTTATATTTATATTTATATTTCATTTTTATTAATCCTTATTTATTACAGCTATAAGAAGGTTCAAAACTTGCTAGAACCTCAGGCACTTCTACCGCATAAACTGCAGCATCAGCAACAAGCTGCTCTGTTAATGCATCTAACCAGACATAAGTATCATCATATTCTTGCTGATTGATAGCGCCTTGATTCAATAAAATGGGCAGCTTACTGTCTCTAGCTTTATTAATTTCATTCATAGCTTGTGGCAAACTATTATTTTTATTGCTACTAGCTAAAACAACCGACTTACAAAGACTATTATAAATAACATCCATCTTTGCATCGCCAATAGTGATAAATGCATTCATTGTTGTGGCCGGAGGAGAAAGCGGAGAAAGCGCATCCCTGATCTCATCCAATAACGCTTGTCCATCTAGTTCAAAATCAATTTCTGTATGAACCTGATTACCAACTGAATGCATGACTCTATCAAAAGGAGTAGCTGCCACATCAAAGACTGTTGGCATAGCTGGTGCTTCAACATCTAGTGCACTATAGGTAGGTAAAAAGGTAAATTTATTGACTTTACGCCAATTTTTATCATCGGGTATTCTGTCAAAAATTCCTGAATCTGCGACATCATCAACACCGTCAATTAAAAAACTACCGATATCAACATAACCACCAGAAACCAAATCCAACTGCTTAACTTCAGCATGTGCAGTGCGGCTATGAGGCCAGTCCAGCTCTGCTTTAAGCTTCGAAGAACAGGTCAACCATATTTTTGGAAAACAGGGATGGTAAAAGGTTTTTGATGCATATCCGCCCACACTATTACTCACATTGATTTTATTAGGTGTGGTTGGAAATAATTGAAAGTCTAGAAATGCATAAATATCTGTAGACCCTTTTTCACCTCGGAAACGGAAATAGGCACCATTAGTATAACGTTGTAGCTCATCCGTCTGATCAAAACCTTGCAAGTCGCCATTGGTTACTGCAATAGTTCTGATTTCTCTACCGCTATAGTCAATATAATCACCCGGATACTTTATAGAATTTAATTGTGTGAACATGGCTTCTTGTGCACTTGGGTTCAGTACATGATCAATAACAAACTGTTCACCAGCTTTACTAGAAAGTGTGTTGGCTGACATACCCGCAACTTTAGCGCGGAATTTGGAGTCAACTCCCTCCACCTTGGCTGCTAGAGCATCCAATACATTGGCGGCAAACTTACCTATAAAAGGAATCTTTCTAACATCATTTGAAGTTCTGGCAATGTCATCCTTATAATCCTGCATTAATGGCAGTACATTTTGAATACTTTGAGGGACATGCACCCCTCGGTGTGGTGCATCATAGGAAATATATAGAGCTGTATTATGCTCTACGTTTTTGCTTTCCAGATCAGCTAACGCGTAACGGCTTATAACACCACCGATGGAATAACCTGCAACAACAATGGGTTTGTTATCATTGCGATAGGACTGAATAAGCTCAAGAGTAGATTGCAAGGCATAAGCACCATCTACCATCGTTTCATGTTCAACAATAGGCTGCTTGACGATCAGAACACTAACATCAGGATCGATTGCTACCTTGTTTCCAAACTTATCTACTCCCATATTAAGAGTAGAAAGGCCAATCTCCATGGGGCTATATTTTGCAAAAGGGTCATAAGAAGGGGTGGTCTCAGGGTTGGGATACAATTCATGAGAAACATCCGCAGTATCAAACCCAGCGACAAAGATGAAAAGCTTATCTAACGCGGGTTGCTTACCATTCGCGGCCAATAAAGCGCCTTCATGAGGATAGAGCTTAATATGATTTATCCCTCGACCAAGTGCGTCACTATCTTGTTGATCGGCTGTTACTTTACAGCCTTCAATAATTTTAGCTAATGAGGAACAGGGATCCTCAGGTAAAACACCTGAATGAGCCGCCTGCATAAATGAGCCAATGAATATTGGCACTACCAGTTTTTTAAGGGACATTAATTACTCCTTTATAGTCCGTTAACAACAAAACCCTTTGAGGCATCAACCTTTGATCCCTCTATTTATTATTCTTAGCTTTTATCAGTGATTATTTTTAATCATCATCGCTATGAATGCGGAAGTAATTTTAATCACTGTTTACTTATAGCTTATTTTTATTTTTATTATTTATTTAAACTACTACGCAGACCTACCAGTATCAAGACACACATAAAGTGTTAGGCGCAAGAGGAAATTGCTATTGACAGAGATTTTTTTAAATATATTGTTCATGCGTTTTTCTAGTAATGCTCTTATTCAGGCGAGCTATCAACAATATAAAACATTATTTTTTATCTAATGAATGAGTCATGCAATTAATAAAATATTGAAAAAACTCGTCGATAAAATTTCCGTAAAAGAGATGAATGTCACATTTTTTCCGTATGAAACAAAAAACTGCGCAGAGCAGTCTACTTCAATAACACCTAACACTTTTACGTAGTTTTGTTTTATTTTATTACTTAATTGTTATGAATTTGTTATTCACCCTTTATATTAAGCGAGCATAATGATAATCAGCCCCTAATATTGCCAGATAAGCTTGATGTGTTAGGGCCGGAATTGACACGTACCTGCCCAAACATGACTCAACAATGTAGAGCTATTCCAGGTGAGTGTGAGATTAACAAAAGGAGTTAGATAGTTTTGCGTTTTCTGGGCGACTAGTACCAAAGCGCCGGTACATTTAGGCGGCCACTTTAACTTGCGTTCGCAAGCATAAAGTGAACAAAGCGCTCAGTCTTTGCTAGAAAGAAAAATCTGTACGCTGGAACTGATTTTATTGAGCCCATAAGCAGCTGACACAGCACAATATGCCGTAGCTATTATCAAAGACCGGCATTAGACTCATCGGCATTCAACTCTGCTCAATTCAGCCGTATCAATAAACCGCAGCAACATTTTCACCTTCAAGGTTATAGTGAATAGGGGTTAATGCTTCTTATACTTCTCTCTTGGGCAGGCCGTATAGAGCTACTCTTTAGTTATACTCGAAGGGCTGCAATCGATTCAGTTGCAGGCTAACCATCTACCTAAGAATCGAGAATGTGACCGGCTGGTTTTGACACGAAAGAGGCTCTCGCCGTTCTTCGCAAATCTCTTGAAGTAAAGCTTTTTGAATGATTTTTGAATTACGTTGAATCAAGAAAAACTCAAAGCCGGTTATTCGAACTAATTGACGGGTTTCTCAAAGTAATATTACTGCGTGTTAGCATTGGTTTTTCTAGATGTGCTGGGCTTTGTACCCTTAGCATTGGTTTTTCTAGATGTGCTGGGCTTTACACCCTTAGCATTGGTTTTTCTAGATGTGCTGGGCTTTACACCCTTAGCATTGGTTTTTCTAGATGTGCTGTTTGTTTGTTTCTCGCTACAGCTATTGTCGGAAGAACAGTCAATAGGTGGCCTAGCAGCGTTAGGCTTGTATATAGGGTTCGTAGGTTGCTGTGCTGCTACAGTCCCTGATACTGTCAAAAATAAGCAGAATGACAATAGTGTTTTCATGGCAGATGCCTCTGATGCTAATTATATTAAGTGTACTCGTAAAGCCTACTAGAAAGCTAGAGGGGGGGGCTATCGGTAGTAGTCGGTATATATTGACCAATACAATGGTGGTAGTTTACTTTTTAGATACTAATGTTTATTACATTTATATTATGAGTTGTATTAAATGATGTCATTATTGATCTCAATACCAGCTTTAGCCTCTAGGCGGACATTGAACGCATTTATTTCTGATAATCAAAAACGGCTGCTTCTGTCAGAAGCGGGCATTGATATTAATGCCGCTTAGCTTAACCGGCAGCCTGCAATGAGGCTTAAGCAGCCATTAAGATTAGCTTTTACTCCATCGATTTTTTCGTCTCGCCAATATCACGTGAGGTATAAGGCTTATTAAGACCCAATGCCTTAAATGCTAGAAGTACAGCATAAGTATTGTAGTGTGGTGATATGCCTGAAACCGGTAGTGTGGAATTCCCCCCTGTGTCAGCATAGTTGTCGCCTCTAACTTTCAATTAGAGGTAGTAAATAATCAACATGAAATTCACGAAATCATTTAAAATACAGGCAGTGGAAAAGGCATTTAGCCGTGCCGAAGAT
>JABSRQ010000134.1 GCA_013215055.1 Pseudomonadales bacterium | reverse complement strand
CATTATCCTCAAAATAAAATTCTTGTTTTAGGCGATATGGCTGAGTTAGGTGAAGATACACAGGCATCACATGAATATGTGGGGGCGTTTGCTAAAAATTCAGGTATAAATTTGTTGCTGACCTGCGGTATTGATAGTCAGTTGGCTGCAGATGCCTTTGGTGAAAATGCTAAACACTTTACGGATAGGTTTGAGCTTGCGGCGTATTTAACCCATCACGTCTCTGCTGATGATGTTGTGTTGATTAAGGGATCCCGATCTGCAGCAATGGAAGATATTATAAAACCTCTGATTAAAGAGGTGGGGAAATAAAATGCTATTACTTTTAGCAACATGGTTATCAGAGTTCGTTAGTGGATTTCAGGTTTTTCAATACCTGACCGTTCGCGGCATTTTTGCCGTGTTAACCAGTTTGGCCCTGTCATTAATCTTGGGTCCAAAATTTATTCGTGCTTTGGTCAGTAAGCAGATTGGACAAACGATAAGAAGCGATGGCCCAAAAAGTCATTTAAGTAAGTCGGGTACACCGACCATGGGTGGGGCGTTAATTTTATTAACCATCGGTTTAACCACATTATTATGGGCCGATTTAAGCAACCGCTATATATGGATAGTATTAATCGTCACATTTATTTTTGGAGCCGTGGGTTGGGTGGATGATTACCGCAAGGTGGTGGAAAAAGATTCACGTGGACTTCCAGCACGATGGAAATATTTTTGGCAATCGGTAGCAGGTTTAGGTGCGGCGATTGTGTTGTATCAAACCGCAGAAGTACCGGCAGAAACGCAGTTGTTTATTCCTTTTTTCAAAGATGTTGCTTTGGAAATGGGCCTGTTTTATCTGGTGCTGACATACTTTGTTATCGTAGGTTCCAGTAATGCCGTGAACTTAACCGACGGTTTGGATGGCCTGGCTATTATGCCTTCGGTCATGGTAGCTGCCGCGTTAGGTTTAATTGCCTATTTGGTTGGGCATGTTGAATTCGCAAGATATTTGCATATCGCTTATATCCCTGGTGCAGGTGAGTTAATCGTGATTTGCATGGCTTTGGTGGGTGCAGGTTTAGGCTTTTTATGGTTTAACACCTATCCCGCCATGGTGTTTATGGGTGATGTGGGCGCGTTAGCCTTAGGGGCTGCGTTAGGGGTTATTGCGGTTATTATTCGCCATGAAATTGTATTTTTCATTATGGGTGGGATATTTGTTTTGGAAACCGTATCGGTGATCTTGCAGGTAGCCTCATTCAAATTGACCGGCAAACGCATATTTAGAATGGCACCTATACATCATCACTTTGAATTAAAAGGCTGGCCTGAACCTAGGGTGATTGTGCGTTTTTGGATTATCACCATCATCTTGGTCTTGATAGGCCTGGCAACATTAAAATTACGTTAATACAAAAATAAAGAAACTAAAAATACTTATGAGTACTGTAGATAAAAATACACATTATACGATAGTCGGCACTGGCCTGACGGGATTGTCGTGTGTGTCTTTTTTTCAGCGCCAAGGTAGCAGTGACTTTAGGTTATGTGATAGCAGGGAAAACCCTCCTGCTGCACAAAAAATTCAAGAACAATATCCTGATGTTGAAACCACATTTGGCAATTTAGATGCATTAACTTATGCCAAGGGTGATGTGATTATTGTTAGCCCCGGCATTGCATTAACTGAAAGCTTTATTGAAATCGCTGTTGCACAAGGCGCGGTTATTTCCAGCGATATTGAGCTGTTTTTAAATGTTAATACAAAACCTGTTATTGCTATCACCGGTTCCAATGGTAAGAGCACGGTAACCACCTTAGTGGGTGAGATTTTAAGCTCTGCGGGTTTAAAGGTGGCGGTGGCCGGGAATATAGGTTTGCCGGTTTTGGATCAAGTTGCGTCCGTAATAGATTTTGATATTTTTGTCTTAGAGCTTTCCAGTTTTCAGTTAGAGCGATTAAATCATTTAAATGCCAAGGCTGTGTGTATCTTAAATGTGACTGAAGATCATATGGATAGATATAAAAGCTTTGATGATTATGTGAAAGCCAAGCAGGTGATATTTAATGGTGCAGAAAATATCGCTGTGAATCGTGACGAAACCTTAAGTGCGCCAGTAGATGTAATGACCGCTGCGGAAAAAATCATAAGCTTTGGTTTAACCGGTGTGCATGACTCGGGTTTGTCATTAAAAATTAAAGATAATCAGCAAGCGATTTGCTGCGGTGACGTTAGTTTAATTAATACTGCTGAAATGAAGTTAAAGGGTCAACATAATATCAATAATGTTATGGCGGCGATGACCTTATGTTATCAGGCAGGTCTGTCATGGGCGCAGATGACTTCAGCCGTATTGAATTTTTCAGGTTTATCTCATCGCTGTGAATTCGCAGGCGAGATTGATGATGTTACTTATATCAATGATTCAAAGGCCACCAATGTCGGTGCCGCGGTTGCCGCAATCAATGGTTTTTCTGCTGAGCCGGGTAAGCTGATTTTGATTGCAGGCGGCCTGGATAAAATGTCTGATTTTAGACCTCTGGCAGCCTCTGTAGAGGCGCATGTCGATAAAGTCATTTTATTGGGCCAAGATGCAGGGAAAATCGCTGCAGTATTGCCTGATAACAAGGTGGTAATGGTCAGTGATTTAGAAGAGGCCATTAAAGAGGCATCATTTTTGGCAGCCCCACAAGGCTTGGTTTTATTTTCACCGGCCTGCGCCAGCTTTGATATGTTTAAAAGCTTTGAACACCGAGGTGACGTGTTTAAAGCGACTGTACTGCAATTACAATCACGCAATAGTGGAGGCTGCAATGATTAAAGATTCATTCAATCAGCTTCGCTATGTGGATAGGGTTCTGCTTGGGCTTGTTATAACACTGTCAACCATTGGCATTGTGATGATGAGTTCGGCTTCTATCGATTATTCGGCGCAGAAATATAATAACCCGATGTTTCATGCTTATCGACAGTTGATATTTTTGGTGTTGGCGGTTATCGCAGGATTTGCCGCGTTTATGGTGCCAAGTAAAAAATGGTATGAGTATGGTGGCATATGTTTATTGGCTGGGTTCCTACTGTTGGTGGCGGTATTAATTCCAGGCATTGGCCGAGAAGTAAACGGCAGTATGCGCTGGATTCCATTAGGCCCGATTAATTTACAAAGTTCAGAACCGGCTAAGTTATTTGTATTGATCTATTTAGCGGGTTATTTAGTGAGACGCCAGGATGAAGTGCGTGAGCGCTGGCGTGGTTTTATTAAACCGATTTTAGTATTGGTTGTTTTAATTGTTTTATTATTGATGGAGCCTGATTTTGGTTCATCGGTGGTGATGTTAACGGCTTGTATGGGCATGATTTTTTTAGCCGGAGTAGGCGTAAAACAGTTTATGGTCTTGGTGCTTTCATCGCTTATTGCGGTGGCTCTAATGGCAACGTCATCATCTTACAGAATGCAGCGTTTAAAGTGTTTTGTTGATCCCTGGGAACATCCCTATGATTGTGGATATCAGCTAACACAGTCGTTAATTGCCTTTGGCCGCGGCGAATGGATGGGATTAGGTTTGGGCAATAGCATTCAAAAACAGTTTTACTTGCCAGAGGCGCATACCGACTTTGTATTTGCGATAATTGCCGAAGAAACAGGTTTTATTGGTGGGTTTTTAACGTTGCTGGTATTTGCTGCCTTGATTACAAAAATATTGATGATAGCCAAAAAATCCGAGGCGGTTAATGATTTGTTTTCGGCGTATCTGGCTTATGGCATCGCGCTGATTATCGCGACTCAGGTATTTATTAATATGGGCGTGAATACCGGTTTATTACCGACCAAAGGTTTAACTTTGCCGTTTTTAAGTTATGGCGGCAGTAGTTTAATTGTGTGTTTTATTATGATGGGTATGCTAGCCCGAATTGATGCCGATATCAGCAGTCAAGATGCTGCATCGGAAGAACAAAATGCTCGTGGTTTAAGGAGTGCTATTTAATGAACACCAATAAAATAGCTAAAAAACATATTTTAATTATGGCCGGTGGAACTGGCGGCCATGTGTTCCCCGGTTTGGCGGTGGCAGAACAATTAATATTGTTAGGTCATGAGGTTTCATGGTTGGGTACTTCTGCAGGTATAGAAGCCAAGTTAGTGCCTGCTGCCGGTATAGAATTACATATTATCGATATTGCTGGTGTGCGTGGTAAAGGATTAAAAGGCTTGTTTTTGGCCCCGTTTAAAATTGTTCATGCGGTAGTGCAATCAATAGCCGTGATTAAAAAAGTGAAAGCTGACTGTGTGTTAGGTATGGGTGGTTTTGCCGGAGGCCCAGGTGGTGTGGCGGCAAAACTATTAGCTAAACCCTTGTTGATTCATGAACAAAATGCGGTGGCAGGTACTACCAATAAAATATTGGCACCGTTGGCTAAACGTGTTTTACAGGCTTTCCCAGCCGCGTTTGCCGGTAATAATAAAGCCACAACGGTTGGTAATCCGGTTAGGGCTGATATTAAAGCTGTATATGAAAATGATGATGAAAATCTACATGTATTGGTTTTAGGTGGAAGCTTGGGAGCCAAAGCAATAAATGAGCTTATGCCCGAGCTTGTGAATGTTATGGGCACAAGAATACAGCTGTGGCATCAAACCGGTGTGAGACATATTGATGATGTTAAAGCGCTTTATAAAAATGCAGACATAAAAGCATCTGATCAAATCAAAGTCGCCGCTTTTATTGATGATATGGCTGCAGCTTATGCCTGGGCCGATGTGGTGATTTGTAGATCTGGAGCGATGACGGTATCAGAAATTGCAGTAGCGGGATTACCTGCAATTTTTATTCCCTATCCCTTTGCTATCGACGACCATCAAACGGCTAATGCTAAATGGTTGGTTGATGAAAATGCAGCTTTTCTAATGCCGCAGGAGGCTATGACAGTCGCCAGCCTTGAAAAAATATTAACCTCGTTGATTGACGATGCGCAGTTGTTAAAAAATATGCAAGAAAAAGCCGAATCGGTAGCGATCAGTAATGCCAGTGAAACGGTTGCAAAAATTTGTTTGGAGTTGGCTTCATGAATGCCATAAAGAATGTACCGGGTATGCGCAGGATTGAGCGAATCCATTTTATTGGCATCGGTGGCGCGGGCATGTGTGGCATTGCCGAGGTTTTGGTAAACCAGAAATACCGTGTGAGTGGCTCCGATCTTAATGCCTCAAAAAATACCGCCCGTCTGCAATCTTTAGGGGCTGAAATAGAGATAGGCCATAAAGAAGAAAATGTTATTGGTGCTGATGTGGTTGTGGTATCTACCGCTATTGATGAATCTAACCCAGAAATTCAATGGGCCAGAGAACATCGAGTGCCTATCGTACAACGTGCTGAAATGCTAGCTGAGTTAATGCGTTATAGGCATGGCATTGCGGTAGCGGGTACACATGGTAAAACCACAACAACCAGTATGATCGCCTCTATTTTAGGTTCGGCTGACTTAGACCCTACTTTTATTATTGGTGGTTTGGTGAATAATTTTGGCAGTAATGCTCGTTTGGGTGAAAGTGGTTATTTAATCGCCGAGGCAGATGAAAGTGATGCTTCATTCTTGCATCTTCAGCCTATGGTCTCGGTGATTACCAATATTGAAGAAGATCATATGGCCACCTATGATGGCGATTTTAATAAACTGAAGCAGACCTTTATTGAATTTATTCATAATTTGCCTTTTTACGGTGTGGTGGTGGTTTGTGTTGATGATGGGGTTATTCGTGAGCTGATGCCAAGAATGGGCAGGGCCACTATCAGCTACGGCTTTGCCGAAGATGCCGATTTTCGTATCAGCGATGTTCGTGTTAATGGTATGCAAAGCACATTCACAGTGAATTATGGTGACAATCAAAGCGTTGAACTCATCTTGAATATGCCGGGTGTACATAACGTTTTAAATGCAACCGCAGCCGTGGCGGTATGTGTTGATGAAGGTATAGATGTTGCGTTTATTCAGCACGGTTTGTCTAACTTTAATGGTGTGGGGCGAAGATTTCAGGTTTATGGTGATTACCCCGTGGCAGAAGGACAGGCGAGATTGGTTGATGATTATGGTCATCACCCAACAGAAGTTGCAGCCACCATTGCTGCGGCCCGATCCAGCCATCCAGATCATAGAATATTGATGATATTTCAACCGCATCGTTATAGCCGTTTAAAAGATTTATATGATGATTTTGTTGATGCGCTGGATGCGGTAGATGTATTGATTGTGTTGGATGTTTACAGTGCAGGTGAGTCTGCCATTGTTGGCGCTGACAGCCGCAGCTTATGTGGCAGCATTCGTCAACGTGGAAAGTTGGACCCTGTTCATGTCAAAACCATAGAGCAGGTGCCCGAGGTTTTAAGTTGTTTTGTAAAGGCCAATGATCTCGTGATTACTCAAGGTGCAGGTAATGTGGGTGCTTTAGCCGAGATGTTATCCAAGCGGGGTTTAGTATGAACCTGATTGATAGCAGCAAAGTTATCGGCAATATCGCCGTGTTGTTTGGTGGTGAAAGTTCCGAACGTGAAGTGTCTCTTAACAGTGGTAAGGCGGTTATCAATGCCTTCGCTGATTTAGGCCAGGATGTTATTGGCTTAGATATAAAAACGGCGGATATAGCTGCAAGCATCAGTGAAAAAAATATTAAACATGTTTTTATAGCCTTGCATGGCGGTGCCGGTGAAAACGGCACGGTACAGGCTTTATTAAGCACATTAAAAGTGACTTATACCGGAAGCTCGATGCAAGGATGTGCGATTGCAATGGATAAATACCGCACAAAGTTGATTTGGCAGGCCGCCGGTATTGCCACTGCAGATTTTATGTTAGTTGATGGATTATCTCAGTGGGTGGATGTAAGAGCCAAACTGGGCAATAAGATGATGATTAAACCGGCTAATGAGGGTTCAAGTATCGGTATGTCGGTGGTTGAAGATGAATCCAGCTTTATCAAGGCTATGGCTATCGCGCTGGAATATGATGCGTTAATCATTGCTGAGAAATGGATTGAAGGCAATGAATACACTGTCGCGATTGTGGCAGGTGTTGCGCTACCGATGATTCGTTTAAAAACGGATAATCATTTTTATGATTATGAAGCTAAATATGAAACCAACGATACACAATATATTGTGCCCTGTGGTTTGGATAAAGATGTTGAAACCCAAATACAGCAAGAAGCGTTAAAGGCTTTCTCGTTATTAGCTTGTACTGGCTGGGGCCGTATTGATGTGATGACCAACAATTGCGATGCCGCCTATTATTTTTTAGAAGCTAATACTTCACCAGGTATGACGGATCATAGCTTGGTACCCATGGCAGCAGAAGCCACAGGTAAATCGTTTAGTGTTTTAGTCGCTGATATTTTTAATTTGAGCTTAGCGTAATGTTTAAAAAAGACACAGCCAAAAAAACAGTAAGGCCTTCAAAGAAGGTCGCTGTGTCTAAAAAACAGAAAAAGAGCAGTCAAGGCGCAAGTCGACTGACAAGCGCTAAGAAAAAATTCGAAATGCAGTTGCCTGAATTGGATATTTCATTTTCGTTTTTGAATATTCGAACCCTGATTTCGGTGGTGGCTTTGGCCATATTAGTGTCCGGCATCTATGCCTCTTTTATCGCCGTTGAGACGGTAATGGATGTTGCAGTTGAAAATGTAAAAATTAACGGGCAGCTGCGTTATCAGTCTGAAGATGAGGTTGGAGAGATTATTCATCAATTTACCTCAGCGGGATTTGTGAATGTAAATTTGTCAGATTTACATACGCAATTGAAAGCTTTGCCCTGGGTTTATAAGGTGCTTATTAAGCGCCAGTTACCCGATGATTTGATTGTGACGCTAACAGAAGAGCAAGTTGCAGCGGTTTGGAATGATGAAAGTTTTATCAATATTTATGGCGAAATATTTACGCCTAAAGAGCCTGTTGAAATTCCTGGTTTGGTTAGGTTTTCAGGCCTGGATCATAAAGAATTATTGGCACTTTATAAGCGTATTAAAATTTTGTTGCCTGAAAAACAGCTGCCCATCACAGCATTGGTAATGGATGAACGCAAGGTTGTGAAGGTGGGTTTACATGCCGGTAGTGAATTGATCATCAATGCTGATGATGTTGATGCGCAGTTAATGCGTTGGAATAAGATTGTTGATGGGGCGATGAGTCATCAACAATTAAATGATATTAAACAAGCAGACCTGCGTTATAACAACGGTGCTGCTGTAGCCTGGAAGACAGATGTCGCTTCCAGAAAAATGCGTTAGGGAGCCGTTACTATGGCACATGAAAGATCTTCCAATATGATTGTCGGCCTGGATATTGGTACGTCAAAAATTGTTGCCATCGTTGGTGAAATCACCCCTGAAGGCAATTTGGAAATTGTTGGATTGGGTTCACATCCATCACGTGGTTTAAAAAAAGGTGTAGTGGTTGATATTGAATCAACAGTGCAGTCAATTCAGCGTGCGGTAGAAGAAGCTGAACTGATGGCGGGTTGCCAGATTCATTCGGTCTATGCGGGTATTGCCGGTAATCATATTCGCAGTTTGAATTCACACGGCATCGTGGCAATTAAAGATAAAGAAGTGACACCGGCGGATGTAGAGCGGGTTATTGATGCGGCAAAAGCGGTGGCAATTCCGGCTGATCAAAAGATTCTGCATATTTTACCGCAGGAATATTTGATCGATTCCCAAGAAGGTGTGAAAGAGCCTTATGGCATGTCGGGTGTGCGTCTTGAAGCCAAGGTGCATCTCGTCACTTGTGCGGTGAATGCGGCGCAGAATATTGAAAAATGTATTCAACGTTGCGGTCTGGAAGTTGAAGATATTATCCTGGAGCAGCTGGCCTCAAGTTACGCAGTATTAACTGATGATGAACGAGAACTGGGTGTGTGTTTGGTCGATATTGGTGGTGGCACTACCGATATCGCTATATTTACCGAAGGTTCTATCAAGCATACAGGTGTTATTCCTATTGCCGGCGACCAGGTGACAAACGATATTGCCATGGCGCTTAGAACGCCTACGCAACATGCGAATGATATCAAGATGAAATATGCCTGTGCACTGGCACAACTAGCCAGAGCAGAAGAAACCATTAAGGTGCCCAGTGTGGGAGACAGACCACCACGTAATTTATCGCGCCAGGCTTTGGCAGAAGTTGTTGAACCGCGTTATGACGAGTTGTTTACCTTGGTGCAGGCCGAGATTCGGCGCAGCGGTTATGAGCAAATGTTAGCTGGTGGCATCGTGTTAACCGGTGGTACATCGAAAATGGAAGGTGCGGTTGAATTAGCCGAAGAAATTTTCCATATGCCGGTACGTTTAGGTATGCCTAACGAAGAGGGGGGCTTGCAAGATATCGTGCGTAATCCGATTCATGCCACCGGTGTAGGTTTATTGCATTACGGCTTGAAGCAGCAGTTTTCACCGCTGCCAGGCAGTAATCCATCCGTCAGAACCAGTGAAGGGGCTTTATCAAAAATGAAGCGCTGGATCCAAAATAATTTTTAAACACTTTAAGCTTTTTAATTTTAAAAAACATTCAAAAAGGAAGGGGAGAAAACCATGTTTGAATTGATCGATAACCAGCCACAGAGTCCTTTAATCAAGGTCATAGGTGTTGGAGGCGGTGGTGGTAATGCCGTTAAACACATGATTAACAGCCACATCGAAGGTGTGGAATTTATCTGTGCTAACACCGATGCTCAAGCATTAGATGATATTGAAAGCCGCACTGTTCTGCAGTTAGGTAACACTATCACTAAGGGCTTGGGTGCCGGTGCAAACCCGGAAGTGGGCAGGCAAGCTGCTATGGAAGACCGCGATAGAATCGCCGAAGTGATTCATGGCGCGGATATGATTTTTATCACCGCAGGCATGGGTGGCGGTACTGGTACCGGGGCTGCGCCCGTTATTGCTGAAGTAGCAAGAGAGCTGGGCATTTTAACCGTTGCGGTTGTGACCAAGCCTTTTAAATTTGAAGGTAAAAAACGTATGCGCCTGGCAGAGGAAGGCATTCGTGAATTATCGCAACACGTCGATTCATTAATCACTATTCCTAACCAAAAACTGGAAGCAGTGATGGGTGGTGCGGTGACGTTGGTTGATGCATTTAAAGAAGCCAACAATGTTTTACACGGTGCGGTACAAGGTATTGCCGATTTGATTGTACGCCCGGGTTTAATCAACGTGGATTTCGCGGATGTGCGCACGGTAATGTCTGAAATGGGCATGGCAATGATGGGTTCTGCAACCGCGAAAGGTGAAAACCGTGCGATAGAAGCTGCAGAAGCTGCGGTACGTTCACCTTTATTAGAAGATGTAAATCTTGAAGGCGCACGCGGTATCTTGGTCAATATCACCGCCAGCGAAAGCTTGGGTTTGGGTGAGTTTGGTGATGTGGGCGCAACCATTGAAGAATTTGCCAGTGATAATGCCACCGTTGTTATCGGTACCGTTATCGATGAGTCTATGGGTGATGAGCTCAAGGTGACTGTTGTTGCTACCGGTTTAGGCAGTGTACATGAGGCGGTTACACACGTGCCGCAAGCACAATCTATGCAAACCATTCAGGCCGAGCCTCCTGTGGTTGATAATAGTGAACCGACTATTGGTCAGCCCATGGACTATTCCAGCTATGATCAACCCGCGGTTATGCGTAATAGCTCCTCGCGTTTAAAATCAGTAGCCGGTAATGCTGCGGTTGCAGAATCTTCTGCGGCGGATGATATGGAATTGTTGGATATTCCAGCATTCTTGCGCAGACAGGCCGACTAATCTCGGCCAGGTAAGGTTTTTGAGTTGTTAAGCGGTTCTTAAAGAGGCCTCGGTCTGCTAGAATTGCTTCAAATTTATTTGTAATTGTAAAAGAATAAGGTCTCGCGATGATAAAACAGCGTACGCTTCGCAACCCGATTCGTGCCACCGGTGTAGGTTTGCACACGGGTGACAAGGTCTATTTGACATTAAAACCGGCACCTGTAGATACGGGTATCGTGTTTCGTCGTGTGGATCTGGATCCAGTTGTAGAAATTGAAGCCAAAGCTGTCAATGTTGGCGATACTACGATGTCAACGACGTTGACCAAGGGTGATGTACGTGTATCCACCGTAGAACATCTACTCTCTGCCATGGCTGGTTTGGGGATTGATAATGTTTACGTGGAATTAAGTGCATCCGAAGTGCCTATCATGGATGGCAGTGCAGGGCCCTTTGTCTTTCTTTTACAGTCCGCAGGCATTGAAGAACAAGCTGCAGCAAAAAAATTCTTACGTATTAAAAAAGAAGTGGAAGTGACCGACGGTGACAAAGTCGCAAAATTCCTCCCCTTTGATGGTTTTAAGGTCTCCTTTGCCATCGACTTTGATCACCCGGTGTTCCATGGCCGAAAAGCTGATGCGGTGATGGATTTCTCAACCACTTCTTTTATTAAAGAAATAAGCCGTGCAAGAACTTTTGGTTTTATGCACGAGTTTGAATACCTGCGCTCCAAGGGCTTAGCCCGTGGTGGCAGTGTCGATAACGCCATCGTTGTTGATGAATACCGTATTCTTAATGAAGACGGTCTGCGTTATGAAGATGAGTTTGTAAAACACAAAGTTTTAGATGCAATTGGTGATTTATACCTGCTGGGTTACGGTTTAATCGGCGAATTTAAAGCCTTTAAATCTGGCCATGCATTGAATAACCGTTTATTACGTGAGTTGCTTAAGCAAGACGATGCTTGGGAACTGGTAACGTACAAAGAAGAAGATAGCCCCATCAGCTATTCTCCAGCGGCAGTAGCTGTTTAAATTAAATACTGCTACAATTTCTTCATATCTCTTAAGTTGTAGGCGGCCTGTGGTCGCCTTTTTGCCCTCTAGGCTATTGATAATATGAAGATAATATTGATTGGGGATGAACTGGAACGTTCCCATAATATTGATTTTGAGCTTAAATGGCTGTGGTTTGCTGCAGCTTTTTGTGGATTTTTTGTGCTCAGTTTTCTTTTTTCCATCTATTTAGTGCTGGATAGAGGCGCTAGAGTGTCTGCCGTTCAAAGACAATTAGATGACCTGCATCAGCAAATATTATTTGAACAAAGTGAACTCAATCAGTTTTATACCTATAGTGATGCGGTTTTTGTTGAGCATGCTAAAAAAGCGGGTTTAATGCAGGCTAGGGTCGCCAGATTAGAAGCGCTAGGTGGCCGGCTTGCCGATATGGCCAACTTCTCCTCGGAATTTGATTTCTACAGTGATCCCGCCATTGGTGGGCCAGAAAATGCTGATTTACTGTTAAACGCCCAAGAAAGTCCAGCCATGAATATTCTGCATGACTATGAAAAACTGGCTGAAAAATTACGTTTACGTGAACAAGAGCTCTTGGCATTAGACAGTTTGTTAAGCAGCGAGCAACTGCAAAAGGAGCAATATGTAGCCGGAAAGCCGGTACAAAAAGGCTGGTTATCATCACCGTTTGGCAAACGTATAGATCCCTTTCATGGCCGTGTACGTTGGCATAAGGGGGTGGATTACGCCGGTAAAATGGGCTCAAATATACTGGCGGTAGCCTCGGGTGTTGTGGTTTGGTCCGGTGATCGCTATGGCTACGGTGATATGGTAGAAATTAATCACGGTAATGGTTATATCACCCGCTATGCACACAATAGCAAAAACCATGTGCAGATCGGTGAGATCGTGAATAAAGGCCAAGCGATTGCAGCGATGGGAACGTCAGGACGTTCAACCGGCCCACATGTACATTTTGAAGTGATTAAAAACGGTAAAGCTGTTAATCCTGAACGTTATATCTACCGCAAAACTATCTAATAACAGGCTGTTAAAAGCCTGTTAGATTCAACATCTGCCAAACCCTTGAGAAGGCTGCATTTTCCGTCAGTCTTGGCGCTATTGGTATTTATTCTCTCAGCCTTTCTGTTACACTCCGTGCACCGCTAATTTCGGGAACTCTATAGCTGGACACGCCCCTATGTTAATGCCCCTTATAAAAAAGATTTTTGGCACCAGAAACGACCGTGAAATCAAACGGATGTTGAAAGTTGTTAAAACCATTACTGCCTATGAAGAAGAATATACGGCTTTAAGTGATGCTCAGATTCAAGCCAAAACCGATGAATTTAAAAAGCGTATTGCCGATGGCGAAACTCTGGATGATTTATTGCCAGAAGCCTTTGCCACGGTAAGAGAGGCGGGTAAACGTGTATTAAATATGCGCCACTTCGATGTGCAGATGGTGG